>JBJEEB010000067.1:0-17609 GCA_051872655.1 Bacilli bacterium | reverse complement strand
TAGGATTACTTTTCTTTAGGTTAAGACTTTGAGTTTTACCTACTGGTTGCTCCATATGCAATTGATCTAGTACTTCATTGTACTAGTTTTTTTATGTATAAACCTCGCCTCTTGGTAAATCTAATTTAATATTATTTGTACTATTATTGTTGATTAATTTTCACTCAATCGTCATTTCGTTTGCAATTCATTTTATATATCTCGCCAAAATATTGTCTAACATATTTCTTCATAGAACCAATAGTAAATGGTTCTTTTTCGTTTGGTATAAGATATAAATTATTATTTTGATGATATTCATCATAATGTAACACCAATAAATCATATCCATATTTACTAAATATTATCTTATGAGGACTAATAGTGTGTACATTTAATTTTTCAAACTTAGAAATATAACCATAATAGTACTTAACTTCCATTCTATAAGTTTTTGCAAACTTATTTAAGTCTTCCTTTATATCTTTGTCAAAGTTTATTTGTTCTAACACAATTGCAATATTGTTCACCTCCATTTCAAGCAAACATTACCGCATAATTGGAATAATATCCAGCAATAAATAAAAAAAGATGAAGCTTTGTTCATCTTACTAATTATTTACTATAAGGATAATCATTATTTCCTTCTCCACCAACAGGTGTTGGGTTTGGAGTCTTAAAATGATATTCATTATCGTGTGATGATTTTTCTCCAACATATGTATAAGTAGATTTTTGATTATATCCATTATTTTCAATATAAAATTCTACAGTAATATATTGTTCTGAATTTTCATTAGTATTTAAATAGTTAATGTATAGTTTTACTTGTTCATTTTTAAATACTCTTGTAGCCCCACCGCCAGTAGGTTCAGAAACTTCTACATTTTCGTTAGTTAATTGAATATATGATTCATTAGAATTTTTATTTATATATTTTCCAACTAAATCATTAGGTATTTCATTAGATATAACCTTACCATTCCGAGTAACAATTATATTACTATTCAATAAATTTGATTCATTATTATCTGTATTAGCATTTTCATTTTGTTGATTATTGCCATCTTTAATTATATCATTAGATTTAAAACTAATAGTTCCTGTGGCAAACAAAACACATAGTGATGATAATATAACAATGATTACAATAAGTAATGCTATTACTCCTTTATTATTTTTTTGATTTTCCACTTTTTATTTACTCCTTTCATTTTTATTATAACATTAATTGTTGAATTTTTGTACTATTAATTGTTGATTAATTCACATTTAATATTAATTTCATTTGCAGTTACTTTTAAATCTGAATGTTGATTCATTTGAATTTAATTAAAAATATACGTTTTCTATCTTAAAGTAATTTTGTTATTATTTCTTAAAATTAAAACAAGGCATATAATATATTTTTTGTAACTATATTTCTAAAACAAAAGTCATAATTCACTAATTTTATTAAGTTTTTTTATCATAAATGGTTTGGTAGGTTTCCATCAGTCGCTCCAATTATTGTTATTACACGAAGTCATCGTGTTATAATAGATATAAATTGTTTAAATTTATATTTCAGTGTATCAAAGAGATTAAATCTTAAAGAATTAAGAGTGTTCAAGACTCTTTTTTCTTGACTTAAATCAGTGTGTGTGTAAACATTTAATGTAATTGATGGATTACTATGTCCTAATCGCTTAGAAATCTCATTAATAATAATACCATTATTAAGAAGCAAAGTAGTATGACTATGTCTAAATTGATGTAATGTTATAGGTCTTAAATTTGCCCTATTACAAGCATCAATTTTTCTTCTATTTATAGTAGAGGGAGTTATAGAAATTGAGCAAAGCATTTCTATGTAATAATTTTTTAATGGTAATGAATACGATAAAGTTATTCATTATTTACATAAAGAAGATATTATTTAAAATAATTTAAGAAATAAAGATGAATATTTAGAAATATAAAAAATGGACCTCATTAATTATGCTCTTCCTTATAAATTGTGATTCATCATAAAAAAGATAGATAAAAATTAATCTATCTTTCGTAATTTATTTATTCCAACTATCATATATAATCCTAAAATAATAATTATTATTCCTATGCCCATACCTGTTAAACCATTCATTAAATTTGAATTATAAACTTTTTTATTTGCATAAGTATCTAATAATACTATTTGTGTTAGCATTATTGAAGTTAAAGCATTTGCAAAATTTGTTAACTTTACTGCCTTTAATATTGGAGTATGATCTCTTTTATATTTAATTATTCCATATATTGCAGAACTAATAGACCAAAATGAAACTAAAGAAACTAAATATGTTAAATATTCGTGCATTGTTGTTTTTGCTCCTTTGTAATAAATATAAATATTAACAAAAAAATATATTATTCCTAATACTATCAATAATATTCCATTATTAAGATAATTTTTATATCCTATTTTTTTAATTTCTTCTTTATTTTGTATCAACTTTGTTTTACTATAATCAATAATTGAGAAAAATCTAGAAAATGATAAAACTATCATAAATATTGCATTAATGAAAAACCAGAGTGATGGTAATGTTAATGACAATATAAGTTTTATTATTGCTATAAATATATTTCCAATTGTTGTAAATACTAAGAATAACATTACACGTTCTTCTTTTTTTAATTGTTTAAAATGTTTAAAAAGTTTATTCATTAATTTTTATTGCTTTTTAGATATGAATAAATTGGATAGTTTAAAATACAAATTAAAATTCCTACGACTCCCGTAATCATTCCAATAATTATATTCATTTTTTCAGGGCTTCCAACCATTATTTTACACATACCAAAGCCCATTATTAAAGCTCCAACTATACCAATTATCCAAGTTAATACTAATCCCCAGTCAGTTTTTTTGCTATTAACTTTCTTAGGATGTTCTTTTCTATATATTGGTATAATACATAATAAAAGTATAAATCCAATAATTGCTACTACAATACCTGCTTTAAATAAATCCCATTCAGTAATTAAACACATACACATTCCAATAGCAAATATTAATCCGCCAATTGTTTCTAAAATTATTTCTAATAAAGTCTCCTTTTTCATTTTTCCTCCTAATTATTTAACACATTTGTCATTAATTAATGTTCCTTCAACTTTTGCTTTATTTTTTTATTTAATTGTTTTTGTTCTTCTATAACTCTTCTTTTTGCTTCTTCAATAGTTTCTCCATCTTTTTTTAAGAAGGTGTCAACAAATTTATCTTCAATTTTTTTGTATCCACCAACTACTGATTCTTCAATTTTTTTATAGCTACTTACAACTGCATTTTCAATTTTTTGGTTTGCATTAACTATCTTTGACATAAATTCACCTCCATTTGTAAAAGGCAACACTTGTTGTTTTTTTACATTTATATTATAATATTTTTGTAAATATTAAATCAATCAACAATTTTTAATATTTGTTGGAATAATGATTAGGAGGCTATCATGAATATACATAATAATAAAAGAAGAAAAAATTCAGTTGAAAAAATTGAAAAAACATTTTTGCAATTAATTCAAAATAAAAACATAGATGAAATTTCAGTATCTATCATTTGTGAACTATCTAAATTAAATCGTTCTACTTTTTATTCTAATTACATTGATATATATGATCTTGCCGAAAAGGTAAAACAACAGATGGAAGTTGAATTTGCACAATTTCAACTATCTAACAATGCCAAGCAAAATTATGATGGATATTTAAACATGTTTAGGTATATTAAAGATAATCAAATCTTTTTTAAAACATATTTCAAATTAGAATCTATATCTATGAATATTCCAACTCAATATAATATTAAACTAGCAGAAAAATACTATGATAATAAATTTATAGATTATCATATAGAATTTTTTAGAGCTGGACTTAATGCAATCATAAAAAAATGGTTAAACAATGGATGTAAAGAAACACCAGAAGAAATTAGTGAAATTATTACAAGTGAATATAAAAACAAGTGTAATTAAACACTTATTTTATTTTAAACTATTCTATAAATTACTATTGTTTGTTAACTCTATTATATAACTATATTAAATTTTATTTTAATTATAAATATTATATAAATCGTCAACTATTATTTTATTAAAATAATAGTAGATTTGATATTTATTAATCTTAATTTTGTGCAATACTTCGAAGTTGGTTCTATTTATTGTTCTATAAGATAAAACCGTCGTACCAAGTTTTGTTAATGATTAAATCAATGTAAATTATCTTTTTGTAATTAATATTTCTTATTATATTGGTGATAATAATATTGGTGGTTGTATGATAATTAGACTTGGATACGTTGCCATTAGTAATGCTATTTCTGATACTAGTTCTAGTCCTTATACTTATAGTGAATATATGAATAAGCATAATATTGATAAATTGAATAGTGTTATTAAATCTAATTTAATTGGATTAGAAAATATATTGAAATATAATGTTAAGAACAATATTCATTTTTATAGAATGTCTTCAAAAATAATACCTTTAGCTACTAAAGATGATGTTAAATTTAATTATACTACTAAGTATAAACAATATTATGAAAGAATAGGTAAAATTGTTAATGATAATAATATGAGAGTGGATTTTCATCCAGATCAGTTTTGTGTTCTTAATAGTACTAATAAAGTTGTTGTCTATAATACTATAAATATTTTAGAGTATCATTATAGATTACTTGATATGATGAATATTAAAAATAAAGTGTTAGTACTTCATGTTGGTAGTAGTGTTTTAGGTAAAGATAATTCGATTAAAAGATTTGTTAATAATTTTAATAAGTTACCTAAATATTTACAGGAATGTATAGTTGTTGAAAATGACGATAAAGTGTTTAATGTATCTGATATACTTAAATTATCTAGTATGATAAATGTTCCTGTTGTCTTAGATTATCATCATTTTAATTGTAATAAGAGTGATCTTGATATTGAAAGAGTTTTTAAAAGTTGGAAAGGTACTCCTAAAGTACATTTTTCCTCTCCTAAAAGCAAGAATGATTTTAGAAGTCATAATGATTATATTAATAGTGATGATTTTATTAATTTTATTGAGTTAATTAAGAAATATGATAATGATATTGATATAATGATTGAGGCAAAAATGAAGGATGATGCTCTATTTAGATTGGTTAGAGAACTTAAATATAAAACTAATTATAAGTTTATTGATGATACTAGTTTTATAGTTTAAAAATTTAAATTTTGATGGTACATAAAGGATTAAAATGTGATAAAATATGATTATATGGAGGCTTTTATGTATAATATTAATGACTATGTTGTTTATAAAAAGGATGTTTGTAGAGTAAGTGGTATTAGGGAAAATTATTTTAAAAATACTGATTACTATACTTTGATTCCAGTGTATGATGGTTCTTTAAAGATTGATGTTCCTGTTAATAGTAATTTAATTAGAAAAGTTATTGAAAAAGAAGAAGTAGAGAGTATTATTAATGCGATTCCTAATATAGATGTCATTGCTGGTGATGATAAATTAATGGAAAGTGAATATAATAATTTATTACATAATGGAGATTACATTAGTTTGATTAAGATTATAAAGACTACTTACTTGCGAAATGATAATAGAATAAAAAATAAAAAAAAGATTAGTGAAAAGGATGTAAATTATTTTAATTTGGCTGAAAGATATTTATATGGTGAATTTGCTATAGCACTTGGGATGAGTTATGATGATACAAAAAGTTATGTTATAGATCGAGTTAGAGGTATTGATAAAAAATGTAGCTAACTTAGTTAGTTACATTTTTTATATTATATAGTTTATTAATTCTAGTATTAATCCAGATAATACTCCTAGAACATAGAGAAGTATTATGATAAAGATATTTTCTTTTATGTTTTTATTTCCTTTAAATAATACTATTAATGCTGTACCACTATTTGTTAAGAGACCTGCGATTAGTGATGAAAGACTGATAGCATTACTTAGATATAATTCTGTTAGGACTATACTTGAGCCACAGTTTGGGATTAATCCAATTAGACTTGTTATGAATGAACCTAGTGGTGATTCTTTTAGGAATATTTTTGATAGATAGTCTTGTCCTATATATTCGAATATTATATTAATTATAAATGTTATTACTAATAGAAATAAACTTGTATTTAGAGTATGTTTTATTGACGATATTAATATTCCTTTTTCACAGTGACAATGGTCTTTATCGCATATTTCATAGTTTGTTTTTTCTTGCTTTTTCTTTCTTTTACTTAGAATGAAATCTATTATTAAACCATATAACATACCAAATAATAATTTTAATGATAGTATAATTATTATTGTTTTTATATCAGTTCTTTTTGATATTAGTATTGGTAACATTTCGTCGCTTGTAGACAAATATATTGAAAATAGTGTACCAAGTGTTATTATTCTGGTTATATATAAATTTGTTCCCAATACTGAAAATCCACATTGGGGGATTATTCCAAGAAGAGAACCTATAATTGGTCCAAATTTTTTTGATTTAGTTATTATATTTTTATTTTTATCATTTAATTTATGTTCTATTGCTTCAATTAATAGAAATGCTATAAATAAGAATGGTAATAGTTTTAATACATCTAATATTGTATCTAAAATTATATCTAGCATAAGTGTTCCTCCTCATAGAATTATATCATTTTATTTTTATAAGGACAAGTTTAAATATTATACCATTTTTTTTCTTTTATTAGGGATTTGGGTATATCTTTAATTTTGTCTTTATTATTATATAAGTATTCTGTTAAATAATTTAAAGTTATATTAAAAGTTATATCATATATTTTTATAGTTATACCTTCTTCTTTAATAGTATTAAATAATTTTTGTAATTCATAGTTTTTTTCTTTAAGTGTTATTTTTATACATTTATTTACTGTTAATGCTATTATTTCAAAAAAATTGTTATAATCTATAAAAGATATATTTTCTTGCATTAAGTTATTGAATATTATTCTTATATATTCATATATATTATTGTAAATAGGACTTTTTTCTTTTATATATTTTTCGCTACTAATACTTTTTATTTCTGGTAATATTTCCATTGCTTCAAAATCTTTATTTTCTCTTATCTCTATTTTTTTGTAGCTTTCTATACAGTCTAAATTGAATAATAATAGTGTATTAAGTTCCCATGATTTGAAAGTTTCAACAGAATCTTTTGAAAAAGTTATATTATAATAGTCTACATATATTCCATCATATATTCTTGATATTTCTTCAAAATCAAATATTTTTTCTTTTGAATTTAATTCTTTATAATATCCTAAAAGATGATGATATGATGGATATTTTTCTGCTAGGTCAATTACTTGTTTACCATTATTTAGGTTTAATATGTTGGTACTATTTTTTAATGTGAAAATTACTCCAGTTTCTGCATTTTTGATGCATTGTAAACCTGGATTTTTATTGACTAAATGATAGTACCAGCTACTTAGTATAAATTCATTATAGTCAGATGCCCATAATCCACCACTTGGCTTAAAACTAAAATTATTGGCTGGTCTTAATATATTTCTAAAAATGTTTTTTGATATAGTGGGTGTTCCTATTGTTACGTATTGTTTTTTCATATATTGCTCCTCTTGGATATATATGATACTTTAAATGTTTAGTTATGTCAATGGTTGTTTTTTAATAAAAATAATGTTATTATATTGTTGTAATGAGATAGTTAAATAAAAGATTGGTATGTGGTTTATAATGAAAGATAGATTTGTTATTAAGTTATGTATGTTTGTTATGATTTGTTTATTATGTTGTAGTTGTTCTTTTTCTAAAAGTGATAATATTGATATTAATAAAATTATTCAAAATATTATTTCCTATGATGCTGATTTTAATAGTGATTTTTTGAAATATATTAATGATAATTTTGGTAGTAAAGTTTTAATTGATGTTAATGATTCTATAAATAATAATAGTTATAATGACAAATTATGGCATGATATTACTGGTAAATCATATAAAGTATTACTTGATGAATATAATAGTGTTTATGAAAATAATAGTAGGGTTAAGGTTATAAATAATGATGGTGATACTGTTATTAACTTTGTTGGTGATATATCATTAGCAGATAATTTTGATATTATGCCATATTATGATTCAAGAAATAATGGTGTATATGGAATACTTGATGAAGATGTTGTTGATATTATGAAATCTTCTGACATAATGGTTGCTAATAATGAATTTACAGTTAGTAATAGGGGTAGTAAACTTAATAAATTGTATACATTTAGGGCTAAACCAGAGAGATTATCTATTTATGATGAAATGGGTGTTGATATTGTATCTATTGCTAATAATCATGCATATGATTATGGGGAAGATGCCTTTTTAGATACTATGAAGTATTTGGATGAGTATGGTATTAGTTATGTTGGTGGAGGAAAGAATATTGATGAAGCTAGTAGTGCTTTTTACTACATTGCTAATGGTTATAAAATATCTTTTTTATCTTCAAGTAGAGCTGAAAAAAATATTATAACTCCGGGGGCTACTGAAAATTCTAGTGGAATATTTAGATGTTATGATAATAGTTTATTACTTGAAAGAATTAAAGAGGAAAAAGAGAAAAGTGATTATGTTATTTTATTAATTCATTGGGGAAGAGAAGATTCTCATAATTTAGAGGATGTTCAAATTACTACTGGTAAAGAATATATTGATGCTGGTGCTGATTTAGTTATTGGGAGTCATGCACATGTACTTCAGGGTATGGAAATATATAATGATAAATTAATTGCTTATAATTTGGGGGATTTTATATTTAATAGGGAAACTAAAGATACAGGAATATTGTCTGTTATTATTAATAATGATGGTAATATGGAATATAATTTTATACCTTGTGAGCAGAATAATTATAAGACTTTTCTTCTAGAAGGTGATGATAAAGATCGAGTTATTAATAATATGAGAAGTTATTCTATTAATACTTTAATTGATGATGAAGGTAAAATTTATAAAAATAAATAAAAAAACTTTACATATTATGGTAAAACTGCTATAATACTTGGTGAGCGATGAGCTCCTTGCCTGTGTAAGGCCGTTAGTCCAAAAGGAGGTGTAATAATGAGAAATTATGAAATTATGTTTATTGTAAGACCTGATGTTGAAGAATCTGTAGTTAAGAGTACAGTTAAATCTTTAGAAAAAGTATTAACTGATCGTAAGGCTAAGATTACTTTATCTAAAGAATTAGGACAAAAAGAATTTGCTTATGAGATTAAGAAGTTTAAGTCTGGTTATTACTTTTTATACAACATTGAGGCTAAAGACGATTCTGCTATTAAAGAATTTGATAGAGTAGCTAGAATTGATGAAAATGTTGTTAGACATCTAGTTATTAACTTAGATAAATAAGGAGAAAAAAGATGAATAAAGCAATATTAATTGGAAGATTAACAAGAGATCCTGAACTTAGAACTACTCCAACAGGGAGAAATGTTTGTCAATTTTCTGTAGCAGTAAGTAGAACTTTTACTAATGCTAATGGAGAAAGAGAAGCTGATTTTATTAATTGTGTAGTTTGGGATAAACAAGCTGAAAATTTGGTTAAGTATCAAAAGAAAGGTAATCAAATTGCAGTTGAAGGAAGAATTCAAACAAGAAATTATGATGATAAAGATGGTAAAAAAGTATATGTTACTGAAATACTTGCTTCTAATATTAGTTTCTTAGATTCTAAGGGAACTGGTACTAGTAGTAATAGTTTTAATAATTTTCCTGAACCACCTATGGAAGATACTTCTAGTAATAATATGGAAACTGTATCTGTTGATAAAGATCCATTTGAAGCGTTTGGTGATTCTATAGAAATTAGTGACAATGATTTACCATTCTAAAAAGGAGGATAAATAATGGCAGAATTTCGTAAGAAAAGAAAAAAAATATGTCATATGTGTGCTGGTAAGACAGTAGATTATAAAGATGTTAATATTATATCTAAATATATTAATGATAATGGTAAGATTTTACCTAGAAGATTTACTGGTACTTGTGCTAAACATCAAAGACATGTTGCTGAACAAGTTAAGAGAGCAAGATTCATGGGATTTATTCCATTTTGTAAGTAAGAGTATAGCTATAAGGCTATATTTTTTTCTTTTTATAATGACATTAATATAAAAATATTGTATAATATTAGTACGAAGGTGATATTTGTGAAAGTAATATTTTTGAAAGATTTGAAGAAGCAAGGAAAGAAAAATGAGATTAAAGAAGTTAGTGATGGATATGCTACTAATTATTTAATTAAGAATGGATATGCTGTTAAATATACTAAATCTAGTAGTGATAGGTTAGACGCTGAAATAATGCAGAATAAGAAAAATGAAGAAAATAATGTTAAAACTGCTACTGAAATAAAAAATAAACTAGAAAAAGAAGTGATATCTTTTATGGTTTCTACTGGAAAAGATGGTAAGGTATTTGGAAGTATATCTAGTAAGCAAATATGTGAGAAACTTAATGATTTAGGATATAAAATAGATAAAAAACAAATTGTTATTACTGATAGTTTATCTTCTATTGGAACTTTTTATGTTGATATTGTATTATATAAAAATGTTATTTGTAAACTAAGAGTTGAATTAAAAAGTAAGTAGGTGAGGTTATGAGTAAAGAATTACCAAAGAATATTGAAGCCGAGAAGAATTTACTTGGTTCTATGTTTTGGTCATATGATTCTCTTCAAAAAGGGTGTGAAGAAGTTGATAGCGTTATCTTTTATTTAGATAGTCATGCTAAAATATTTGATGCTATTAAAACTTTGTATATTAATAATACTCCTGTTGATATTAGTTCTATAATTACTTATTTGATTAATGTTAATAAACTTAATGAAATTGGTGGTGTGGAATATTTAAATGAAGTTGTTAATTCAGTGGCTACTGGAGCTAATATTGAATATTATATTAGTCTAGTTAGTGAGAAATATACTCTTAGAAAAATGATAGAAGTTGCTACTAATATTATTAGTAAAGCTACTAATACTGAAATTAATGCTTCTGAAACAATAGACGAAGCAGAAAAAGAAATACTTAATATTTCTAAATTCAGAAAAACTAGTGAATTTAGAAAAGTTCAAGATGTTTTGTCTAAGGCACAGAGCGATTTGGAATTTATTGCTAAAAATGGTGGTAAACTTAATGGACTTACTACTGGTTTTGGAGAACTTGATTCATTAACTCAAGGACTTCATCCAACACAGTTAATTATATTAGCTGCTAGACCTGCCGTTGGTAAAACTGCTTTTGCTCTTAATTTAGCACTAGCTGCTGCTAAAAGTACTAAAAAAAATATTGCTATATTTTCATTAGAGATGCCTGCTGAACAATTGATTATGAGAATGATTAGTTCTTTAGGACAAATAGATAATAAAAAACTTAGTACAGGTAGATTAGAAAATGATGATTGGAAGAGATTTAATGAGGCTATTAGTATATTAGCTGATACTAATATATTCTTTCATGATGCTGGTGGAGTTACTCCTGGTGAGATTAAGGCAAAATGTAGAAGACTTGCTACGCAAGGTGAAGGTCTTGGACTTGTAATAATTGACTATTTACAACTTATCGATTCTTCTTCAAGATATTCTGGTTCTAGGCAGCAAGAGGTTTCTGAAATTTCTAGGGCACTTAAGACAATGGCTTTAGAACTTGAAGTTCCGGTTATTGCTTTGTCACAATTATCTAGAAGTGTTGAAAAAAGAGAAGATAAAAAGCCTGTTCTTAGTGATTTGAGGGAATCTGGATCTATTGAGCAGGATGCTGATATAGTAGCAGCTCTTCATGCTCCTGATGTTGAAGTGCCAGTAGGGGATGAAGTCCCTAATCCAATACAATTAATTATATTGAAACATAGAAATGGTCCTACTAAAACAATTGATTTGCTATTTAAGAAAAAAACTTCAACATTTTTGTCAATAAGAAGGGAGAATGATGTAAGTGCAAACTAAAAAAATAAATATGGGGTTGATCGTTTTTACTATTTTTATTTCGATTGCAATTTTAGTTCTTACTTTTACTACTTACATTAAAAGTGAACCTATGGCTGTATATACTGTTTATTTAGATGGAAAGTCTATTGGTACTATTGCTTCTAAAGATAGTTTTGATGAATTTGTTAATAGTAAAGAGGAAGAATTAAAGAAAAAATATGGTGTTGATACTGTTTATGCTCCTAAAGGTGTTGAAATTAAAAAAAATATTACTTATAATTCTTCTGTTAGTAGTGATGTAGAAATTTATAATAGAATTATTAGTAATAAGAAATTTACTATTCATGGTTATCAAGTAACTATTACTGATGTTGAAGA
The DNA here is from genome assembly GCA_051872655.1 of Bacilli bacterium. GTDB lineage: Bacteria > Bacillota_I > Bacilli_A > RF39 > UBA660 > CAG-302. The sequence goes on along the minus strand of JBJEEB010000067.1, from coordinate 5,260 downwards.
TGAAGATAAAAATAGTATTAATATTTTTGTTTTATCAAAGGATATATTTGATGAAGCAGTAGAAAATACTATTAAAGCTTTTGTTGATGAAGATGTTTATGAAAAATTTGTATCTGGTACTCAAGAGGAAGTAAAAGATTTGGGTAGTATGATTGAGAATATTGATATACTTGAGAGTGTTACTTATAGAGAAACACTTATTTCAACTGATGAAAAAATATTTACAGATGCTGATGAACTTAGTAGGTACTTACTTTATGGAAATTTGGATAAACAGGAAACATATATTGTTAAAGATAATGATACTATAGAATCTATAGCAAATGATCATAAATTAAATGTTAAAGAATTTTTAATTGCTAATCCTGATTTTACTAGTGAAAATAATTTGTTATATGAAGGACAAAAAGTTAATGTTGGTCTTATTAATCCAATTATATCTGTAGTTGTTGATGTTCATAGTGTTGGTGAAGAAGAGAGAACATATGATACAGAAATTCAATATGATTCTAATCAATATGTTGGTTATCAGGAAGTAATTAGAAATGGTGAAAATGGTTTGTATCGTGTAACTAGAAAAAGTCAGTATGTTAATGGACAATTAAGATCTGGTACTATTACTAATTCTACGGAGATTAAGCCACCTGTTAATAGAATAATATTAAAAGGTGATAAGTATGCTCCTAATGTTGCTGATTTGAGTTATTGGGCTTGGCCTACTGATAAACCATATACAATTACTACTTATTATGAATATCGTTGGGGATCATTCCATGCTGCTATTGATATATATGTGGGGTATGGATCTCCTATATATGCTGCTAATAATGGTGTTGTGGTAGTGGCAAATGGTGGATGCTATCCAGGTAATACTCGTTGTAATGGTGGAAGAGGTAATTATATTGTTATTAATCATAATGTTGGTGGTTATTATACAATGTATATGCATATAAAGGATATTAATGTTACTGTTGGACAGACAGTTGCAAGAGGTCAAAAAATTGCTACTATGGGAAATACTGGATATGTAGTTCCTACTCCTAGTTCTTATAATCCTTATGGAGGAACCCATTTAGATTTTTCTGTTAGAATGGGTAGTCCTGAAGGATATACTATTAATCCTCTAAATTTATATTAATGAAAGTATGTGTTTTGTCTTCAGGTAGTAAGGGAAATACTACATATATTGAAAGTGATAATGCTAAAATATTGATTGATTTAGGAAATACCTCAAAGTATGTAAAGGAGAAACTAGAGGATTTAGGAGTGTTTCCTAATGAAATTGATGCTATATTAATTACTCATACGCATGTTGATCATATTGGAGGGTTAAAGTTATTTGCTAAAAAGTATAATGTTCCAGTATATATTACGAATATTATGCATGATACACTTGACTATGTAGATAATTATAAATTACTTGAAGATGAATTTGATATTAAGGATATTCATGTTACTGCTATTAAAACATCTCATGATGCTCCTGATTCTAGGGGATATATTATTAGTAGCAATGATAAATCTATAGTATATATTACTGATACTGGATATATAAATAAGAAATATTTTGATATATTAAAAAATAAGGATTTATATATTATGGAATCTAATCATGATGTAGAAATGCTTACTAATGGTAAATATCCTTTTAACATTAGACAAAGAATTTTATCTGATAAAGGTCATTTATCTAATTATGATTCTTCAAAATATTTATCTTCTTTTATAGGAGACAATACTAAATATATATTACTTGCTCATTTATCCCATGATAATAATACAGAAGAAATTGCTTATGAGACACTTGTTAGTAGATTAAACGAAGACAATAAGCATGTTGATAATATTATTATTACTAAGCAAAATGAAGAAACTGAGTTGATTAATATATGATGAAATTAATTTGTGTTGGAAAAATTAAAGAAAGATATTTAACTGAAGGAATAGAAGATTATTTTAGAAGAATTAATAAATATCATAAATTAGAAATTATTGAAGTAGATGATTCTGTTCCTGATATTGAAGAGGGTAAGATAATTAAATATATAGATAATAGAGATTATGTTATTACTTTGGAAATAGATGGAAATAATTTATCTTCTGTTGAACTAGCTGAAAAGATAGATAAAACATTTATTTCTAATTCTAATATTACCTTTATAATAGGTGGTTCTTATGGACTTTCTGATAATATTAAGAAAAGATCTAATTATAAGTTATCTTTTTCTAGAATGACATTTCCACATGGACTTTTTAGAATGATCTTTTTAGAACAGTTATATAGAAGTTTTAAAATACTTAATAATGAAACATATCATAAATAGAATTTTTATTCTATTTTTTTAATATTTATTGGTTATGCTTTTGATGATTAATTTAATAAATATTATAGATAAATTTTTTAAAATATGCTATACTTGTTAAGTATAATGTATTATATTTTATATTAGTATTTGGTTAACAAATTTATACTAATATATTAAAATATTTGCAATGAGGGAGGAAGTATATGTATTGTAGAAATTGTGGAAATAAATTAAATGAAAATTCTTATGTTTGTCTTAAATGTGGAGTATTAGTGGATAATAATAGTGTTATACCTACAAGTGTTTCTGTAGAAAAAAAGAAAAAAATTAGTTATGGCAAATGTCTGCTTTTTTCTATATTAGGTGCTTTAGGATTTTATATATTATGTTGGATAGTATCTTTTATACTTACGCTTGCTGCTGTTGATTTGAATTTTTCTTTTGTAATGATATCTTTACCTATATTGATGATTTTATTTTCACCAATTATAGCTTTGATTATATATTTTATAAAAAATAAGTAAGTTATAATATGTAATGAACAAAAATAGGGAAGTTTTGGTAAAATGATTAATTAAAATAAATTATAAATAGAATTAATTATTGATTCTATTTTTTTATTATGATAAAATTATGTAGAGAGAAGGGAAATTTTATGTATTGTAGAAATTGTGGAAATAAACTAAATGAAAATTCTTATGTATGTCTTAAATGCGGAGTATTAGTGGATAATAATGGTGTTATACCTACAAGAATGTCTATAGAAAAGAAAAAAAATGATAGTAATGTTACAGGTATACTTAGTATTATTTTTTCTTCATTAGCAGTTTTAGATATTTTTGATTGTTTAACTTCTAATATTAGTAGTATAGGTATGTACACTAAATTATTAGATAGATTTATTTATTTGTTAGATTTTGTTGGGTTTTCATTAACCTTTATGGTAGTTGGCTTTATTTTATCATTAATACAAAAAAATAAAACATGTAATAAGGTTGGATTAGGTCTGTCTCTATTAGCTTTATTTTTAATTTTAACTGAAGTTATGGTAGTGATTTTTTATTAATATGTATGGTTTTGATTATAAAAAGTCACTTGGACAAAATTTTTTGAAAGATGATAATATTGTAAATAAAATAGTTAATTCTATTGATTATAAAGAAAATAATATTGTTATTGAAATTGGTCCTGGTGCTGGTGCACTGACAAAAAAATTACTTTGCAAGGTAGATAAAGCAATATTGTATGAAATTGATACTAGACTAGAAAAAATTTTAAATAAAGAACTAAAAGATTATAATAATTATGAAATTATATTTGATGATTTTTTAAAGAGAGATATAAATGAAGATTTAAAAAAATATGATTATGATAATCTTTATATTGTTGCTAATTTACCATATTATATTACGACTCCTATCATTAATAAAATTATAGATGATAAAATACCTGTTAGAGAGATAACAATTATGATTCAAAAAGAAGTAGCTGATAGACTTTGTGCTATTCCTGGTACTAGGGAATATGGGCAGATAACTGTTTTTCTTAATTATTTTTATGATATTAAGAAAATAGTTAATGTTAGTAAGAATTGTTTTATTCCTAAACCTAAGGTTGATTCTGCAGTTATAAAAATGACAAAAAAAGAAAAAATTGAAGAAGTTAAAGATATTGATTTTTTTGATAAATTAGTTAAGGATAGTTTTAGATTTAAGAGAAAAACTATTAAAAATAATTTATGTAATTATGATTTAAATGTTATCAATAATATACTTAATAAGTATAATTTTGATATTAACACAAGAAGTGAGAATATTCCTTATTATGTTTTTGTTGATATATGTAATGAGTTATTGAAATAATAACTTTTTTTCATATTATTTTTGTTTTTATCATATTATTTTATGGGTGAATATTTATGTTTCAAATAGGGGATTTAGTTACTAGAAAATCTTATAATAATGATATTGTATTTAAAATTATTGATATAGATGGTGAAAATTATATTCTTAAAGGTGATGTTATTAGATTATATGCTGATAGTCCAAAGGAAGATTTAAAGATTTATAATAAGGAAGAAAAAGATGATTTTATTCCTGAAATAGATGGTTTTAGAAGTTTAGATAGAGATGAATATTTTTACTTGCCTGGTAAGATTGTTCATATTGATCAAGATGAAAATTTTCTTGATAAGTGTATGGCTTTCTATAAGAAAAATAGAATTAAGGCATATGGTATTTATGCTGGAAATAATGATTTGATCGAAATCGTTAATGAAAGTTTGAACAAATATAATCCTGATATTATTGTTATTACTGGTCATGATGCTATATATCGTAAAAAAAGAAAAGATGGTAATTATAAAAGTAGTAATGAATTTATTTCTGCTATTAAGGCTGCAAGACAGTTTGAAAATTCTCATGAAAAGTTAATTATAATTGCGGGTGCTTGTCAATCTAATTATGAAGAGCTTATAAAAGCAGGTGCTAATTTTGCTTCTAGTCCAAAAAGGATTAATATACATGTTCTTGACCCTGCTATTATTGCTACTTGTCTTGCCTTTTCTGATAAAAATAAAAATATTGATTTAATTAAAATTCTTAATAAAACTAAATATGGCCCTGATGGAATAGGGGGGATTATTACTAAGGGTACTATGTATGTTGGGTATCCTAGATAATTATGACAATAGAAAAAATTAAAAACAATATTGATAGTAAAAAAGGGAATAATGTTAAAGTTATTTATAATGGTAGCAGGAATAAAAAAGAGGAATATAATGGTATTATAAAGGAAGTATATAATTATATATTTATTATTAAAACTGATGGAAATGAGGTAAAAAGTTTTAGTTATAGAGATATTCTTACTAATACAATAGAATTATTTTTTGATAAAGGTTACAGTTCAGTCAAGGAATAGATAATTAATCTATTCTTTTACTTTTATTATAT
>JBJEEB010000066.1:0-18209 GCA_051872655.1 Bacilli bacterium | reverse complement strand
TTATAAGAATTATAACCCCAAATCCTAATTAACTTAGGATTAACAAAAATATTTATTATTTTCATAAGAGGGTCACCTTCTTTCTTTACCTTACATATCAAATACTACCATATTTTCAATTATTTTACAAGAGTATTTATTAAAATTTACATTAGCATTTCTAATCTTTTATCATAAACTATTATAGGTGATAGTAATGTTTAATAATTTCTTTAACTTTTTTAGATTGTGTGCTGGCTGGAAATTATTTTTTCTTATTATGGTTATAATTCTTATGATAATTACTTTTTATCAGATGCTAATTACTTTATTTGCTCCTTGTTTTGGTAATGTTTTTATTTTACTTTTGGAATATGCTACTTTAATTTGTCTAGGCTTTTGGCTTATATTTGGATTTTAAAAAGGAAAGTTAATTACTTTCCATTTCAAAAATTATATCTCTAAGTTGCATAGCTCTTTCAAAATCTAAATTAGCCGCTGCTTCTTTCATTTCTTTAGTTAAATCTTCAATTAGAAATAATTTTTCTTCTTTTGTTAGTTTCTTTTCTTTCTTAGGCTTTATCTCTATTTCGTTAGATACTACTTCAGGTATTTCTTTAATAATAGTCTTAGGTATAATATTATGTACTTTATTATATTCTTCCTGAATAGTTCTTCTTCTTTCTGTCTCAGTAATAGCTTCATTCATACTATCTGAAACGCTATCAGCATACATTATTACTCTACCATTTGCATTTCTAGCAGCTCTTCCTATTGTCTGAATAAGGCTTCTGGTACTACGAAGGAATCCTTGTTTATCAGCATCCATTATAGCTATTAAAGATACTTCAGGTATATCTAGTCCTTCTCTTAAAAGATTAATACCTACGAGTACATCATACTTACCTAGTCTTAAATCTCTAATTATTTTTAATCTTTCTAAAGATTTTACTTCATTATGTAAATATGCTACTTTTATATCTAAACTCTTTAAATAATTTGTTAATTCTTCAGCCATACGAATAGTTAAGGTAGTAATGATTGTTCTTTCATTATTACTATTATTTTTTTCTATTTCTTCAAGTAGGTTATCAATTTGATTTTTAGTAGATCTTACTTCTACTTTAGGATCTAATAATCCTGTTGGACGAATAATCTGCTGGATATATTTATTGTTTGTTTTTTCTAATTCATAATCTCCTGGGGTAGCACTAACATAAATAACATTATTTAATTTACTTTCAAATTCTTCAAATTTTAATGGTCTATTATCTAGAGCACTAGGTAGTCTAAAACCATAATCTACTAGATTCATCTTTCTTGCTCTATCACCATTATACATAGCTCTTACTTGAGGCACACTTACATGTGATTCATCTATTACTAATAAGAAATCTTTGGGAAAAAAATCAATTAAAGTGCAAGGAGACATTCCTTCTTCTTTTAGTGAAATATGTCTAGAGTAATTTTCAATACCACGACAGAATCCTGTTTCAGATAACATTTCCATATCGTAGTTAACTCTCTCTTCAATTCTCTGAGCTTCAATTAATTTATTATTTTCTTTAAAGTATTTTACTCTTTCTTCTTTTTCTTTAAGTATTCTTTCAATACTTATTTTTAACTTTTCTTCATCTGTTACAAAGTGTGAAGCTGCAAATATAGATACTGTTCTTTTATCTTTAATAACATGTCCTGTAACAGTATCTACTTCACTAATTCTATCTATTTCATCTCCAAACCACTCTATTAATAGTCCGTTAGTTCTTTCATATGCTGGTATTATTTCTAGAGAGTCTCCGCGTACTCTAAAGGTTCCTCTTTTTAAATCAAAATCATTTCTTTCATATAACATTTCTACTAATTTCTTTAAAACTTCATCTCTATCTATAGTATCTCCAACATTAAGAGTAAGCATCTTTTTTTTATACTCTTCTACTTCTCCTATTCCATATATGCAAGATACTGAAGCCACTATGATAACATCATTTCTAGATATTAAGCTAGAAGTAGCTCTATGTCTTAATTCATCTATTTCATCATTTATTGATGAATCTTTTTCAATATATGTATCAGAACTGGGTACATAGGCTTCAGGCTGGTAATAATCATAATAACTTATGAATAGTTCAACTCTATTATTTGGAAATAATTCTTTAAATTCAGCATATAACTGACCTGCAAGGGTCTTATTATGAGCTAAAACTAATGTTGGTTTACCCACTTCTTTAATAACATTTGCTATAGTAAAAGTTTTACCTGTTCCTGTAGCTCCTAGTAAAACTTGATGTTTCTTACCATCTTTAATACCTTGAACTAACTCTTTTATAGCTTGTGGTTGGTCTCCTGATGGAGTATATTTACTTACAAGTTCAAACATAATTATCACTCATTTCCTAAAATATTTTATCATAACTATTCATATAAAACAATAAAACTTTATTTTTTTGATTAGGTTCACTCTAAGATTATGAACTTAGAGTGTTATTTTTAGCCTACTTTGGGTAGTCTAAAAATAATATATCAGCCATATCTATAATATATAAGCCATAAATATATATTAAAATTTTAATTGTTAGTTCTATTCTTGGATTAGATTTATTTTTATATTTAGCCAAATCATTAAATCGTGTCACAGTGGATAAATAAGCCACATATTTAATCCAAATAACACGATTAATTTTTTGTATTAATCATTTCTAAATCTTTAATGCTTTCTAAATAATGAAGTTCAACTTCACTTGGTTTTAATGCAATTCTATCTTTATATTTGTCATACTCTTTTTTTGCATGATTCATTGCTTCTTGATGACTAATTTTACCGGCATCTTTTAATATATCTTTTCTGTTCATTGTTAAAAAATAATTCAATTCTTTAACCCAATCTTGCATGGTCATAGTTTTTTCTTCAATTGCTTGTAATTCTGCATAATCTAGATACATAGAAACAATTCTGTTTAAAATATCTAATTCTTTGTCTGTTAAATAATTTTTAGCAATCTCTGCATCTAATAATGTTGGATAATCTCCACTAAAATTAGTTAACCCCATAAAATCTTTATTGCTATCTGCTCTTTCTATTATAATCTCTGCAGCAGTATGTCCATGTACAGCCCAGTGCATTTTGTTTTGAACAGTTTTAAAAAATTCTTGTGTAATTTTTGCTTTAGGATCATAATCTACTGAAGTCGCATAAATATCTAAAACTTTTCTCCAGAAAACTTTTTCTGATGATCTTATATCACGAATTCTAGCAAGTAATTCATCAAAGTATAATCCTCCGCCAGCTCGTTTAAGTAAATCATCATTCATTGTAAATCCTTTAGTCATATATTCAGTTAATCTTTCATTTGCCCATTTTCTAAAATTTGTACCAACGTTTGACCTAACCCTAAAACCAATTGCTACAATCATATCAAGATTATAGTAGTTCATATTGTACGATTTGCCATTTGATGCAACTGTTCGGAATTTCCGAATGGTTGACACTTCATCTAACTCTCTATCTTCAATTATGTGCTTTATGTGTTCAGATATATTAGATTTACTAGAGTTATATAATTTTACGAGTTGTTCTTGGTTTAACCATACAGTATTATCTTGCAATTTAACCTCAATATTATTATTACCATTTTTATCTTTATAAATAACTATATTACCATGTTCATTCATCTATATTTCTCCTTTCATCTTATAATTAATAACGAAACTGTAAAATCTTCATCAATTATTATAGAGTTTTCTTATTTCTTCTAAATTTGATTATTTTTTTTAAAATAATCATATCATATTAAAATTCTAATATTTATTCTTTCTGTTTGCACTTTTTAATTCTATTAAAATATATCATATATATTTTTTAATGTCAATGTATTTCATACATTTGTTTGCTTTTTTTTATTATATTAAAAGAAGATACTTAGTATCCTCTTGTTACATTTTATTATTAAGTTTCTGTCATTTTGAGATAATTACTCTTTTTCTATTATATTATCTTCATTTTTCATAATACTATTACTTGGTATTATTCCTCTTACTTTAGTTAATGGATAAATACTAGTGTTACTACCTACTATTGTACCTGGATATAATACACTATTGCATCCTACGCTTGTATAATCTCCAATTATTGAACCTAACTTTAACATATTAGTGTCTATATTATTGATAGTAATATTACTTTCATCATTTTTAAAATTACTTAATATCACTCCTGCCCCTAGATGAGAACTATACCCTAAAATAGAGTCTCCTACATAATTAAAGTGTGATATTTGACAATTATCAAATATAATGGAATTTTTTATTTCTACACTATTTCCTATTATACAATTATCTCCAATAACAACATTACCTCTTAAGTATGCTCCAGGTCTAATTTCAGTATTTTCTCCAATAATACAAGGTGCTATAATTGTAGATAATTTATCTATTTGTACATTTTTTCCTATCCAGATATTATCTTCAATCATGGTATATTTATCTTTATCTAAAGAATTACCTATATCTATAATATTATCTTTTATCTTAGGTAATACTTCCCATATGTAATTTATATCTTTAAATAGACTATTTGCTACAGTTTTACTAATATCTATAATTTCTTCTAATTTCATAATTATCTCCTTTATATTTTTTCTTTATGACTATTATATTCTTTACTTTTGTATGATATTATACCTTCATAAGCAAGTCTTGAATACAAGAAACAAAGAGGTATATTATTTTTTATACATAAAGATTCTCCTAGTGAAGGATTATCTTTTATCTCATTCCAAATATCATTAGGTATCATCAAATTTAAAGCATAATTATCTATTTCTTTCTCATTATTATCATTATCATTTATTATAATCTTATTTTTTAATTTATTATAATCCCTTTTAATGTGTCCTATTTCATGATATAAGGTAAAATAGAAACTAGCCTTTTCTTTAAAATATCTTGTTATATATATACAAGGATTACTATCCTTTACCATTGAGCATCCCCTTATTTTAGTACCACTTAAAGCATCTTCAATAACTAAATAAATACCATATTTATTAAATAAATTAATTAATTCTTCTTCATTAAACCTTTTATTTCTAATGATTTTTAATTCATCAAGTAAAGAAGATAGATTACTACTAGTATAACTAGGTATTAATTTACCTTTAATCATCTTATCACATCTTTTTATCCATAAATATATCTTATTAATATCTGCATCATCTTTCTTTTTATATAATATTCTTCTGTTTAAATAATTATTAACATTATCAAAGCTAGATATTCCTAAATAATCAAGTAAATCCATGGCATTTTGTGTATAGGAAGAGCTATCTTTTAATGTTATCCATTTTTTCTTAGACATTTCATTTAAACAAAAAGTATTTAAATATTTATTAATTTCACTTTCATTATTGAATTTTTTATTTAAATATTCATATATTCTCTTCTTGGTTTCAACATAAAATATTAAATTAACATCTATATCAGTAATTAAACTTATTCCAAGCATAAGTTCTTCAGATATATTAGTTTTTCCACTTAATATTTCATTCATGTGTTTAGTTGAAATACCTAAACGCTCTGCAAAATCAGTTTGTGATATTTTATAAAACTCTAAGTAGTCTTTTAACATACTTCCAAATCCTTGCATTGCTATCCCTCCCCATAATGCTTATCATCTATTGATACAAATTCTATTTTATCTATTAATAAATTATCGTATGGATAATCTCCTAGTGGTTTCATTATTAGTCTTAATTTACTATTTATTCTAGCAGTATAATATTCTTTTAAATTACCACTCTTCTTGGTAATATAATAAATATCTTTATATGGACTACATAATAGTTCATGAAAGTTTCTACTAATTAATATTATATTTTTAATATTATTAATTTTCTCTTGTTCTTTTACCATGTGTTTATTAATTATAATTTTTCTATAGTCTTTTTTATATGCTGTACTTTCATTTATGATCAATGTGACACCTCTATGTATATTATAACCTATTAAGTAATAATATGCAATAGTATTTTATACTTAAATTAAATATTTCAAAAGGGAGACTATAGGCTCCCTTTTGCCACTTAAGACTCATGGCTTAAGTGGATATATTAACTAATCCTATAATGACCTACTATATCATTTCTATGTTCTAAAATATCTTCTTCATAATATATTTGATAAGGATTGGCATGATGTATAATAAATGATATTCCTTTTCTATTTCTCTTATCAGATACTATACCAATATGATTTTTAAATACAACAATATCTCCTCCTTGCCAAGAAGAAATATCATTAATATTTGTAGTTAAGTTTATACTATTTCTTTCAAAATATATTTTTAGGTTTCTCACTCTTCTAAAATCTATATTCTTATCTACCACTTCAATATTATATTGATCTTTATTATTAATAATATCTTTATTTACTAGTTCCATTAAATTATATCCAGCATTTAATAGTCCAAAGACTACTACATCTGAACAGACACCATATTCATCATTAGAGTATCCAGTACTATAATATTTACTCTTATATTTGGGTTTAGTCTTAATATATTCTCTAACATTATTTAATATATCAGTTTGATCATCTATACCATCATTATCTTTATCAATACTACTAATATAAGTATCAATATTAAAATCACTATTAGTATATTTTTTATGAGGGATAATATTAAATATATATAATGTGTAAATTATTCCTATTGTTAGCATAGTTATAATAACCACTAGTAGTATCTTATATTTCTTCATATATTCTCCTGTAAATTATTTTTCTAAAGCTAGATTTATTAATTTATCTAGTAATTCTTTATAAGATATGCCTGTACTTTCCCATAGTTTAGGATACATACTAATCGTAGTAAATCCTGGCATAGTATTTATTTCATTAAGTATTATTCTGTTTGTATCTTTTTCTAGAAAGAAATCTACTCTTGATAATCCCCTGCAGTCTAATGCTTTATATGCTTTAACTGCAACACTTCTTATTTTATCACATACTATTTTATCTATATCATTTGGTATTAGAGTCTCTGAGTCATCAATATATTTAGCATTATAACTATAGAATTCTCCTTTAGGAAGTATTTCTCCAATAGGTGAAGCTTCTACTAGGGCATTACCTAATATAGCACATTCTAGTTCTCTACCTATAATATTTTCTTCTATTAAGATTTTACTATCAAATCCTGAAGCATATTTAATATATTTAATTAATTCTTCTTTATTATGAGCTTTATTTATTCCTATTGAAGAACCACTTCTTGAAGGTTTAACAAATACTGGAAAAGATAAACTATCTTCTACTAAAAGAGATATTTCTTCTAGGGATAATTCTTTTTCTTCAAAAGTATTATTGATATAAATATATTTATCTTTTACTTTTTTTACATATATGTATTTGGCAGTATCTATTCCTATTTTATCAAGTATCATTTTAGTATATATTTTATCCATACAAATTGAAGATGATAGAACATTACATCCTACATATGGTACTCCAAGTAATTCAAATAATCCCTCTATGGTACCATCTTCTCCATATAATCCATGTAGTATAGGAAATATTACATCTAAATTTCTTAAATATTCAAAAATATTATCTATTTTATTATCTTCTTTATACCAATTACCTTTTTTATCAATATATATTTTATATATTTCATATTTATCTTTATCAATATTATCTATAATGCTTTTTGCAGAATTTATTGATACTTCGTGCTCAGTAGATAAACCTCCATATATTATACCTAATTTTATTTTTTTCATTATTATCACCCTAATTAATTATATATTTGTAAATTTATTAATATCACTTATAATATCTTTAAGAGTATTAATATTAATAGTTTGTCTTGCATCAGATAGACTTTTTTCAGGATTAGTATGGACTTCTAACATAATGCCATCTGCTCCTGCTACTATAGAAGATAATGATAATGGTCTTATCATATATCTAGTACCTGTAGCATGTGATGGATCAACAATAATTGGATATTTAGTATTTTGTTTTATATATGGAACTGCTGCTATATCAAGAATATTTCTTGTAGTACTATCAAATCCTCTAATTCCTCTTTCACATAATATAATGTTATTATTTCCTTCATTCTTAATATACTCTGCTGATAATAGCCATTCATTATATGTAGCTGATAATCCTCTTTTTAGTATAACCGGTGTATTTAGTTTACCTACTTCTTTTAATAATTCATAGTTATACATGTTTCTTGCTCCTATTTGTATAATGTCTATTCTATTACCATATTTTTTTACTTGCTCAATACTTGTTAATTCGGTTACTACTGGAATATTATATTTCTTACCAATTTCAATTAGTATTTCTACTCCTTCATCTCTTAATCCTTGAAATACATAGGGACTTGTTCTTCCTTTAAATGTACCCGCTCTTAAAATATCTACATTTAATTCTTTTAATTTTTTAGCAATACTATCTAATTCTTCATATGTACCAAATGAACAAGGACCCGCTATTAAAACTTTCTTTTCTTTAAATAATTTCATTATATCCATATTTATACCTCTTTAAAATATATATTATTATTTATTTCATGTTCTAGTGTTGTTCTATCTCCATGTCCAGGATATATTATCATATTAAAAGGATATTTTTTTATTTTATTGATACTCTTTTTCATATCATTATAATCTCCTGTAGGCAGATCACATCTTCCTATACTTTCATAAAAGATAAAATCTCCACTGAAAAGAATATTATATTCTTTGAAATAATAACTTATACTATCACTAGTATGTCCTGGATTAAATATAACACTAAATTTAAATTCTTCTATGGTATATTCTTTTTCGTCTAAATTATTTTTATCATATATTATTTCTTTACTAAAGTAAGGAAGTGCTCCTATATGATCATGATGTCTATGAGTAATTAGTACTCCTAGTACTTTTCTATTATTTATCGCTTTATTTATTTTATCTATATCATCACCTGGATCTATTACTAGTACTTTATCATTAATACCAAGTATATAACAGTTTTCTTCTAAAATTCCAGTAATAACTCTATCTATTTTCATACAATCACCTTTATTCATACTAATTGTATCATAGTTTTAATAATAATAAAAGAGATAGTATCTATCCCTCTATTTAATTTCTGATCTTTTGCTTAAGGCATCTCTAGCAGCTTCTTGCTCAGATGCTTTCTTACTACCTGCAGTTCCTTTACCCATAATTATTCCATCTATTTTTACTATAGAAGTAAATGTCTTATTATGTGATGGTCCTTCTTCATTGACTACTTCATAGGTAACTGATTTTTTTACAGTTTGAACTAATTCTTGAAGAGTAGATTTATAGTCATGAAGAAAATTTTCTCCACTTTCAATGTATTTTACTATAATACTTAATACAAATTTTTTTACAAAGTCAAATCCTTGATCTAAGTATATGGCCGCTACAAAAGCTTCAAAAACATCTGCTAGTATTGTTTGATTTACTTCTTCACCTGATCCTACCTTTATGTCTAAGTCTAGTCCTAATTCTTTGGCATATGTAGCACATGCTTCTTCACAAACATAAGAAGATCTCATCTTAGTCATTAATCCTTCTTCAAATTTTCTTTCTTTATATAAATAATCACTAATGATAATTTCTAATACAGCATCTCCAAGAAATTCTAGTCTTTCATAGTCTGGGTAACTAGGATTTTCATTAGTATAAGATGAATGGGTAACTGCCATGGTATATAAGTTTATATCAGTTGGATTAATGTTTATATTCTTAAATACTTTCATTATTTTACCTCCTTAGTAGCTTCTAGAAAATTTATTTTTATTCCTTTATTAATAAATTTTTCTTCATATTCAGTAGTAATTATATTATCTTTATTTTTATGTAAATCATTAGTTAAATAATCTATTGTATAACCATAATCTTTTAAAGATTCTACTGAATAGTTAAATAAATCTATATTATCTGTCTTCATAACTATTTTATTTTTATTTTTAAATGTGTTGCTATATTTTTCTAAAAATCTAGGACTAGTTAGTCTTCTTTTAGCATGTCTATCTTTTGGCCATGGATCAGAAAAATTTAGGTATATTAAATCTACTTCTTTATCAAAAATATCTTCAATTAATCTAGCATCCATTCTTATTAAATATAGATTATTAAGTTCTAATTCATTAGTTTTTTCTACTGCACGTAAGATAACAGAGTCATACATTTCTATTCCTATATAATTAATATTAGGATTATTAAGTGCATTCTTTATAATAAAATTTCCTTTACCCATTCCTATTTCTATATAGATAGGATTATTATTTTTAAATAGTTCATTCCATTTACCTTTATAATCATTAGGATTATTTATAAAATATTTTCCTAATAATATTTTTTCACTTGCTCCTTTGATATTTTTTAATCTCATAACTCACCACAATTAGTATTATAGCACATTTATTTCTATTTGCATATAATAAAGTAAAGGAATGTGATGATATGGATAATAGAGATATGATGCAATATGGTTATTATCAAAATATACCCGGAAATATGATGTATGGTAATTTTGGATATCAAGGACCACCAGGCAGTTTAATGAATGGTGTGCCATATGGATTTCAAGGAATGAATAATGTACAAAATTATGATAATAGTATGAATAACCCATTATATGAAATAAATAATAGACTAAGCAAGTTAGAAAATAGAGTTAAAGTTTTAGAGCAGAAACTTAATACAAATAATAATTTATATCAAGATGATAACTCAATGTACATGTTATAAAAGAGAGCTTAAATATAAATTCGCTCTCTTTTATTACTTTTATTATTTTTAATATAATATTTTTCTACTAAGCAAACTTTCTTTTTCTTTAAGCTTTCCTTAGTATCAATAATTCTTTGATTAGTAGATCCTCGAAATATACAATCATAACTTTTTTTATCTAGGATAAATGGCCCATCTACTAGAACATCAATTTGTTTTAATAATTCTATTATTTTAGGGTTTGTCTCTCCTAGTTTAAGTAAATTTTCATAGGTAAAACCAGTATAACACCAAATATTCATTTTTTTAGATTTGATATATTTGGCAAGTTCTAGACAAGCATCGACTTGATACATTGGATCTCCTCCAGAAAAGGTAATACCATCTTGACCTTCAAGTGAATCTATTTGTGATTTTACTTCTTCTATATCTACGAGAATTCCATCTTCAAATGAATGTGTTCCTGGATTGTGACACCCTAGACACTTATGAGCACATCCTTGTGTCCAAAGTACTGCGCGTATGCCTTCTCCATCTACAATACTATCAGCTTGTAGAACCGGAGATGCTAACCTAATTTCCATTATTTTTTCATTAACCCTTCAGTACTATGTTTTACTCTATCTCTTTCTTCTGCTCTCTTACCATTGTTGAATCTATCAACAGTACCTACTAAATATCCAGTAATTCTTCTAATTCTTTCAAAATCTACACCTTCACCCACTAATTTTACTTTTTCTTCTTCTAATTTCATTTTAAATCTCCTTCTTTCTTAACAATTACAACTATTTTTATATTCATTTACTCTTTCTATTGGAACGCCCTCACAAGCTTTTCTTCCACATCCAGGGCAAACATCTCCTATTACGCCAACATATCCACATATAGGATCTCTATCTACTGGATGGTTAATTGCGGCATAACCCATGTCGTTTTCATACATAGTTCTTACTATTTTTTCAAATGCTTCAAGATTATTTGTAGTATCACCATCTAATTCAATGTAACTAATATGTCCAGCATTAGTATATTTATGATATGGTCCTTCTTTCTTTATTTTGTTTACTATTGAAATATTATAGTATACAGGCACATGGAATGAATTAGTATAATACTCTCTATCAGTAACTCCTTTAATTTTGCCATATACTGCTTTATCAATATTAACAAATCTTCCTGATAAGCCTTCTGCTGGCGTTGCAAGTAATGTAAAGTTTAATTTATACTGATCACAATATTCATCACATCTTTTTCTCATAAATTCTACTATTTCAAGTCCAAGTTTTTGAGCTTCATCACTTTCACCATGATGTTTTCCAATTAATGCCTTTAGGCATTCTGCAAGTCCGATGAATCCTATTGATAGAGTACCATGTTTTAGTATTTTTCTTAACCTGTCGTTTGGTTTTAACTTATCAGAATCTATCCATACTCCTTGTCCTAATAAGAATGGAAAATTATATAATCTCTTATTGCATTGGATTTCAAATCTTTCAAGTAACTGATCTTTTACTAAATCCATAAGTTCTCCAAGTTCTTCATAAAATCCTTTCATATCAGTTTTATCATTTCTTACAATACCATGTTTAATACCAAGTCTTGGTAGATTGATAGAAGTAAATGATAAGTTACCTCTACCAGGAGTAACTGCTTTATCCTCATCTACTACATTAGCCATAACTCTAGTTCTGCATCCCATATATGCTACTTCAGTATTATAATCGCCTTTATAATATGGCTTATTAAATGAAGAATCCATAAATGAGAAGTTAGGGAATAATCTCTTTGCAGATACTTTAATAGCTAACTTAAATAGATCATAATTAGGATCTGTTACTTCGTAGTTAGTTCCTTTTCTTACTTTAAATATAGATATGGGGAATATTGGTGTTTCATTTCTTCCAAGTCCTGCATCTGTAGCAAGTAAGAAGTTTTTAATAACCATTCTTCCTTCTGGAGATGTATCAGTACCAAAGTTTACTGATGAGAAAGGTACTTGTGCACCTGCTCTTGAATGCATAGTATTTAAATTATGAATAAATGCTTCCATAGCTTGATATGTTTGCCTATTAGTTTTCTTATAAGCAATTTCATATCCTTTTTCAAATATTCTTTTTACCTCAGTGCTATCTTTATATATTCCTTCAAATACTTTAGTGTCTACATCAATACTTGTTAATTTATCAATTTCTTTTTCTACTCTATCCATATTGACAAAACTAATGAAATCACTAAAATCTAATAATTCATATACTGCTTGTTTATACTGCTTTTTAAATGTTTTAAGAACGCCAGGAGCCATATAATAGTCAAATGCTGGAATAGATTGACCTCCATGTTGATCATTTTGATTTGACTGAATTGCTATAGCTGCTAGTGCGCTATAACTAATTATATCTTTTGGTTCTCTTAGAAAACCATGTCCTGTGGAAAAACCATTTTTAAATAATTTATTTAAATCTATTTGTGTACAAGTAGTAGTACCCATAGCTTCAAAGTCCATATCATGAATATGAATATCTCCATTACTATGTGCTTCAGCGTATTTCTTTTTCATTAGATATGCTTCAGTAAAAGCTCTTGATATTGTACTACCAAACTGAAGCATTGTTCCCATAGCGGTATTTCCATCAATATTAGCATTTTCTCTCTTAGAGTCTTCTTCAGCAGCACTCTTAAGTCCTAATCCTTCAATACTTTTTTGTAATTTTGCCATGTTTTTGTCATCTCTAAAAGCAATTCTAGCATTTGCTCTTCTTTGCCTATATTCGGAAAAGCTTTCATATACATCTAAATAATCGTATTTTTTTAGATTTTCTTCAATTAAATCTTGAATTTCTTCAATTTTAATTTTACCTACAGGTAAATAATCTTTAGCTATTTTTTTAATTACAGCTTGATAAACTTTTTGAATATCTTTAGAATTATATTTTTTTTCATTTTCTTCAGCATCTATTAGTACACTATCAAATCCTTTTTTTATAGCCATAGCAACTTTAGTGCCATCAAATTCTACCTTTTTACCATTTCTTTTTACGACTTCTATCGTTTCTAACTTTTCTTCTGTTTCAACCATAATTTTACTTCCTCCTTTTATCATATAAGTCAATTATATATTACTATATTGTACTTGTCAATACATTTTTGTTCGCTTTTTTAAATTTTACATTTTTTAATTTTTATTATTTTTTTGTTTCTAACTCTTTTCATTTTTTTGCTTTTTCTTTATTTTTATTTTTTGTATATTATTTTCATTTTCTCTTTATTTTATAAGCATTTATCTGTATTTTGTTAATTGGCACTATGTAAATTATTTTTGTTTTTTCTTATTTTTGTTAATTTTTATTGTATCTTATTTTTACTTTTTTGTATTTTTTAACTTTTTTATACCAGTAAAGTGTTCGCTTTTTTCTTCGCAGATGTATAGATATAAAGAAAAGAATTAATTTTGTATTAATTCTGCATTTATATATATTTAATTTTTATATTATCTCATGCTTTACTAAAAGCTTGAGTATCAAACAATCTGGTGCTTGTGGTGGGACTCGAACCCACATGGCTTTTATACCGCTGGATTTTGAGTCCAGTGCGTCTACCAATTCCGCCACACAAGCATTACTACTAAATTATATAATAAATTTAGTAGATTGTAAATATTATTTATCATTTTTTATAAACATTGCATCTCCGAATGAGAAGAAACGATATTTTTCTTCTACTGCATGCTTATAGGCATTCATTATATTTTCTTTGCTAGAAAAAGCTGATACTAACATAATTAATGTTGATTTAGGTAAATGAAAATTAGTTATAAGTGAATCTATAGCTCTAAATGTATAACCAGGATATATAAATATATCTGTCCATCCACTGCATTCTTTGAAAACATTATATTTGTTTATTATTGTCTCTAATGTTCTAGTAGTTGTTGTACCTACTGCTACTATGTTTTTGTTTTCTACTTTTGCCTTATTTAATATATCTGCTGTTACTTTACTCATGCTATAAAACTCACTATGCATTTTATGTTTGGTTACATCTTCTACATTTACTGGTCTAAATGTACCTAGTCCTACATGTAAAGTTATATAACAGACTGTTACTCCCAAATCTTCTATTTTTTTTAATAAATCTTTAGTAAAGTGAAGCCCAGCTGTTGGAGCGGCAGCACTACCTATATTTTTAGCATATACTGTTTGATACCTACTTTGATCTTCTAATTTTACTTTAATATATGGTGGAAGTGGCATAGTACCTAGTTTATCTAGTATTTCATAGAATATTCCATCATAAATAAATTCAAAGTTTCTAATTCCTTCTTCTTTTACACCAATACATCTAGCTTTAAGTAATCCATTACCAAATGAAACTATAGTACCTTCATGGATTCTTTTAGCGGGTTTTACCAAACATTCCCAATCATTATTTCTAATATTTTTTAATAATAATACTTCAATAACTGCACCAGTATCTTCTTTTTCTCCAATTAATCTTGCGGGTATTACTTTGGTATCATTTAATACTAAAACATCACCTTTATTTAGATAATTAATTATATTATAAAACTTTTCATCTTTTAAATTCCCATTATTTCTATCCATTACCAATAATCTTGATTCTTCTCTATGTTCTAATGGTACTTGTGCTATTAATTCTTCTGGTAAATTATAATCAAAATCATCTGTCTTCATATTCTTCCTTCTTTCCTTGAATATTATATAATAAACTAAAAAAAAAGAAAAGAACAAACATAAAATTTGTTCTATTTACTACTGAATTGTGACTGTTCCATTATCATATATTATGTAATAATTGTCTGTGACATCATTACCATTAGAATCAGTTATTTTTGCTGCACTAGCATGTATTACTCCTGTCCCTACTTCATACTGAGATGTATACAGATGAATGTAACTAACAGAGTGCCCACTTACTAATCCATCAGTTGTTATTTTTGTTGTATCATTAGTTATACTACTATTATAATTAATTGTTTGATCGGATGCCTTAATTGTTATTTCTTTTCTTGCAATACTACAATTGATTGCCTGATCTTCACTACTTCCTGTACTCCATTCATACCCTTCATTTAACTTGGCTACAACTGTATAGTTTCCTGCATTAGTGCCAGTAGAGTTAACTAATGTATAGCCAGTCCCTGCATCCATTAATGTTTGACTGTCTCCATTATATGTTAAAGTATTACAACTTGGTATGTTAACTTTCGTATAGTTGCAAGCACTAGTGGAACTTGTCACTCTGGTATTAGTTTTTTTATTACCAGTAGATAATTCAAGTTTCATTGTAGCACTAAATGATTTATTTAAGAATTTACTCTGATCATATTCAAAATTACATGTATCAATATCTCCAATACAACTTTCTCCTATATATATAAGTAAAATATATGTATCCTCGTTTGTTGTTAAGTCTTCTTGAGTTTCTGTTAATACCATTCTATTATTTGGCATAGAATCATATATTGGTGAAAAACTTCCATTATTTAATAAAGTATCATTTTTATATAATTTCCATTTAAAATATTCACTTTTAAGTTCACAGTCTATATTTATGTTATGAAGAGCAATATCTACTATAGTATTATTGGGATTTGTTGATACTCCAGATATTTTAAATTCTACTTTTAAAATATTTTCATTTGTAGTGTCTGATGTAATTTCTATAGAATCATTTACTGGTATTAACTTACCACTACTTGTAATGGTAGAACTACTATTATTAAGATATGTTATATTTGCTCCTAATGTAGAAGTGGTTATATCTATACCAATAGGATTAAAGGTATCAATATTAATTGCAAAAGCTATTCCTAATATTCCAAGTGTAATTACTATGATCATAATAACAATAAATTTTAAATTATTTTTTATTATTTCCTTGTATTTCATGTTTATTCTCCTAATTATATTTCATTATTATTATATAATAAATGTCTGATTTAATCAATAACTAAAAAATATTTTTCTATCTATTTACAAAAAAATGAAAATATAGTAATATTATTATAGTAAGAATGAAAGAAGGAAATAATGTAATGAAAATAAAAAAGTTTTTAATTTTTAGCGTTTTGATAATATTATTAATGTCGGGATGTAGTATGACTAAAGATTCTATGGAAGATATTAATATTTATACTACTATTTATCCTATTAGATATTTACTAGATAGTTTATATGGAGAAAATTCTACTATTAATAGTATTTATCCATCAGGAGTTGATACTAATGATTATGAACTATCCGATAAAAAATTAGAAGAGTATGCAAAAACGGATTTGTTTGTCTTTAATAGTTTGGATAAAGATAGGGATTATGCTGTTAAAATGATAAATATAAATAAGAATTTAAAAGTTATTGATGTATCAAAAGGTATTACATATACTGATAATATAGCAGAACTTTGGCTTAATCCTTATAATTATTTAATGATGGCACAAAATACTAAAGATGGACTACTCGAATATATTAGTAATCCTTATTTGATTTCTAATACTGATGGTACTGGAATTGAAGATAAATATGAGGAATTAAAATATAGTTTATCAAGACTTGATGCTGATATTAAGGAAGATATTAATTTAGCTCATTATAAAACTATTGTTGTTGATAGTAGTATGTTTAAGTTTTTAGAAAAATATGACCTTAAAGTTATTTCACTTGAAGAAAATAGTAATCTTACTGATAGTACAATAAATGAAGTAAAAAAACTACTTAATAATGGTACTATTAAGTATATATATTCTGGAAATAATGAAACTAATGATACTTGTAAAAATTTGATTGATAATTATGGTGCTGAGTTAATTACTTTAAATACTATGGATAGTATTGATGGTGGAATTACTAATTCTAATGAGAATTATATAACTGTTATGAACAATAATTTGGATCTATTGAATAAAGAATTATATAAATAATGTAAAAAACTCTTGTCAAATAAAAAAAAATGTAATATAATTATATTACGTTTTATGGCGAGATAGCTCAGTTGGCTAGAGCATTCGGTTCATACCCGAAGGGTCGAGGGTTCGAATCCCCCTCTCGCTACCATAAGGAAATCTGCTCGAACTTTTCGAGTTTTAATAAATAACTAATTCAGAAATGGATTAGTTTTTTTGAAAAAAATTATGTTAAAAATGTTTAATGTCATTAATCAAAAATTAGAAATTAATGAATAACTAATAAATAAAATATTTATTTTAAATAGAACTTATTTAAAATATAAATTAGAAAAATCAATTAATTTATGAATGATAATAATTATTCTTGATATGATAAAAATGATAAATATATTGATGTTATTAATTACATGTATGAAGATAAAATATTGGATAAAGGAATATTTATAAATTTTATTTAAGCAAAGAAAAAGATGACTATGAAAGATAGTCATCTCAGACTGTTGACAAACTACTTATTTCAAAAAATTAGAAAATTTAGTTTTGTA
>JBJEEB010000065.1:0-21687 GCA_051872655.1 Bacilli bacterium | reverse complement strand
AACTGTTTTATTTCATCTTTTTCTTTAATCATTTATTTCCTCCCTTACTTTATATTCTCCTTAGTATTCTTTTTTACAAGTACTTAAAACCATATATCACCTTCTTTACCTCTCATTAGTTATATACAGTTTTTAATACCTAGTTTTGCCATTATTTAAAAAATTTCTCTCAAATTATCATATTATTACCAAGTATGTATAAATAAGTAGATTATATTAACTATAAGATAATTTGTAAGAAAGACATCAGGCTTTCTTACACTCCTTAAGACCTAGGCTTAAGGAGAACAAAAAAGAACACATATGTGTTACTTATTTTAGTAAGAAATTACCTCTAAATGTATTCTTTAAATTTCGATAAAAGATAGTAAAAATATTTGCTTTATCAATATCTTTTTTTACAGTAGCTTCAACTGTTCCTATTATTTTACCGTCTTCAATAATATCTATAGTTCCTACTTTATCTCCTTTTTTTACTGGAGCTATTATTTTATCAATATTAGCTTTATAAGTTATATTTCTGTTTTCTTCACTCTTTTTACTTAAAATAGTAATTTTATCACTAGCAATTATTTCTACTTCTTTCTCTTTACCAAGTTCTACTTCTTTCTTATCTATAGTGCTACTATCATCTATAATATTTTTTACCATATACATATTAAAACCATAGTCTAACATCCTACTTGTATCTGCACTTCTTTTACTTATATCTGGTTCATTCATTACTACAGTTATTAGTCTCATATTATCCTTTTTAGCAGTACTAGTTAAACAGTAACCCGCTTCATCAGTAAATCCTGTTTTTAGTCCATCTACTCCTGAATAAAATCTTACTAAACGATTGGTATTAACTAACCAGAATGGACTTTTAGTATCTTTTCTTAAATAATCTTCATATGTACCAGTAAACTCTAGTATTTTTTCATGTTTTACTAATTCTTTTGCAATTAAACTCATATCATTTGCACTAGAGTAATGATTGTCTGCGGTTAATCCCGTTGCATTAACAAAGTTAGTATTTTTAAGTCCTAATTCTTTAGCTCTAGCATTCATTTTTTTAACAAATGATTCTTCACTACCTGATATTCTTTCTGCCATTGCTACGGTTGCATCATTACCTGAAGCTATGGCAATTCCTTTTAACATATCAGTAACAGTCATTTTTTCTCCTGCTTGTAAAAAGATTTGACTACCTCCCATACTAGAGGCTCTTTCTGACGCAGTAATCATTTCATCCCACTTTAAATTACCTTTTTCTATTTCTTCCATAATAAGAAGCATACTCATCATCTTAGTCATAGAGGCAGGAGCTAATCTTTCTTCTTTATTTTTTTGGAATAATATTTCTCCAGTAGATGCTTCAATCATAATTGCAGATTTAGCGTTTGGTGCTAAGTCTTCTACCTCTTCGGCATGAATAACATTATTAGGTATTAATAAAAGAAAGAAAAAGAATAAACATATTAATATTTTTTTCATTATATCACCTAGTAAAAATTATGCTACTATTTAGTAATTATAACAAATATTAATATTTATTTATCTATTTTCCTTCACATATATTTTCTTGTACTTGTTCCATTCCAAGTTTATCTGTTTCTTTTATTTCTAATGTTACTTTTAATTTAGAATCTTCCATATTATTTTGATTAATTTCGGTAGAGCTAATATAACTTCTTACATCATTTTCGTCATTTATTATACCAGTACCCTTTATATTATAAGTAAATTCATAATATTTATTTTCTTTTAGCCCTTCTTTCATTGCAGTAGGTATTATGTGAGTAAATGCTCCATGACTTTGATATGCATCTAGTACTATATATGATAGTTCTGGTACTTCAGCAATATAACCATCTAATAAATTTACTATTCTATATGTTTTGGTATAAGAACAATCATATTCTTTTTCTAAATTTTTATTTTGTACTATATCTTTATCTTCATTATTTTCCACTTTTATATCTTTATTAAGTGATTCTGCTACATTATAAAGATAAATAATGTATCCTGACATACCTATTACTAAAATTGAAAGAACAATAATTATATATTTATAATATTTCATATTATCACCACCAATCTATTATAAATATTCTATATATTTATAATATCATAATATGAGTTTATTTACAATATTATTGCTTTTTTATATCAAATACTGCTGGGCCATATATTACATTGCCATCTATATCAAATCTTGATGCGTGACATGGACAGTCCCAAGTCTTATCTAAATAGTTAAATACTAGATTACACTTCATATGGGGACATATATTTGATACTATATGTTCAGTACCATTTTCATCTGTATAAATACCACATCTTTTTCCATCTATATATTTTATTTTTACATTATCTTTATAATAATTCATATGAGGATTTATTTTATTTATTATATATCTTGAAATAACTGTAGTATTAAATACTATTAGATTTTTAATTTTATCTATAGATATACCCCTTTTTGGATTGAAAATATTTTTATATTTATTATTTATATTTAAAATTGTATCACTAATTAATTTTCCTCCCATTACCCCATTGGTATTACCCCATTTATTAAAACCAGTTAGTACATACAGATTATTATCTATCTTACCTATAAATGGCAAATTATCATAAGTCATTAAATCATGAGTATGATAGAAATATTCTATATTTTTATTAAAATATTTTTTATATTCATTACTTAATTCTTGATAATCCTCTAGAACATTTAATTTACTAATACTAGGATGATTTCTTCTTCCATATAGTAGATAATTTTTATTATTGTTAGAATAATATCTTATTGATATACTAGGATTATCATTAGATAATATTTGAATATTTTTACTATTGTTGGTAGTAGAAGCTCCTATAAAGAATTTATCTATTCTTGTTTTAAATGGGGTAAAATATGGATAAATAAAAAATGGATAATGAGTAGCAATTACTACAATAGATGCTTTTATTTTATTTTTATCTGAAGTAGTACAAATATAATAATCATCTTTTTTATCTAAATCTATACATCTAGTATTTTCATAGATATTTATTTTATCTTTAATAATTTTTTTAAGTCCAATTAAATATTTATATGGATTAAAAGTATAACTATCATATGTTTCAAGTACTACTTTAGATGGATAATTAATTGGCAGAGATGATAGTACTTTATATTTAATATTATTTTTATCATAAAATTTTATTTCTTTATCAAAATTTTTATAATTATTTTCATTATTTGAAAATACATAGGCGTTAGTCTTTTCTAGATTACATTCTATTTTATTTTCTTTGATAATATTTGTAATAATATCTATTGCTTCTTTTTGACTATCTAAGTATAATTTTGCTACTTTAAAATTGTAATTTTTTTCTATTTTATGATA
Organism: Bacilli bacterium; assembly: GCA_051872655.1. Lineage (GTDB taxonomy): Bacteria > Bacillota_I > Bacilli_A > RF39 > UBA660 > CAG-302. The sequence continues at coordinate 18,310 of JBJEEB010000065.1, read as the reverse complement.
AATTAAATCTTGCATATAAGTTAGTTTTCCTGTATTATTTGAAGTTACACCAAGTCCGCATTTACTTTGATCTATTAATATTACCTTTTTATCTGTATCTTTCAAATTGTATGCAGTGGAAAGGCCCGCTATTCCTCCTCCTATGATTAAGATGTCACATGTTATATTTTCTTTTAACTTAGGTAATTCTTTATCTTTGATATTATCTATCCAAATACTTGTCTTTTTCATAGTTAATCACCAATATTATTATGGAATTATTTGATAAAAATATTACTACTATAAAGATCTTGTAAGAAAAATTTAGTAAAATTAGGTATTTACAATAGCAAAAAATATTATGTAGAGTAAAATATATTAGATATCGTAAAGGAGGTATATATATGTATTATTACGGTGGATATTCAGGAGGCTATGGCAATAGTGGCTGTGGCTGTGGATGCGGTGGCGGTACTCCTAGTTATGGTTATCCTTCATACGGATATGGTGGATATGGATATGGCTACAGTGCTGCTATTGTGTTAGTATTATTTATATTATTAGTTATTATAATTGGTACTAGAGTAACTGTTTAATATAAGCTAAGGGAAAATACTTCCCTTTTTTTCTTTTTTGTGGTAAAATATATAGCGGAAAGAAAGGAATGGTAATTTATGCTAAGAACAAAAGATATTTTGGATGAAAAAGATCCTAGAGTTAGAGCAAAAAATACTGATGTTGAATTTCCTTTATGTGATGAATATAAAAATATTATACCAGAAATGTTAAAACATTTAAGATATTCACAGATTGAGAAGTATTCTAAAAAATATGATCTTAGACCTGGAATGGGACTAGCAGCACCACAACTTGGTATTAATAAAAGATTTTTTGTAGTTTGCTACGAAGTAAAAGAAGGTAAGTTTGAAGATTATATTTTAATTAATCCTAAAATTGTATCTTATTCAGAAGAACTTATTTATACAAGCGAAGGAGAAGGTTGTTTAAGTGTTAATAGAGAAGTAGAAGGAATTGTGCCAAGACATGCTAGAGTTACTGTTGAAGCTTATGATATGGATGGAAATCTTGTTAGATATAGAGTACGTGAAGACTTGGCTATTGCCTTTCAGCATGAACTAGATCATCTAGAGGGTATTTTATTTGTCGACTATATCGATCCTAAAAATCCTTATAAAAATGCAGAAAATATGAGAGAAATATAAAAAAGAGTTTTTGATATGAACCCTTTTTTTATTTTACTAATAAAATTATTAATAATATTACTAAGATAGTAAGTACTACTCCTACTACTATAAGTATTTTGCTATTTAAGAAACCATTTTTATTCATACTATTTAGTAAATTTATTTTAAACATGTCTCTTTCAGCATGTGTTTTAGATACCATAACACCTTTATATGCAGTTAGTTCTTTTTGATGTCCTTCACTTAATATTTCTGGTGACAAGTCATCTAACATAACTAATTTTTGAGCTTCATAAACTGTATAATGTAATTTAATATCGCCATGTACTTTTGAAAACAAATGATCAGTAGGAAGTTTGTATTCATACTTAATAAAATTTTCTGTACTATTCTTTGATACTATTTCACCAGGAAATGTTCCATCTCTCAAAGAAGGGACACAATCAAATATTAATTTTTTAAATGCTATCATATTATATTTTTTTAATGATTTTTCTTTCTTCTTAAATTCATTTTCATTTAAATATTCTACTACATAAGAATGCATATCTATCACCTATAATTAATTTTACTACATTTTTTTTATTTTGTCATTATTTTTTTAATTGTTTATCTATTTCCTTTTCTTCCTTTTTCTTTTGCTATAATTGCTAATTCTTCTTCTATTTTTTCTCCTAGTGCAAGAGATAATTCTAAGTCTTCATTTGTAATTATTTTAGGAATATTTCTTCTTGACATACTACGATACATTTTTAAATCATTATTATCTTTTTTAACAAAAACTCCTACTATAACATATACATTATCTTTTATGTGTTTAAATATTATTCTTATTTGATCATTTTTTAACTCTTTGCATGAATTTATTTTTGTATCGCTATTTTTTAATGATTTATATTCATCTTTTGCTAAAGTTCCCTTCTTAAAACGCATTATTATATCATATATATCTTGATAGTATTCATGTGGCACATTATCAAGATCTGTAATAATACGTGCTTTTGTAGGATTCAAATCTGTACAAGCATAAATTACTTTTCTAACATCAGGTAAATCTTCTTCATTGTCTGTTTCAATTATTTCTTTTTCATTATCATATAGAGCACTATAATACTTTCTTATTGTTAAATAAGTATTTAGTTCATTATAATATGTTCTTATTATTTCTAATCTATCTTTTCTTTTTTGATAAACTTCTTTATCAATCAATAATTCATAAAGTGTATATAATTCTTCTAAATAAGTATTCATCACATTAATAATAATATACTCATACTCAGTATCATTTATACTATTTTTCTTGTAATTTTCAATGGCCGCTACTAATTCATCAGTATCAAGTTCTGACTTTATAGATTTTATATTTTTAATATATTTATCTAATGTTTTTCTTCTATCTTCTGGAACTGTTGGTAAAGTATATTTTTCATATCCACTATTTAATATATTTGGTATTTCTCCATATAATGATTCAGTATATTCTTTTTCTATAGGATTGTTTTCTTTTTCACTAGTAAGTCTCCTATTATATAATTCCATTTCATTTATATATAATAATTCTTCTTTATTTGATATTTTTCCTTCTATTTCGAAATAACTAATAATTCTTTTAACTGCAGTAACATCATATTTGGTATCAATTATAGGAAGATTCTGCTTAAAACATAAGATAACTCTATTAGCAGAAGATACAGTATTTTTACTTCTGACAAGAGTTTGCCTTAATTCTTCTATTTCATTTAATATTTGATTATAATCATTTTTTATTTCATTTATAAATTCTTTAATTTCTTGATTTCTTTTTTCTATATCTCTATTTATTAGTTTATTATAAAAATCTAAGTATACACTATTTCCATAAATTGTATTTAATAGTATTGATATAGATAATTTATTTTCTATTATATTATCATAACTATCATCTAACATAGAAATTAATTCTTCATATAATGCCTTTTTTGTATTTAATATTTCATATTCTCTTTTTAGTTCTTTATTTCTTTCTAAATAAATATTAAGTAATTCTACTATATTTTCTTTATAATTCATATATTTCACCTTCTAGTAGTATTGTACTAAATTTCTTTTTATTTGTCTATACTTATTCTAATTAAATGCTAATTCTATATCTATATCTTCATCCATAATTGCTATTATTAAAAATATTATTCCACTTATTAAAATTAAAATAGAACCAATTAATGATGCTAACTGAAGTTTTTTCTTTTTTTCACTATCACTATAATTTAACTCTTTATAATCTTCATAACTATTTTTAGCAAAATAATAGTATATTATTACAAGTATAGTAAAAATAAGTATAATTAAGTTTTGATATTCTTTTTTACTCTTTTCATCATTATATAATAAATATTTCTTTTCTTTACTATTAGAATACCAACTTAATATTATTATTCCTATATAAATAATCCATATATAATTTTCTATCTTAATATCTTCTAATCTATCTTCTTTATTATTCATAGTATATATTATTACATTAATTTTTATTTTATATTAAAATGGATTATTATGATATATATAAATATAATTATTTATTATTTTTTTCTACTTCTGTATCAATTTTTTTAATAAGTTTATATGATTTATTATCAATATAGTTACTATCTCTATATTTATTTATATACATGTATCTTACTAATAAAATTAATTCATTTATATCTTTTATCTCATTACTAAGTATCTTTCCAATATGTGATATTATATTTTTATATTCTTTATTGATATTTATATCTGGTATATTGTTAAATAGTGATAATTTTCTTATTTTTTCTGCTATTTCGATTGAAAAAGGAATACTATTATATAATTTAAAGTATTCTTCTTCATATATTGATATACCATATTCCATTAAAATATATGCCATTATTTGAGTTTTAATTTTATCAATATTATCTAAGAAATCTGGATCACTATTATAAAATAATTTATATATTTTATATAATATTTTATCTTCTTTATTTAAAGAGAGAGGAGATATTTTTTCTAATGAATTTATTTTATTTATTTCACTAGAAATTAAACTACTTAATTCATTATCTTTAGTATTAGAAGATATATTTAAACCCAATCTAGATGTATATTTAATTTCTAGTATATATTTTTCTTTATAATCTACTTTATTTAAATATTTAATAATCTTTCCCTTACTGAAATATACTAGACTTTTTATATCATTATTTTGTACTATTGTTACTTTAAATGTTTTTTCATTTTCAGTATTAAATATAGTTCTAATTATAGTTATAATATCTTTAAGCTCAAAATTTCTATATTCTATAGTGAATATTTTACTTAGTTTATCTACTTTCTCAGACTCTATTTCTTTATTAATATTATAATTAATTATTATGTAGGTATTATCTTTACATAAGTAACATTCATTTATTATCATTTTTATTACCTCTCTTTTGATTTATAGTTAATTACTATTATTTATTAATTTTCCACCTTCAATAAATACAATATATTCAGAATCCACTACTAGTTTTTTAAATTTTTCCTGCTCTTCTTTGCTATTATCTAATAGGCCTACTACTACCTTTTTATTAATGGTGTCTACATAATTAAAACTTAAATTATTATATTCCACGTTATCAGAAGAAAAATATGCAATTATTTTATCATTAATATTATTTAATTGTTCTTCACTAATATTTGCATTTTTACTACATCCTGTTACACATATTATTATAATTATAAATAATATAGTATTTAATATTTTTTTCTTCATCAGTATTCCTCCATCTTAATAAATATGATTTACTATTTAATAGTAAATTCAACTGCTACATTAAATGTTTCAAAATTTCCTTCTTCTTTTTCATAATTAATTTCTTTTATAATTCTATATGTTCCACTTGCTAATTTTCCATATCCATTTTCCCAGTTAAGTTCTATTTCTTTACTTTCTTTAGATTTAAGACTAAATGCAGGTAAGGTAAAGTTTATTTCAACATTTATTTTATACCACTTTCCATTTTGTTTAATCTCTATTTTATAAGGATTTCCATATTGAAATTCTTTGTCGCTGTTATTAGTTAAAATTAGTGTAGCTCCTGTATTTTTTAATGTTCCCTCTTTAATAGACATTGAAACATCACCTTGTGAAATTTTAACATCAGACCTATTTCCTACTTCAAATTCATTTTTTAGACTTCTACAACCTGTAATTCCTAAAACCATAATCCCACATAATAAAATAGTAAAAATTTTCTTTTTCATAATTAATCCTCCATTTCAATAAATTACTATTCATTTATTAATTTTATTATAACATGATTTTAACTCTTTTAGTTATAGTTTGTTTCATTTTCGATTTTTTTCGTTTTCCGTTTCATTTGAAATAGTAATTTATGATTTATAAATATCTTTTACTCATTTCACTATAAATTTTTAAATAAACAAAAAATCACTTCATCAAATTAGTGATCTTCCTTTATAAAACTTGACTTTCTAGATTTTTTAGAGAGTTAAAGTGAAACTCTTATGGTGCTGAATGTAAGAATTGAACTTACCCCTGAAGCTTACCATGCTTCTGTACTACCACTATACTAAATCAGCATAAGAAAATTAATATTTTATTTAAAAAATATTAATTTTACTAGTACTACTATACTAAGTAATATTCTATAAAAAGCAAATACTGAGAAATCATGCTTTTTGATATAATTAAGTAAGAATTTTATTGCTAATACTCCTGTTGCAAATGATGTTATTATACCAATAATTACTTCTTTTGTTAATTCTAAATCTACTACTTTTAGTATTGTTGCACCACATATTACAGGTACTGATAATAAGAAAGTGAATTTTGTTATTGCTTCTTTTGAGATACCTTGTAGTCTTCCTGCAAGTATGGTTGTTCCACTTCTTGAAAAACCTGGTATAACTGCAAATGCTTGTGATATTCCTACAATTAATGATTGTTTTAAGGTTATATCTTCAAATTTTGTTTCTTTCTTATAATGATGACTTGCCCATTTGTCTCCAAGAAAAATGAGTAATCCCATTACTGCTAGGCAGATGGCTATTATCCATACTTTTCCTCTTACTACATCTTCAATAACATCATCTAGTAATAGTCCTGCTAGTGCTGCTGGAATAGTAGCTACTATTAAGTACCAAAACATTTTACCATTTGTACTTTTCTTTTTGGTACGAACATCTTTAATAGCTCCAACAAATAGATTCCACCAGTCTTTGAAGAATAATACTAATACTGCCATCATTGTACCAAAATGAAGTGCTACATCAAAAGCTAATCCTGATTCTTCCCAGCCAAATAAATATGGAAAAATTATTAAGTGAGCAGATGATGATATAGGTAAAAATTCCGCAATCCCCTGAATTATTCCTAATACAATTGCTCTAAATATATTCATAAATTGCTCCTAGTTATTTTCTTTTAATAATTCTATAGCCTTTCTCATAGCTAAATCATATTTTAATACTTCTAGTGAATCATTAAATTCTTTTAATAATTCTTCTTCTGTCATTTTATATGTATCAGCCATTTTCTTTAATTCTTCTTTTGCTTCCTTATCTGCTATTTCTATTTTTTCTTCTTTAACAATAGCTTCAAGTAAATAACGATATTTTACTCTTGCTTCGGCTTCTTTTTTCATATCTTTTTTTACTTTTTCTTTTGTTACTCCAGCATAAGTAAAATATAATTCTTCATCAATTCCTTGCATTTTTAATCTTTCAGTAAATTGTTTATACATTCTTTCTACTTCTGCATCGATAATTTCTTCATCTAAATCAATAGTCATGTTTTTAGATGCTGCTTCAAGTAAGTCATCAATGAACTTATTTTCATTATCATGTTCTTTTTGTGCTTTAATTTCTTCTTCAATCACTTTATTTAATTCTTCTTTATTGGTTACGCCTTCCATATCTAGATCTTTAAAGAATTCTTCATCTAGTTCTGGTACAACTCTTTTCTTTATATCATGAACTAATACATTAAATACTACTTTTTGTCCTGCTAGGTCTTTAGCCATATAATCTTCCGGAAATGTAAGATCTATATCTTTACTTTCATCTTTTTTCATTCCTATTATTCCTTCTTCAAATCCAGGAATAAATGAATGACTTCCTATTTCTAGAGAGTATCCTTCAGCAGAGCCACCTTCAAATGTTTCATTATCCTTGAAACCTTTAAAATCAATAATAACAGTATCTCCATCTTCTACTGCTCCATCTTTACTTACTAGTTCAGCATATCTATCTAGAATATGACTAACTTCATGTTCTATTTCTTTTTTTGTAACTTTTGCTTCTTCTTTCTTAACTTTTAATCCTTTATAATTACCTAATTTTACTTCAGGATCAAGAATGAAAGTAATTTTAAATTCTAATTCATCATCACTTGCTTTTTCTATTTCTAATTTTGGTTCTACTACTGGAACTAATTTTTCTTTAACAATAGTTTCAGCATATTTTGCATCTACTATTTTTTCCATAGCTTCACTTATTATGTCTCCAGTACCATATTTCTTTTCAAATACATTTCTAGGTACTTTTCCTTGTCTAAAACCATCAACTTTTGCTTTCTTTACTATTTTAGCAAATGCTTCATCTTTTGCTTTAGTCCATTCTTCTCCACTTACTTTATAGTTTACTGTTTTTTTCATTTTATTTACCTCCCTAACAAATTTCAACTATTTCTACTTCATATTCTCCATTAGGAGATGCAACTTTTCTTTTTTCTCCTACTTTGGCATTCATAATAGCCATAGCTATAGGACTTTCATTAGATATCTTATTATTAGAAGGATCTGCTTCTTTAGAACCAACTATTCTGTATTCTTCAATATCGTCATCATCTTCATATTTTATTTTTACTGTTGTTCCAAGTGCTACTTTATCAGTACTTGCTTTTTTAATAATATGAGCATTTTCTATAATTTTTTCTAGTTCTTGGATTCTTCCTTCAACTTGCGCCTGCTCTGCTCTAGCAGCATCATAGTCAGCATTTTCAGATAGATCTCCAAGAGCTCTTGCTTCTTTTAAAGCTTTAATTACTTCAGGTCTCTTAACATTTTTTAATTCATTTAATTCTTCTTCTAGTTCAAGAAAACCTTCATCTGTTAAATATACTTTATTATCTTTCATTATTTATCACCTCAAATTAATTTTCTTTTTACAATTCAAAATTGTACTAAATTTTACTATTTTTGTCAAGCATATTTTTACTTTTAATATTATATTCAAATTGTGTTAAAATTTTAATCTATTTTTACTCTTATTATGTCGTTTTTATATACTTTTTTATCTAATTTAAATCTTAATATTTCTTCTGGATGTCTTCCTATATTTACTTTATTATTGTCCTCATCATAAATATCTGGCATAGTAAATGTAAACGTATCGATATTTGGTCCAAATACTTCTACTACATCACCTGTTTTAAAATAATTTCTTTCGGTAATAGTAACTATTTTAGTTTCTTCATCATAATCTAGAACTACCCCTAGAAAATCTTGATTAGATACTTCATTTCTTCCTAAATAGTACTGCTCTTCTACTGTAGGTAATTTATCCCAAAACTGAACTGTAGCTTCTCTATTTGCTACTCTATTTAGTATTTTAATATAGTGATTTAATCTATCGTCAGTTAATTTGTTATTATAGTAGTCATCAATTATATTACGATAAGTATTAATTACTGTGGCCACATAATAATTACTTCGCATTCTTCCTTCTACTTTAAGAGATGTTATTCCTACTTCAATTATTTCTTTGATATTACTAGCCATCATTAAATCTTTGGATGAGGCTGTAAACATAGTATCAGATTCTATTTTATTCATTTTTGAATCATATAGAGAAAATTCCCATCTACATATTTGAGCACATCCTCCACGATTAGCGTCTCGATTTGTAAAATAGTTTGATAATACACATCTTCCAGAATACGATGAACACATAGCTCCATGAACAAAAGTTTCTACTTCTACTCCTGTTTTGTCTATTATTTCTTTTATTTCATTTTTGGATAATTCTCTAGCTAGTACTACTCTTTCTACTCCTAGTGACTTCCAAAACATAACTGTTTCATAATTTAATGTTGATGCTTGTGTTGATATATGTATTTTTAAATTAATTTTATTATTATTAATAATATCTATAATAAAGGGATCACTAACTATAATAGCATCTACTTTATATTCACTTAATTTTTTTAGATATTCTGTAATACCTTCAGTATCTTCATCATGAAATACGATATTTACTGTTACATAGACTTTTTTATTAATACTATGGGCATAAGTGCATGCTTCTTTTATTTCTTCTAAACTAAAATTAGTAGCATTGGCTCTTAAAGAATAATTTCTTCCACCTATATAGCAGGCATCTGCTCCATACATAAAGGCAAACTTAAGTTTTTCTAAGTTACCTGCAGGTGCTAATAATTCTATTTTATTCATTTTTATCACCTTTTAATTTATATGTTGTCTTAGTATTATAAAATCCTATGTAACCTTCTTCTATCTCATTATTAATAAATTTATCTATAATATCAATATTATCAGTATGTGATAAATCTATTACTAAGTTATCAATAATATGTAATTTTTCTATTTTACTTAGTAAATTTACTAATGGTGAATAAATTATTGTACCATAATTATATTCTTTAATCATATATCTTAATTCATTATTAAATATATAATAAGTATTATCTTTCATTTCTTTGTCTATATATTTAAAATAATTAGTAAGAAGATATCTTCTTGAATAGAATATTGGTAAGTATCCATATACTGTATAATAAATATTCATCTTACTATTATCTTTGATGTTTAATATTTCTTCATGGGTAATATCAGATGTAATATAACTATTTTTGATTCCTTTATTATAATAAAATTCGTTACTACTATTACTAGCATTTAAGTGTTCTTGACTAATAATTAATTCTTTATCTATATTAATGTCTTTGCATATATTAAATACACCTAAATCATAGAATAAAATCTTTTTTATACTGCTATTTTTAATTTTATTTAGTACATATCTTACTAATTCTAAGTCTTTATTATGTATCATTCTATTAATAGCCACGATAATTTCTTTATTAGTTTTATCAGCAATATCTATAATGTCTTCGATATCTAGTTCTAAAGGATAAATAGACAAGTCTTTTATTCCAATTATTATTCCTTTAATATCTTTATTTAAAATATTTTTAATATCTTCTTTTTTATTTGGAATTACTATTAAATTACTCATTATGATCATTCCTTTTTGATATAGCAATAGTGTCTCCTACTGGAATATAAGTAGTATTAAATTCAGTATTATTATCTAAAAAACTTATATACTCTTTAATTTTTTTAACTATTCCTCTTTGATTTTTTGTTTTAACTAGATTTTCATCTTCAACTAATCCATGAAATGATAAATTGTCTGTAATAATAGTACCATTATTATTTAAATTATCTTTGAATTTATTAAAAAAGAAAGTATTTTTTCCTTTAGCGGCATCTATAAATATTAAATCAAATTTATCAGTAATTTCTATTTCAGTAGCATCTTTATATATAATGTTTATTTGCTCTTCTTTATGATATTTTTTTATATTGGATACTGCTATTTCATATCTATCTTTATCTTTTTCTATAGTGGTTATTTTAATATCATTGTTAACATTTGCCATCATGATACTGGAATAGCCTATGGCACTACCTATCTCGAGGATATTTTTTATATTATTTTCTTTTATATAATTACATAAATATAAAATACCATCTTTTTGCATGATTGGTATTTTATTTATCATAGCATATTCTTCTAATTCTTTCATATTACACCTTTTTTCATAACATATTATATATCATTTATTTGAAATATACAATAGAAAAAATACAAGGATATTTTATCCTGTATTTATAATTATTTAATGATTTAACTTTAGAGTATGAATATATGGTGGTAAAGATTCTTCTTTTGCTTTTAAATCTTCTTTTAAACATTGATATGTGCCATCTTTATCATATAAAATGTCACCATGTATTAAATCACGACATGATTCCCATTGTCTTCGATATAGTAATTCATAGTCATAATCATCATTTATTGAATTATATATTTCTATTTTTATTCCAGTATTTATATATAGTTCATCTATCATATTATCAAATCTAGATAATTCTTTTATTTTTAAGGATTTATTACTGATTAGCATTAATCTAGCCACTATTAAATCATCTCTATAAAAATAGTTTACATATATTCCATTAATATCCTTATTAGTTTTATATATACTAGTAAGTAAATTTAATGAAAAAGTTAATAATTCATAATTACTACTGCTTAAATTTAAAGTCTTTGTCATTAATTATGTCTCCTTATATTATTTTAGAAATTTCTTTTTCTTTGTCTTATATTTGGTTTTAAATTGTAATCATAGGCATACTCTTTATCTAAATCATACTTTTCCGCTACTAACTGATTATATTTTATTAAATTACCTGCTATACCATGTGTTTTGCTATCATATATTTTTATTTCTTTTATTGTAATTGGTAGATTTTTTCTTTGTTCATTTATATCTACTGTACTTATGCCTTCTTCAAAAATAATTAGTTCTTTTAGTTTTTCTTCTTCACTAATATTTGATATTATTTTATCTGGATCAATCTCATCTATATTTGAAGCATCTTCTACTAATAAACATGGTCCTGTTTTTGAAGAATAATAAAGGGTAAATAGTAAAATATCATCATTTTTTAATGTTATTTCTATACCATAATTAGGATATTTTACTTCAAAATATTTATCTTTCATTATATATTAATCTCCTTTTCAATGCTCAAATATATTAACATAAAATGATTATAAAGTCAACTACCACTTTATTATGGAATTATTATGTATTTTTAATACATCAATATTAACTATGAGATAACATATGATAATTTATTTATACACCAAAGTCTCCATGTGATTTTTTTGATATATATTTTCTTATAAAATCAAATGGTATAATAGTAGAAGATAATATTAATATAAAGATTAATTCTTTTATATATAATGGTTTTGTTTGAAATAATGTTATTCCTGAATATATAATACTTATTTGTACTATTATGATAAATATTATTATTATGATAAATACTTTATTATCTTTTAAGTGAGCTAGGATATTTAAGCGATGGGTTCTAGCATTAAATGAGTTAAATACTGCAATAAAAATAAATAATGAGAAAAAGGCTGTCATAATGTGTTCTTTGGTTATTATATTTTTTATAATGGGTAGTTTTAGAAATAATAAGGAAATTATTAATGTATATATAGATGATGATATTATTTCGTTAAACATATATTTATTTATGATATTTTCTTCTTTCTTTTTTGGAGGTTCTTTCATATATTCTATTCTTGGTACTTCATAAGAAAAGGCAAGTCCAGCAAGTGTATCCATGACCATATTTATCCATAGCATTTGAAGGACAGTTATAGGGCTTGGTACTCCAATAAATGGCCCTATTAATGCTAATAATATGGCACTTATATTTACAGTTAACTGAAAAATAATAAATTTTCTGATATTTTTAAATGTTGTTCTACCATATAAAATAGCTTTGGATATTGATATTATATTATCATCTAATATTACTATATTTGAAGCTTCTTTTGATACTTCGGTTCCACTACCCATAGCAAAAGATACATCAGCCTTTTTAAGTGCAATTGAATCGTTTACTCCATCACCGGTCATTCCTGTTACTAGTCCTAATTCTTTTGAGAGAGTCACTAATCTTTTCTTATCATCTGGTAATGCTCTAGATACTACTTTAAGATTAGGTAATATTTTTTTTACTTCACTATCTGTTAGTTTTTCTAATTCATCTGATGATAAAATAACATCTTTACTATTTGTTACTATTCCTACTTCTTTGGCTATTGATACTGCTGTACTTTTTGAATCCCCAGTTACCATTACTATATTTACACCAGCACTTTTTATTAATGATACACCATCTTTGGCTTCTTTTCTTATATCATCTTTTAAAAATATTACTCCAATTAATATATTTCTTCTAATACTATCAGTAGGATATATACTTTGGGATATTGATAGAGCTATTCCTCTTAGTCCATTTTCTGTTTTACTATTTATAAATTCTAATAATTTTTCTTTGTTAATAATCTTCTTTTTACCATCTTTATCAATATAATGTGTTGAATTTTTTATTATTATATCTGGGGCTCCTTTTATTAATTTTATTTTTTCTTTATTTTTTTCTATTACAGTTACAGAGAACTTATTTTTACTATTAAATAAAATTTTATCTTTAATCTTAATATTTGGATCTTTATCTTTATTGATAAATGATAAAAGTGCTTTATCAGTAAGATTACCTCCTACTACTTTACCTGATGCTTCTTCTATTTCACTTTCATTATTGTATATTAAACTATCTGATATTAATGTTTTTAGTTTGTCAGGGGTGTTATATAAATCTTTATATTCATTTAGACTGCCATCTATTATACTGGATACTTCCATCTTACCTTTGGTTATTGTTCCTGTCTTATCAGTAAATAATATGTTTAGTGATCCTGCTGTCTCGATACCAACCATTTTTCTAACTAGAACATTATCTTTTAACATTTTTTTAGAATTGGTTGATAATACAAGAGTTATCATCATTGGAAGTCCTTCAGGTACTGACATTACTAAAACAGAAACTGCTAGTGTCAGTGCTTCTAGTAAAAGAGATAAAAATTTACTTAATGTTATTGTTTCTTTTATAATACTTAAATTAAAATTATTGATTATAAATATTTTGGAAAATAAATATGCTACTGCTATTAGAATGGCCGCTATATAGCCTATTCTACTAATTATTTTTGCTAAATTTGTTAATCTTATTTTTAGTGGTGAAGCATCTTCTTCTTCAGTTAGTGCTTTAGCCATTTTTCCATATAAGGTGTTTATTCCTACTTTGGTTACTACAACCATAGCTTCACCATCATATATGGTAGTACCTCGATATACTTTATTTTTTTCAGTTGCTAATTTTATATTTTGAATGTATTCTTTGTATACTTCTTTTGTTTCTCCATTTAATGATGATTCATCTACTGATAGTTTTCCTTTTACTAATATTCCATCAGCAGGTATTTTATTGCCGGCGGATAATATAAGTATGTCTCCAGTTACTACTTCATCTATTGCTATTTCTTTTGTTTTTCCATTTCTTTTTACTAGGATGTTTATTTTTGAAGATTCTTCTTGCATTCTTTGAAAGGCTTTATTTGAACCATATTCACTGATTGTTGATATTAATGAGGCTACAAGAATAGCTAGAACAATACCAATAGTTTCAAAATAATCAAAGTCTTTGAACAAAAATATTGTTTTTATTGCTAAAGCTATTAGAAGTATTTTTATTATAGGATCTCCTAGTGTTTCAATAAATAAATTTAGAAAAGTATTTTTATTTTTTTCATTAATACTGTTACTGCCATATTTTTTTCTTGATTCTTTTACTTCATCTTCATTTAGACCATTAGTATTATACATATTTCCTCCTATACTAAATAATACTAATTGTTTATATTTTTTAGAATTTATATGTATAGACAAAAAAAGACAGCAACTGCTGTCAAATAAAGTATATATTATTTATTTTTCTTTATTATAATCTTCTAGAAAACTTTTATATATACCATCTTTTTTTGTTCCTAAAATACAATTTAAATTAACATTGTCGATACTTTTAAATATATTACGATCAATATTTGGATTTATTTCTTTTAATTTCTTTATTAATTGTTTTATTTCTTTTCTTTTACTAATTCCATTATCAGTAAGAGCGCATTCTTCAGTAAATTTACATGCACAATTAATAAAATTAAGTTCATTATAATTTTTCCATGATATGATTGCATCTTCATTAACTAGGTAAAGTGGTCTAATAAGTTCAATACCAGGAAAGTTATCACTATGTAATTTTGGCATCATTGTTTTTATCTCAGAACCATAAAACATTGATAGAAGTGTTGTTTCTATTACATCATTAAAGTGATGCCCTAAAGCTATTTTATTGCATCCAAGTTCTTGCGCCTTGTTATATAAATAACCTCTTCGCATTTTAGCACACATATAACATGGACTATCAAAACTAATTTTAGATACTACATCAAAAATATCACTTTCAAACATTTCAATAGGTACTCCTAGCACTTTAGCAACATCTAAAATTATATTGGTGTTATATTCATTATATCCTGGATTCATAACAACATATCTAGCTTTAAATTTTACATTACCATGTCTTTCTAATTCTTGTATACATTTAGCAAGCAAAAATGAATCTTTACCTCCTGATATACATACCATAATATTATCATTTTCTTTGATAAGTTCATAATCTTTAACAGCTTTAACAAATTTACTCCAGATATCTTTTCTATATTTTTTTATAATACTTCTTTCTATTTCTTTATATTTTTCCATTTTTTTGATACTCCTTATTTACAGATATTACTTCTACTTCAATTTTTTTCTCCTTCTCTCTTTTTAAATTAAGAATTCCATATAATTATATCATGTATTTTTATTAATGTAAATTGATAGAATGACTTTATTTTATGGATTACATAGTGGAAATATTAATAATTAATTAAAATAAAGAAAATTATATAAATATTTTAAAAGAGTGATTTTCATCACTATTGATAATTAAATAATTATTATAATAATTTTGTTACGACCTTTTTTAGTATATAACCATCTTCTGTATTAGCTTTTACTATACTTGATATAAATACTAATATTGGAACAAGCAAGACCTACATATTATTTTTTATCTTTACTCCGCATCTAGTATAGATATATCATAAAATAAATATTTTAGAATGAACAATTTCATAACAAAAAAGTTATGTAAAATATTATATATTAAAAAGCTAATGCTTATTAAGTATTAGCTTTATTCAAGTTTATTTATCAATTATATAAATAATTGTTTATTAATATAATTAATTTACAATATTAGTTATTATTAAACTATTTTAATTAGTTAACTTCTTGATTAATAGTTAGAACTAGAGCTTGTCCTGCAGGAGTACTGAAAGTAACTTTACTATCTGCATTACCTTTTGATGTTCGACCATCAGAATTAGTATAATTAGCCACTAAGGTTCCTTTAAATATAGTTGCTGTTGTGCTAATTGTTCCTATATATTTACATGTTGCACCATAATAAGTAACCTCATTCTTACATTTTGCACTCCAAGAGACATTTTGATTAGCAGTAATACTAAATTCTTGTTCTCCAGCATGATAAAAATCTTTTGCTGTTGATAATCCAACTAAAGTATTATTATTTTCAGAACCTGTGAAATTTGCATATAAATCTTTTTCCAATTTAATTGTTGCAGTAGCACTTTTACCACTAGGTAAAGTAGCAGTTACTATAAATTGATTTTCTTTATTAGCACATTTAATATCCCATTCTCTTGTTTTAGTTTGTGGATTACTAGCAGTAATAACTCCAGTACTTGAATCTATTCTCACACAATTTCCATCATTAATTGAATAAGTAACAGCACCACTTGCATTTTCAACACTTGCTGTTGCAGTAGCAGTACTTACTCCATTTCTATGGATTACATTTCTTGATAAAGATAAACTAATTGTTTCTTCTTTAGGCTCTTCTTTTACTTCTTGTTTAGGTGTTTCTACTTTTTCTTCTATCTTTTCCCATTTAGCATATAGGGTCATACTTTCACTTAATAATGCTTTATCGTATACTGGTGTTCCATTTTCTGTTTCCCAAGTAACAAACTTATATCCTGAGTAAGTAGGATTACTTGGTAAAGTAAGTTCTGCACCTTTGTTAATAGTTATACTATCTACTTTTGAGCCTCCTCTTGAATCAAAAGTAATAGTAATAGTTTCTGGTACTCCTTCATAAACAGCTTTTAATTTAGTATTCTTCTTTATTTTGGTATTAAAATCAAATGGTTCTTCATCTAGAACATCTTCATTATCTTTTACATCTATAACTTCATACCAATCGATAAATGAGTCTCCTAAATCTTCTTTTGTTTTGATGTCTTCTTCTTTAATTAATTTTTTATATTTTACTTTTACTACTATATTATTAGTACCATTATTTAAATCAAAAGTAACATCAAATTTACGGTTAAAAAACCAAAGTAAGAATAAAATAATTGCAAGTAGTATAACACCCACTACTACTAGAATAATTTTTTTCTTCTTTTCTTCTTTTGAAGTATCTGCTTCTTTTTTAGAAGCATTAACTTCTTCTTTTGAAGTATTAACTTCTACTTTTTCGTCTTTTTTTGACATATTTTTTCCTCCTATCCTATAAATATTATAAATTATTTTTAAAATTTATAATAGATGAAAAAAGTCATATTTTATCATTTAAAAACATGCTTAAAGTCATATTTGTTTTTCTAATAACTTAAAATATAACTGAAATCTAAAAAACTATGATATAATATAACTATATTTTGAGGTGATTATATGTACGAAAAGAAGAAAATTATGATTATTGAAGATCAAGCTTTACTTAATAATATGATGCAAAAAATTTTATCTAATGATTATGAAATTGTTTGTACTTGTACTAGTGCAAAAGATATGATGACCTTATATCAAAAATATACACCAGACTTAATTTTAACTGATGTTGTCACTAAAGATAATGCTAATGGTATTGATTATGCTAAAGAAGTAAAAGAAAAATTTGGTAAAAAAGTTAAGATTCTTGCTATTACAGGAGTGCCAGATATAACATTTTTAGATAATGCTAAAAAATATAATTTAGATGGATTAATATATAAAGATATTGATAGTGATTCTCTTCTTACAAGTATTAATCAAATACTAAGTGGTTATACCCTATTTCCAGATAATTATATTTATAATGAGGAAAATGAAAAATTAAAAAATCTTTCCTCTAAAGAAATTAAAATAATTAAATTATTATGTGAAGCAAAAGATAGAGAAGATATTGCAAATGAATTAAATATAACATCTGGAACGTTAAAAAACTATATTACTAATATACTTAATAAAATGGAATTTGATAGTATATCTAAACTTACTA
>JBJEEB010000064.1:0-1549 GCA_051872655.1 Bacilli bacterium | reverse complement strand
TTTTATTGAACTAAACGCAACAGAAACTGGTACTGTATATCAAAATTTTCTTACTCAAAAAAATAAAACCAATGAATGGTCATTTGCCCATAGAGGAAGAGAAGGAATTGACTACATGGCTATGATTATAGGCCCTTCTCAATCTCTTAATCCGAGCAAACAAAAAGCTAGTACAAAAGACCAATTTATGAAAATGATTGATTGGATTAAAGATAATACTGATATTAAAAATTATAATTTAGATTTTGAAAATGAAGCTACTGGCTGTAGTGATAAAATAACTATATATACTGCAAAGTTTTCCTCCTTAGGTTCTTTTGAAGTAGATGATGCTAATGCAATATCTTTAACTAAAGATGATATTCACACCGAAAAATGGAATATATGGGTAGTTGGAAGTAATAATGATAATTGGTATAGTTATGGCTTTAATGACGAAAACTTAAGTTATGATAATACTTATATAAATACATATGAAAAAGAGGAAACAGTTATAGCCTTTACAAATTATTCAACTTGGGGTCAAAGAAATAATGGGAAAAGTCCTGCGGAAACAGGTAATTTGTTAGATTATGTAAATTGGAGATAAAATTTTATAGTGTTTGATAAAATAAGAAAGGAATGGAACTAAAATGAAAAAGCGAAGAGTAAAAAGTTATTATATGATATTCTTATTTGAAACAATTCTTATGTTTTTCGTGATATTAAGTAGTTTTAACTCCAGTTTATCAAATGTTTATGTATTACCATTTATTCTATTTATATGTGATTTTATATTTTTTCTTATATTAGGTTTTGAAAAAAATAATAAGCGTTTAAACAGAATAGTAGATTTTGATGTATTTATGTCTTCGATGATATTTTTAATACTATACTATTTGTTTGGAATTATAATTGGCTATGCTGAAAGTAATAATTATTTAACACTATATGGATTAACGATTTTTATAATTCCAACTATATTAAAAATAGTTTTTAAAGAACACTTAAGAAATTCACTTTTAACTAAATCTGGGAATAATAAATTTCTAATTATATATACAGTTTTATTATTTATTATGATAGATATATTGCCAGCTTTAAGTATTTTAAATATGTCAAATATGCACGATATATTTATTTTTACTGCACTCGTATTACTACCTAGTATAACTTTTAATATTTTTGCAACATACACTAATATAAAAGTGGGCTATATGCCGGTCATTATTTACTTATTAATATTTTCATTATATCGATATATAATACCAATAGTTCCTGATCCAAACGAATATTTAAAAGCTATAATAGACTTTGTACTACCAATAATTATTTTATTTAAAGTAAGAAAAAATTTAATTAAATATTCTGATGAAGATAAGAAAATTGATAGAAATTACAAAAAATCAGCAATTATTTTATTAATAATTCCTATTATATTAACAACTATTATAATCTATTTTGTTTCTGGATATTTTAAGTATTATGCCCTTGCTATCGCAAGTGGTTCAATGCATCCAGTATTTGATAGAGGTAGTGTTGTAATTACCGAGCAAGTAAATGATAAATA
>JBJEEB010000063.1:0-6144 GCA_051872655.1 Bacilli bacterium | reverse complement strand
TAACAAAGGTAAATGAAATTATAAAAAAATATGATGAAAATGCTATTCTTGCAGGAGAAGGCCCTTTGATGAAAGATCTAGTAGAAATAAGTAATCATGATTTTAATAGTGTAAATACAGTATCTATTGGAATTATATTTGTTATTATGATTATTGTATTAAAATCAATATCATTACCTGTTATATTAATAGCAGTAATCGAATTTGCCATATTTATCAACATGGGAATACCATATTATACAAATACGATAATACCTTTTATTGCATCTATTGTTATAGGAACAATTCAATTAGGAGCTACTATTGATTATGCAATATTAATCACTAATAAATATATAAATGGAAGAAAATGTGGTAAAGACAAGAAAGAGGCTATTAGTGAAGCATTAGGAACATCTATTAGTTCTATTGCTATAAGTGGACTATGTTTCTTTGGAGCAACTTTTGGTGTAGGTGTTTACTCACAAATAGAAATGATAGGAACTTTATGTACTTTAATGTCAAGAGGAGCTATTGTTAGTATGATATGTGTTATTACTATATTACCATCATTCTTAATGATTTTTGACAAAATAATTTGCAAAACAACCATTGGAATGAAAGTCAAAAAATAAAAAGAAAGGATTTGATTAAAAATGAATAAAAAAGTGATTTCAAAAATAACTTCAAGTGTATTATTATGCACAATGTTTGCTTATACAACACCAGTATTTGCTTTTACAAAAGATGAAACAGTTTATTCTAAGATAGATTCAAATGGAAATAATTATAATACAATTGTAAGTGATCATATAATAAATGATGAACAGGAGAAATTAATCAATGACATATCAGATTTATTAAATATAAATAATGTAAACGGTGATGAAGAATTCTCACAAGATGGAAACAATTTAGTATGGCATGCAGAAGAAAATGATATATATTATCAAGGAGAAACGCAGAAAGAATTACCAATAGAATGCAATGTAAAATATGAATTAGATGGAAATGAAATAACTGCAAGTGAACTAGCAGGTAAAAGTGGAAAAATAAAAATAACAATTGAGTATATTAATAAAGATGCACATACTGTTAATATCAATGGAAAAAATCAAATTTTATACACTCCATTTGTTGTAGTTTGTGGTACAATTATAGATAATGATAACAATAGAAATATTGAAATAACAAACGGAAAAACTGTAGATGATGGAAGTAAAACAACAGTAATTGGAATTAGTTTGCCAGGTTTACAAGAAAGTCTAAATATTTCAAAAGGTAAAATAGATATTCCAAATACAATAGAAATTACTATGGATTCAACCGATTTTGAGTTAAATAATATTGTAACTTATGTTACTCCTAAAGTACTAGAAGAAAGCGATATAGAGTTATTCGAAAAACTTGATGAAATATACACTCAAGTAGACACTTTACAAAGTTCGAGTAAGCAAATGGAAGATGGAGCAAATAGTTTGAAAGAGGGAACAACTACTTATAGTGAAAAATCAATAGAGTTTAATAATGCAGTAGAGCAAATGTCAAAAGGAGTAAGTAGTGTTAACCAAAATTATTCAAAAATAGATGCAGGAATAAGCACCTTAAATGAAAGTAGTGCTACTCTAGAATCTGGAGCAAAAAGTGTAAGTGAAGGAACGCTAGCGGTTTCTGAAAATTTACAGACAATAAGTTCTAAATTAAGCGAATTACAAACAGGAACACAAGGTTTAAAGCAAGGTGAAGTACAGTTAGAAGCAGGATTAGATCAAATAATAACGAGTGTAAATAGTATTCAAGGAACAGATAATTCTGCAAAAATTACAGAATTAAACCAATTAATAACAGCAAACCAAAATACTATAAATAGCTTAAAAACATCAAATGAAGCATTAACTGCACAACTTAAAGCAATTGAAGATGATAAAACAAAACAAACAATAACTACACAAATAGAAACAAACAAATCAATTATTACATTATTAGAAACAAATATAGTAGCATATAAAGAAACAATTTCAACCTTAAAAGGTGCTGATATGTCAAGCATAAAAGAATTACAAACAGCATTAAACACTTTAAAACAAGGACTTCAAAGTCTACTTACAGGAACAGATACATTATATGATGGAACAACAGCATTACAAACCGGAACGGAAGCATTAGCATCTAAAACAAAAGAATTAGCACAAGGAACACAAAACTTATATGAAGGAACAGTAAAAATTTCAAAAGGAGCTGCAACATTGAATTCTGGTTCTACTCAATTAAGACAGGGATTAAATACATTAGAGGGTGGTGGAACTAAATTAGAAGTAGCAAGTGACCAATTAACAGAGGGGGCAAATACGATATCACAAGGAGCGATTACTCTAGCTGAAGGAATAACAAAATTTAATAAAGAAGGAATAGAAAAAATTTGTGATTACATTAATGGTAATTTAAAAGATATTAGTACGAGATTAGAAAAGCTACAAGAACTATCAGAAGGATACGATAATTTTACAATGCTAAATAATGGAAACAAAGGAAATGTTAAATTTATTATGATAATGGATAGTATAAAGAAAGAAGATACTAAGCAAGAGATTATACTAGATGACAAGAAAAAATAACACAATCAAAATTAAAAAAAGTATTAAAAATGTAGATTTTTGGTACTTTTTTTGATATTATAGTAAAGACTTAAAAAAATTCATAAATAATTCATATTGATTGATTATAATAACAATATATTAGGAGTAGTATAAAGAATTTTAAAATATAAAAATCCCCTTTTATTTTCAAACTGCTCCTAATTTTATGAAAAGAGGTGTAAAATATGTTTAATGTTTTAGTAGTAGAAGATGATAAAAATTTACGAAAATTAATTACAACTTGTTTAAAAAGAGAAAAATATCAAACTTATGAAGCAACTAATGGAATAGATGCACTAGAAGTAATAGATAAAAATTATATAGATTTAATAGTAACCGATATTATGATGCCTAAAATGGATGGATACCAGTTAACGAAAGAATTAAGAGAAGCGAAATATAATATACCAATATTGTTGATAACGGCTAAAAGTACATTAGATGATAAAAAAGAAGGTTTTTTACTTGGAGCTGATGACTATATGGTAAAACCAATTGATATAGAAGAGCTAATGTTACGAGTGAAAGTTTTGCTAAAAAGAGCTAATATGGCACATGAGAAAAAGATTAAAATAGGAAAATTAGTCTTAAATTATAATCAACTATCTGTCATAAAGGAGGAGAAGAGCTATCAATTAGCTCAAAAAGAATTTTATTTATTATATAAATTACTTAGCACTCCCAATACAATTTTTACAAGACAAGAGCTAATCGAGGAAATCTGGGGATTAGAGAATGAATCAGATTATAGAACTGTTGATGTTCATATAAAAAGAATTAGAGAGAAACTATCAGATGTGGACGAGTTTGAAATAATATCAGTAAGAGGTATTGGATATAAAGCAATTATAAGAGGAGAGAATTAGATGTTTGAAAAAATTTTTGGTAAAAAGAAATCAATACAAAGATCATTAGTGAGAAGTTTTATTATATCAATTGCATTGGTAATTATTATTACGATTATAGGTTTTTTTATATTGGTTGTACCATCTATTAATACTAAATTAATAGAAGTTAATATAAGTAGTAAAGAAAACATTAGAGAAATTATATATGTTGTAAGAAGGTTTTTAGGCTTAACAATAGTTAATATTATATTAATTAGTATAATATTAATTAGAATTAATACCAAAAAAATGTTGCAGCCAATTCAAAAACTTAGTGAGGCTACTAAAAAGGTTACTTCTCGGAGATTATGATATAGAACTAGAAACAAAAAGAGAAGATGAAATAGGAGAACTTACGCATAATTTTAACAAGATGACAAAAGGTTTGAAAAGTACAGAAAATTTGCAAAAGGAATTTATAAATAATGTATCGCATGAAATAAAAACACCAATTTCTTCAATAGAAGGATTTGCAAAATTACTAAAAGATAAAAATTTATCAGATGAAGAAAGAGAAGAATACTCAAATATTATTGTAGAAGAATCTGAAAGATTAGCAAGCTTAACAGGTAAAATGCTTAAACTTGCTAAATTGCATAATCAAGATAGAATAATTAATAAACAAGAAATTCTAGTAGCAGAACAAATACGAAAAGTAATTTCTTTATTAGAACCAAAATGGTCAGAGAAGAATATAAAAATAAATGTTAGTTTAGAAGAAAATGTATTTTTAGGAGATGAAGAATTAATATTTCAAGTTTGGATAAATCTATTAGAAAATGCAATAAAATTTTCAAAAACAAATGGAGAAATTGATATTAAACTATTTCAAGAAAATAATCAAATCACTGTAATAATAAAAGATTACGGAATTGGAATGAAAGAAGATGAAATCGAAAAAGTATTTGAAAGATTCTATCAAATAGATAAATCCCATTCAGAAGAAGGAAGTGGATTAGGTCTTGCAATCGTGAAAAGAATTATAGAATTGTCAGAAGGAAAAATAGAAATAGAAAGCAAAGAGAGCAAGGGAACAACAATTACTGTAAAATTGCCAATAACTAGTGAAAAAAATAATAAAATTGTTATAGATTAGAAATAAGATATAGTAGTGCTATATCTTATTTTTCGATTGATATTCTATTATTATATATCTTATTCATAAATTCATCAGGATATTTGTTATCAAGAAATACATCCAAACTATTCTTAGGTGCAATGTTTTGTTTTCTTTCCTCTTGCCTTATACAAGCAATACAGGAAACAGAAATATCAAAGAGAATAAAAATCATTAAAAGATATGTTATAATCCTCCATTTCTTACTGTTTACAACATTATCTAATTTAGGAACGAATCTCCAAAAAATTTTAAGAAAGATAATACCAATAATCCCCCAGTATATGCAATATTGAAAATTTGTTCTACCATTAATATTTAAAAATGTTCCTGAATAATCCCAAGAAACAGAACCAAAAATTAATTCTTGTAAATAAGAACACATATATTCCAATAGTCCGCCCATAAAAAAACTAAGGAAAAATACTTTTTTAGTATCCTGTGTTTTTAGAAGTAAAATATAATATGTCATTGCTCCTAAACCATATACTTGTATAAATGGTCCATAAAGTAAACCCTGTCTTATGACAAAATGTCCTCCAGATTTTATAAAAGCATAAATAGTTTCAACAATATAACCAAAAAAACTTCCTAAAATAAAAATCCAAAATAATTTAATAATAAAAATCCAATCTTTTTTCATTTTTTCCATAATTTTCACCTACAACTAATTTTCTATCATTGTAGCAAAAAAATATTAACAAAATATTAACAAAAAAGGTTTTGTTAAAATAAAGTTCATAATTATATGTTATTATAACATAATAGAAAGAGGAGGAATAAAGAATGAAAAGATTTTTTGAAATATGTAAAAATGTAGAAAAAATGGATGTTCTTACTTATAGTGCTGTACTAGCAGAAAAGTCATTAAAAATATTACCAGAATTAAATGCAATTACAGAAGATGCTATTACTGCCACTACTATTTTTGCGACATTTATTATAGGTTCAATAGTAGCAGATGGTAAAATAAAAGAAGAGGAGTACATATTATTATATCCAATGTTATATACATTTTTTGGAGATTCGGTAGATTATGAAGAGTGTAAAAAAATTGCAAGAAAGTTCAAAAAAGAAGGAAAAGAATTAAAGCAATATATTGATTATATAGTAGATATTTTAGGAATGTTTTCAGATGAGTTAAAAGAAGATATTATAACAGTATGCTTGTTAATTTGTGCGATAGATGGCAATATATCTGCTAAAGAAAAAAATTGGGTTAAACAACTAATAGATTAATAATACTTAACCTAGAAATAGAATTGAAATAGTAAAAGTTTCTAAAAAATAAACAAAAAAATATAGGGGCATAATTAAAATGGTATGAAACCTTATTTTAAATGGTTTTACATTTTAAATACCATCTTAGTTATGCCTCTATATTATAGAAGCATATAAGTACTTCTTATTAACTTTTAATAAGATTGTATAAGAGAGAACTGAAAATTTACTCTTATACAAAATTTATCTAATGGAGCTACTTGTAGGAGGGTAGTTCCTTTTTTAATTTTCTAAACAGCAATAT
>JBJEEB010000062.1:0-1613 GCA_051872655.1 Bacilli bacterium | reverse complement strand
GTATTTCCATGTTCTACCATTTCCTTTGGAGTACCTTTAAATACAATCTTACCACCCTTAGTTCCCCCATCTGGTCCAACATCAATAATATAATCTGCAAGTTTCATAACATCCGTATTATGTTCAATAACAATTACTGTGTTTCCTCTATCTACAATTCCTTCTAGAATTTCCATAACTTTAGTAATATCAGATGCATGTAGTCCAGTAGTTGGTTCATCTAAAATATAAATATTACCTTTTTTCTTAATATTTTGAGCAAGTTTTACTCTTTGTCTTTCACCACCTGAAAAAGTCGAAAGTGGTTGTCCAAGTGAAATATAAGGAAGTCCAACTTCCATAAGTGATTGTAAATGATTCATTATTTTTTTATTATCACTAAAAAATAGAACTGCATCTTCTACACTCATATTAAGAACATCTACAATATTTTTTCCTTTATAATTATATCTTAGAGCTTCATCACTGTATCTTGTTCCATTACAATATTCACAAACAGTTGTAACTGGATCCATAAATACTAATTCTGTTGTAATAGCACCTCTTCCTTTACAATATGGGCACGTACCTTTACCATTAAATGTAAATAAACTATCTGATACATTATTTTCTTTTGCAAATATCTTTCTAATTTCATCAAAAAATCCTAAATATGTACAAACAGTTGAACGACCAGTTGCAGTAATAGCACTCTGATCAATTAAAACAACTTGATTCTCATATTGTTTTGCAAATACATCTCTTATTAATGATGATTTACCACTTCCAGCAACACCAGTGACGGCCGTTAATATTCCAAGTGGAATATCTATATCTACATTTTTTAAATTGTGAAGATTTGCTCCTCTTACTGGTAAAAATTTCTCAGGAATACGAGGATTATCTTTTATTTTTATTTCATTATTTAAAGCTTTTCCTGTCTTGGTATCACTAAGTAATAATGATTCATAACTTCCTTGAAATAAAATTTGACCACCATTCTTTCCAGCTAGAGGTCCAACATCTATTACTTCATCTGCAATACTTATAATATCTTTATCATGCTCAACAACTAAAACTGTATTACCTTTATCTCTAAGACTTTTTAATAACTGGGCCATTCTATGAACATCTCTTGGATGCATTCCTGTACTTGGCTCGTCAAAAATATAAATCATACCACATAATGAGCTTCCCATATATCTTACAATTTTAAGTCTTTGAGCCTCACCACCTGAAAGAGTAGAACTTTCTCTATTCATACTAAGATATGGAAGCCCAATATCAATCATTCTATCAAGTGATGCAATTAATTGATTAACTATTGAAACTGCTCGTGGGTCATCTATTTTGCTTAATTCTTCACGTAATGTTTCAAAATCCATTTCACACATATCTGCAATATTATATCCATTAATTTTGCATGAAAGTGTTTTGCTATTTAATCGTTTTCCTTTACAATCTGGGCATTCACATTCATACATGTATTGTCCTATTTTTTTGAGAGTATAATCATTTTGTTCTTCTGGTCCCTTCATTAAAACAAGTCTTTTAAATTGTCTATATACACCCTCTAATTTTTTATCTACTCTTTCTCCATCTTTAGTCCAACTTCCATATAAAAGAATATTCTG
>JBJEEB010000061.1:0-22924 GCA_051872655.1 Bacilli bacterium | reverse complement strand
TACTAAAAAATATCAAAAAAAGCACTCTTTATGAATGCTATTTTATTTGACCAAGATATTTATCAATATCATTAATTGTTGTATAAGTAACAATAACAAATCTTCTTAATCTAAATTTATCACTACCAACATGAACTAAATTATCACTATTATTAGATTCACCAATAAAAGCCATAGTAAATCCTGCTTCTTTTAACATTTTAATAGAATAATCATTATATTCATAAAATGGATAAGCCATATAAGTACTTCCACCAAGTTTTTCTCTACTAGCCTTTAAATCATTTTGAATAACCTCTTCACTAAGACATTTAATACCTCCACCTTGTCCTCCAGGACAGACACCAGTATCATGCATATCATCAGTATGAGAATGAAATTCAATATAATCAGTTTTATAATAAGTACTAGGATCATACCAAGATGTAACTAAAAATATTGTTGCATACATCTTATATTCAGTTAACATATCCACTGCTATTTTATCTCTCCCACCATCATCAATAGTAAGTAAAATACTCTTAGGAAGCCTAATCTTACCATCAATATACATTTCTACTTCTTTCATCTTTAAAGTAAGAATATTATTTTCTTTCAAATAATCAAGTTGCTCTTTAAATTGTTTTTTAGAATGACATATAACAGTAGGACAAGAATCATTAGGATCATTCTCATCATAAAATGCATGATAGTTAAATACACCAATACCACTAGCATTATGTTTATCAGTATTAGTATTAGAGATAACTTCTCCATCACTTGCTTTTATATATAAAAGCCTATTATTAAACTCTACTCCATATCTATCATTATCTTTAATAATAATAGGAAGAGAATATCCTTCATTAAACATATATACTAAATTATCATCTTCATCATAAAAAGATGTATTATCTTTAGTAACAATATTATCATTAAATACAATATAATTCTTATATCTATCATCTATTTTAGATAACTCATTTATTTTATTTACATCTTCATAATAAATATAATATTTATTATCAAAATAGTCTATATTAAAATACCCATCATTACAATTTTCATTATTAAGACTAAGTTCTATATTTTTACCAATTAAGCCAGTCTCTTTATACTCATTATTATCCTTAATATATATTTTACTTTCTTTATTAGTAATAACATATTCACTATAATAATCATCATAATTAGGTTTAGTAATATTAGTAATATTACCTTTTTCTAATACAAAATATAAACCTATTCCAATTAAAGTTAAAACAAAAATTACAACTATTAATAAAACTATTTTTTTATTACTTTTTTTCTTTCTCATACTTTCTCCTATTCATATTATTAAAATCATTGTACTATATTATTCACAATAAAGCAATAACTTTTAAGAAGAAAAAAGCCACACTTATAAGGCTTTATTCTTCTTTTTTACATAATACACAGAAACAATTAATGATAGAATAGCAACAACACATACGACAATAATAAAACTATCTCCTGTCTTATTATTTGTAGTTAATTCATCATCGACAAGATTACCTTTTTCATCTTTTCTATTAATAATAAATGTATAAGTATTTTCGGTTTCATTTTCTGCTTTAACAGTTATTAACAACTTATTTTTACCTACATTCAAATTACCACAATCTAAATAATCATCATCTTCATTAAATGAATTAGTAAAATCTACATCGTTAAATACACCTACCATATTAGCTTTATCAGAATATTTAACAGCATCTCTATTTATACATAATAAATTATCCTTTTTAACTCCTTCAGCACAAATAGCAAGTGATGTAATATTATTTTCTACACTTAATGTATAATCTGTCTTTTCTTTATTAAATTTTATATCATAACCGATAAATTGAAAAGCTAAAAGATCTTTTTCACTACTTCTGTTATCAGGTCTAGTAACATTTAATGTATATGTCTTAGTTGTACCATTCTCTGCCGCTACTGTTATTTTAAAAGTATTTAATCCATAACTCAAATTTTTATTACCAATATCACCAGTAACGACTGAATTAGAATCTAATTTAGTTGCATTAATAGTAGTGCTTTCAGCATCAACATTAAAATTATATGTAAAAGTATTTGCATTAAAATTAAATGTTGCACCACTAACACTCAAATTAGATAAAGTATTTACATTATTAGGAACACGAATAGAGGCTGATACATCATCAATAGAATACTCTTTAGTATCATAAGTAAATTCAATCGATGATAAAGTTACTTTCTCATTAGAATTAACTATTCCACTTTTAACTTTAATAGTCATAACTCCAACAGTAAAATTACCACTTATTGCATCACCACTTTTAGTATATATATCAATTTTACCAGTGTCAAAATCACTACCCTCCCAAGTATTATTAAGAGTAAATGATTCCATAGTTAAATTACTACTTAATTCTACTACTGTAGATATATCAATTATATCAACACTTGAACTACCTGTAATTGTACACTCGGTACTTTCTCCAGCATTTAATGTAGTATCAGCGCAGGAAATTTTAAGATTTCCTGTTGCCGCTGCTACACTAGATGGTAAAATAAATAATATTAATAACAAACATATATATAAATTCTTTTTCATTATTCTACCTCCATACTAGTAATTTTACCTTTATAATACCTATATATTCTAGAGACATCATTTACTTTAATACTACCATTATTAATAACATCTCCTGCTGCTATTTGATATAATTCAAGTTCAGTCTTACCTTTTAAATAACGATATAGTAATGAAACATCTCCTAAAGTAGCAGTTCCAGTACCTGTTAAATCACCAAGTACAGATATTGTATAACTATAAGTTCCACTAGCCATTTTTACTTCAATAACATCACCAGTTTTAACAGTATTATTATTATTCAATATATTACCATCTTTATCTTTAACGGTAATAGTACCAGTAGTAGTAATATTAGAAAGCAATTCACTATAATTAGTACCAAGTACTATACGCTTAATTATATTATTAGCATCATCTACATTTAAGTTATCAATACTTAAATATTCTTCATCAAATGTATATTCTTCAAGTAGTGTATCATTATAGAATACTTTTAATTTATAGCCTTCAATTACTACACCACTATTAATCAAATTACCTTCTTCATCATATATACTAGTAGTTACACCATTTAAAGTAATTGTATTCATCAAACTTGCATAAGATAAATTACTTTCAATATACATAATATTCTCTAGCATTGTATATTTAGTTGATGTTATATTAATTATATTTATCTCTAATAGTTTTTCATCACCATAACTAATAATTAAATTATTATTTTTAATATCTCCTGTTAATTCTGTTGGAAGTACTAAATTAGACAATATAGTTGTACTATCAATATTGGTCTTAGTATATATATAATTATTCTCTTTACTATAAGTATAAACATCTGAACTAAAATTATATGGTCTATAAATATTTAATGTATAAGTATTTTGAATACCAGTTTCACTAGTAACCATAATATTAAATGTATTAGTACCATAATGTAATGTAACTTCACCTATATCACCACTGACAGAAGAATTATCATCTGTCTTAATAGCATTAATAGTTACTTTTTCACTATCTACTGTAGCATTATGTTCATTTATACCACCATTAAATTCTTCATCTAAAGATCCAGTACTTAATGTAATATTATCTAAAGTATTAACATCAGATAATATTCTTATTTCATCATATACGTTCTCAAAAGTAATTGATGTAACATCCCCATCACCAATAGTAGCATTTACTAATTCTACTTTATATTTTTCATTACTACTAGCAGTTTCTGGTATTTTATATTTAACAGTTCCCACTAAACTACTACCAGTTACTCCATCAAAATTTACTAATACAAAACCATCTGAATCATTAGCATAAACATTCCAAATATCTTCTGCAGTAAATTTAACAAATTCCATTCCTTCAGTAACACTATAGCTAGCATTTAATCCTTGTGTACTAAAAGTAACAGAGTTAAGTACTATAGAACATTCTATTTCTTGACCACCACTAGCAGTATCTGGACAAGTAATAGTTAAATTATCCGTATCTTCTTCTACTGCAAAAGTACCTTTATCAAGTAAAATTACTAACACAATAACTAAAACAAGTAAGATAGTTAATATTCCAATAAATATCTTTTTATTTTTCATTATCAATTCCAACAATTGTTTTAATTTTTCTTTCAATTTATCTTTCATTTTTTCACTCTCCCTACTATAACTCTGTATCTTTTATAATATGTTTAGCTAACTTAATAACATCATTAATATCTATATTACCATTATCATTTACATCACTTGCATTTACATATTCAATACCACTAATAACATTACCTTTTATTACATGTTTAGATATTCCTATTACATCATTAATATTAACTTGTCTGTCTCCATTAATATCTCCTCTTACACTAATAGCATAATATAATGTTTGACTATATAATTCTATCTTAAACTTATATCCTGTACCTAAATTACTTGTACTATCTTCAATAACATTATCATTTTTATCTAATACACTAACATTACCACTAGTATTAATCTTACCTATTACACTATTTATATTAGTACCTACTTTAATATTATTTATAATAGTATTATCTTCATCAATATCTAAACTTTCATCAAATTCTAAATATTCATTCTCATCTATTATCGTATATTCATCTATTACAATACCATTATAATATATTTTTAAAATATAATCTACTAAAATATTACCACTTGTTACTACTTCTTCACCATTAAATAACTTATAAGTAATACCATTACTAACTTCTATATTAGTAATAAAGTCATTATAACTAACTTCTTCAAGTACTATTATCTTCTTACCAAAACAATTATAACCATTAAATCTAATACTAAGTATATTATATTCATCTAATATCTCATCATTATATTTAATTACCACTTTATTATCTTTAATAGAAACACTTGCATTAGTAATATTAATATCTTCAATATTTAATTCATTATTACCTACATATATATATTCTTTACTTAAATCATATACATCTGATGATATACTAACTATCTTATATTCATCAATTATTTTATCATCATATTTAATTAATAATTTATTATCTTTAATAGAAACACTTCCATTAGTAATACTAATATCTTCAATATTTAATTCATTATTTCCTGCATATATATATTCTTTACTTAGATCATATACATCTGATGATATACTAATTAAATCATACTCTCTTATTACTACACCATTAATTTTAATTAATAACTTATTATCACTTACTTCTTTATCACAATTAATAGTAGCTATCTTACTTAAATCTAAATCTTTATCACCAGTATAAATATAATTACCACTTAAATCATATTTAGAAGAAGTATACACAATAAGTTTAAACTCTTTTAATAATTCATCTTTATACTTAACATATAACTTATAATTATCTAAGTCTACATCTATAGTAATATTTTCATTAGATACACTAATATTATTCTTAATAATATTACTATCCATAGAATCATTTATAATGATATAATTATTTTCTTCATTTATTTCATACTTATCTGAAGTTATTTCTACCACATTAACTGTACTAGTAGTTATATACTTACCACTTACTGTACCCGTTACTCGAACACTACCACTTTTTAACGTAGTAACTATCCCATCACTATCAACTGTAGCCATATTAATATTACTACTTGTCCAGGTAGGACTATCCCACCCTAATTGAGTAGGTAATTTAACATTATTTCCAGCAGTAATATTACCACCCTTATATACATATAATATTTCACTATAAGGATTAGAATATATACTAGTTTTGGAAGAAGTTAATGCTGTATTCTTACTTACATCTAAACTTGTTAATTGATTAGCAGATACATCTAAATATTTTAATGCTGTATTGTTACTTACATCTAGACTTGTTAATTGATTATTGTATGCATATAAACATATTAATGCTGTATTGTTACTTACATCTAGACTTGTTAATTGATTATTGTATACTTTAAAATACTCTAATGATGTTGCTCCACTAACATTTAAATTTGTTAATTGATTATATTCTACCTCTAAAATTATTAATGAAGTTGCCCCATTAACATTTAAACTTGTTAATTGATTATTGTATGCATATAAAAATTTTAATGATGTTGCTCCACTAACATTCAAATTTGTTAATTGATTATCTGATACATATAAATGTGTTAATGATGTATTCTTACTTACATTCAAACTTGTTAATTTATTTCTAGATACATATAAATTTTCTAATGATGTATTGTTACTTACATCTATACTTGTTAATTGATTATTTCCTGCAGATAATTCTTTTAATAATGTATTCTTACTTACATCTATACTTGTTAATTGATTATAGCCTGCTTGTAATTTAGTTAATGCTGTATTATTACTTACATCTAGACTTGTTAATTGATTATGAAATGCATCTAATTCTGTTAATGATGTTGCTCCACTAACATTTAAATTTGTTAATTGATTATAATTTACCTCTAAAATTGTTAATGAAGTTGCCCCACTAACATTCAAATTTGTTAATTGATTATCTGATACAGATAAATCTGTTAATGAAGTTGCCCCACTAACATTCAAATTTGTTAATTGATTATCTGATACAGATAAATCTGTTAATGACGTATTTTTACTCACATCCAAACTTGTTAATTGATTATAGCCTGCTTGTAATTCTGTTAATGCTATATTTTTACTTACATCTATACTTGTTAATTTATTATTATTTACTCTTAATCTTGCTAATGGCGCATTATTACTTACATCTAAACTCGTTAATTGATTACCATCTACCCATAAAGTTGTTAATGCTATATTTTTACTCACATCTATACTTGTTAATTGATTATTTGATACATATAAATTTTCTAATGATGTATTACTACTTACATCTATACTTGTTAATTGATTATTTGATACATGTAAATATGTTAATGATGTATTCTTACTTACATCTATACTTGTTAATTGATTACTACCTACACCTAAATCTGTTAATGACGTATTTTTACTCACATCCAAACTTGTTAATTTATTATCGTATGCTAATAATTTTGTTAATGCTATATTTTTACTTACATCTATACTTGTTAATTTATTATTATATACACATAATTTCATTAATGCCGTATTATTTCTTACATCCAAACTTGTTAATTGATTATTTTCTGCAAATAAATATGTTAATGATGTAGCCCCATTTACATCTAAACTTGTTAATTGATTATCTGATACATATAAATCTGTTAACGCTGTATTCTTACTTACATCTAGACTTGTCAATTGATTTTTACTTGAATAACCATGACGATTAGAAGCAAATAATTTTGTTAATGACGTCGCTCCACTAACATTTAAACTTGTTAATTGATTATTTTCTACCCTTAATTCTGTTAATGATGTATTGTTACCTACATCTAAACTTGTTAATTGATTTTTAAATACATTTAATTTTGTTAATGATGTTGCACCAATAACATTCAAATTTGTTAATTGATTATCTGCTACAGATAAATATGTTAATGCTGTATTCTTACTTACATCTAAACTTGTTAATTGATTCTTGTATGCTTCTAAATATGTTAATGATGTATTCTTACTTACATCTAAACTTGTTAATTGATTAGAAGTTACATCTAATTTTGTTAATGATGTTAATTTTTCTATACCTTTGGCACTTACTATATTTTTTTTATTATTACAATTTAAATAAGTTATAGTTTTCAACTGACTATCACTCAAATTAGTAGTATAAGCTAAACTTGTACCATTTTTTTTGTTATAAGCATCTACTACACAATTATAAAAATTATCATCGTCGAAATAACTATTTGCTGGTGTATCATATATTTTTGTAGCAATATACTGATTAATATAAGTAGGTTCAAAGAAAGAGTAATTAATAAGGAAAATAACTCCTAATACTATAATTACTATAGCTATTATATTTCTATTCTTTCTAGTTAAATATTTATTTATAAATTCTTTCATTTTTTAACCTCCTATATTTTAAGAATAATCTTACTATATTAATTATTAATAAAATAATTATTATTATAATAAATATTGATTTAATAAATCTATCACTTGATTTAATATCTATTTGATATATTTTAGTAGTGCCATCTTCCGCTATAACTTCTATTTTTATTACACTATTATTTTTTAAATTATTATTGCCTTGAATATTATAAGTAGACTTAGAATCTTCAAGTATTACTTCTATATCCAATTTTTCTTCGTCTTTAATAGTTAATGTATAATTAGTTATGTTACTATTAAAATCAAAATCATAATTTTTTATATTAACACTTGATATATTATTATTACTAGATAAAACATAATTTTCATCTTTCTTTTCTACATTTATTTTATATATTCTAGTAGAATTATCTTCAGCAATTACTTTAATTTCAATTATATTATTACCTATTTCTAAATTTGTGTTACCTGTTATTTCTACTTTTGATTTACTATCTTCAACAATAGCGATTACTTCTATATTTGAAACTTGATAATCAACAGTTATATTATATTCAGTAATATTTTTATTAAAATTAATATTTCCATTACTTAAAGTAATGTTACTTAAGTAATTATTACTACTTAAATTAGTGGTATTATTATCACTATTACTAGTATCACTGGTATTATTATTTGTATTATTAGGTCTAACAATATTAATATTATAAGTTTTAGTAGTACCAGACTCACTTGTAACTATAACTCTAAATGTATTACTACCATAATTTAAATTAACTTTTCCAATACCACTTATACTTGCATAATTACTAGATGCTCTTGCATTTATTGTGACTGCTGATGCATCAATAATAGCACTATAACTAGTAATATTACTACTAAAAACAGGACTTAAATTACCAGTACTTAGACTTAAACTATATAAATCATTATTAGTTGAAGCTATTCTAATAGTATTAGTAATGGGAGCAACTGAACTTTCTTTTCCATTTTCATCATAAAAGAATATAGAATCAATAGTTATAGTACTATTACCCCCTTCATAAATACTAGTAACATCAAAATTTAATGTACCAATAACAAAATTACCAGTCATATCGCTAGCAGTATATAAATCAATTTTCCCTTCTTCTCCATCACCTTGCCAAGAAGAATTAGGTATAAAGGAACTAAACTTTATATTACTACCAGTTCTAACCTTAGCACTAACTGCTGATACTATTCCTTCTGATACACCATTTATAGAACATTTTAAACTAGTTCCTTTTACTATATCAGTATCACAAGTTACTAATATTGAATTTGCCTTAACACAAAATGGTGTTATAAGTAATACTATAAATAATACAATTCTATTTTTCATACTAACCTCACTATTACAATCTCTATTCTATTCAATTATACCAACTAAAAACAATAAATTCAACACTTTATAAAAAAATTTCAACACTTTATAAAAAAATTAATTTTATAACCATTCAGAATCAAAATAAACCAATATAATTAATATATATACAATTTAATACCTATAAAATAATACATTTTTAACTATTATTTCTATCTTGTATGCAGAATAAAATAATAGTACTAAGTCATCTAAAATTACTACACTAAAAGACTAGTACTAATTTATATAATTATAGAATTAAAGTAAAAATAATATAAATTAAACCATAATATACAGCAGTTAAAAACGAGCATTTGCTTATAATACAAAGCTTTGCTCGTTTTAACTATAAAAATTAAATCTTAATTATTTTTTCTCCTATTCAACTACCACAAAACCACTAGCTATAGGTCTTGTCTCTTCTCTATTATCCCAATTAAAAGGATGATTAATAATCTTATTATCTATTACCATTACACTAGAATTACCACCATCTAGATTAGCAGCATTATAAGCATGATATCTAAGTAATATATTTACTAAATCGTTCATATCAGCACCTTTACTCTTTAAACTTCTACCATCAATAACAAGAAATAATACAATACCATCTTGTCTTTGAGCAATTGCTGTTCTAGGATGAACACCATATCCACCATTACCATTAATAAATGAACTTTCCCCATTTACAATAAGAAATGGTCCAAATTCAACAGCATCTCTTATTCCCATTTCTATAGCCTTATTAGTACTAATCTTACCTAAGAATAGTTTATTATCATTAGTAAATCCTATAATACCTCCGCCATAGTGACCACCATAACCAGTAGAATCATTAATTATTTTTCCATTAGATATTACAGCACCAACAGGTTGTCCTCCATTACCTTGACCACCATTATCAGCAAATCCTCCGCCATTAATAGCAAGAATTGCCTTTTCTCTTTTAGCCATATCTACTAAATACTCTCCTGTATATCCAATATTCTTACTATAAGTAACTTTAATTTTACTAGCATCGTAAATAGCGGCTAAATAACCAGAATATCCATTTTCATCTATCTCAATTAATTTATATACATCATCTTTATTTCTATCTAATATCTCTCTATCATAGTCATCAATGTATTCTCCTTCTTTAGCTATAATTAAACTAGTATCAGTATTAAAATCAGGTTCTATCGTACTATGACTAGATAAAACTTTTTCTATTTTATCCATACTATAAAAAGTAGTAGCTAAGTACTGATGATTCATTGTTCCCATCGCAGTAGTAATAAGCCAGTCTCTAAAATTAGCATAAGGACCATATAATAAGAATAAAACAGTAATAGCAATAACATCACAAAAAGACAAAATAATTGTAAATATATTATCTCTTTTCTTACTACTCTTTTTCTTCTTTTCTTCCATATTACAACTTCCTAACATTTCATATATATAAGTTTTGCAAGTATACTTGCAAAACTTTCTATTTTTCACTATTTTTGTAAATAACTATTTTCTCAATAATTCATCTAAATATAATTCATCTGAACAATGTTTTTTTATCTTTTTATAATCCCTAATATTATTTACCAGAAGCTTAATTCTACTTCCACCATAATAATCATCATAAAATTGCGTAGAATTATCATAATACTTTCGATTAAATTTAATATTCTTCTTAGCATAATCTTTAGGTTTTATTTTACTTTTTAAAAAATCTTTATACATACCCTCATTAATAATAAGCAATACTTCAAGTTCTGGTTTAGTACAATATTTAAAAATATTCTTTTTAAAAACAATATCTTTTAATTCTTCAGGTATTTTCAAACTATCTGTTTGTTTATCACCAATTCTATATATTAAAACTTCTTTATTATATCTTCTAAGTTCACTCTTTATATAAGGATTACTAAGTCCTCTTACATGGTATGGTTTTCTTCCTATCAAATCATCTCTAGTAATTATTAATTTATTATTATCAAGAAGAAGCTCCAATAGTTTCTCCTCATTAGCACCTTCACACATCAATAATATTTTCAAACTACATAAGTTCTTTCTTAAAATTCATTAAAGAATCATAATTAACATCTGTGTTAAAGGTATTACTATAAAACTTCTTACTCTTAGATAACTCTGGTCTAAAATCATAATCTTTATACATATTTTCAAGATGAATATTTTTATCATACTTAGTAATATAAATATTATCCGTTCTATTAAATAAATCTAATAGTTCACAGTAGTGAGTAGTAAATATTAAAGTAGCATTATTTTTATTAACAGACTTATCTTTATATAAACTAACAAGATTTTCTACTAAAGATTTATGAAAATGATTTTCAATCTCATCAACAATCAAGTCACAACCATTTTTTAAAGAATAAACAACAAAAGTAAACAAACCAAATCCTTTAGTGGTACCACTAGATAAAATATTATATAATTCTTTACTAGTAACTTCTTTACTAGTCTTATTATTATAATATATTTTAAATTTATTATCCTCTAACATCTCTATACCCTCTAAATGTTCATCAAATATTTTCAAGATAGCTTCAACAATTTTATTATTATTATTAAGTAATCTATATATATTAAATGAAATAGCATAATCTGAATATATTTCATCTCTACTAGGACAATATATTCCCCTAAAAGCAATATTTTTTAATATCAAATATACTATTGAAGTATCTTCAGGTAAAGAATTATCTAATTTTAATTCTTCATATTTACTATAATCAAAAATCATTCTTGCATAAGACTTCATATATATTCTTTTATATAGTTTCTGATTCTTAAAAACTATTGTATTATTTTCATTATTTTTACATAAATCAGTAACATATCTATATAAATATCCTTC
Organism: Bacilli bacterium; assembly: GCA_051872655.1. Lineage (GTDB taxonomy): Bacteria > Bacillota_I > Bacilli_A > RF39 > UBA660 > CAG-302. The sequence goes on along the minus strand of JBJEEB010000061.1, from coordinate 10,684 downwards.
ATTATAAAAAGTAATATCAAGATTAACCATCTTATCCCAATATCTAAGTATACTATAAGATTCTCTTATCCTAAACATTGAAAAAATATCATATACCAAAGAAAGAAGTTCACTTGCAGTCGTCTTTCCTGAAGCATTTTTACCTATAAAACAAAGTGTTTTAAATACAAATAAATTTTCATCAATCTCATTAAGTTCAAACTCTTTATCTTCAACTGTTTTATTAGCCTCTGGTACAAATGAAATAGTAAAATTATCTTCACATAATTTAAAATTATTTGCAGTAACTTTTAATATTTTCATCTAAAACATCCCCAATCTCCAATAGTATTATATCACTTTTTATTTAAAAATATACATTTTTTTTGTATTTTTTTGAATAAAAACACGTTTTTTTAATTTTTCATACTATTTTTATCCTTTTTATTACTAATTTTTAATATACTTAACTACTCTCTCTATCTCATCATCACATATAATAGGAATACTCATTCTAATTAAATTTTTATCATTATCTAAATACATTACATCTCTTCCTAAATTCTCTCTGATAGCCCTGCCTAAAAACATATTATATTCTCCTCTTGAAGTAAGATAAAAACTAATCTTAGATACATTATCTTTATTAAATAAATCATAGATATCATCTTCTAGTACACTATCTGTAGATACTACTAAATATATACCCATTGTACTACCAACTTCCAGTAGATAATTAATATCATACTTAACACTACTATCTAACTTTAGTATTTCATATATTTCATCGATAAATACCACCATTTTATCTCTAACATTATTTTTTACTCTATCTTCAAATTCTCTTCTAAGTAAATTAATTTTAACAATAATATCTTCTTCTTTATTAATAACTTCACATACATTACTATATAAATTATAATTAATACTTTGAGAATCAAGTATAATAATTTTAACATCACTATAATTAATTAAAATATTCATAATAATATTATTAAATAAATTAGTTTTACCAGTACCACTTACTCCAGTAACCAAAAGACTCTTCTCTTTATCAAAATCAAAAGTAACTAACTTATCATATTCATCCATTCCAAGTACTATACTAAAATCATTACTCTTTTTATAATCAGATAATACTTCCTTTAAACATAGAGGATCTATCTTCATATTGGTTACTTTAATAGATACTTCATTTTCACTAATCTTATCTAATATTAATTCATTTTCTCTAATACCAAGTGATAAAGCAATTTCTTTCTTTAATTTAACAATATCATCATAATCTTTATCATCATTCCAAGTAATATGATAAACAGTAATACTCCTATATACTTTATATTCTACTCTAGGATTAAAACCAAAAGCCTTCAAAGTATTCTTTAAATTACTAACAAATAAATCAGCATTAAGAATATTTCTAGTATTATCAGATTTAGGATTATTAAGTAATTTTAACATTATTTAACCTTCTTTCTATTTTTAATAAGAATATTACCAGTCATCTCACTAGGTATATCAAGTCCCATTAAAAATAATATTGTTGGAGCTATATCACATAACTTACCATCTAGTAATTTTAATCTCTTATCAGTAATAATAAAAGGTACTCTATTAGTAGTATGACTAGTATTAATACTACCATCTTTATTTCTCATCGTTTCACAGTTACCATGATCAGCAGTTATAATTACAGTATATTCATGAAGTGATATATTAGAAAGTATCTTACCAATACAATTGTCTACTGTCTCTACTGCCTTTATCGCAGCGGCATAGTCTCCAGTATGACCAACCATATCACCATTAGCAAAATTAAGTATAACTAAATCCTCATGATTAGAAGAAATTTCTTTTACCAAAGAAGCAGTAATCATATTAGCACTCATTTCTGGTTCTAAATCATAAGTAGCTACCTTAGGACTAGGAACAAGTATTCTCTTTTCTCCATCAAAAACATTATCATTACCACCATTAATAAAATAAGTAACATGAGCATATTTTTCAGTTTCTGCTATTCTAAGTTGAGTAAGTCCTTTCTTAGATATATATTCACCAATAGTATTATCAAGTTCCTGCAAACTAAAAGCATAAGGACAAAGAACACTATCAGTAACTTTCATCATTGTAACAACTTTTAAATTATTAATTTTATCTCTTTTAAAACACTCATAATTATCATTAGTAAATATACTACCTAGTTCTCTTAATCTATCAGGTCTAAAATTAAAAAATATAATACCATCATTATCTCTAATTAAACCATTACTATTAGTAGTAGTAGGTTCTATAAATTCATCAGTAATACCATTATTCTGACTATCATACCATACTTTCTTAACATCTCTAACTTCTGTCCCAGTAACCATTGCATTATAAGCCTTTTCTACTCTATCAAATCTATTATCTCTATCCATACCATAGTATCTACCTCCTATTGAAGCAATACTACCAATACCTAAAGACTTAAGTTTTTTTTCTAATTCTTCTATATATTTAATTCCACTAGTAGGACTAACATCTCTACCATCAGTAAATATATGTATATATACATTATTAACATTATTATTCTTAATCATATCAAGTAAAGCAAATAAATGATTAATATGAGAATGCACTCCACCATCAGAAAGAAGTCCAATTAAATGAATATTAGAATTATTATCTTTGACATGATTAATTACATTTAATATTTCATTATTACTATAAAAACTCTTATCTCTAATTTTACTATTTATAAGTTCCAAAGATTGATATACTACTCTACCTGCTCCTATATTAGTATGACCAACTTCACTATTACCCATTTGACCTTTAGGTAATCCAACATATATTCCTGATGCCTCAAGTTCACTATGTGGATAATTATTCCATAATTTATTTAAATTAGGAGTATTAGCATTATATAAAGCATTATATTTCTTTTCTTTAGTAAGTCCCACTCCATCCATAATACAAAGTAATACTTTTTTCATTATTATCATCACCTATTTTCCTATATAATTATATCTAAATATTAATACTTTTTCAATATATTAAAAATAAATTTATATTATTTTATTCTAGGTAAGCCTATAGTCTTACCTAGTAATTTAGAGCCTGTAGTCTCTAAATTAAAGTTTTAGTTGTAATTAGCAACATGAAAATATAAAAGAATATTATTTAAAAAGAAAAAAGCAAGGTTTACTTGCTTACTGGAAGTACAGATATACTTCTTGCTATATCAAGTAATTCTTGCTTAGATAATTTATCACTAACTACATAATATTCTATATTATTGTCTATCCAATTAACAGAATTATCATTAACTATTGCTACTGTTGAAGCCATTAACTCAAGTTCTCCATATGTAGGAACTATTAAATGTTCTTCCTCATAAGTAACAGTTTCTTCAATTAACATAAAAGGATTATCACCATCAAATGTAAGTATTAATCTCTCACCATTTTCTTTACTTACCTTTTCCTTATTAGATAAATAAGTATTAACTGGTAGATACATTGGATATATAACATCTTCTATTGTACTAGTTTGTTTAGTTTCAGTAGTTTTATTTTCAGTATCAGTATTATTTTCGTTAGTATTAGTATTTGTGTTAGTATTTGTATTAGTATTATCTTCAGTAGTATTATTTTCTTCCCTAACATCAATAATTTCTTTTAAATCAAAGTAATTATCATTAAATTTACTGTTTAAATCAATCTTGCTAAAATTCATAGTAATTTGAGCATTACCATTAGTATCCATAACAGTTACCTTTTTAATATCAGCATTCTTATCAAGTAATATTTCCTGTTTAACTAATTTAGAATTATTAGGATAATTAGCAGCCACTACTAGTTTATAATTATCTCCATCCTTAGTAAAAGTTCTATTTTCATCACTTAATATATCATCAAGTAATGGTTTCAATAGATATACTTGTGAATTATTATAAGGCCAATCACTTTGAAATTTAAAACTCTTATTAATTCTTGGAGTAACAACATAAACTATCAAAGGTTTAATTTTTTTCTATTTTTAATAACCATTTTCAAATGGCTTAAACTTATAATATATATCTACATTTTTATTTTCATCTATAACTATCTTATCTATGATACTAGATAATAATTGTACACTAGGCTTTTTCATAGATAAATACTCTTTTATAACACTATCATACTTCTTATTATTATCAGTTATATTATTCTTTATATTATATATTTTAGTCTTTATTTCTCTTATCTCGTTTTGTTTAGTGATTGTCTCTTCAGTTATTCTATTTGTCATTCTCTTATACATATCTAAATCAATAACGCCCTCTAATTTATCGTTGTATAAATCTTCTTTCTTTTTACTACTAAATTCAACTTCTGCCTCTAACTTCTTTAATCTTATTTCTAACTCATTTAATATCTTTTTAGTTTTATCACTATTTGCTAGTGCATTTTTTAAATCATTAGCCTTTAAATACTTTTTACACATCTTCTTAACTTCATTTAAAACTAATTCTTCTAACTCATAGTATTTAGTATTGTGTGGAGTGCATACATCATATCTTTTATGTTTAGCCCAATAATTACAATTACCATAACACCTAGTGACTTCACCTTTCTTTTTAGTATTGGCTTTATGAAGTCTAAAACCTATTGTATGCCCACACTCTTTACAATATACAAACCCTTTAAGTAATATATCTTGTGTATTCTTACCTTGATTTTTATTCCTATTATATATGTCTTGGGCTAGATTAAATGTCTCCCTATCAATTATGGCTGGACACTTATTTTCGCATATTATCCAATCTTCACGTTTAGTCCTTACTCTTTTTTTTGATTTATAACTAGGCTTTTTTGACCTACCTTGTGTTAAGTCTCCAACATAAGTAGGTAAAGTCAACATATCACTTATAGTTCTATTATTCCAAATACCATAAGCCGTTGACATATGACCAGATTTAAGCCCTTTATGTTCAGTGGGAATGGGTACTTTTTCATCAGTTAGAATTCTTGAAATTTCACAAATACCCTTGCCACTAACAAATAAATCAAATATTCTTTTAACTACTTGTGAAGCCTCTTCATCAATAATTAACTTATATTTATTATTAGGGTCTTTTTTATAACCAAATGGAGCAGTCTTACCTAGAAAATTACCTTGACTTCTTTTATTATATACACTTGCTTTCATCTTTTTAGATGTATCTCTTACGTGCTTTTCATTAAAGAAACATTGTATCGGTATCATTTCATTAGATGTATTGTACTCATCAAAAGTATCAACGTTATCTAGGATAGCAACATATCTTATATTTTTTTCGCAAAAATAGTCTAAATATCTTAATTGTTGCCCCTCATTTCTTCCAAACCTTGAGAGGTCTTTTGTAATAACCATATTAATACGTTTAGCCTCTATGTCTTCAATAAGTTTATTAAAGCCCTCACGTTCAAAGGTTGTTCCACTCACTCCATCATCTACATACTCATCTATATATAATAGATTATTTTCTCTTATATATTTATGTATAATGTCTCTTTGATTAGAAATACTACCACTTTCGCCTTTTTGTTCATCTTCACGAGATAATCTTAAATAAATACCTACTTTGTATGTTTCGCTACCTATCATAATTACCTCCTTTTTTAGTGGTAGCAAAACCATTTCAATACACTTATATTATACCATTTTTAGCCTTGTTTTACTAGAGTTTCATTGTAATATATGACTAGAAATTGTTCTATAATTTCTTGAAATGATTTGCCTTTTTCATCAAAATAACTTGTCACTTTCATATAACAGTCACCCACTAAAACATATGAATTAAGATGTAATTTTTTGATTACTATTTTTGTCGTTTTCAGTTTGTAATTGAATTCTTAATTTTTTAGTTTTTTCTAAAGCATTAATAATTCTCTCATCAATTTGTATAAATCTTTTACCACCAATAGTAACTTCATAAATAGCATTAAACGGCTCTAAAGTTTTCATTAAAGAATTATACTCATCATAATTAAAATGTAAAATTTTCATAATCTTACTTATTGTTACTCTAGTTTTATGACTATCCCATAACTTTAAAATTCCATCATTATAATCAAAAGTACACAATATTTTTAAAAATAGTATTAATGAATGATTGTCAGTATATGATTTCCTACTCATAATTAATCACCTCACTTTCTACATTGCAACTTTGCACTTTGTTGCCTAGTTGACTATTTAAACACCAATAATTTTTTCCACTCTTTTTAAATGGACATATTTTATTATTTTTATTTAAAATACTTCTAGCACCATTAAAAGTACGTTCACTAAAACCTCCTATTTTACATAAGTCTTGAAGTTCATTCGCAGATATTTCTTTTTTACTGGCTACACACCCTAATATAAAATTTTTAGCATTTTCAAATTTTGTATTAGTATCTTGGCTTGCCAACTCATCTGCATTAACTTCTCCTTTATCCTCAAGCCATTCAAGTCCATTTTCGGTTATTTTATAACTTAAACAATTACCCTCTTTTGCAACATTACTTGTTGTGTGTAGTAAAAGTCTTTCATCATTTTCAGTATCTTTTACTACCATTAGCATAGACCTTGCAAAACCTACAAAGTCTATAGAGCCAGCACCTTTATATATCGCTTTTGTTTCATTGCCTTTTTTTAAGTGTTGGACAAGAACAATAGCAACATTGTATTGTTCTGCAAGTGTTTTTAGAGGTGCTAGTGCATTTCTAACTTGTACCATTGAATTACTATCACCATCACCCATATATGCTTGTATTGGGTCTATAACAACTAGTACAGGCTTTTGTTCTTCAATTAGTTTCTTTAATTTTTCTAAACTATTAAAGTAAAGTTTTTCTTTATTTTCATCTACACAAAATACTCTTGTAGTATCTGCCTTTTGTTGTTCAAAGCGTCCTTTTAATGAATATTCTATAGGGTCATCACTATTTTGAAATATGACATTGCCCACATCAAATTTTTCATCACTTAAAGGTTTATAATCACCCCTAGTTATTCTAGAAATTATATCTATTAACATAAATGTTTTCCCACATTTTGGGTCACCTTGGATAATAGACACCATTCCTTTCGGTAGATATGGAAACCATAACCAATCAATTTGTTTAGTCTCCACATCTGCATACTTAATAAAGTATTTATTTTCATTTGTTTGTTCTTCGTTCATTTTATTTTCCTCCTTTTTTAGAGGACTAGTCCTTTTCTTTGTCGACACCCACACTATAACACGGGATTTTTTCTAAACGGGTATTTTTGCAAAATTTCTTTAAAAATTTGAAAATTCCTTGCTAGCATCCTAACTATAACATACGTTTTTTCATATACAGGACTTTTTGAAAAAAAAGTTGATAATTATTAAAAGTTTTTTTAACATAAAAAAAGCACTTTTTGTGTAAAGTACTTTTAGTATAATTTAATATCTAGTGCTACTAATAGTAGTGCTTTGTGGTATCAATATTGTTGCTATTATGAAACATAGTATAATTACAATTACTCCACTAATCATACCAATAATAGCCCATTTCGAACCCTCTTTTGCTAGATAATCATTTTTTCCAATATTTACTGCATATATTATTAAACCAACAATAGGAAATAAAAATGATATTACTCTTAATAAAGTATAATTATTATCACTAGAATTTAATATATTTGTTTCTTTATTACTTTTTAACATTTTAACTAGTGAACAAATTAAACCTATTAAAATTATTAATAGTAAAAATATTATATATTTCATCATATTATTATTTTTTTCCTTTCCAAACTTTAAATCTAATATCGTGTAATATTTGTATTATTTCTGCGAGTGCAAATATCCCTAGTGAAACACCACCATATGTTAGCCAAATTGTCATCAAAGAACTAAATTCTATTTCATCATATTCATTTTGTCCTAGTATAAAACCTAATATAAAACCTAAAACAATAATTATCCAAGCAATAACTTTTAAAATACTAGAAATAGTGTTTTTTTCTTTCATAATATTTTCTAGCCTTACATTATAATTCTCTGTATTATATTCTTTAGAATTATTGCAATAAGAACAACCTTTTTCTAAATCTTTTACCTCTCTACCACAATTAACACATTTTATTTTTTTATTACTTTTATAATCTTCTAAATTATCAAAAAAATTATCTTTCATTTTTTACCTCCATTTTTTCTAACTTATTAAGTGCATATAACCTAAAATATAATATTACTGGTATATAATATAGTGTTTGTATAATACATCTAATCGCCACTTCAAATTTAGTTATACCATAAGTTGATACATTAATAATAGAACCGATTAAACAAACAATATATACTAATAAACATATTATTGATATAAGGTTAGGTTTAATGATACTTTTGTTTTTAGAATAAAATATAATTCCTAAATAAATTGCTACTACAATAAATAATGGTATATAGTTAGATAATATTAAAGATAAAATAATATAATTAGCACTAGTAAACAATTTAATAATATAAGTACATCTTATCAATAAAACAACTACAAAATTTATAAAAACTATTGTATTCATTGCAGTTAAATTTATATGTTTTTTAGAAATAATTAAAATAAAGTACAAAAGCATCACTAAACAACCACTAGTAGTAAAATCAAGTAAACTTCCTATTACTAAATGTATATTAAGTGTGTAAACAAATGATATAACAAGTAGTATTATAGAGATTATTACCAATAACTTTGGGTTATTAACTATTTTTTTCATTATTGACATACTCCTTTCTAACTTATATTATACCACATATTCGAACCACTGGTGCATATAATTCTAACTGGTAGTTGTATAAAATATTATTAGGTGGTGTAAATGGATAATAAAAGCCACTTCCACGACGACTACTATTATTATGATATTGTTAGAAAAAACATTAAAAAATATAGAAAATCGGCTAATCTTACACAACAAGAACTAGCCGACAAAATAGAGGTGTCAATGCACTACATATCACAAATAGAAAGTGCAAAACCTAATAAATATTTTACTTTAGTAGTCATAGGAAGAATTGCTGACGCATTAAATATTGATATAAGACAATTATTTGATGATGTCGACACTACAAAATAGTATAATTGCAGTTATGCTATTTTTCTTTTATCTAAATAATCATAAATACTATATAGGACTATCAAATATATAAATGAGCCACCAAACATAATACAAACCCATACTGGCTTATCAAATGACATAACTGTCATTGCTGGTATTATCTCAAATGGGTCTTTTGGGACAACAAAAGATAATACACTAATAAATACTACTCCAACTATTGCTAATAGTCTAAATATAATTAGTCTCACTTTTCACCTCCTACTTAATTTTAACATAAAATCGCCATAACTACATATATTAAATGCAGTACATTTATAAAATGTTCTTGGATAATTATATTAGGTGGTGAATATGGAAATAAAAAAAGATGACAATAAGTATATTTATGTTATTGTTGGGAAAAATATTAGAAGACTACGAAAAAAGCATAATTTAACACAAGTACAATTAGCCGACTTAATAGGCTATAACGAGGGTACTATTGCCAATATTGAAAATAGTAGTTATCAAACTTTTAGTTTAGAATTCTTATATATTATATCTAAAAAATTAAATGAGCCTATGAGCGAGTTCTTTATTGAAGAGTAGTCTTACTCTTTTTTTATACCTCCATATATTTATAAGAGGAAAGCCAACTATTAATTGCTATATGGGTAATTACAATATAAAAATGAATAATAGTTGTAAAATACCCCCCTAACTTAATATAACACTAAAAAAGATTTATTTTTTAATAATAACTAAAATTATAATTTTAATATTTAAAATCTATAACACTTTACAAAGTGCAAAGTTGCAAACAACAAAAAAAGTCTCTACATTATATATTCGTAGAAACCCTTGTATTAAAATGTTTTGCTCCACTCTTTCAAAAAAAGTTATACCTCTGTGTGTTTAGACATAAACACCATCAGAGTTACGAAGAATAATTTGTTCATGGTTATTAACTTTATTAGTCAAATTAACCTTATAATTATCACCTTTAGCATAAGATACTTTAACATCATAAGTATATAAGTCTTCATTATTAACTATCTCCAAAGTGCCTTCAATATAATAAGATTTAGAATTATTAATTTTCTTTTCCAAATCTTTAATAATACTACTTTCACTATTTTTACCACATCCAGATAATAAGAAAACACCTACTAGTAGTATAAACAAAATTTTCTTTTTCATTAGTCCTTCCCTTCTTTCTACTCAATTATATTAATAATTTTTTTTAATATGATGAATAAATTAACATTTTTTGTACAAAATAAAAGTAAAAAGGAGGATAATTTATGAATACATTATATAAGATAGCATTAGCGCTAGGTATTATTGGTTGTATAAACTGGGGATTAGTAGGAATATTCAATTTTAATCTAGTAGAATACCTATTTGGTGATGGAACACTTCTTACTAGAATTGTTTATATTTTAGTATTTATCTCAGGACTAATAGATATTGGTATATTCACTAAAGACTTAGATTAAAAGAATAAATTTAATTTATATTATAAAAAGTTATTTTGCTAAATCGAAATAACTTTTTTTATAGTTATATAAACAAACACAACATAAAAATGTCAATTTTTTCTTATTTACTCATTTATATAGATTTTTTTAATATTTTATAGTATAAT
>JBJEEB010000060.1:0-1624 GCA_051872655.1 Bacilli bacterium | reverse complement strand
CCTTGTATGATATATATAGTCAGTTACAAGAGAGATTTTGTATTTTTATACTGACTAGTATATTATCATATTCCTTCTTTTGATTTCTCTCTAATTTTTATATAATATACTTAAGATAACTGTGGATTGTATATTTAAATCCTGTAGCTTTGACTACTTTCTTGGAGTTTACAACCACAGTTTTATCTTTAATTGCTTATTGGTTGGTTGAAGCTTAGACTTCTTATAACAAGCAAGGCTGTGATAGGTAAAAACTGTGGAACCACTTTGTTATCTAGATATTTTATTGTGAGGTGTTCTTTTATGATTTATGTTGGTATTGATATTGCCAAAACAAACCATTATGCATCTATTGTTAATTACTCTACTGGTGAAGTTTTAGAAAGTCCATTTTTAGTTACTAATAACAAGCAGGGTTTTGATCTTCTTTATTCTAAAATCAAAGATTTTAATAAAGAAAATGTTTTAATTGGCTTAGAATCTACTGCTCATTATGGTAATAATCTTATTTTTTATTTTCATGAGAAACAATTCAAGTTAGGTATTATTAATCCTATTCAAACTGCTACTTTAAGGAAAACTAGAATTAGAAAAGTTAAAAACGACAAAGTTGATTCTATGCTTATTGGTGAAGCATTATCTTTAGGTTATTATAATTTATTATCTGATTATGATATTAAATTACTTGAAATAAAATCATTATGTAGATTTCATAAAGATCTTAAAGATAAAGCATCAGAAGCTAAGATTCAATTAAAAACATATGTCGATCAATTATTTCCTGAATTAAATAGTTTTTTTAAAGATAATCTTGATATTAAAACCGCTCATGAACTTTTAAAACTTTATCAATCACCAGATGATATTTCTAAAGTTAACTTAACTAAGCTTTCTAATTTATTAATCAAATCTTCTCGTGGAAAATATGATAAAAGCCGTGCTATTGAACTTAAGACTTTAGCTTCTAATTCAGTTGGAATTAACAATTATGCTTTATCAATCCAAATTAAAATGACTATTGAATTAATTGAACTTCTTGAATCTCAAATTAAAGATATTGAAAAACAAGTTAGTGACTTCATTAAAAAAAGCGACAATGTTATTACTTCAATTCCAGGTATTGGTGATATGACTGCTGCCATTATCATGTCTGAAATTGGTGACATTAATCGCTTCAATAATCCAGGTCAAGTTTTAGCGTTTGCAGGATTAGACCCTTCTGTTAAACAATCTGGTACTTTCAATGCAAATTCTACAAGAATGAGTAAACGAGGATCTTCTTTACTACGTTATGCCCTCATACTTGCAGCAAACAATGTTCAGCTAAACACTAAAACTTTCAATGATTATTATAACACAAAAAGAAATCAAGGTAAATTACATTACAATGCTTTAGGTCATTGTGCTGGTAAATTAGTTAGAAATATCTTTTATATGTTAAAACATAATGTCAAATTTAATTTAGATTAATTTTTCAAAGAACTTTGTTTATTTTAATGTCTTCATTGACAAAAGGAATCTATAACCGTAACCTCACTTACGGTGCGTTGCTGTGCAATAATTTTTAATTTTAAATTTTTTCATTTTTTTACAAAAAACTATTGACTATTCATAGTTGGTCTCC
>JBJEEB010000059.1:0-23275 GCA_051872655.1 Bacilli bacterium | reverse complement strand
AAGAAGTAAATGATGATGAGAGAGTACTTGAAGACTGGATGTGGGAAGAACATTACAGGTTAAAAGAGATAGATGAGAGAAATACTGCATTACAAGAAGGCAGAGAAGAAGGATTTAAATTAGGACATGAAGAAGGAATTGAAGAAGGTATTGAAGATAAAACTAAAGAAGTTATTACTAACATGTTAAGAGAAAAATCCGATTATGAATTTATATCTAAAATAACTGGTAAAACAATAGATGAAATAAAAGAAATAGAATGCAAAATGAAAATATAATATATATTAAAAATGTAGACCTTTGTAAATTAAATTTATAGAGGTCTTTTTTTGCAATATAATGTTAATTAATAGTTAACAACAATTATATATTTATACATACTTGGTAATAATATAATAATTATTAATAAATTTTTAAAATAATGGCAAAAACAGATATTAAAAACTGTATATAACTAATGAAGGGAGAAAAATGTCGATAATATATTTTAACTAGTTTTGTCGAATAAGTATAAATAAAAAATTAAATGTGCTAAATTATAAGAGAGGTGAAAAGTATTGCTAAAGACAAATATGGAATTTAGAAAAGGAATTCTATTTATTAGACTGAAAGGAGATTTAAATAAAAATACAATAAAAGGTGTAATAGATGAAAACTTTAAATATGTCGTATTAAACTTAGATAATATGTATTCAATAGATAGCTATAGTATAAAATACATAAATAAAATATATAAAAATATTGAATATGAGCATGGTAAATTAATAATATGTGATAAGTTTAATACGACTAATAAGCTTCTTAAAGACATACCTAAAATAAATAATGAATATGATGCATTTAAATTATTTGAAAGGATGATATAAATGAATAAATATGAAGAAGTAATTAATTCTACTAGTAAAATGATATATATGATAATAAATAAATATTTTAGAGGATATGATAAAGAAGATTTATATCAAGTTGGAGTACTAGGAGTAATAAAAGCTTATGATAATTATAAAAAAGATCATAATACTAAGTTTTCTACATATGCCTATACTTATATTTATGGAGAAATATACACATATACAAATAATTTAAAAGGTTTAAAACTAGCTAGAGAAAATTATTCTTTATATAAAAAAATAAATGAAGCGAAAAATATACTAAGTCAAAGATTAATGAAAGAACCAACTATATATGAATTATCTTCTTTTCTTGAATTAGATTATAAATTAATAGAAAATATAATTAATAGCATGAAAAATATAGATAGTCTAGAAAGGACAATATCAAGTGATAGTAAAGATTTATCTCTATTCGATACTATTAGTGATGAGAAAGACTACTATAACATAGATTATATAATGTTAAATGAAGAGATAAATAATCTTCCAGAACCATGGAATCAAATTATAAAATTAAGATATTTTGAAGATAAGACACAAAGTGAAGTAGCAAGTATACTAGGTATGAATCAAGTAGAAATTTCTAGAGGAGAAGCAAAAGTATTAAAAAGAATTAGAGAAACACATCAAAATGTAGCATAAATAAGCAGTAAATCTTTTAAATGTAACCAAATGGTTTACATAAAAAAAGTATAATTTATGAGAAAATAAAATTAAGGTGATGCTTTATGAAAAAGAAAAAAGATAAGCACTTAGATGTATATGAACTTATCGCAAAAAATATTAAGTTTTATCGTAAAAGTAGAAATATGACTCAAGCTGAACTAGCAGAAAAAACAGAATATTCTCATGAATTTATAAGAAGAATAGAAGCTCCTAATAGCAAGAAAAATTTTTCTATAGATGCCGTTAGCAATATTGCCAATGCCTTAGATATAGATATAGAATTATTATTTGAAAAAAAAGATATAGATGAAGATAAATAGTCAGATTTTGACTATTTTTTTCTTATATATATTTTAATAATAAATAAAATATAGTATAATTATGGAGTAGGTGATAGTATGTATAAATCGCAAGAAGAATTATTTAATTTATTAAGTGGAGCATTCAATGTAAAACTTAATTTAATAAAAAAAGAATATAATTATATTAAAAAAGTAGATATATGGAACTATTTAAAAATAAATAAATGGTGTAAAGATAAAAATTTAACTATATCCGAAATGGTTAATGATATTATAGAAGTAGATGTTACTAAGGTAGATTTATTTCTAAAAAAACATCTTAAAGACGAGGAAAGAGAAGCAGTAGAATAAAGAAGGTGAAATAATGAGTATTAAAACAATAAATATTACTATAGATGAACTAATAGATAAATTCAAGAAATACAATACCAATGAAAAAGATATTGATCTTATTAGAAGAGCATATTACTACGCCGAAAAGAAGCATTTTGGTCAAAAAAGAATATCAGGAGATGACTATATATTACATCCTTTAAATGTAGCACTAATATTAACTGAAATATCTGCAGATGCTCCTTGTATGGCAGCAGCTCTTCTTCATGATACTATTGAAGACTCTGATGCCACTAAAGAAGAAATAGAAGAGCTTTTTGGTAGTGAAGTTGCATTACTAGTAGATGGAGTAACTAAAATAAATAAAATTAATTTTTCTTCTGATTCTGAAGCTTCAGCAGCCTATCAGAGAAAGATACTAGTAGGTCTATCAGAAGATGTAAGAGTAATAATAATTAAACTAGCAGATCGTCTTCATAATATGCGTACCTTAGATGTTATGTCTGAAGAAAAACAGAAGAAAAAAGCTAAGGAAACATTAGAAATATTAACTCCCGTAGCCCATAGATTAGGTATATATAAGATAAAAAGTGAACTAGAAGATTTATCTTTAAGATATTTAAAACCTGAAGCCTACTTTGACATAGTAGAAAAACTAAATCAAAAGAAGGTAGAAAGAGATGCTGCAGTAAGTAAAATGATGGATGAAGTATCTAGTCTCTTAAAAGAACACAATATACCACATGAAATAAAAGGAAGAAGTAAAAGCATATACAGTATATATAATAAATTAGCTAAAGGTAGACCATTTAGCGATATATACGATATTTTAGCTCTTAGAGTTTTTGTAGATACTGAGCAAGAATGTTACATAGCATTAGGTTTAATTCATTCAAAATATAAACCAGTACCAAAAAGATTTAAAGATTATATAGCAATGCCAAAAACAAATTTATATCAATCATTACATACAACAGTCTTTGGTATTGATGGTGAACTATTTGAAATACAAATAAGAACATATGAAATGGATAAAATAGCAGAATATGGTATTGCTTCACATTGGTCATATAAAGAACATAAAGACGCTTCAGCGACTTCTAAAGATGTTATGGAGCAAAAACTTCAAATATTTAGAAATATTATTGAATTAAATGAAGATTCTACTACACCAGAAGAATTTGTATCATCAGTTAAAAAAGATATTTTATCTAATGATGTAATTTATGTCTATACTCCTAAAGGTGACGTTATGGAATTACCAGAAGGAAGTACTCCAGTAGATTTTGCTTATAAAGTACATAGTGAAGTAGGAGATCGTATGATTGGTGCCATAGTTAACGATAATATTGTACCATTAGATTACAAATTAAATACAGGAGATATTATAAAGATTAATACTAATAAAGCTAGTACTCCAAGTAAAGATTGGCTTAACTTTGTTATTACAACAGGAGCAAAAAACAAAATAAGAGCATACTTTAGTAGATTGGAAAAAGATGAAAATATCGAAAAAGGGAATAATTTATTAGAAAAAGAACTAAGAAAAAATAATCTATCAATAAATGAATTCTTAACTAATAAAAATATTGATATTATATTAGATAATCTTAAACTTAAAGATATAGATGACTTATATGTAAACATAGCTTTAGGTAAATATACTCCTAATCAAATTATAAAAATTATAAATAAACCAGAGGAAGAAAAAGTAGATTTAACCACTAAAATAAATGAAACAAATTATAACAAAACAAATTTTTCAAACAATGATGTTCTAGTAGAAGGAATGAATGAAATCAAAGCAAGTTTAAGTTCATGTTGTAAACCTATTCCTGGCGATAACATTATTGGATATATAACTAGAGGTTCTGGAATAACTGTCCATCGTAGTACTTGTAAAAATATTATTGATATTGATGAAAGATTAATAAATGTTAAATGGAATAATAATATAACAAAGAAATATCCTTCAGATATATTAGTATATACTAATACTTTTGATAATTTATTAGATATAATAACAAAAGCTTCATCAAGTGGTATAATTATCGATAGTATATCAACCATTAATAAAAGTGATTATAAAGTATACAATATGACAGTTCTAGTAGAAAATAAAGAAAAATTAGAAAAATTTATGAGTGATTTATTAAATTTAAAATTTGTACAAAAAGTAGAAAGAAGTGTTAATTAATGAAAGTATTAGTGCAAAGAGTAATATCATCTAGTGTAGAAGTAAATAATAATAAAGTTGGAAGTATTAACAAAGGATTATTATTATTTGTTGGTTTTACCGAAGAAGATACATCTAAAGAAATAGATTATATGGTAGATAAAGTAATAAATCTTCGTATATTTGATGATGAAAATGGTGTTATGAATAAGAGTATTATCGATGTAGAGGGAAGTATCCTATCAATAAGTCAATTTACATTATATGCTGATACCACTAAAGGAAGAAGACCATCATATATAAAAGCTTTAAATGGTGAAAAGGCTACTATTTTATATGATGAATTTAATAATAAATTAAGAAAAACTGGTATAAATATTGAAACAGGTATTTTTGGAGCAGATATGAAAGTTAATATAATTAATGATGGACCTATTACTATAATGTTAGAAAAATAAGAAGTATAATATTAACTTATTTTTCTTTTTAGCATCTTAAGCCTGTAGTCTTAAGATGTGTAAGTAAGCCATAAGTCTTACTTACAACAATTTATTCAAATATATATAATTAAAAGGAAGGTGATATTAAAGCATGATTAAAGTAGAACATTTAACAAAGAAATTTACTAAAGATACAAAAGATAAAAAAAAGTCAGAATTCTATGCTGATAAAGATATTTCATTTGAAGTAAAAGAAGGTGAAATACTAGGAATATTAGGTCCTAATGGAGCAGGTAAAACTACATTACTTAGAATGATATCTGGTATAATGACGCCTTCTAGTGGTAATATTACTATTGATAATCTAAATTATAATGATAATGAATTAGAAATTAAAAAGAAAATTGCCTTCTTAACAGGAAATACTAAACTATATAAAGACTTATCAGCATATGAATTACTTACCATGTGTGGAGAATATTATGGATTAAATAAAAAAAATATAGTTAATAGAATAGAGGAATTATCCAAAAAATTTAATATGCAGGATTTTCTATATCAAAAGATAGGAACACTATCCACTGGTCAAATGCAGAGAGTATCAATTGCTAGATGTTTAGTACATAATCCAAAGTATTATATATTAGATGAACCCACTAGTGGATTAGATATTATATCAAGTAAAATAATATTAGATACCATAAAAGAAGAAAAAGAAAAAAATAAATGTATTTTATATTCAACTCACTATATGGAAGAAGCTGATACTATTTGTGATAAAGTAATACTTATAAATAAAGGTCAAATAATAATAAGCGGAACTCCAGAAGAGATAAAAGAAAAAACACATACCAATAATTTAAGAGATGCTTTCTTTGCACTAGTAGGTGATGATGATGAATAATATAAAAATTACAATAAAAAAAGAATTAAGATCAATAATAAGAGATAAAAAATCACTTCTTATGATGGCTTTAACCCCATTATTTATTCCTATTTTTGTTATTTTAATGTCATATATGTATGAAACACTAACTAATAATACCGATGAAGATAAGTACACTATAGGAATAAATTATAATTTAAGTACAATAGAAAAAGAACTATTAGATGATAGAATAGAAGTAGTAAATTATAAAGACATTAATGAATTAGATAAAGCCTATAAAGATAATAAAATTATTGGTTATTTAACTAAGAATAATGATGATTATAATATATATATTAATAGTCAAACAGAAGATGGAAGTATAGTACTAATGTATTTAACTAGTTACCTAGATAATTATAATACTTACTTAGGTCAAAATTATTTATTAGAAAATAATGTAGACATAAATAAAGTATATAATAATATAAAATATACTACTAACGAATTAAAAGGTGAATCAATCTTTGCTAGTGAAGTAGTATTAATGGCAGTAACATTCACTATAATGGCTATAACATTATCTGCTATATATGCTTCAACTGATAGTACCGCTGGTGAAAAAGAAAGAGGAACATTAGAGACAATATTAACTTTTCCTATATCAAGAAAAGAATTAATATTAGGTAAATATTTTTCTATAAGTATATCAGGAATTATAACTATGATAATAGGAATATTATTATCAGTATTATCATTATTATTTGTAAAAAATAATTTTTCTATTTATGATAATGTAGTATTTAATATAAACATAACTAGTATAATATTAACTATAATCATACTACTATTTTATACATTATTTATATCAGGACTATGTATTACTATAGCAAGCTTTACTAAAACATTTAAAGAAGCCCAAAGTGCACTTACACCTATTAGTCTAATTACTTGTATACCAATGTTTCTAAGTATGTTAAATATTAACCTAAATAATATATTAAATATAATACCAATAGTAAATCATACTATCGTAATAAATGATATATTAACTAATAATATAGATATAACTAATATACTATTAACAATAATATCATCATGTCTGTATATAACAATATTAATAATATTTATAAGTAAAATATACAAAAGTGAAAAGATACTATTTAGTTAAAAAATAATTGACAACAAACAGTATAAATTATATAATAAATATAGATTTCTATTACTATGAGTGACAAGTAGTATTAACAAATAGAAACGGGTAGTTCCGATAGAAGCAATAAAGAGCACACTAGTGAAATAGGGTGGCACCGCGGAAATATAATTTTCGTCCCTATGTATATTAATGTGTTTTTATATTATAAGAAAGAAGGTATAAAATGAAAAATAAATATAGAACAATTTATTGTGGTGAAGTATCTACTACAAATATTGGTGAAGAAATCAAAGTAGCAGGATGGTTAGAACAAAAAAGAAATCTTGGTAGTCTAGTATTTATGACATTAAGAGATGAAACAGGTGTAATTCAGTTAATTAGTGAAGATATAGATAGCTTTAAAGACATAACCAGAGAAAGCACTATGACAGTAACAGGAACAGTAAGACATAGAGCAGAAGGAATGACAAATCCTAATATGAAAACTGGAGAAGTAGAAGTAGTAATATCATCTTTCGAAGTGCTAGGAGAGTCTTTAAATGTATTACCATTTGAAATAAATAGAAGTACTGATGCTTTTGAAGATACAAGACTAAAATATAGATATTTAGACTTAAGAAATCCTAAAGTACATGACCGAATATTATTTAGAACTGAAGTACTAGATTATATGAGAAAAATAATGAAAGAAATGAAATTTACTGAGATACAAACTCCTATTATTACAGCATCATCTCCTGAAGGTGCTAGAGACTTTATCGTACCATCTAGAAAATATAAAGGTAAATTCTATGCTCTTCCACAAGCTCCTCAAATATTTAAACAATTATTAATGTGCTCAGGATTTGATAGATATTTCCAAATAGCACCATGCTTTAGAGATGAAGATCCAAGAAGTGATAGATTATATGGAGAGTTTTATCAATTAGACCTTGAAATGTCTTTCGCTACTGATGAAGATGTCTATGAAGTAGGAGAAAAAATCTTCTATGACATATTCACTCACTTTAGCGATAAAGAAGTATCAGAAAGACCATTTAGAAGAATACCATATAGAGAAGCCATGCTAAAATATGGTTCAGATAAGCCAGATTTAAGAAATCCACTTATAATTGAAGATATTACTGATATCCTATCAAAAAGTACATTTGAACCATTTAAAACCTCTATGATTAGGGGAATAACAGTAACAAATATCGATAAATCAAATTCATGGTATAAATCAATGGAAGAATATATGAAGTCTGTTGGAGCAGTAGGACTTTCTTATATAAAGGTAAATGAAGATATAACATTTAAATCATCAATAGATAAGTTCTTAGATGATGAATTAAGAAAAGAACTAATAGATAAATGCAATTTAACACCAGGAAGTACATTATTTGTACTAGCAGACCAAAAAAATAAAATAAATAAATTAGCAGGACTTCTTAGAATAAAATTAGGTAATGAATTAGAACTAATAGACAAAAATAAATATGAATTTTGTATAGTTAATGATTTTCCAATGTATGAATATAATGAAGAAGAAGGTACTTGGGATTTTGGACATAATCCATTTAGTATGCCTCAAGGAGGATTAGAAGTACTAAAAGAAGATAATCTAGAAAATGTTTTAGCATATCAATATGATTTTGTATGTAATGGATATGAAATGGCTTCAGGTGCCGTAAGAAATCATGATATAAAGATAATGAAGAAAGCTTTTGAATTAGCAGGATATACAGAAGAAGATGTAGAAACCAAATTTAGAAGTCTATATACAGCCTTTCAATATGGTGCACCACCACATGCAGGTATGGCTCCTGGTATTGATAGAATTCTAATGCTTCTAAAAGATGAAGAAAATATAAGAGAAATGGTAGCATTTCCACTAGGAGCAAATGGAGCAGATGCTATGATGGGCTGTCCTGGTGAAATATTTGAAAAACAATTAAGAGAAACTCATATTAAAATTAGAGATTAGTGTAGTAGGGGGTAATAGTTATGGTAAAAGATTATGCTTTAATATTTAAAAAAATAGAAAATGAAGATGGAATAATATATATTCCTATAGATCTAGCAGAAGGTGTTTACTTAGAAAAGAATAATACCTTTACTGCTCACAATGTAACATTAAAACATATCATTGCAAATGAAGAATATGGTTATTGCAATAGAGAAGTGCTAACAAATCTCATGAATAAATATAAGTACATGCCACTTATCGTAGCGAGAAAAATAGTATTACATGAATTAAAAAAATATACCTATACTAGATTGATTGGTGAAAATGAAGTTCCAATAATTATAGTTCAAAATGATATAGGTGACAGTAGTATAATAATAGATAATGATGTAATAAATCATTATGCAAAATACTTTCCTAATGCAGTAGTATACAAAGAAAATCAAGAAAAAGAAACATCTAAAATAAATATTAATATAAATAAAATATATTCCGAATTAAAAAATAAAATACTAGGTCAAGATAATCAAATAAAAGAAATATTATCAATCATTTGGAAAGATTTTAATAATTATCAAAGTAATAAGTCAAGAAGTATTCTTATTAATGGAGAAAAGAGTTCTCCCAAAAAAGAAATATTTAGTATAATAGAAAATAATATTAATATACCAGTACTAAATACAAGTTTTATAACTAAATATAAAAATAACTTTTCGCTAAATTCAGTTGAAGATATTTTAATAAGTCTTTTAAAAAAATATAATTATGATACCAAAAAAATTGAAAATAGTATTATTGTAATAGATGATTTAGATACTATAACTATTTTAAATGAAAATGATGCTAGAATGTTTGGAAAATATCAAAACGATCTTACAAGATTATTAAATGGATTACCATTTACAGTGGAAATAGATGGTGATAGTTATACTATAGATACAAGTAGAATGCTTATAGTACTAATGGGAGAATTCATAAAATATAAGGAAGAACAACCAATAGTAAAAGGATTTAATAGCAATAATAGTAAAGAAGAAAGCAAGCAAATGAATCGTGAAGATTATATTTATGAAGGACTAAATCAAGATTTAATCATATCAATTCAAAATATAATTGAACTAGATAAACCAACAATAGAAGAATATATAAAGAACATTAAAGAAGATGAAGAAAACTCATTAAATATATCAAAAAAATTTCTTGCTAGTTTAAATATAAAATTAACAGCAGAAGATAATGCAATTAAAAGAATATCAGAACTTATTATGCAGGATGACTACGCTGATGAAAAAATAAACGAAATAATTGATAAAGCTTTAGCAATTGCTTCTTTTGAAATCGCCACTAATCCAAATATGTATGATGAATTAATTATTACTGAAGAAACAATAAAAGATAATAAAAAATACACATTAGTAAAGAGAAAGACTGAATAGTCTTCATTCATGTACATTTTTTGTCAAATAAGATCAAATGTATTGAATAGAAATAATACCTATGATATAATTAAATTACCTAGAGGATACGACATCTTTAGTATAAAACCGACTAAAGATATTAAACGGGGAGCTAATATAATTTATGTGTTGAATACTTATCATAGATAAGGATCCTAATTAAATTATTGTGCTGACCCACCTGTGACGTTCGCCGCGGGTTTTATCTTACAGAGTCGGTCCATCTGGGTCTTTTTTTTATTTATTTTTTATGCTATACTTATATATGTGAGGTGTAAAAATGAAAGAAATAAAAAATACTACAATATATACAAAAGAAAAAGTAAAAGAATTTTTGAAAATATACTATTTTGAAAAAATAAAAGTACCAAGAATAATAATAAATATATTAATAATATTAGTAATAATTTACTTCTTTACCAAAGAAGATAGAGTATTCCTAGACTATGTAACTTTTATTTTCTGTTTATTTGGTATATTAGAATTAAATACTACTATGTTACCAACACTAAATTATCATAAATTAGAAAAACAAAAAGATAATGTTCTAAATACCAAGATAGAATATCTATTTAAAAAGAATAACTTTAAATTAAGTACTAATAAAGATGAATATATTGATTATAATACACTATATAAAGTATTAGAAACAAAAGACTGCTACTATTTATATTTAAATTCATCAAAGGCATTTATAGTAGATAAAACAGATATGAATGAAGAAGACATTACTAATCTTACTAAAATATTTAAAGAAAAAGTACCAAGATATAAGGAAAAATAAAATGTTTGATAGAACAATAAACTTAATAGGTGAAAAATCCTATTTAAAACTTAAAAATAGTAACATTCTAGTTATTGGAGTAGGTGGAGTAGGTGGATATGCCATTGAAACATTAATAAGAAGTGGTATAGAGAATGTCACAGTAGTAGATTATGACAACATTGATATAACAAATATAAATAGACAAATAATAGCATTATCCACTAATATTGGAAATAGTAAAGTAGAAGAATTCAAAAAAAGAATACTAAGTATAAATAGCAATGTCAAAGTAAAGATAATAAAAGAAAAAATAAATGAAAATAATATAAATTTATTATTTCAAGAAAATTACGATTATATAATTGACGCTTGTGATACTATAATAGTAAAAAAACTATTAATAAAAGAATGTCATCAAAAAAATATTAATCTAATCACTGTATGTGGTATGGGTAAAAAATTAGATCCAGCTAAAATAAAAATAAGTGACATTAAAGATACTAATTATGATCCTTTAGCCAAAGCACTAAGAAAATATGTTAAAGATGAAAAAATAAAAGGTAAAGTTATGTGCGTATCAAGTACAGAAGAGCCTATTAAAAATAACAAAAATATGGTAACATCTATGATGATGGTACCATCAGTAGCAGGTATATATGCCGCCAGTTACGTTATAAATAATATTATAAAAGAGAATAAATAAATATTCTCTTTTTACATAGTATCAAGTTTATCCATAATATCTTTAAGTATTTTCTCATTCTTATTTTCCTTAGGATGATAATACTTTTTACCAAGTAAATTATCTGGTAAGTACTGTTGTTTAACATAATCATTTTTATAATTATGAGGATATTTATATTCATTAGAAGGATTCTTTAAATGTCTTGGTACATCACCAATATTACCACTTCTAACATCATTTAAAGCTTCATCAATAGCAGCTTCTGCACTATTACTTTTAGGAGATAAAGCAAGTTCAATAACGATTTCAGAAAGAGGTATTCTAGCCTCAGGTAGTCCTAATCTCAAAGCACTATTAATCGCAGCGTCTACTCTAGGACCCATACTAGGATTAGCAAGACCAATATCCTCATATACAATAACAGATAGTCTCCTAACAATAATATCCAAGTCTTCTGCTTCTAATAATCTAGCTAAATAATGTAAACTAGCATTAACATCACTGCCTCTAATAGACTTCTGAAAAGCAGAAATAATATTATAATAATTATCACCATTTTTATCAATAAATAAATTAGGTTTATTATTAATTTTTTTAATTAAATCAATATCAATTTTCTTGTCACTACTACTATAATAAGCAATTTCTAATATATTATAAGCAAACCTAAGATCACTACCAGAAATACCTGCTAAATAATTAATAGTATCATCATCAATTACAATTCCTTCAAGTATATTTGAATTAATAGCTTTTTTAATACCAGTTTTAATATTATCAATACTAAGTTCTTTTAATTCAAATAACTGACATCTACTTCTAATAGCGGGATTAATAGCATGATAAGGATTTGATGTAGTCATACCAATCAAAGTAATAAGACCAGACTCTAAGTAAGGAAGAAGAATATCTTGTTTATCTTTATTTAATCTATGAATTTCATCTACTAAAAGAATCATTCCATTATATAATTTAGCCTCTTCAATAACTACATCAAAATCTTTTTTATTATTAATAACAGCATTAAGCAATCTATAATTCATTCCTAATTCATTAACAATAGCAGTAGCAATACTAGTTTTACCAATACCAGGATGACCATATAGTATCATTGAAAATAATTTTTTATTCTTAACTAAATTATATATAATTTTACCTTCACCAACTAAATGTTCTTGGCCTATAATATCACTAATACAATTAGGTCTTAATTTAACAGACAATAATTCTTCCATAACATCACCCAACTTATAAACTAAAATTATTATACCATTTTAACAAAATATTGACAATAAATAAATTTTACTATATAATAATCAACCATAGAAAGAAAGGGAATTATATGTCAAAAACAACTATTAAATTATTAAAGTTAATACAAGAGGGCAAAGCTTTAAATGAAATATGCACAGAACTACAAAAATCTCCAAAACAAATATTCAATCATTTAACAATGTTAAAGAACAAAGGTTTTTTATTTTCAAGAAAATATCTATATTATGGTGGTAAAATAGTATATTCACCACAAACTGATTTTTCATCTGAAAATTGTAAATGCGATCCACTTTTAATTACTCCACAAAATTGTAGTAGGATAAAAGCAATTGCAATAGCAGATACACATATAGGAAGTAATTATGAAAGATTAGATTTACTAAATGAAATATATAATTATTGTGCTAAAAATGGAATAACAACTATATTTCATTGTGGTGACATAATAGATAATATTGTATTAGAAGGAAAAGTTCCTAAAGAAGAAAGAGTAGACTATTTATTGAAAAACTATCCATACGATAAGAATATATTAACATTTAACATCTTTGGTAATCACGATATTAGTATATTAAAGGAATTAAATCAAAACTTACAAGTTTTACTAGAAAACTATCGTCACGATTTAGTTAACTTAGGATATATGCAAGGTATACTTAAAGTAAAAAATGATACAATAACTTTATATCATCCATTTAGTTCTAATTCTTATATTTTTGACAAAGGAAATCAAAGTAGTATAATTTTACAAGGACATTCACATAAATTCCAAATAGAAAACAAATTAAATAGAGATAATTTAAATATAAAAGTACCACCATTATGTGATATTTCAATTAGTAAATTTAGTTATCCAAGTGTCTTAGAATTAGATATATTTTTTGAAGATGGAATTATAAATTATATTTTTATAAATCAATTAATGTATCAAGATAACAAATTTACTCCAATAAATGAATTAAAATATGCAATTGATAATAAGGAAAAAAAGCAAAGAATAAAAAAAATTTAAAGTAAATAGAATTGAAACTATTTACTTTTTTTGATATAATTTAAATAGAGAGTAGTGAAAATATGAAGTATAATTTTGATAGAAAGACAAGAGTTATGATAATATTACTATCAATGTTTGTTGGAGCAGTCTTTGGATATATTTATGAAGTAATATTTTATAAGATAGATACAGGACATTTCATTAATAGAGGTACCACCTTTGGTCCTTGGATACCAATATATGCATATGGTACTTTACTAATATATTTAACAACAAATAAAGTAAAAGATAAACCATTATTAGTATTCATAATAAGTACCTTAGTAACAGGAATATTAGAATATACAGTAGGCTATCTACTTTATCATATCAGTGGTACAAGACTATGGGATTATAATACTGAAATATTAAATTTTGGAAATATAAATGGTTTTATATGTTTAAGATCAGTATTATTATTTGGTATATCTGGTTTACTTCTAATGTATATAGTAATACCATTTATAGAAAGGATAGCTACTAAAATATCAGCAAAAAAATTTAATACCATAAGTATAAGCCTATTTTCCATATTTTTTATAGATACCATATATAATCATATAATATCCAAAGTAATAAATTATCTAAAATAACTATTGTGAAGAAGACCATAGGCTTCTTCACACCTATTAAGACCTTAGGCTTAATAGGATATATAAGAAAGTAGTGTATATTATGATAAACATAGAAAAACTAAATATAAAAAACAAAAAACTATTATCAGATTATATAATAGAATTAAAAACAATAAAACAAAGAGATAAAGATACAACAGTAGATTCATATAGTGAAGATATATATAAATATTTAGAGTATATGGAAAATAAAAATATAAAAGATGCTTTAAATATAAAATATAATGATTTAATAGACTATTTAAAATACTTAGATGATAATAATTATGAAATATCTTCAGTAGCTAGAAAAATAGTAACAATAAAATCATTCCATAAATTTCTAAGTGAAAATTATAATATTACTGATATAAGTATAAAAATAAATACCCCTAAATTTTACCGAAAATTACCAAATATCTTAACAATAGAAGAAGTAGATAATTTACTAGATATAAAACTAAATACCCCATATGACTATAGAAATAAAGCCATGTTAGAACTAATGTATTCATCAGGATTAAGAGTAAGTGAATTAATAAATTTAGAATTAAAAGATATAGATCTAGATAATAACTATGTAAGATGTTTTGGAAAAGGTAGTAAAGAAAGAATAGTACCAATTGGAGAATATTCTTCTAAATATTTAACTATCTATATAAACGAATATCGCGATAGTATGAAGAAAGGATATTATACAGAAAAAATATTCCTAAATAATCATGGAAAAGAACTAACTAGACAAGGACTATTCAAAATAATAAAAAAAATAGCTAGTGAAAAAAACATAAATAAAAATATAACACCTCATATGTTAAGACATTCTTTTGCCACACATTTACTCAATAATGGAGCAGATCTACGTACAATACAAGAAATGCTAGGACACTCTAGTATATCTACTACTCAAATATATACCAATGTAACAAATGATATCTTAAAAGAAAACTATGATTTATATAAAAGAAGGGACTGATAATATGAAATTAAATAAATTAATGTTTAGAGAATACGATATAAGAGGAATATATGGTGAAGATATAAATGAAGAAATATCTTACCATATAGGTAGAGCATATGCTACCAAATTACTAAGTTTAAATAAAAATAAAATGATTGTAGGATATGATAATAGAGCATCATCTCTTATTATCGAAGAAAATCTAGTAAAAGGATTAACTGAAGGAGGAGTAGACGTAGTAAGATTAGGATTAGTTACTACTCCTATGTACTATTATGCTTGGGATAAATTAAATATAAAATGTGGTATTATGATAACAGCATCACATAATCCAAAAGAATATAATGGCTTTAAAATGTCATATAATGGCGTTCACAACTGTTTTGGAAGTGAAGTAATGGAATTATACTATATAATAATAAATGGCATATATAGTGAAGGAAATGGTACTATAACAAATGTAGATATAAAAGAAGATTATATAAAAATGATTAATAGCCATATAAATATGGGTAATACAAAATTAAAAGTAGTATATGACTGTGGTAATGGAACTACTAGTATAGTAGCAAAAGATATATTTAAAAATACCAATAATATTGAGTATATACCACTATTTGCTGAATCAGATCCTAATTTTCCTAACCATCATCCAGATCCATCAGTTGAAGAAAATCTAACTAAATTAAAAGAAAAAGTAAAAGAAGAACATGCTAACTGTGGTATAGCTTTTGATGGTGATGGAGATAGAGTAGGGATAGTAGACGAAAAAGGACAGTTTTTACCTATAGATAAATTTATGGTTATAGTATGGAGAGATATCTTTGATAAAGTACAAAATAAAGCAGGTTTTTACGATGTGAAGTGTTCCAAACTAGTAAGTGATGAACTAATTAAACTAGGTATTAAACCAGTTGAAGTAAGAACAGGTAACTCTTATACAAAAAAAATATCTGTAGATAATAATTATCCATTTGGTGGTGAATTATCAGGACACTTATACTTTAGAGACAAATTTATCGGTACAGATGATGGAATATATGGAGGATTAAGATTAGTAGAAATACTATCTCATACTAATAAAAATATAACTGATTTACTTGAGGGTATAACAACCTACTATAATTATCCTGAAGGAAAATTTAATGTAGAAGACTCTAAAAAAGATATGATTATAAATAGAGTAGAGGAGTACTGTATTGAAAAAGGATATAAATATTCAAAAATAGATGGTATTAAAGTATTATATGATGATGGCTTTGCCTTAGTAAGAAAATCAAATACAGGTCCAAATATAACTACTAGATATGAATCATCTAATAAAGAAAAATTAGAACAAATAAAGAAAGAATTTGATAATTTAATAATTAAATATAATAAAGAAATATAAATATACCCATATAGTAAAGATAAATAAAATATTAAAGATATCTGAAGTGGAGATGACAAGTCTTTTGGTAAAATACTTGTCTTTTTTGATTAATTTTATTATAATGAATATGGAAGGTGAAAAAATGACAAAAAATTATATACTGGGATTAGATATTGGTATATCTTCAGTAGGTTGGGGACTTTTAGAAGTGGATGAAAAAGATAATCCATATAAAATAATAGATGTTGGAAGTAGAATATTTACTCCTGGTGAAGTAGAAAAAACAGGTGATAGTAGGGCTAAAGAGCGTAGAGAAAAAAGAGGTTCTAGAAGAGTTACTAGAAGAAGAGAATTTAGATTAGATAGAGTAAGAGAACTATTATATGAAAACGGTTATTTAAAAGGCAATATTACAAGTAATATCGTATCAGTAAAATACAAAGAGTTATCAGTTTTATTTGATAATATGATAAATAACTACTATAAAGATAAAGATACTAATCCATATAAATTAAAAGTAGAAGCTTTAGATAGAAAGCTTACTGATGAAGAGCTTTGCATAATATTAGTTCATTATGCCAAAAAAAGAGGCTACAAGTCAAATAGGGAAGAAGGGTCAGATAGTGATTCTGGAAAAGTATTAAGCGCTATCAAAGAAAATGAAAAGATAATGGAAAATAATAATTACCGTACTATATCAGAGATGTATATCAAAGATGAAAAATTTAAAGGTAAAATTAAAAATAGTCCCGGTAATTATAAAATATCTGTAACTAATGAAATGTACTTAGAAGAAATAAATAAAGTATTATACACACAAATAAAATACGATCTCATTGATGAAAATTTCAAAAATAGATATTTGGAAATATATAGTTCAAGAAGAAGTTATGCTAAAGGTCCTGGTGGTGATTCTCCTTATGGTGGTGATTTAATTGCTAAAATGACTGGTAAATGTAACTTTGACAATAAACCGAGAGCTCCAAAAAGAGCATATTCTTCAGAACTTTTTGTGGCACTGACAAGATTAGTAAACCTAAAATATAAAGAAAATGATGGTATGTATGTAGCACTTTCAAGTGATGATATACAATTAATATTTAAAAAAGCACAAGATAAAAAAATAGTAACATATAAAGATTTAGTTAAAATCTTAAATAAAGAAAATATAAGCTTTAAAGATTTGTCACTATCGAAAAAAGAATATGTGAAAGTAATCGAAGACCTTAAGAAAAAATTAAATATTAAGAAAGAAACTAAAATAGATATAAATGAGTTAAACCAAGAAGATAAAAATATATACAATGAAATATATGAAGATAAATTATTAAGTAAGACATTAATAGAATTAAAAGGATATCATACTTTAAAAGATGCAATAATTAAATGTTATTGTAAAGAAGTTTGGGAAGAATTCAAGGACAATGTTGATTTCTTAGATGAACTTGCATTATATTGTACTAATTATAAAGTAAATGAAGATATTTTGAACAACATTAAAGAGTCAAATGTGATAGATCGAAGATTTGAAGATATTGAGTTTGTAAAAGCTTTACCTAACTTTAAAGACCACTTAATGCTATCTACTAGTATTATAAGAAAATTAATACCAATTATGGCAAAAGGTATTACTTATGATAAAGCTATGCAACAGTTAGGTTATAGTCACTCAGATATCTCTAGTAATATTGAAAAGAAAGATTTATTAGTACCGGTATGTACCAATCAAAATATTACTAATCAAAGAGTAATAAGATCGCTAACACAAGCAAGGAAAGTAATAAATGCTATTATAAAAAAGTATGGAACTCCAAAAATAATTAATATAGAAACTGCTAGAGAATTAACTAAGTCTTATCAAGAAAGACGTGAAATTGAAAAAAATAATTTAGAAAGACAAGCAGATAATGAAAAAGATAAAAAGTATTTAGTTGAACTTGGATTATTTCCTAATACTGATAAAATATCAAGCAATGATTTATTAAAATATAGGTTATGGAAAGAACAAAATGAGTTTTGTGGTTATAGCATGAAGAAAATAAAAATAGATGATTTATTTCAAAATAATATAGTACAAATAGATCATATCTTACCATACTCTAGAACATATAATGATAACTATCTAAATAAAACATTAGTATATACGAAAGAAAACCAAGAAAAAGGAAATAGAACGCCTTATGAATGGTTCGGAAAGACATCAAGATGGGATGAATATGAGAGTTATATAAATAGTCTTGCTATTCCAGATAAGAAAAAAGATAACTATTTATTAAAGAAATTAGACTTTGATACCGAAAGAGAAATGAGAGAGCAAAATCTAAATGATACAAAATATATAAGTAGAGAATTATCATATTTAATAAAAACATATTTGAATGTTGAAAAAGTAAATATGTATCCAGGTGCTATTACTGCAAAATTAAGGGCAAGATGGGGTTTTAATAGATTAACACATAGTTATATATCTAAAAACTATATATTACCAGAAGATATGAAAAAAGATATCAATAAAGACCGTGATAATCATTTACATCATGCTATGGATGCCTTAGTTATTGCATCAATTACACCTTCTTTACAACAAAAGATAACTCTATATGAGAAATTTAGTAGATATATTGATGGAATTACTAGAAAAGAATTAGAAAATATAAATATTTATAATGGAAAAGAAGTATTAGGAGAATACTACAATGATGAAACTGGTGAAATAAATGATATTGGATTTAAAGAATACTTAAAAGAACAAATAGCCAACGAAAATATATATTTTAATAAACATAATGTAAGTAGACTCGAATTTCCACTACCTTATGAAAAATTTGCTGAAGAAGCAAAACTTAGAGTATACGAGCAAGATTTAGATACCTTAAAATGGAGTTTAAAATCATATAATACCTATACCAATAAAGATATTACTAATCTCCACACTCTAACGCCTTCGATTGCTAAAACTAAAGTATCAGGAAAAATGCATGAGGAAACATACTATGGAATTAAGGAAATAGGTACTGAAGAAGACAAAAAAGTATATAAAACATTAAGAACACCTATTGAAAAAGTAAAAAGAAAAGAAATCGAAAATATTCCTGATCGATTGGGAGGCTCCAAAGATATATATGAGACACTTATTAGTTGGTTCGGAGATTATGAGACAGGTGAAGAAGTATTAAAAGCTAATGGTAATAAATATCCTGTGTCTCCTAACGACAAAGAACATAAAGAGATAAAAAAATTAAAAATATATACCGAATACAAAAATACTGGTCATATGATAAAAAATAGTAATGTTGAAAAAGGTGGAATATATAGAATTGATATCTTTAAATCAAAAGATATAGAGGATGATAAACTATATTTTGCAGCTTATGACATATTAGAAATTAAAAAAATTAATGCTATAAAAGAAAAGAAGACAATAGATGATGATTTAACTATTAAATTAGTACATGGTAGAAACGAAAACTATAAAATACTTTCTTATAAAAGTGTTATAGAAAATTACGATTTATATCTTTCTCTTAATAAAAATGATTTAGTAAAGGTAATAACAAAAGATAATAAAGAATCAATAGCCTATGTAGTAGGATGTTCAAGCGGAATGTTTGAAGTAAAGAGTAAACTAGGAGATGGCTATGATATCATTGTAAGTAGTTTAAATAATAATAATATCTTTAGTAAACAAAGAGCACAATACCAAATAACTGTATCTACCATCAAAGAAATAAAGAAACTGTCAATAAATATATTAGGTGAAATAAGTGGGCTATAGACAAGTAATAGTTAGAAAGAGTGAAAAGATGCACTTTAGAGATAATCAATTAATAATTGAAAAAGATGGTACAGAATCTAAAGTACCACTTGAAGATATTAATTATGTTTTAATCGAAGACCAAACGACTATATTAACTGCAAGATTACTAGCAGAATTTGGTAAAAATGCCATTTCATTAATAGTATGTGATGAGAAATTTGAACCAACTTCTATAATGTACCCATATAACTATCATTTTAAGCAATTAGATATCTTTTCACATCAATTAGAAATAGATGACAGTATAAAAATGGAGTTTTGGAATCAAATAGTAAAAAAGAAAATAGAAAACAGTATTAGAGTATTGGAAATGACTTCAAAAGAAGAATTTCCAATCTCTAAATTAAATGAGTACATTAATGAAGTAGTAGATGGAGATGACAAAAATAGAGAAGGATTATCCGCTAAAATGTATTTTAGAAGTCTTTTTGGTAGTGGTTTCATCCGTTTCAACGATGATAGTATAAATGCAGCATTAAACTATGGATATACTATCATAGCAAGCGCTATCATCAGAAATTTAGCTGTATTTGGTTTAAATACTTATTTAGGTATACATCATAACTCCAAGATAAACAATTTTAATCTCGCGTATGATTTTTTAGAACCATATCGTAGTGTAGTAGATAAATATGTTTATGATAATAAAGATTCAATAATTTTTCCTTTATCTTTTGATTTTCGAAAAAAATTAATAGATTTGCTAAATAAAGAAGTACTTCATCAAAATAAAAAATATACTGTAGAATACAGTATAAGTTTATTAATAAAAAGTTATATAAAATCATTTACTATGGGAGAAATAACATTAGATTTACCAACAATAATTTATGAATAGATTTATGAGAATAATTGTAATGTTTGATTTACCAGTAGTTACTGACAAGGATAGAAAAACTGCTACTAAATTTAGAAACTTTTTATTAGATGATGGCTTTATAATGATGCAGTATTCTGTATATTCAAGAATATGTAAAAATAATGATGATTTAAATAAACATATAAATAGATTAAAAATAAATACTCCAAAAACAGGAAATGTAAGATTACTTCAAGTAACAGAGAACCAATATAACAATATAATAATGTTTTCCGGCACAAAAGCAGTAGAAGAAGATATTTCTATAGATAATTTATTAATATTTGAATAATAAAAACAGGTTTGAAGCCTGTTTTATGATCTTTAAGGTTAGATCAAACCTAAGGCATAATGCCTTATTACAGAAACCTGTAAACTTTTAGTAATGTATGTCCAATCTTTCAGGACAATTTAATTATATATTATATTTTATTATTAGTCAATAAATTTATTCGATATTTCTAAAAAAAGTGTTTGTGACTCTTTACAATCACATATGATATACTCGCAAGTAACATTTTTAGGTTTATTTAAAGCTACTTTAATACTATCAGAATTCAATATTTTGCTAATAAGAGTAGGGTACTTATTAATAATTTTAGTTTTAATATTTAATATTTCATCATTACTTATTAGAGATTCATTTTCTAAATAAAAATTATCAAAAGACATATCATTATTTTTATCAAATTCATTTCTAAGTAAATACACTTTGATACCTTCTTCTATAATATTAAAGTTTATTATTTTATCAGTAACTTTATATATATTATAATTTTCTATATCTAAATATTCAAAAATATTGTTGCAACTGCTTAATATAAAATGACAATTATTTTTAGATAAGTTATTGATTATATTAAGTAAATTAATAATCTCCGTACTATTTAAATATACATCGAAATTATTAATTATAACTATTGTAGGCTTATCGCTTAAATTCTTAATATCTAAAAAATATAATTGATATAGTAATTTTCTCTTCATAGATTTAGATATTTCACTATCACTAAGTAAAACATCATCAATATAAATATTAGTAAATTTGTCAATAACAGAGTTAACATCAGGTATTTCTATTTGAAATGAAATATTATTATCACTTTTTTTATTAATTTTTCTATCTAATAGACAATTAACCTTATCGTCAATAATATCAAATATTTTATTAGTATATTTTAATATTTTTTCTTCATTTATTTTATTAATAACATCATTATATATAATTTGCTTTAAAGCGTTATTCTTAGTGAATTTAAACTCATTTGTAAAATCATTTTCTTCATTAATGTTAATTATATTATAGTCTTTTGCATTAAAAGATTTGCCATCCACTAATATATTTTTATTTTTACCAAGTAATCCATCAGTCAAAGTATTAAAAACTTTATTTTTATAGTTACTATTTCTACCAAAGAAAATAAGATTTTTATCTAACTCTATTATATTATTCTTATTATCAATATTAATTACTATCTCCAATATTATCACCATAATTATTGTAACAAATATTATGTAATTAGTCTATATATATGAAAATATCTACCTAAATATTGTGAAAATATCTACCTAAATATTGAATAATTTTTATATAAATGCTATAATCCTGAATTTGACAGTTTTGAAAGTTAAAAATTTCCTAAACCCTTTTTTT
>JBJEEB010000058.1:0-6369 GCA_051872655.1 Bacilli bacterium | reverse complement strand
TAATTTTGTGACAATATAACATTAGAAAATACTAATAATATAGTAAAAATAATGTCATATTGTCATTTTTTAATGTTCTTTTAATATTTGAATAATAATATTAGTATGAAGATGTATTTATTACATTTTTTGTTTCAAAGGAGGAATATAATGTATGAAAATATATTTGAAAGAGTAGAAGAGAAATATCTTTTAACAAAAGAGCAATATACAAAACTATTTAATAATATAAATGATTTTATAGAAAAAGATAAATATTATGAAACAACTATATGCAATATCTACTTTGATAATAAAGAACATGAAATAATATATACATCACTAGATAAACCAATATATAAGCATAAAGTGCGATTGAGAAGTTATGGAATACCTAAAATAGATGATGATGTTTTTTTAGAAATAAAGTTCAAATACAAAAAAGTAGTTGGTAAAAGAAGAGTTAAATTAAAGTTAAAAGAATTTAAAGATTATATAAATAAAAATAAATATGATAATAATAGCCAAATAATGAAAGAAATAGATTATCTATTTAATTTGTATAATTTAAAACCATCTTATTTTGTTGCATATGACAGAAAAAGTTATAGAGAAAAAAACAATACAAATTTGAGAATTACAATTGATACTAATTTAAGAAGTAGAAAAGATGATTTATCCTTAGAATTAGGAGATAAAGGAAAATTATATTTTGCTGAACAAATATATATTATGGAAATAAAAACTTTAGGAGCAATGCCTCTATGGTTAGTTAAAAATTTATCTGACTTGGGTATATATCCAGTTTCATTTTCTAAATTTGGTAGCATATATGAAAAAGAAAAGGAGGAAAAAGTATGTTAAAAAGTTTATTTAATAGTACAAGTAGTAGTGTTGAATTATGGACAATTCTAGTTTGTACTATAGTTTCAATTATTTTAGGAGTTATAGTTGCTTATACACATAAGAAAACATCTAAATATAGTAAAAGTTTTCTAATTACTTTAGCAGTTTTACCAGTTCTTGTACAAACAGTCATGATAATGGTAAATGGTAATTTAGGAACATCTGTTGCAATTGTAGGAGCGTTTAGTCTAGTAAGATTTAGAAGTATTCCTGGTACCTCAAAAGAAATATTGAGTGTATTCTTTGCAATGGCTATTGGTCTTGCGACAGGAATGGGACATGTATTTTTTGCTAGCATTATGACAATAGTTGTTTCAGCATCAATAATTATATTTAATAAACTTAAATTTTTTGGATTAAATCCAAATACAAAAATGTTAAAAATAGTAATTCCAGAGAACTTAGATTATACAAATATGTTTGATGATATATTTGAAAAATTTGTAAAAGAATATAAATTAGAAAAAGTTAAAACGACTAATATGGGAAGTTTGTTTGAATTAGATTATCGTATTACATTTAAAAATAAGATTAATGAAAAAGAATTTATAGATGAATTAAGAGTAAAAAATGGTAATTTAAAGATAATGTTAAGTCACGAATTAGATGGAACAGATATGTAATCAAAAAGAAAGGAACATGTATATGAAAAATAAGAAGATATTTTTTATAGGTGTAGGTACTTTTTTAATAATAGTTGTTGCAGGTATTATGTTTTATTTAAAAAATAATCAAATAATAAATAATGCCTCAAAGAATACAACAGATTCAATTGATATGAATATTAATACAGATGATGGAGACGAAAAAATAGATTGGTCTAATTATCAAGATACAGAATATATACTAACACAAAGTATTACTATTACTGATGAAGGTATATATAACTTAACTGGAACAATATCAGATGGATTAATAAAAGTAAATACTGAAGGTAATGTAAAATTAGTATTAAATAATGTCAACATAACAAACTCTAAAGGACCAGCCATATATATTGAAAATGCTAGTGATGTCGTAATAGAACTCTCTGATGGTAGTAAAAATTATTTAGAAGATGGAAGTAATTATTTAGGTTATGAAACTGATGAGATTGGGACAATTTTTAGTCATGATGATATTACATTCCAAGGAAGTGGTTCATTAGAAGTAGTATCTAATAATGAAGATGCTATTGTTTCTAAAGATGATTTAAAAATAGTAGATGGTACATACATAATAACTTCTAAAGATGACGGAATTAGAGGAAAAGATTCAGTATATATACAAAATGGAATATTTACTATAAATTCAGCTGGGGATGGTATAAAATCAACAAATGATACCGAAACAGAAAAAGGTTATATTTTGATTGAAAATGGAACATTTAATATAAATTCAACATTAGATGGAATTGAGTCACAAACAAAACTTTTTATTAAAAATGGAACATTCAATATCACAACAGGTAGTGGAAGTGAAAATTCAAGTTTATCAAGTAACTGGGGACGTTGGGGAAGTGCAAGTTCCATAAGTTCTGATAGTGCCAAAGGATTAAAGTCAGGAGATAATTTAGTTATAGAAAATGGAACATTTAATTTTAATACTTCAGATGATTCCATTCATTGTAATAATTATGTAGGAATAAAATCAGGAACAATAAATATTTCTTCTGGTGATGATGGAATACATGCAGATGAAGAATTAATTATAGATGGAGGAAACATAACTATATCAAAAAGTTATGAAGGTTTAGAAGCTGCAAAAATAACAATTAATAATGGAACAATAAACGTTATAGCAAGCGATGATGGTATCAATGTAGCAGGAGGAAATGATTTATCTGCTACAGGACGACCTGGTCAAAATAATTATTCAAGTAGTTCAAATAATATCTTAACAATAAATGGTGGAAATATTTATGTAGATGCTGCAGGAGATGGAATTGATGTTAATGGTTCTGCTTATATAACAGGTGGAGACATTAAAGTAGATGGTCCAACAAATAGTGGAAATGGCGCCTTAGATTATGATAGTATCTTTGAGATAACTGGTGGAACATTAATTGCAGGAGGAGCAAGTGGAATGTTACAAGGTTGTTCTTCATCATCAAGTATTTATAACTTAACAATAACATTTAATTCAAGTTATAGTAGTGGTGATGTAATAACAATTGTAGATAGCTCTAATAACGAAATAATATCATACCAGTCAAGTAAATCATATTCATCATTGGTAATTGCCTCTCCAAAATTACAAAAAGGTTCTACCTATACAGTTAAAGTCAATGGTGAAGAATATAAATCATTTACAATATCTAGTATAACAACAACCATTGGTAACAATAATAACATGGGTGGAGCTCCTGTTGGACCCGGTGGTCAAAGAAGATAAAATATAACTTTACTTAGTAAGAAAATTATTATTATTAAATCTCTTTGTCAATCTTTACCTATAAATAGCATACATATTTATCAATTTCTTTATTTAAAACTAATAACAAAAAATAAGTTATTAGTTTTTTAATATTAAAAAATAGATGAGTTGATAAAGTAAAATTATTAAAAATAAACAGAGGAATTTCAAAAAATAAAAAGATGCTATAGAAGTTAAGGTTATAATAATATTTTAATATATCTTAAATTAACTATTATCATCTTTAACAAAAATAAAAAATATATTATAATAATATTAATATTAAAAACAAATTTAAATTATAAAAGAAAAGAGGTGATTATAATTATGATGAATAAATTTATTCCATTACTATTTGCCATTGTTTTTACTTTTTGGACAGTTAGAGTATATTATAAATTGTATGATAATAAAACAAAAAGATATATTTTAATTATTGGTATTTTAATTATTACTTGGATGTTAATTAGAATTATAAAAGGAATTACTATATATATTAAAATAGAAAGAATATGTTGGTATTTATATTATTTACCACTTATCTTTATACCAACAATTTTTTATATTTGTTCTAATTCATTATCAAATAAAATAAGTAATAAAAGAAAAATATTATTATATTTAATATCATCTATATTATTAATATTAGTTTTAACAAATGATTATCATCAATTAGTATTTAAATTTAATAATGGAATTAATTTTCATAATAATTATAATCATTATATTGGTTATTATTTAATTCTAATTTGGATAGCTTATTTATTTGGTGAAGGCATGATAATTTTAGTTATAAATAGATTAAAAATAAAAAAAGATTTAAAAGCATTTTTGCCTTTAATAGTTTTATTACTTGGATTAATATATACTTTATTTTATATTTTAGATATTCCATATGTTAGAAAAATGAATATGTCTATAGTTATTAGTACTTTAATTTGTTTAGGAATTGAACTTGCTTTTTGTTTAGATTTAATACCAAATAATAGAAAATATATACAAAAGTTTTCTAATTCATATTTAGATATGGCAATTGTATCATTAGATGAAAGAACTAAATATACTACATGTTATTTTAAAGTAATTCCTAATTTTATTTTAAAAGATATTAAAAATAATAAAGTAAAAAAAACATATCAAAAGAAAAATATAGTTTATGAAGTTAAGAAAAATAA
Organism: Bacilli bacterium; assembly: GCA_051872655.1. Classification (GTDB taxonomy): domain Bacteria; phylum Bacillota_I; class Bacilli_A; order RF39; family UBA660; genus CAG-302. The sequence goes on along the minus strand of JBJEEB010000058.1, from coordinate 1,915 downwards.
AGATAGTTATGTAATACTAAAAAAAGATTTAACACCTTTATTAAAATTAAAAGAAGAAATTAAAGCACAAAGAGAAGAATTATTAAAACAACAAGAAAGTATTAAATTAGAAGAAAAGACTAAAAGAGAATTATATGAAATAAAACTAAGAAAAGATATTATTAATAAGATAGAAAAGAAATTAGATGAAAAAAGATTAGAAGCTAAAAATATTTTAATGAAATCTGATGTTAATACAGAAGATTTAGAAAAAGTAAAAAGAATTATTGTATATAGTAAAAAGAAATGTATGCTTATGATTTCTGAAGCAAATAATGAAGCATATAATGAAGAAAGTATAAAAATATTATTAAATGAATTAATAAATAGTATGTCAAGCTTAAATATAGATTGTTTAGTAGTAGTAAAAAATAAAATGAATATTAATGGTAATACTATGTCTTACTTATATGATATAGTTTATGAACTTATAGAAAACTCTAAAAATAAAACAATAATGATTTATGTATTTAGTGAAAATAATGTAGTTAAATTAAAATCTGTAATTAGTACTAATGAAAAAATAAAAGATAAATTAAAATTAGATTCAAATATTAAAATAAAAGAAAATATCTATGATACAGATACTGAATTAGAGTTTACCATTAAGGATAGTGATAGATTATGAGATTACTAGTAATAATAACTGTAATAATAACTGTGTTACAAACTTTTAGAGTAGCTATTTATTATTTAAGAAAAGATATATCATTAATCAAAAAAATAATAGAAACAATAATTTTAATTACTATGATAATATTAAGTTATTTTAATTTAAAAGAAAATATTTTTCCCTTTTCACTTTATATAGCACTTTTATTATCTTTTTATATATTAATAATATTTTTATATGAAAAACTATTTAAAAATGAATATATATCAGTATTATCAGTAAAGAAGGGTATTGATATGTCTGATACTGGAATAATGTTTTTGGATGGAAATGATAATATAATACTAATAAATAACGTGATGAGTGATATTTTAAAAAAATTAAATATAAAAAATGATTATATAAATAATTTAATAAAAAAATGCTTTGAAAATTTTAATAAAGATTACTTATTAAAATGTAATGATAAAATATATTTATTAAGAAATATAAATGATATGGAAGTATCATTAATTGACGTAACTCAGACGTATAAGCTACAAGAACAAGAAAAATTACAAAATAAAGAGATAAAAGAAAATAATGAAAAATTATTAGATACAATAAATAATATTGAAAAGATAGAAAAGACCAAAAAACTATTAAAAATTAAAAATGAATATCATGATATAATGGGACATCGTCTTGCTTTGTTTTCAAAAATTTTAGAACATAATCCAAATGATACAAAAAATTTATTATTTCTATTAGATAGTATTTATGAAGACTTTAATTCTAAGTTATCTAGTAATAAAAAATTAAATAATTTAATTAATATGTACAAAGTAATAGGTATAAATATTATTATTAAAGGTAGTCTTCCACTAGATGAAAAGGTATCTAATATATTTTTTGAAATAATAAGAGAAGCGGTTACTAATGCTATTATTCATGCCGATAGTAAAAATATTAAAGTAGTAATAACTTCGTATCTTGATAAAATCGAAATGACTATTACCAATGATGGTAATAAACCAAGTCATACTATTTATGAAAATGAAGGTATAAAAGGTATGAGAAGAAAATTAACCTTAATAAATGGTAGTTTAAATATTTTAACTGATAATTGTTTTATTTTAAAAGTTACTGTATAAAATAAGAAAATCATTAAAATTGATTTTCTTATCTTTTTATATCTGGAACAATATATCCATTACTTATACAAAATATAGTAAGTTTAGATATACTATCAAATTCCATTTTATTAAGTATATTAGTAATATA
>JBJEEB010000057.1:0-23418 GCA_051872655.1 Bacilli bacterium | reverse complement strand
TTAATAAAAAACGATGAAAGTAATTTTAGTTACCCACACCAAATATTATACAACCTCTAAAGAAGAATGCTTTTATTTAATTCTAGGTAAAATTATTTACAATTCAAATTATTAATGCTATAATATTGGTAGTTAATTGGAAGGAAAGATTTTTATATGAAAATTAAAGTAGAAAAAAAAGATTTAATAATATTTATAGTCTTTTGTATTTTCCTATTATATTTATGTGCGATAGGTGTACTAAATGTAGCTAGTATAGCAAGTACTAGTAAATTTTATGGTTTTTCACCATTTAGAGCATTTACTCCAAAATATATAGGAATGACATTGTTTTTATTCATAGCTTGTATAGTAGGACTTTTTCTAGTAGTTAAATCTTATATTTTTGATCATGAAAAAGGATTTGGATTGAGTGTTGGAGCAAAAAAAGATAAAGGATATTCAAGATGGTCTACTGATGCAGAATTTAAAAAAGGACTAGAAGTAGTTAATATAAAAGATAAAACAATACCTGCTGCTGGTATAGCATTATATAGTAAAAAGGGAAAAATGTGGGTAGATAATGGAGAAGATCACTGGTTAGTTATGGGTGCTACAGGTAGTGGTAAAACAGTAATTGTAGCTAAACCAATGATTAAACTACTAGCAAAACATAATGAATCGATGATTTTGACAGACCCTAAAGGTGAATTATATGAAGAAACAGCAGCTCTATTAAAAGATGAAGGATATAATATTATCACTTTAAATTTTAGAGATCCACAACATGGTAATGCATGGAATCCTATGAGCTTACCTTATCAATTATATAAAGATGGTAATACAGATAAAGCTATAGAATTGCTAGACGACTTAGCACTAAACATATTATATGAAGAAAAAAGCAGTGGTGATCCATTCTGGGAAAAGACAGCAGCAGATTATTTTACAGGACTTGCTCTAGGATTATTTGAAGATGGAACTCCAGAACAAATAAATCTAAATAGTATCAATCTAATGAGTAGTTTAGGTGAAGAAAGATTTGGCGGTCCTAATAATAACTATATAAAAGAATACTTTAATGGAAAAGATCCATCAAAACCAGCATATATTAATGCTTCAGGAACAGTTTTTACAGCAGATGAAACAAAACAAGGTATTATAGCAACATTTAAACAAAAAATAAAATTGTTTTCTTCAAGAGAAAACCTATCAGAAATGTTATCTTATAGCGATTTTGATATGCGTGATATTGGTAAGAAAAAAACAGCAGTATTCTTAATTGTTCAAGATGAAAAGAAAACATTACATCCACTTGCTACAATATTTATTAAACAGTGTTATGAAACACTAATAGATGTAGCACAAGAAAGTGGAGGAAAACTACCATTTAGAACTAATTTTATTCTAGATGAGTTTGCTAATATGCCACCACTAAAAGATGTAACAACTATGGTAACAGCTGCTAGAAGTAGATTAATAAGATTTACATTTATTATTCAAAACTTTGCTCAATTAACACAAGTATATGGTAAAGAAAATGGAGATACAATTCGTGGTAACTGTAATTTATTATATCTAATAAGTAGTGAAATAGCAGCTCTTGAAGAAATAAGTAAAATGTGTGGTGAAGTAAAGTCAAAAGAAAAAGATAAAACAGCTTCAACACCACTTGTAACAGTAAGTGATCTTCAGAGATTAAGTCAGTTTGAAATAATAGTTTTAAGAAGAAGAATGTTTCCTTATAAAACAAAATTTGAAACAGATTTTCAAGTTGATTGGGGAAGAACATATCCCAAAAGTACTCCAGAAGCAAGACAAAAGAAAGAATTACAACTATTTGACATAAGAGAATATGTTAAAGCAAAAAAACAAGAGAAAATGGCTGCAATGGGAGAATTTAATCCAACTTCTTCAAGTCCATTTGGCGGAAACCCATTTGGAGGAGGAAATCCTTTTGCAGGATCTAATCCATTCGGAGGAGGAAATCCTTTTGCGGGTTCAAATCCATTTGGTGGAGGAATGTCTAGCTTTCTAGGAAATGAACCATCAAAAGAAACTAGTGATGATAGTTTTAATATAGATGATTTAGTAAAAAAGATAGATGCTAAAATAGCAGAAATAGAGAAAGAAGAAGAACAATCTAAGGAACAAGAAATTAAAGAAGAACCAATTGAAGTAACATCAGAACCAGTAGTACCAGAAGGTAAAGAATCAGTTTCATTTAATGATATAGTAGCTACTTCAAAAGATAATGAATTAAAAGAAGATAAACTACAAAATATGTATACTGATAATACAGATGATGATGACTTTTTTGATGATTTCTTTAGTGATGATTAATAAAATACAACTTATAAAGTTGTATTTTTGTGTTTATTAACTTTTCATTATAACAATATTTTAATATATTATAGTGAGGTGTAAGTTATGAATACAATATCATTAAATGAATTAAAAAAAATTAAAAACCCAATTATAATTGATATTAGAGATAATTATTCATACAACATTTCTCATATAAAGAATTCAATTAATATACCCTATTATAATTTATTAAATAATTATTCACACTATTTAAATAAAAATAATACTTATTATCTTTATTGTGAAGAAGGAAAACAAAGCCTCGAAATAAGTAAAAGATTAAATGAATTTGGTTATAATACAAAATCAATAAAAGATGGTTTAAATGCTTTAAAATAATTTAAATAACATATATTTTAGTATGAGAATGACACTAAAAAGAAAAAATAAAAGAAATAATATTTTATTTTTAATGCTATTAATAATAACATTAGTTATAATACTATCATTTATGCTTATAAACTATTGTTCAAAAAAAGCTTATCCGATATTAAAATCCTATGCTGAAGCAGAAACAAAAAAATTAACTATTCTTATTATAAATAAAGCCGTAACTAAGCAATTATATAATATGGATGTAGAAGAATTATTTAAAGTTACTTATAATAAAGATGGTGAAATAATACTAATAGATTTTGATACAAAAAAAACATCTAAAATACTAAGTAATATGACAAGTCTTGTAGAATTAAATATGCGAGCAGTAGAAGAAGGAAAAATAGATATGCTAGAATTACCAGAAAATAGTTTAAGTAATTATAACATGGATTTATTATCTAAAAAAATAATATGTGAAATACCTTTTGGTCTAGTAACAGGATCTAATCTATTAGCAAATGTAGGACCAAAAATACCAGTAAAAATATCTCTAGTAGGAGACGTATCTACAAATTTCAGTACAGAAGTAGTAGAATATGGAATAAATAATGCTCTGTTAAAAGTAATGATAAATATAAAGGTAACAACAAAAGTTATTCTTCCAATATCATCAGAAGAATTAACAATTGATGCTAATATTCCCATTGGTATGAAGGTGATTCAAGGTAAAATACCAAATTATTATTTAAATGGTTTCACTACAAAATCAAATATAGTTGAGGGAAAGTAAAAAAACTGTCTATCAAAGTAAATAGATAGCTTTTTTCTTTACATAAAAATTTTTTTCATTTATAATAATTGTAGAAACAAGGTGAAATAATGAAATTAACAAAAGAAGTAGTAAAAGAAATATCAAACATAAAAAAAGAACCAAAATGGATGTTAGATTTTAGACTAACATCATTAGATGCTTTTAGTAAAAGTAGTAATCCATCATTTGGTCCAAAATTAGATATAGATTATGATAGTATAAATTATTACAAACAAAGAGAGAATAATCTAACAGATAATTGGAATAATATATCATGTGATGTAAGAAATTTATTTGATGATTTAGGCGTAATATCTGCTGAAAAAAAATATTTAGATGGAGTAGGCGCACAGTATGATAGTGAAGTAATTTATCATAATATGAATAAAGAATTAAAAGAAAAAAATGTTATCTTCTGTGATACAGATACAGCTTTAAGAGAACATCCAGATATCTTTAAAAAATATTTTAATACTCTAGTTAAATATAATGAAAATAAATTTACGGCTTTAAATGGAGCAGTATGGTCAGGAGGAACATTTATATATATTCCACCAAATACTCATTTAGATAGACCATTACAAAGCTATTTTAGAATAAATAGTAAAAACATGGGACAATTTGAAAGAACACTTATAATTGTAAATGATAATAGTGATCTACACTATATTGAAGGATGCACTGCACCTACATATACTGAAGATTCACTTCACGCTGCTGTCGTAGAAATATTTGTTGGTAAAAATGCTAAGTGCCGATATACAACTATTCAAAACTGGTCTAGTGATGTATATAATCTAGTTACTAAAAGAGCAATAGTAGAAGAAAATGGACTAATGGAATGGATAGATGGAAATATAGGATCAAAAACGAATATGAAATATCCATGTTGTATTCTAAAAGGAGATTATTCAAGAGGAAGTTGTATTACAGTAGCAGCAGCAGGTAAAGGACAAATTCAAGATAGTGGTGCCAAAATGATTCATTTAGGAAAATACACTAAAAGTAACATTGTATCAAAATCAATAGCTTCAGGTGGTGGACTAGCAGTATATCGTGGTACAGTAAAAATATCTAAAAATGCAATAAATTCAAAAGCTTCAGTAAAATGTGATACCCTAATATTAGATGATATATCAAAAAGTGATACAATACCAACAAACATAGTAAATAATAATTCATCATTTATGGAACACGAAGCAACAGTATCAAAAATATCAGAAGATAAACTATTCTACCTAATGAGTAAAGGAATAGACAGTGAAAAAGCCAAAGAGTTAATAATAATGGGATTCATTGGAGCCTTTAGGGAAGAATTACCAATGGAATATGCTGTTGAATTAAATAGATTATTAAAATTAAATATAGGAGATTAATAAATGAAAAAAGTAATTTTAACAATAGTAATATTAATAGTATTAGGATTTCTAGGTTATTTTATATATGTAAATTATATAAATAAAATACCAAAAATAGTACCGGAGGAAGAAAAAGTATCAGTTGAAGAATACTATATGTATGGAAATCACTTTAATATAAAAGGAAGTTTAGAGTTAAAAGATAAAAACTATCAAGATATAAAATTAACTCTGTATAATGGAGAAGATAAAGATTTTGATATAATTGTAGAAAATGAAGATAATAAAATAAACTTCTATACATCAGAATACATAAATGAAGGATTATACATAGATAATATTACAAGAGATACCTATTATATATTTTTAAAATTAATATATAAAAATGAAGAAAATGAAGATAAACCAATAAATAAATACTATATTTTAGATAATAAAACTGAATATAAAGAAAGTACATATTATACATTATCAAAATATAATAATAAAATATTAATAAATTCCAATAATGATTATAACACAATGATGTTTAATATAACTGAAAATAAAGATAGTGAAATATATGATATAACTATAGATCCAGGACATGGTGGTATGGATAGTGGAGGAACCGCTAACGACTATAAAGAAACAGACTTTACCATGGATATTAGTTTAAAAATAAAAGAAAATTTAGAAAAACAAAATATTAAAGTAAAACTAACTCATAATGAAAATGATTTAACAAAAGATGAAGTAATGGATGAATATAATAAACATGGTAGAGCAGTAATACCAAATGAAGTAAAATCAAAATATACATTTTCTATTCATATAAATAAGAATACTTCATCAAAAGTAAGTGGAATAGAGATATATACTGCTAAAGGTATAAATTATGATTTAGCTAATTCACTTGCAGATAATATCACATCATATACAGAGTTAGGATATTCTAGTAACAAATTATACAAAATGTTTAATGGTGTATATACTCATAATTTTACTGAAAAAGAAATAGAAGATTCACTAGCAGGATATGAAAAGAAAGGATATAAAGCTTACAACGTAACAGAAAACTCTAATTATCTATATATGATAAGAGAAACAGGAGGATATTTAACAGGTGCTTATGTAGATGATAGTAATCCAGATAAAGTTGGAGTAAATCCCTATTATAAAAATAATATAGCTAATGAATCATACTTATTAGAGTTAGGATATTTATCAAATAAAAGTGATTTAGATATTTTAATAGAAAGTAAAGACGAATTAGCTAAAGCAATATCTGATGCTATAATAAAAGAATTAGGCCTATAAAAGTGTCAAATTTGTGTAAAGTAGTAAATTTACCCAAAAATATCGTTTAAAGGCATAAAAAATTAAAATTGAGGACTTTTAAGAAATTAAAAGTCTTTTTTCTTATAGTTTTAGAAGTACAAAAATCATTTTTACCAATTTGCTATCAAATTACCAATATGTTATATTCGCCATGGAAAGGAGGAATAATATGGTTAATCAAATAGTTCTAGTAGGAAGAATAGCAAGAACACCAGAAACAAAAACCACAGAGAATGGTAGAAAGATGGCTACTTTGACACTAGCAGTACCAAGAAACTATAAAAACTCAAATGGTGAATATGATACAGATTTTCTAGATTGTACTCTATGGTCATCAGTAGCAGAATCAACTAGTGAGTATTGTGAAACCGGAGATATGATAGGAATTAAAGGCCGCTTGCAAACAAGAATTATTGAAACTCCAGAAGGAACAAAAAGAAAAAAAACAGAGATAATTGCAGAAAAAGTAACATTTTTAACTTCAAATCCCCAACGTAGAAAAATTGAAAATGAAAAATTAGAAGAATTATCTGAAGAAAAAGTAGATAAATAAGTCTACTTTTTTCAATAAAAATAATAAATTAACAAAATAAATATGTACTTTTTACTCATTTTGTTATAAAATAATATTAACAAGGAGATAACTAATAAAGAAAGGTAAATAAAGTACAATGATAGGAAAAAGATTAAAAGAATTAAGAATAAAGAGAGGTTTTTCTCAGCAGGAATTAGGAACAGAAATAGGAGTTACCAAAGTATCAATTTGTGGTTACGAAAATGGTACTAGATTACCAACATTAGATAACTTAGTGAAACTTGCGGAAGTATTAGAAACAACAACAGATTATCTAATAGGTAGAGAAGTTCCTGTTAGAAATGAAGAAAACAAAACCTATATTGGTTCAATATCTTATGAGGATGTATGTTTTATTTTAGCATTAAGACATTACCCAAACCTATATAATAAATTATTAAAAGATGTTAATAGATCTGCTAGTATAATAAATAAAAGATTATTAACAGGTAGTACTAAATAGAAAGAAGGAATTATTGTGTTAGATATTAAAGATTTATACTTAAAAGATTATATAGATAAAGAAATTAAAGTTAGTGGATGGATTAAAAGTCATAGAAAACAAGCTCATTTTGGTTTTATCGATTTATCAGATGGAACATATTTTAAAAATTTACAAGTAGTATATGATGATAGTCTAAAAGATTTTGAAGAAATAACAAAATTAAAATTAGGCAGTGCTATAACAGTAACAGGCAAATTAATAAAATCACCAAAAGAAGGGCAAGAATTTGAATTATCATTAATTTCATTTGTCCTTGAAGGAGATTGTCCAGATGATTACCCACTACAAGCAAAAGGTAGACCAACAAGAGAATTCTTAAGAGAAATAGCATACTTAAGGCCAAGAACAAATCTATATAATGCTGTATTTAGAGTAAGAAGTGTCGCAGCATATGCTATTCATAAATACTTTCAAGAACATAACTATGTATACTTTCATGCACCATTAATTACAGCATCAGACTGCGAAGGTGCAGGACAAATGTTTCAAGTAACTACACTAGATTTAAATAAAGTAGCAGAAAGTGGAAAAGTAGATTATACAAAAGATTTCTTTGGTAAAATGGCTGCTCTTACAGTATCAGGACAACTAGAAGCAGAGACATTTGCTATGGCATACAAAAAAACATATACTTTTGGACCAACTTTTAGAGCAGAAAACTCAAATACTAAAACACATGCTTCAGAATTTTGGATGATAGAACCAGAAATAGCTTTCTGTGATCTTGAAGGAGACATGGATATTATGGAAGACATGCTAAAATATGTTGTAAAATATGTTCTAGATAATTGTCCAAATGAAATGGAATTCTTTGATAAGTTTGTTGAAAAAGGATTAATAGAAAAATTAAACAAATTAATAAATAGTCATTTTACTAGAATAGACCATGAAGAAGTAATTAAAATTTTAAAAGAAGCAAAAGTAAAATGGGAATTTGAACCAGAATATGGAGAAGATATAGCAAGAGAACATGAAAAATACATTACAGAGTATTTTAATGGACCAGTATTTATTAAAAATTGGCCAAAAGATATAAAAGCCTTTTATATGAAACAAAACCCTGATGGCAAAACAGTTGCGGCAGTTGACCTAGAAGTTCCAGGAGCAGGAGAACTAATAGGAGGAAGTCAAAGAGAAGAAGATTATGATAAATTATTAAATAGAATGAAAGAATTAGGAATGGAAGAAGATTCTATGCAGTGGTACTTAAATCTTAGAAAATTTGGAGGATGTACTCACTCAGGATTCGGTATGGGATTTGAAAGATTACTTATCTATCTAACAGGAGTAGATAATATTAGAGATGTAATACCTTATCCTAGAACACCAGGAAATTGTGATTATTAGAGATAGTTTGAAAATAACTATCTTTTAATTTGTAAAAATTACCAATATTATATTACTAATAATTGTTAATACTAATATTGGAAAGGAGTAATTAATATGAAGAAAGCTTTACTTATAATAGCAGTAATAGCAGTCTTATCAGGATGTACAACAAATACCAAAACATTAACATGTACAAGTGAAAATACATCAGGTAACATTACATCAAAAACAAAATATATGATAGATTATGAAGGAAATGATGTAAAAAAATTAACAGTTACATATGATTATAAAGACAATCATACTGATGGAGTAGGTACAGGAACAGATGGAACTACTAGTGATAACGATCCTGATGCTAATGGTATTATTGATGGAGTAGTTGGAGAAGCTTTAGATGATGTAGTATCAGGAGTAACAGGTACTATTCTTGATATAGCAGGCATAAAAGCAAGACATAATACAAGATTTGGAAGTTACACAAATACTGAGGGATTTACAACAAATATAGACAATGATAATGATAATGACTACACTGTAACATATACCTATGATTTAACAAAATTATCTGATACAGATATAACAAATTTTGGTATAAACAGAAACTTTAATACTCTAAAGACTACTTATACCGATCGTGGTTTAACATGTAAATAATATAATTAAGGTTCTCTTAAAAGAGAACTTTTTCTTTCATATTTGTTGTTATTTTAAAGTATTTATGATAAAATTGTATCGTATAGTATAATAAGAAAAGAGTGATACAATGACTAAATACAAAGTATTAGATGCCAATGAAGCAGTAGCAAGAGTAGCATATAAATTCATAGAACTAGCAGGAATATATCCAATAACTCCAGCTTCACCAATGGCTGAAAAAATAGATTTATTAAGTAGTTCAGGAGAAAAAAATTTCTTTGGAAATAAAGTAAAAGTAATTGAAATGCAATCAGAAGCTGGCGCAGTAGCAGCAGTACATGGTGCGCTCCAAAGTGGAGTATTAGCAAGTACATTTACAGCTAGTCAAGGATTATTACTAATGATACCAACACTATATAAATTAGCAGGAGAAATGTTACCAGCAGTAATCCATGTTGCCGCTCGTAGTCTATCTACCCATTCTTTAAGTATTTTTGGCGATCATCAAGATATTTATAGTGTAAGACAAACAGGAGTATGTATGCTATCATCTTCATCAGTTGAAGAAGCATACCATATGGCCATGATAGCTCATTTATCAAGTATAAAGTCATCATTACCATTTGTTAACTTCTTTGATGGATTCAGAACAAGTCATGAAATAAACAAAGTAAAAGAAGTAGATTTATCAAGATTAGAACCTCTTATCGATAAAAAAACTCTAAGAAATTTTAAAGAAAGAGCCTTAAATAATGAAAACCCTAATACTAGAGGAACAGCTGAAAATGATGATGTATATTTTCAAAATACTGAAGTAAGAAATAAATATTATGATAATGCCATAGATATAGTTGAAGACTATATGAATAAAGTAAATAGAATCACCAAAAAAGATTACAAACCATTTAATTACTATGGTAGTATAACAGCTAAAGAAGTAATTGTAGCAATGGGATCAGTATGTGAGTGTATCGAAGAAACAATTGACAAACTAAATACTTTAGGATACAATGTCGGATTAATAAAAGTACATTTATATCGCCCATTTAGTATAAATCATTTACTTAAAGTATTACCAAAAACAGTAACCAAAGTAGCAGTTTTAGATCGTACTAAAGAAGCTGGATCATCAGGAGAACCATTATACTTAGATGTCTTAAGTGCACTAAAAGAAACTAATATCAAAGTCATTGGAGGAAGATATGGATTATCATCTAAAAATACAACACCAAGTATGATAAAAGCAGTTTATGATAATCTAAAAACAAACATGAAAAACAATTTCACAATTGGAATAAATGATGATGTAACAAACCTAAGCCTTGAAGTAGATAGTACTTTTAAATTATATAATAATAACTATCAAATACTAATATATGGTTATGGTTCAGATGGAATGGTATCCACTTCAAAAGATATTCTTAAAATAATTGGAGATGCTACATCAAAATATGTACAAGGATATTTTCAATATGATTCAAAAAAATCAGGAGGAGTAACAAGAAGCCATTTACGTATATCAAATAGTCCAATAAAAAGTACATACTATATAGATAATCCTGATTTTGTAATAATATCTAAAGATACATATATATATAAATATGATATTATAGATAATATCAAAGATAATGGAATACTATTATTAAATACAAGCTTAAGTAAAGAAAATCTTTATAAGACACTACCAAATAAAGTAAAAAAATTAATTAAAGAAAAAAATATAACAGTTTATATAATAGATGCCTATAAAATAGCGGGTGAATTAGGGCTAAAAAACAAGATAAATACTTGTATGGAAATATGCATATTTAAAATAATGAATATTTATGATATAAATAAAATATCTAAAATAATGAAAGAAAATAATCAACTAAGATTTGCCTCTAAAGGAGAGAAGATAATTGATATTAACAATAAAGTAATAGACAACTCTCTAGAACATCTAGTTTCAATTGAAGTACCATCAGAATGGAAAGACTTAGAATGCGCAGAAAATAAAAAGTTATCATTTAGTGAAATAATAAATTTATTAAAAGGAGATACTCTTCCAGTAAGCAGTTTTATAAAGAACAAGGAAGGAATATTTGAAGGTGGTACTACTAGAAAAGAAAAAAGAAATATTGCCGAGCAAGTACCTAACTGGATAAGTGAAAATTGTATAGAATGTAATCAGTGTGCCTTTTCTTGTCCACATGGAGTAATAAGACCATTCCTTCTAGATAAAAAAGATGACAAAGTAGAAAGTATCCCATCACTATTACCAAAAGATAAAGAATTTACCATTGGTATAAATTATGAAGAATGTACTGGATGTGGAGTATGTGAAATAACCTGTCCAGGAAAATTAGGTAATAAAGCTTTAGAAATGATACCAAACAAAGATATTAAAAGTAACTTTGAATATTTATTACAAAATAATGTTAATGATAAATATGAAAATAATACTTTAAATGTAAAAAATATTAGTTTTAAACAGCCAAAGTTTGAATATTCAGGAGCATGCGCTGGATGTGGAGAAACACCATATATAACAAATTTAACAAGAGTATTTAACGACAACCTAATAGTAGCCAATGCTACAGGATGCTCATCAATATATGGAGGAAGTGTACCAAGTACGCCATATACTATACCTTGGGCTAGCTCATTATTTGAAGATAATGCCGAATATGGCTATGGTATTTTGCAAGGAATAAATATAAAAAGAAACAAAATAAAAAAATATATGGAAGAATATCCAAGAAACAAAATATTTAAAAAATGGCTAGAAAATATGGATAATTATGATATATGTAAAGAAGTAAAAGCAAAAATTGACTATAAAAAACATCCATATTTAAATGAAATGAGAGACTACATTATTCCTAAATCAATATGGGTAATAGGAGGAGATGGATTTGCCTATGATATAGGATTTGGTGGATTAGACCATGTTTTATCAAAAACAGATAATATAAATATTTTAGTGCTAGATACTGAAGTATACTCAAATACTGGAGGTCAATCATCCAAATCATCAAATATTGGTTCTGTAGCATCATTTACATCAAATGGAAAAGATAGTTATAAAAAGGATTTAGCTAGAATAGCAATGTGTTACCCACATGTCTATGTAGCAGCTGTTAATATAGGATATAACAAAGAACAATACCTAAAAGCACTAAAAGAAGCTAGTGAGCATAATGGACCATCACTAATAATTGCCTATTCTCCATGTATTGAACATGGTATAAAAACAGGTATGCAGCATTCCCAATCAAATGGATATTTAGCTACTAAATGTGGATATTTTCTAACATTCAGATATAATCCAGATACCAAAAAATTAATTCTAGATTCTAAAGAACCAGACTTTGACAAATATGAAGAATATCTAGCAACTGAAAATAGATTTGCAAGTCTAATGAGAAAAGATAAAGAAAGAGCAAAACTTCTTTTAAATGAACAAAAAGAGTGGGCTATTAGTAGATATAATTACTATAAAAAAATAAGTGAGGAGTAAGATATGGAAGAAAAAGAAATAGAAGTAAACGGAGAAAAAATAAAAATAGCTATAAAATTATCTAAAGATGAAATAGAAGATAATAATACAAAAATATATTTAGACGACACAATAGATCTTACAAAAACTATTAAAGAAGTGAAAGAAGAAATAAAAAATGAATAGAATAAAAGAACAAGAAATCTTCTTTAACTATATCAAAGACATTTACTTATCAAATCCAGAACTACAAATAAATGAAGATACTATATATAAAGAATTAATGCTTTTTTATGAAAATAATGGAGCAAGAGAAAGAATAAATGAGAACGGTTTACTATTAAATGTTCAGCAAAAGCTAGCAAAAAAGTTTGGATCAAAATTCGGACATTCTGGATATTTTTGGTTATTTGAAAATAGAGATAACCTAAATGATAATGCTTATTATGATATTTTATATAATAGTATAAAAATATATGTTTCGATAGATGCAATAAATTTATGTGAAGTATCAACAAAAATATTTGAATACATGACGAGAGAAAACATTATTACACAAAGTAAAGTGGCAAAAATTATGCGAAATGATGTTTTAGTTTTAAGAGTAGCAACACAAGAAGATGCAATAAAATTAATTAATTATATAAATAGTCTTAATTATAAATCTAAAATAAAGACTAATCCATTCCTATTAACAAAAGATAAAGTAGGTATAACAAAAGATGGCTGTCTGTCATATAATACTACCTTATGCAAAGTAATTAGTAACTATTTAAATGAATGTAAAATAAATAATACATTAAATGAGGCTAATATAAATGATTTATATACCTATATAAATAAAACAATAAATATGTTAAAAGGGCCTTACAAAAGTAAAATGCTAAAATTATATGAAATAAATTCAGAACAAGAGTATGAAGATTATTTAATGGTAATGAATATAATTTCCAAAAATTTAAATGGAACAATTACTCTTGAACAATTGTTTTCACTATCAAGAGATAATAATGTAGAAGAATTAAGTACAATTCAAAAAGAAGATAGAGATAAAATAAAATATATTTTAAGCTGTTTATCAAAATACTATACTACAAATGATATTCATAGAATAATACTAAAATATATAGAAACAGGCGATTTAACATATTTTACAAGAAGAGATAACATAAGGCAGATAGCAGCATCATTTTCTCCAGAAAAATTAAATAATATAATTAATGAAATGAGTACTAACGCATTATTAGATGCAATAATCATAACTGAAGAAAGATATCCAAATATGTCTCAATCAGAATTTGCTATAAAATTATTTATACTAAATGGTGATCTTTCAGGATTTACAAATTATAATAATTCAAGAAGTTATCTAGGCCTTGTTTCTCCACCAGAAAAGTTATTAGATATTTTAAGAAAAAAACTACCATACGAAGAACAAAAAAAACTAGAACAAATAACTAATCTAAGTACTGAAGAAAAAAAGATAATAGAAATGATGATTTCAAATAGTCCTGAACTAATAAAAATACCATATGAATATTTAGCTAAAGCCAAAAGTTTTGAAATAATACTAAATAATTTAGCTCATACAATAAAAAATAATATATGTCAAGAAAATCAAATAAAACAGAAAGTTGGCAGAAAATAACAAAAAAATCTACCAACTTTTTTTGACAATATTACATATTTATGATAGAATTATATCTAGTTAAAAAGAACTTCTTTTTAATTGACAAATAATATATTTTTTGAGATAATTTTATTGTAGAGGTGATTTAAATGAATGATAGAATTACTTTAACTATGCAAGATATTTTAGAGAAAGAATTTAAAATTGATGCAAGAGGATATAGACCCCAAGAAGTAGATAAGTTTTTAGATATTATTATTAAAGATTATAATGAATATAATAATATTATAAGAAACTTAGAAAAAGAAAAAAGAGCCTTAACCATTGAAAATCAAAACCTAAAGAACGAAGCGAGAAACTTAAGATCAAGTATCGAGGCTGCTAGAATAGGTGAAAAAGAAATAACAAATGTCGATTTATTAAGAAGAATCTCTCAACTAGAAAAAATAATTTTAGGAAAATCAGAGTAATAATTTATCTGGGTAAATGCTGCATATAATCATGTAGAGGAAAGTCCATGCTCGCACTATCTGTGATGATAGTAGTGTTTGTGCTTAGGGAAAAAATAACCTAAGGCAGGTAACTGACGGCTTCTACTTTATCTAAGGGAAACTATGATAAAGTAAATATAAAAGTGCCACAGAAACGAGTCTACAAGAGAAATCTGTAGAATGAAACGAGGTAAACCCCACAAGCGAGAAACCCAAATTATGGTAGGGGAATCTTTCAAGAAGAACAAGAATTCAAGAAAGAATGACAAATGTCATAGATAAATATTTACCGCCTAGTAATAGGTACAGAACATGGCTTATAAGATTAATTATTATTAAGGAGAAGTATGAAAAACATTGGACTGAAATTAAAAGAAAAAAGAATACAAAATGGTTTGTCTATTGATGAAGTAGCAGAAGATTTAAAATTAAGACCTTCACAGATAGAGAGTATTGAAGAAGGAAAAAAAGATGATTTTAAGGATATATTTTATTTAAAATATTTCATTAGAGATTATGCTAAATATTTAGGACTAGATAGTGAAAAAATATTAGATGAATTTAATGAGTATTTATTTGATGAAACATCAAAAATACCTGTAGACTTAATAAAAGAAGCAAAAAAAGAAAAAAATGAAACATTGTCAAATGAAAAATCATCACCATATACTAAAAGTTCCAAAAAGAAAATAAATATACCAAAAATAATAATAGGATTAGGAATAATAATAGTCTTAATTGTTGTGGGATATATTTTAGTAAGCAATTATCAAGGTAATGATTTTAGTGATAATAATATTACTTATAGTATAAGGAGATAAAATGAATAAAGCAAATAAAATAACAATGACTAGAATAATAATGTCATTAATAATAATCACAATTATGTTATTTCCATTTGATCAAGTGGGGTTAGAATTTCCAACATATATATTGAATGGAAATATTACTATAAATTTAAAATATATAATAGTTGGCTTTTTGTTTATAATAGCATCACTTACTGATTTTTTAGATGGATATGTAGCAAGAAAATACAATATGGTAACAGATTTTGGTAAAATGATAGATGCCATTAGTGATAAACTATTAACTAACTCAGTACTAATAATTTTAGCATGTGCTGGCAAGATATCAACAATAGTAACAGTAGTAATAGTTATGAGAGATATAATTGTAGATTCAATAAAAATGGTTGTTGGAAATAAAGGAGCTGCAGTCGCAGCAATTGGAATAGCTAAAGTAAAAACAGCTACATTAATGGTTGGAATAATATTAACCTTATTCTATAATTTACCATTCGAATTAATACCACTTAGAGTATCAGACTTTTTATTGGCAGTAGCAGCAATATTATCTGTATTGTCAGGAATAAAATATTATATAATGGCAAAACCATATTTAAAAGATAGATAATACTTAGTATTATTTATTTTTTATAAAAATATACGAACAAATGTACTAAAAAGTATTGACAAGTAAAAAAAAGTATAATATAATGATAATGTAATTAAGGAAAGTGTAGGAAAGAGAGAAATTATGGCAAAGACAATCGAAAAAGATTCTGCTTTAGAACAAGTATTAGCAGACATTGAAAAACAATTTGGTAAAGGAGCAATAATGAAGTTAGGAGAGCAGGAACATAAAGAAGTAGAAGTATGTCCTAGTGGTTCACTTAGCTTAGATATAGCTTTAGGCGTAGGAGGATATCCTAAAGGAAGAATAATTGAAATATATGGTCCTGAATCTTCAGGTAAAACAACATTTGCTCTTCATGCAATAGCAGAAATACAAAAGCAAGGAGGTAGAGCAGCATTTATTGATGCTGAGCATTCGCTAGATCCAGTGTATGCACACAATTTAGGAGTAAATACTGATGAATTACTTTTATCACAACCAGATACTGGTGAACAAGCATTAGAAATATGTGATGCATTAGTAAAAAGTGAAGCAATAGCAATTATTGTAATAGATTCAGTCGCAGCTTTAGTACCTCAAGCAGAAATAGATGGAGAGATGGGAGATTCTCATGTAGGTTTGCAAGCAAGACTAATGAGTCAAGCGTTAAGAAAATTATCAGGTTCAATTAATAAAACTAAAACAATAGTTATATTTATCAATCAGTTGAGAGAAAAAGTAGGAGTACTATTTGGCAACCCAGAAACAACTCCTGGTGGTAAAGCATTAAAATACTATTCTTCTGTAAGATTAGATATTAGAAGAGGAGAGCAATTAAAAGTTGGAGCTGATGTTGTGGGAAATAAAACTAATATAAAAGTAGTTAAAAATAAAGTAGCACCACCATTTAAAACAGCTACTGTTGATATTATGTATGGAGAAGGAGTATCAAAAGAAGGAGAATTATTAGATTTAGCTTCTGATGCTGGAATAATTGAAAAAAGTGGTGCATGGTATGCATATAAAGGAGATAAAATAGGTCAAGGAAAAGAAAATGCTAAGATATATTTAAAAGAAAATCCAAAATTAGCAGTTGAAATAGAAAAATTAGTTAGAGAATATTATAATATCTCAATAAATAAAAAAGCAGAAAAAATTACTAAAGATACAAAAGAAGTAAAGGAATAAAATAATATTCCTTTTTTCAATTACATATGTTAAAATATAGGTAGGTGGTTAATTTGAAAAAATGTATTATAATATATAATCCAAATTCAGGTAAATATAATAAAGAAAAAACATTACCAAAAATAGCAAAAATATTAAATGATTACAATTATGAAGTAGAAATAAAAGAAACAAAGAATAAAGGACATGCCATAACCATTACTGAAGAAGCTCCTAATGTGGATTTATTAATTTCAATAGGAGGAGATGGTACCTTTAATGAAGTAATGACCGGTAATTTTAGAAGAAAAAAAAGACTAGTATTATGTCATTTACCTTCAGGTACTACCAATGACATAGGAGCAATGTGGGGATATGGTAAAGATATGATATCAAATTTAAAGTTAGCTTTAAATGGAGAAATAAAGAGAATAGATGTATGTACAATAAATGAAAAACCATTAGTATATACCGCAGGATTTGGTAAATTTATGAATATACCATATGAAACGCCAAGAGAATTAAAAAAAAGGCTTGGTCATTTGGCCTATATAAAAGAAGGAGCAAAAGATTTCTTTAAAAAAGTAAAATTACATGATATTAGTTATGAAATAAATGGAGAAGAATATCGTGGATTATTTTCATTTGCCATTATTACTAATGCTAACAGAGTAGCGGGTATTAATAACTTTTATAAAGATATAAAACTAAATGATAATCAGTTTGAAGTATTAATGTGTAATATTACTAAATTAAAAGATATAATAAAAACACTATATTTCTTTGCTAAATATGATGCTAGTAAAATACCAGGATTTTATTTTTATAAAACAGATAATTTCAAATTCAAATTTAATACTCCATTAAAAAAACCACTTTGCATAGATGGAGAATCATTTGATGATTTAAGTGGAGAATATAATGTCAAAATAGATAGAAATGTCTATGTACTAATGCCTAGTAAAAATATTAATAATTTATTTATAAATGAAGAGAAGAACTAAAATTCTTCTCTTTACTTATAGCAGCCATTTCTTACCATTTGTCTTTTCCAATTAATATTAGCCATAAATACATATAATCTCTTACTCATGGGTCTAATAGTAGTTTCTAATTTAATTTGACTACCATCATTAATGGAATTTTTAAAATTTCTAATCTTAAATAAAAAAGGTATAGAAACTAATTTATATAACTTCACCTTATCACATTTACCAACAATTTCACCTGCGCCAATATTAAATGTTCCCATATATTCAGCTCCATTACTATTAGCAAAATTTTCTACAATTAATGAAGCAGTTCTATTATGTTTAGCCTCCCAAAAACCAGAGTTAATAATAGTATAAATTTTTTTATTACTAATATCAATATTATTATCATTAATATATTCCATAAATTCAATTACCTTACACGGAGGACCATCAACATATAAAGGAAAACACAAAATAATAGTATCAACTTCAGTAATATTTTTTAAAATATCACTAAACTTATCCCTATATATAAATTTAATTTTTTCATTATCTTTAATTCTATTTAAAAAATAATTAGAATTACTATTTTCTAATCTTGGACTACCATTTATATATAATTTCATATAACAATCTCCTCATAATTATCATAAAAATATACTTCTGGATAATTAGTATTTAAATTATTCATATTAGCTTCACAAAATACTTTAGCTACTTCTTTATCCTTTTCAGTAATATTGTTACCATAAAAATATATCTTAAAATTAAGCTTTTTATTTGTTCTTGATCTATGATGAATTTCATTATTTCTAATAGTAAAGAATGGTTCTACATAAGATATACTCCTTTCTATAATTCTTTTAACCTTACTACTATAAGAACCATATGTACATCTACTAATAACAATAAGCTCATCACTACTAAGGATAGTTTCTCCATTATTAGATATATTATCTTTATGTATACAATTAAAAGGAGTTCTAACCCAACAAGAAAAACAACCTATGCAGTTTTTATCTGCATCACTAACTAAAAAATCATCATCATTCAAATTCAAAAAAGAGGTATCCTCTAAATCATGTATTATTGTTTTCATAATAAATAATATGTATATTACAATATATTATTACAAAGCAAATTAATTTACATCCAAAAAAATAAATGATATAATTCTATTGAAGGTAAGAGGTGTTTTATTTATGATAACAATATACAAAAGAATAGAAAAAAGTTTAGATAATCCCAGTGGTATAATTCAAATAAATAATATAAGTGAATTAAATAAACCATTTTTATTATGTTTATCCGCTCAAAATAACCATGATAAATCAATATATGGAATTATAAGAGAAGGGGCCATTGCAGCTAGAGTATATACATCAAAAGATCCTGGTGCTAGATTTAAAATAGATGACTTTCCAGTAGACTTTTTAGGTTTAAGATACCAAAAAGATAATAAAAATAAAGAAAACTATGAAGAAATAGTAGATGACTTTCTATACCCATTTTTAATAGGTAAAGGTAAAAGTATAGATGAAATAAAAAAACAAGCAAGAAGAATAAATCTAATGACATATTGTGATGGTACAGAAGTGTACTGTAAAGTAGAAAATAGAATTATTCAAAAATTAACTAATGATGGTTTTTCAGAAAAAGATATAGATGATATAATATCTCAAATATCACTTACTGCTATTGGAACAATGGTGGATATAAGTATCCTTAAAGCTAATACAGTAACATTTATTGATGTTAATGATACAGAAATATCCAATAATAAAACATCTATGTATAAAAAAGAACTTCAAAAAAGAAATAAAAAAAGTATTTATGGAACATTTAGTGGCACTAATAATACATTATATGTATATGATGGAAGTGGAGAACATGACCTTAAAGAATATTTTAAAGATGATAGTATAGTTAAGCCTGCTATTTCAGGAGTATTAACTAGTTTTTTAGAAAATTCTATAAAAAATGAACAGAGTCAAAGTATAATTAGATTATCCTCTAGTGATTCAATATCAAGATTAATTGAATATGCTGATGAAAGTATACCTTCCAGTAGTTTACTAGAAAAATTAGATAATAGTCTTAGTTATAATAATGCACCTAAATATACTGAAGAAGAAATAAAAATAAGGCAAGAATTAGATATAGTTTATCAAAAACTAAGACAAACAAAAGAAGAATTAGAGAGAGTACAAAAGCAAAATAATAATCTCAAAGAAAATCTTCAAAACGTAATAAATGGTATAAAAGAAAATTGCACTGATATGACTTTCTATAAAATATTAGTTCCTTCTGGTATGTGGCAATTACCACCAAATATAGACATTTCACAAGTACCAAGTGATAGAGAAATTATTGAAGAATCTAAACCAAAATCAAAATAAAAAGTCGATTATTTCGACTAAAATCCCTATTGGTGTGGGTGTCATAGTAATCTACAACTTTTTTCTATAACGCTATAAAAATTAAATAAAATTTATAAAGATTTGACTAATTTTTTCTCCTTGTCATCCATTTTTAAACCTTTAATTATTTGTAATTCTGCTTCTATAAATTTATCTTTATTTTCTAATATTTCCTGCATTCTATTTAGATAATCAGTATATTTTTTATCCTGAAAATACATTTTAGCATATCCGCCTTTTCCGTATTTGCTTGATAATTTTTTATATGAATAATCAATTATTTGCATAATAGTAGGATTTTCTTCTTTATGTTTATCTGATTGAAATAAAATAGATCTTTCAAGCATATTTTCAACAGAAATTTCTCTATCAGCTGATGAAACTATTTTTCCATAAATACTTCTTGCTTCATATTCTAACGATGCTCTATGATCAATTATGGCTTCAGCAATTATATTAATTTGTTTTTCATCAAAAAAATTTCTCATATCCGCATTATTCCTAAACATATCGCTTGAAATTTCTTCATGTTGATCAGGATTAGCTTTATATCCTATATCATGAAAAGCAGCCATCACATAAACCATATTTAAATCTACATCAAGATTAAATTCATCAACCAATTCAAAACTCCTATTAATAACAGAATTAATATGATCTATTCCATGCCCACCAATATTATTGTCATATAAAGTTAATACTTTTTCTTCTATATACTTTTTTAATTCCATATTTATTTTAGACATATTATCACACTCCGTAATCATTATATCAAATATAATGTTAAACATAAAGATTTCAGTTGAAAATTTTATTATTACAAAATATTTAACTTCCCTAGGTATTTTGACACAAGTACCAAAATACTAACTGAAAAAGAAAAAACAATCTTTTTTGGGAATGTCATATATATTCAAAGTTCGAATGTTCGAACATATTCGCCAATGATGCCCCAAGGGAAGAAGTAAGACAACTCTAATATGATTTAATTAAATTCTTTTTTTTACAAAATGTGGTGACTGTTCTTGCTTTACTAATTCATCAACTAAAAGATTACAAACTTCTAATCCTGATGAACTTATTGGATTATATTCTATAATATCAATTACTTCCTTACCATCCATCAATACTTGTCCTACATCTAAAACATAACTACTAGGAAAATCAGGTACAGAAGTTACTTTATTAATTTGTTCCTCAACAAACAATTTAACTTCATTTGGCACTTCTGTTGGATAATCAACGTATGATCTAGAAACACTTAATAAACTATTATTTAAAATGAATGCTCTATATTCCTTACAATCCATATTATTCTCTGTATCTTCAATAGATTGAAAAGCTTCAGATAGAAAAATAGTATCATCTAAAGATATACCCCATAATGTTGGTTTTGTAGCAAAAAGTTTTTTTTCACCAAAATCTATAAATCCACAATACTTTAAAATACAATGAGTATGAGTTTTTTTCGCTGTTTTAAAAAAAATATTTTTAAAAATAGATTTATAATCTTCAACATGAAGTTGAAAATCTCTATAATTCGTTTGAATCACTTTTCTATAAACTGGTTGAATTCTTTGTGGCCAGTTTTCTATTTTTTTTACATCATTTCTTGTTTGTACAGATATTGCTCCATGTTCTTCTAGTTGAACTAAAAGTTCTTCTTCATAAAGAATAAAACTTCGGGGAAATATAATCATATGCTCAACATCAATTTCTTCACTGCCTATATAAAACTTCTTAGTAGTTCTATCAAACACTATTAACATATTATTTTCTTTAGCTGAATCCATCAATTCTTTTTCTTTAGTTTTTATCCAAATAGTATTTTCATCATCATTTTCACTTATACAATAATCAGTTAAACCTAAACTAGGAACACTAAAACAAAAATAATCAATTTTCATAAATAATTTCCCTCCTTAATATACTATTAAAACATAAAACAATCACGTATATTGATGTGTCAATTTGCAAGTGTGTTTCTAAATTGCCACAATTCAATTTAATTTATATAAATACATTGCCATTAATTAGAGCATATTAAAACTCAAATTTATAAAAGTTCGAGTTTACTATCAATATGGTGGAGCTGAGGGGAGTCGAACCCCTGTCCGCAAATAAAGCTATTTAACCTTCTACAAGATTATTAGGTTATTATTCTCACAAGTAAATAGAAAACCTACAATCATAATTACTTGCCAGTTTATATTATTCATTATGAAGTCTAAACAAAAATCATAATATAGTCTGCTTTATGAGTCCTATTTAATTCTCACAGACAAAGAACTAATAGAACCTGTCGCTACCCTAAAAACTAGGCAAAAGCAACAGCATTTTTATAGCTGTTTCCAGTTATATTTAATTTTACTCTTGTAACGTAAGAGATACTCGTCTTGCTAATTAAATGCAAATATTTTCGTCGAAGCCAAAGACAGCCCCAATACATATATAATTTTATCAAACAAATGTTTCTTTGTCAAATTTTTATTCAAATTTTATTGTAATATTATAAATTTTAATGTATAATTACTTTAGAATAGATATAGGAGCGTTGGCATATGGACAATAATAAAGAAAATAAAAATTACTTTGGAGTTAGACCCTAGTTTGACAGTTTTAATATAAAAATCATCTCCAGGCTATATAAAATCTGG
>JBJEEB010000056.1:0-1672 GCA_051872655.1 Bacilli bacterium | reverse complement strand
AAAATCATAAAAAAAATCAACTTCCGTGTTATACTATAATTGAGAAAATATAGAAAGGAAGTTGATCGTAAATGAAATTAGTCTAACTAAATTATTCAATTACAATAATAATGTATACCATATCGGAGAAAAATTCAAGAGTTTGAAAAGAAATTATTCAAAAAGTTGTTCCAAAACTAAAACTGAAGCTGTAACTGGTGCCAAATTAATTATGGCTAGTTGTTTATGTGGTCATAAAAGTATTAATGAACTTATATCAACTACACACAATAAAGAAACATCTTTTAAAAACTTATTTGATAAAAAGGAATATATTCCTAAAATGCATGGTTTAAGAGATTGTATTAGTAATACTGATTATAAACAGATTGAAGAAATAAATAATGCAGTTATTGAAAAGGCAAAAGAAAATAAAATTTTCAAAAAGAATTTAGTAGATGGTTTAATGGTCGTAGCACATGATGGTGTAGAAATATCTGAAACAAATAAGAATATTGAAAATTTGCCTGAAAGAGAACATAAAGATGGGAATATTAATAAGTATATAAAATATTTATGTTCAATGAATGTAGGGCCTAAAGCCAACTTAGTTTTAATGACCAAACAACTAACGAAATGTGAAACGGTAATAACTGAAAGTGGTCGCAAAAAGGCAAAAACTATTGGTGAAACAACAGCTTTTTTGGAGATGCTACCTGCATTAAATAAAGTAATGGGAAGAACAATAGATGTAAATGTATTTGATGCATTATACTTAAATACTAACGTAATGAATGGAATAGATGAAAGTGGACAATATTTTGTAATAAGAATGGAAGATGAAACCAAACATATCTATAAAGATGCGAAAGGTTTGTTTGAAAAAACAACGCCTATCCATGAATATGAAGTTGTTGAAATAACAAAAGAAATAGAAATTAAATATAGTAAAAAAGCAAAACATAAAGATATTAAAAAGATAAAGAAGAAAACTGAAAAGAGAAAAGTAACAGTCAAACCTATTGGTGAAAGATATTTTGTAAAAGAAGAAATAAGTGCTAGAAAAAATAGTACAAAGAAAACTAAGATATATGAAAAGGTAATAAGAAAAATCAAAGTTTGGGATGAAGATGGTTTTGAATATTCAACATATAAAGGAAATTTAAGAGTAATACATAGTGTAGAAGAATATAAAAGTGAAAATAAAATAAAAAAACAAGAAATATATATAGTAACAAATATGATAAATCATGAAGTAAGTACAATAATAAAAATAATGCATTTAAGATGGAATATAGAAAATAATGGTTTTAGAAAATTAAAACAGCAATATAAATTAGACCATATATTTATTGGAGATTTTAATTCAATAAACTATATATTTCAAATGATAATATTGGTAAGTAATTTGTTAGAATTATACTTAAAAATAAGAGTAAAGGAAATTGTAGAAATGACATATATAATGAGAAATAAGATGTTTGAAAAACAAATTCAAAACATAGTCGATATAGGGAAAATAATGTTAGAAGTCTCCACATAGTAATATAAGTGTTCTATGAAAATTTAAAAAAACGACTAAATTTCAAGGGGTTATTATGCGAAAAATTTTAGTTAAGTAGTAAAAAATGCGGTAAAAATATTAAAAATACTTAATGAAATAAGCTTTCATTAAGTTTAGGGAAAATTTCTG
>JBJEEB010000055.1:0-6544 GCA_051872655.1 Bacilli bacterium | reverse complement strand
ATAGTTACTTTATTATAGTGAATTTTTATTCACCCACACTATTTGACAAAGAACCATATTTCCATATTAGTCTATTTCATAGTCTTATTATTACCATTATTTATTATTTTATAAGAATTATAACCCCAAATCCTAATTAACTTAGGATTAACAAAAATATTTACTATTTTCATAAGAGGTCACCTTCTTTCTTTACTCTTTATTACAAACTAATTTTACCATAAATATATATTTTTAACAATATAATTATTTAATTTTTTCTAGGAATTGTTCTTCATTCCATATTTCTATACCTAATGACATAGCTTTATCATACTTACTACCTGGGGAGTCTCCTACTACTACAACTGATGTTTTTGAACTTACAGATGATGATACTTTACCTCCTAGATCTTCTATTATTCTACTTGCTTCATCTCTAGTTATATTTACTAAACTACCAGTTAAAACGAAAGTTTTATTTTGAAATTCTTCTTTTTCTTGATATTCTGAATTATTTATATATGTAGTATTTACTCCTACCAATTTTAATTTATTTATTATATCTAAATTATTTTTATTATTAAAATAATCTTTTATACTAGTTGCTATTATACTACCTATATCATTTATATTGGTTAGTTCTTCTATACTAGCATTCATTAAATTATCTATTGTCTTGTATTTTTTTGCCAATATTTTAGCAGTTTTCGCTCCTACATTCTTTATACCTAATCCAAATAATAATTTTTCTAAAGAATTATTTTTACTTTTTTCAATTGCTTGTTTTAAATTATCTATTTTCTTTTTGCCATATCCTTCTAGATTAATTAATTCATCTTCATATTTATTTATATCATATATATCAGTAATATTTGTAATAAATCCTTCGTTATATAGATCTTCAATTACTGATTCTCCCATACCATCTATATTCATAGCATCACGACTGGCAAAGTGAATTATATTTTCTATTTTTCTAGCAGGGCACATTACATTGGTACAATAATAATCTGCTTCTTTTTCTTTTCTTATTATTTTGCTATTACAAATTGGACAGTTTTCTATCATAGTAAACTCTTTTTCTGTTCCATCTCTTCTTTCGGTAATTACTCTTACTACTTCTGGTATTACATCGCCAGCTTTTCTAATTGAGATGGTATCTCCTACTCTAATATCTTTTGCGATGCAATAATCTTCATTATGTAATGTTGCTTTTGATATAAGAGAGCCTGCTACATGAACTGGAGAAAAAATAGCATTAGGAGTAATTTTACCTGTTCTACCTACTGTAAATTTTATTTCTTTTAATTTGGTAAGTACTTCTTCTGCTGGAAATTTATAGGCAATACCCCATCTTGGTACTCTTGCAGTATAACCAAGTTCTTCTTCATCATCTAGATTATTTACTTTTAGTACTACACCATCTATTTCATAAGGAAGATTTTTTCTAATTGAAGCTAGTTTTTTTATGTCTTCGATTATTTCATTAGCACTATTTGCTATAGTATTAAGTTTATAGTTTGTAACAAAACCTAATTCTTTTAAAAATGTTAGTGATTCAGCTTGAGTTTTAATACCATAATCTCTAGGATTAGGGATAAAATACGCCATAAAGTCAAGATTTCTTTTAGCAGTTATTTTACTATCTAATTGTCTTACTGATCCAGCAGCAGCATTTCTTGGATTAGCAAATAAACTATCGCCATTTAATTCTCTTTCTATATTTGCTTTTTGGAAAGAATCTTTACTCATATAAATTTCTCCGCGTACTTCAATATCTATATCTTTAGTAAGACGAAGTGGTATAGACTTAATAGTTTTTCCATTTGCTGTAATATTTTCTCCTACTAATCCATCTCCTCTAGTGGCTACTCGTACTAATATTCCTTTTTCATATATTAATGATCCAGATAAGCCATCCATCTTAGGTTCTACAGTATATGTAGGATTTTTTATAGTTTTTCTAATTCTTTCATCAAAGGCTATTATTTCATCTTCACTAAATATATCATCAAAAGAAAGCATTGGAGTATTATGCGTAACTTTTTCAAACTTACTTATTGCTTCCCCTCCTACTCTTAAAGTAGGAGAATCTTCTCTTTTTAAATCAGGATATTTTTCTTCTAGTCTTAGTAGTTCACTATAATAATCATCATACTCTTGATCTGTAATAGTAGGATTATCTAAGACGTAATATTCATGGCTTGCTTTATTTAATATATCTACTAACTGTTCAATTCTTTCTTTTATATTGTCCACTTTATATCACCATATTAAGTATATCATAAAAAGAAAAAGAAGAAAAGTAATTTACTCTTCTTCAATCCTAATTTGACCACTGATTTCTTTTTTTGTTCTTTTTTTTACTTTTGGTTTATTTTCTTCTTGGTACTTAGAAAACATTTCCCCATCTTGTTCTGCTAATAGTAAGGCTTCTCTTACATATTTTTCATAATCTAATTGTCTCTTTTTTATATCTTTTTCAATACTTTGTTTTAATTCTTGTAATTCTAAAGGAGTAGCTTTACCTGTTACTAGTCTCTTATCATTGCTATTATGAATATAAAATAATACTAATTTATATAATGAATGTAAATCTATAATTTTGTTATTTGTATTTTTATCTGTTCTATATCGATAATGAATTTTTCTATCATATCCATTAGGAGAACTTTCTCCTAATACAAAATACATTTCATGATTAATAAAATTATTCATTATTTCCATCATCTTTTCATCATAAAAACATTCTGGATCATAATTAATCATTATATTATTAATTTCATCTAGAAATATTTCACTAGTGTGTCTACCTATGTCATGACTAGTTGGATATGGTTTAAATTCTTCTATTAATTTTTTTAAGAATTCATAGTCTTTTATTAAATCTGTTTTATTTAGATATAGTTCTTTTATTATTTGTGGTCTAAATAAGTCTATACAAGGCTTATATACTATTTCTTTTGGCTTACCAACTTTATTATCTTCTTTAATTCCACGTATTGATAAATCTTTAGTGATATCATTAATATCTATAATACCACTTCTAAATAAAGCATATTTAAAATCTAATTCACTATCATATTTAGTGGTTAGTTTTATTAATTCTTTTAAAGTATATAACTTAGGTGATTTTAAATTTCCTGTCCTTTCAAAATTTGTTAATTTAGTTAAATCTAGTGGTTCATTAGGTTTTCCTTTTAAATATATTCCATAAAATCTTGACATTTTTTTCTCCTATCTCCATATGAATAATTTTCTAACTATTTTATATGGGTTATCTATTTTTTTTACATTCTTTTTTATTTATAGGCATATAATATGCCTCACTTGATGGCTAGTATTATAGCACAAATGTACGTACAAGTCAAATAATTGCTTTAAAATTTCATTATGATATAGATTATATAAGAAAAAGACTATTATTCATAGTCTTTAATACTAATTTTTTTCTTAGTTTCTATTTCTTTCTTTTTAGGAGCACTAACTACTAGAATGCCATTTTTAAAGCTAGCATCTATTTCTTCTTCACTTATATCTCCTAGATAGAATGTTCTAGTAACTTTGCTATAGCTTTTTCTTTCTCTGTGTAAGTATTTTTTATGTTCCTCTTTTTCATCTTCTTTCTCGAAAGTTACTGATAATTCTCCTTTATCGATAGATAAACTAATATCATCTTTAGTATATCCTGGTGCTTCCATCTCTACAAAGACTTTACCATCTTTCTCAAAAACATCACACTTTACTGTTTCCTCTCCTTTAAAGAAACTATCATCAAAAAATAATCTACTTGGCAACATAATAATCACTTTCCTTTCTTAATTTTTTATTTATTTGCCATTATATCACACATTAAGTTACTCATTTCAGTAGGATTTTCTATTGGAAGTCCCTCAATTAATCTTGCTTCAAAATATATAACTTTTGTGTATTTCTCAAATTCTTCTTTATTATCTTTATATAATTCTTTTAATTTATCACTTATTTTATGGTCAGAATTAATTTCTAAAATTTCGCTAGCTTTAATTTTTTCACCAGTAGGCATTGAATTAATTACTTTTTCCATTGATGTTGATATTTCTCCTTCAGTAGTTAAGCATACTGGATGATTTTTAAGTTTATTTGTAAATTTAACTTCTTTTACGTTATCTTTTAGTATTTCTTTCATTTCTGCTAACATATCTTTATTATTATCATTTATTTCATTTATATGCTTCTTTTCTTCTTCAGTGGACAAGTCAGCATTTTCACTAGATACATTCTTAAATTTCTTACCATCATACTCAGATAATGTCATAATACTAAATTCATCTACATATTCGGTTAGATATAATACTTCATATTTATCTTTAACTGCTTCTACCTGTGGTAACATATCTATCTTATCTACTGTTTCACCTGAAGCATAATAAATTATTTCTTGTCCTTCTTTCATTCTACTTACGTATTCTTTTAGAGTTGTAAGTTTTTTATCTTTGGATGAATAGAACATAATTAAGTCTGATAACTTATCTTTATTCATACCATAATCGTTGTATATACCAAACTTAAGTCCCATACCAAAAGCTTTATAAAATTCTTCATATTTATCTCTTTCATTATCTATCATAGATAATAATTCTTTTTTTACTTTAGATTCAATACTTTTAGCAATTAACTTAATATTTTTATCATCTTGGAGTGTTTCTCTTGATATATTAAGTGGAATATCTTCAGTATCAATAATTCCTTTTACAAAGCCAAAGTAGTCTGGTAATAATTCTTTGCACTTATCCATTATTAGTACTCCATTAGTGTATAATGATAATCCTTTTTCATACTCTTTGCTATAGAAATCATATGGTGCATGACTAGGTATATATAGCAGTGCTGTAAAGTTAACATTACCTTCCATATTAAAATGCATAACTTTAAGTGGCTCACTATAATCATAAAATCTATCTGTATAGAAGTTATTATATTCTTCTTCTTTAATTTTCTTTTTATCTTTTTTCCATAGAGGTATTCTACTATTTAAAGTTGCTTCTTCTGTATATGTTTCGTATTCATCAGAATTTTCTTTTTTTCTAGTATTTTCTACCATCATTTTTATTGGATAACTAATATAATCAGAATATTTCTTTATTATATCTCTTATCTTATATTCTGTTAAGAAATCACTATAATTATAATCTTCTGTATCTTCTTTTAGGTATAGAGTTATCTTAGTACCTGTAGTTTCTTTCTTTCCTTTAGAAATAGTATATCCATCTACACCAGTACTTTCCCAAATATGTGACTCTTCATCTTTATATGATTTTGATTCTACAACTACCTTGCTGCTTACCATAAATGCTGAATAAAATCCTACTCCAAACTGTCCTATTATATTAACATCTTTTTTACCATCATTTTCTTCCTTGAAATGAAGTGAACCTGACTCTGCTATTACACCTAAATTATTTTCAAGTTCTTCTTCTGTCATACCACAGCCATTATCG
The DNA here is from genome assembly GCA_051872655.1 of Bacilli bacterium. Classification (GTDB taxonomy): domain Bacteria; phylum Bacillota_I; class Bacilli_A; order RF39; family UBA660; genus CAG-302. Next base: position 1,082 of record JBJEEB010000055.1, on the reverse strand, counting down.
GTAATAGTAAGTGTTCTTTTTTCTTTATCAACATCTATTTTTATTTCTAGTTCATTCTTTTTTACCTTAATGTCTTTGTCTGTTAGTGATAAATAATATAACTTATCTAGTGCATCACTAGCATTAGATATTAATTCTCTTAGAAATATTTCTTTGTTAGTATAAATACTATTTATCATTAAGTCTAGTACCCTTTTACTTTCTGTTTTAAATTCTCTTTTTTTCATTCTTACATCTCCTAATCAATTTTACATATATAATTATAGCACCAAATTAGCAATTGTCAATATTAATTGCTAATTTTTTTAAAAAATAATAGAAGTACTTTTTGTACTCCTAATTATTTCTTATTTTTTCAATATATTTATTAACTTTAGATGCCCACATAGGATCTTCTGCATACTTAGGATTCATTTGTTCTGCTGTTAAAAGACCATAGTCGACATATTTATTTTTAATGTTTAATATAAATCCATAAATACCTTCTTCTAGAGTATCATAGGCTTTATATTCACCACATCCTTCTCCTTTTTGACCACCAACATTGTTACATGCTTTTAGAAGGTAAGAACAATTCCAAGTACATCCTGTTTCATGCATTGATATAGCAACTGCTAAATAAGGATCTACTCCAAGTTCTAATGAATATGTGGCATATGCATATCCCATATCTGTCAAATCAGATGATAGGGTTCTATTTAACTTATCTACTAATTCTTCATAAGTCATATTTTCATATACTATTATTTTTTCTTCTTTTATTTCTGGTGTAGTAATTATTTCATCACTAACCATTTCTTCATTTATAGTAGCAGGATCCATAAGGGTATCTGCAAATACTATTTTATTTTTTTTATTAATGTTACTATAGTACATACTAGCACTAGTAACTCCTAAAGTTAATATTGAAGCCATTATCACTCCTAAGAGTTTACTTGGTTTCATAATTTTCACTTCTTTCCGCCTTTTTGAAAAAGACGATGCCTATTATAGCAGATTTATTTATTCTTGTCAAATTAGATAACTCTTGTTAATATAAATTTGAAGTGCAACACTTCACTATTGAAAAAGACACGTGAATA
>JBJEEB010000054.1:0-23933 GCA_051872655.1 Bacilli bacterium | reverse complement strand
ACTGAATTTGGAATTTCTGGTGCATTTACTAGTGAGGTACAACCATAAAATGTACTACTCATATTTGTTACTGAATTTGGAATTTCTGGTGCATTTACTAACGAAGTACATTTAAAAAATGTATAAGTCATATCTGTTACTGAACTTGGTATTGCTGGTGCATTTACTAATGATGTACAGCCATAAAATGTATAACCCATATAAGTAACTGAACTTGGTATTGCTGGTGCATTTACTAATGAGGTACAGCCATAAAAAGTAGCATACATTTTTGTTACTAAGTTTGATATTTCTGGTGCATTTACTAATGATGTACAGTTATAAAATGTATGGTCCATATCTGTTACTGAACTTGGTATTGCTGGTGCATTTACTAATGATGTACAACCTTGAAATGTATAACCCATATCTGTTACTGAACTTGGTATTGCTGGTGCATTTACTAATGATGTACAGCCATAAAATGTATAACCCATATTTGTTACTGAACTTGGTATTTTTGGCACATTTACTAATGATGTACAGAAATTAAACAAACCCTGCATTGAATTTTCGATTACTTCTCCACCATCATTGTATATAAATTTTACATTATTGCCTAAAAATACACTTTCAATATTTGTATTGTATTCAAATACTCCATCATCATCATCTATATCTATGCCATTTGCTTCATCATAATAACAGAGATAAACCCATGAAAGCACTACCACATTATATGTGGTATCTCCTACTGTATATGTATCTGGTACTACTACATTTTTAGAAGTACCATTATATTTGGTTAATAATATTTCATTAGATTGTAATGTTATTGGTTCTATTGGAACATCATAATAATTATCATCTTCTTCATTATAGTATTCTATAGTATCAACTGTGGAAGTATCACTTCCTAAAAAGTAAGTAAAATTATCTAAAGGTGTGGTTATTTTATTTATTTTTTTATCTGTACCTGTAATGCTACAATTTAGATCGAAATCATATGGTTGACTAGCCATATCTAATGGATTATTACCTATAGTACCATCTATCCATAAATATAGTATAAATATATATTCTTTATTTTTATCTAATGTTTCTTTATCAGTACTAAAGGTTATTGTAGTCCCTTCAGTTACATTTTCAAAGTTACCTGTACCATAAGATGCTCCTGTGGTATCATTTACTAATTCATATTTAAATGAACTATGTTTTAATCCACTTGTAGTTAGTGTATTTTCATTTATACTATTTATTACTAAATTCCAAGTAATAAAAGCATTTGTAGCCATTTGTTGTTTAGCCTTTACTTTAATTATTCTTCCATTTTCTCTAGTAGAAGTTGGTACTAATAATTTTTCATTATCTTGATATTTATCACAATATCCAGTACCACTTGATACTGTTACATCTACTAATTGATCTTTATTTTCTGCTGAGCTGCTCCAACCAAAGTATGCCATTGTTGTTCCTACTAGAACAAGCAAAACTATTGCAATAATTAATAAAATAATATTTTTCTTTTTCATATAGAGCACCCCTCTCATTTAAAATAATTTTATTACATCACTTATTGTTACGAAAACCATTAATAACATTAATAAGATAAAACCGATACTATTTATCATTCCTTCTGTTTTTGCCTTTATTGGTTTTCTTCTTATTTTTTCTATTATTAGAAATAATACTCTTCCTCCATCAAATGCTGGGAATGGTATTAAGTTTATTACACCAACATTCATTGATAGATATGCTATTAAATATAATATACTTTGTAAGCCTTGTTTAGCTTGCGAATCTACTACTGAATATATTCCTACTGGACCAGATAAATCACTTACAGAAAACTTACCAGTAATTAATTGTTTTAAGGTAGTTAACATTAACTTATATAAACTACATGTTGTTTGAGTAGCATGCTTAAGTGAAGTCCATAATCCTCTTCTTACGGTGTTATCTAATCCTATACCTACAGCATAACTTATGTTTCCTTCTTCATCTTTTATTTCTTTTGGTATAACCTTTACTTCTCTTTTGTTATTATTTTTATCTTTTAAAACTATATTTAATTCTTTTCCTTCACTTGTCTGGATATATAATTGTACTTCACTCCAACTTGATACTTTTTGTTTATTTATTGATACTATTGTATCTCCTTCTTTGATACCAGCAGCATATGCAGGATATTCTTCAGATACACTGGCTACGATTGGTTTAGTAGAAACACTACCATATATTAATGCTGATACGAATAATATGAGAAAAGCAAATAAGAAATTGAATGTTGCTCCTGCAATCATTATTATTAATCTTTGCCATACTGGTTTTGAATATAGTTTTCTTTTTTCATCTATTTTACTATTGTCGTCAGCATCTTCTCCTGCTAAAGAAACAAATCCTCCTATTGGAATAGCTCTAATACAATATTCTGTTTCTCCACCTTTTTTCTTCCAGTGTAATATTTTAGGACCCATACCAATAGAAAATTCATATACATATACTCCAAATAATTTTGAAAATATGAAATGTCCAAATTCATGTACTAATACTATTGCTCCAAGTATAAGTATGAAATATAATAAACTTAATAAATTCATATATAATCCTCCTATAAAATACTTAGTATTAAACTCATACCTAATGATACAAATATAACACTATCAAATCTATCTAATATACCACCATGTCCTGGTATTATATTTGAATAGTCTTTTTTATCAAAATATCTTTTAATAGCACTAAATACTAAATCACCTAATTCACTTAATATAGTAAGTATAAATGACATAATTATTGTTTTTAATACTGATATATTACTTACTAATGATATGTAGAACATGCTACCTATAAGGGTACCCATAATTACTCCTGTCAAACATCCTTCAATTGTTTTCTTTGGTGATATGCTAGTAAATTTATGTTTACCTATTAGACTTCCTCCTATATAGGCATAAGTATCAGTTATAAATGAAATTATAAAAATATAAATGCATTTATATATACTTATTTCTCTCATATTACTTATATTGTTGAAAGCTATACCTAATAATAGTATTATTCCTATAAAATACATACTATCACATATATTATATTTATCTTTATCATTATAAAATATAATTGGTAATATTAGTGATAATAATATTAGAATTAATATACTACTTGTATCCAATCTATATATGATTTTATTTAGCATAAGTATTATAAGTAGAATATAAGATATTATTTTTATGGGTAATATTTTTTTATTTTTATATTTTATATCTATTAATTCTTTTAAACCAAGTAATGAAACTATAGCCATAGTGATTCTAAATATTTTATCTCCAAGTAATAATGCTCCTAGTAACACTATAACTACTAAAGCACCACCTAATAATCTCTTTTTCATTAATCCTCCTATGCTATTTTATAGTCATCTTCTAAAGAAAATATGACATTTTCTTCTATCCAATTTTTTCTTGGCTCTACTGCATCTCCCATAAGTACTGATACTCTCTTTTCTGCTAGAGCTGCATCAGTTATATTTACTTTAATTAGTTTTCTTTCTTTAGGATCCATTGTTGTTTCCCATAACTGATTAGCATTCATTTCACCAAGTCCTTTGTATCTTTGTACTTTATAGTTGGTTTTACCTTTTGTTTCTTCTCTTAATTCTTCATTAGACCAAGCATAAACGTGTTTATTACCACTACTTACTTTATATAATGGGGGCATTGCTATATATAAATGTCCTTCTTCAATAAGTGGTTTCATATATCTATAGAAGAATGTTAAAAGTAGACACTGAATGTGTGCTCCATCATCATCGGCATCTGTCATTATTATTACTTTACCATAATTTATATCTTTAACATTAAAATCATTTCCTACTCCTGCTCCTATTGTATAGATTAGGGTATTTATTTCTTCATTCTTAAATATTTCTTCCATTCTAGTCTTTTCTGTATTTAATACTTTACCACGAAGAGGAAGAATAGCTTGAGTTTTTCTATCTCTACCTTGTTTAGCACTACCTCCTGCTGAATCTCCTTCTACTATAAATAGTTCTTTTTCCATTGCTTTTTTACTTTGAGCGGGAGTTAATTTACCAGATAATAATTTTTCAGTTTTTTTACTATCTTTCCCTTTTCTTGTTTCTTCTCTTGCTTTTCTTGCAGCTTCCCTTGCCTCTTTTCCTTTAACCGCTTTACCAACTATTTTTGTTGCTACTACTTTATTTTCTTCAAGGAAAAATTTTAATTTTTCGGTAACTATCCCTTCTACTACTGTTCTAGCAGCAGGTGTACCTAATTTTGATTTTGTTTGGCCTTCAAACTGAAGGATATCTTCTGGTATCTGTACTGATATAATAGCGGTAAGTCCTTCTCTTACATCAGAGCCATCAAAACTCTTATCTTTTTTTAAATAATTATTTGCTCTAGCATAGTCATTTAATACTTTTGTAATGGCAGTTTTAAATCCAACTTCATGACTACCACCATCACTAGTTTTAACATCATTAACAAATGATACAATATTTTCTGAATAGCTATCAGTATATTGCATAGCTACTGATACATTTATCTTATCTTTAGAACTACTAAAACATAATGGTTTATGTAATACTTCTTTTCCTTCGTTTAAGTATTCACAAAAAGCTTCTAATCCATTTTCATAATGATATTTTTCACTTCTACCTTCTATTTCATCTATTACTTCTATTGTAATTCCGCTAATAAGAAAGGCACTTTCTTGCATTCTTTCACATATTGTTGAAAAACTAAACGTTGTATTAGGAAAAATACTAGGATCTGGTTTAAATTTTACTGTAGTACCAGTTCTATTTGTAGTTCCTACTTTTTTTAATGGTATAGTTACTTTTCCACCATTTTCAAACTTTATATAATATTCTCCACCATCACGACGTGTTACTACTTCCATAACAGAACTTAATGCATTAACTACTGAACCACCAACACCATGAAGGCCTCCAGATACTTTATATCCACCTTCACTAAATTTACCACCAGCATGAAGTACTGTATATATTACTTCGGGTGTTGATTTTCCTGAAGAATGCATTCCTACTGGTAATCCTCTACCTTTATCAGTTACACTAACTGCTCCATCTTTATGAATTACTATTTTTAAATGATTACCATATCCATTTAATGCTTCATCGATGGCATTATCTACTATTTCCCATACTAGATGATGTAAACCTCTTTTATCAGTTGAGCCAATATACATACCTGGCCTTTTTCTTACTGCTTCTAATCCTTCTAGTATTTTAATTGAACTCTCATCATATTTTGCTGCCATAACTATCACTCTTTCTATTAATTTCCATAATAATTATACAATAAAAAAAAAAGAAGAGCAAGTTTTCTTGTCACTCTTTTTACACTTTTAAAAAGAAAGCAATCTAGTTTAAGTTACTTTCTAATATTTCTTTAAATTTAACACAATCATCTATACTATAATTGTTAATTAAACTCATAGTTACTGCATCATCTATACTTATATTATTTTTATTAGAATTATTTTTTATTTCTTTTAGCATTTCTACTATCTTCTTATAATCATTTAATGTATATTCTGGATTGTTAATTGTAGTAATTACTTTGCCTATCATATCTATTTCTTTATCTTGCTCAATTAAATCATTAAGTGAAATAGTGTTACTAATAAGATTTTTCTTCATGTTTTCTTCTTTTATTTTTTTCGTTTTTTCTTCAATTGTTTGTACTTCTATAGCATTAACTTTATTCTCAATAATATTATTTTCTTTAATAATATTTACTTCAGGTGCTTTTTTAATAGTTTGAATATCTTCAAGTACTTTAGTATTTTCTTTTTCTAATTCTAATTTTAAATTGTTGTAATTATTTTCATATATTTCTTGTGGATTTGATATATTATAGTCTATACTATTTATCTCATTATCATAATATTTAACTGGTACTAATCCATTTAATATATCACTAAATGTTACTTTACTTTCATTTATAGTGCTAATAGTTGTATTTTCTTTTATAGTATTTTGACTAATATTTTCTTCTGGCAATATTACTGAAGATATCATTTCTTCTTCTGGCACTATTTCTTTAATCTGTTCTAATACTGGTACTACTTCTTTTACTTCTTGCTTAGAACTTATCTTATCACATATAGTATTTGTTATATATGTAATTGTTAAAACTGCTATCCAAAGAATAAATAATATAATATTTAATTCTAATATAGCTACTAATGAATTATTAGTATATAGTGATGATATTTCAAATATATTAATATTATTTTTAGCTATAACATTTAAAACTATAATAAAGAAAATATTATTTAATATAAACATTACACTATTTATTATTTTGTATATTTTTCTTTTCTTGGAACTAAACACACTTGTAATAAATGCTAATGATACTATTAATAGTATTCCAATATAAACGTATATTGATGGAAAATAAATTCCATTAAAGAATATTGTTGCAAAGTTGTCAAAAGTATTTGATAATATCTTATAATTTTTTATGATACTAATTATAAATGTTATTATTATAGATAAGCTCATAAATATTATATACTTTTTATTACTTATCTTTTTAAATAAGTATAATATTGTTAATATTAACATTATTATTACAAATATAAGTATAAATTTGAAGGATAATAACATATCTAATAAGACTTTTAGTTTTTCTAATAATGATAAATATTTCATACCATCACCTCCCCCTTATTTTCTATTTTATATTAATTCTGCTATATAGATTGTTTGATGATAATTATCATCTTTAGTACAGGTAATTAATGTTAGTGTTGTTTTATTTCTATCTCTAAGTATTCTTACTGTACCTGTTTTTTCTTCATTATATATTTTAGTTATTTTATATGTATAATCTTTATTTTTATAATGAACCATAATAGTATCATTAAGTTCTAACTGATATAAGTTAGCAAAATAACTATTATTGTAATTACCTGAATGGCCCGCTATAATTAAATTGCCATTTGTAATATCAGGATAGTCAGATTCTTTTAAAACATATAAATTGAACTTTACATTATTTAAATTTGATGTTTTACTATAGAATCCTTTATATAAATTTATTTTTGGAATATCTAATATTCCTGCATACTCTTCATATGTATATTCTTCTTTTGGTTCTTCTTTTAGTTCTTCTACTGGTTCTTCATCTGATAGTTCTTCATCTTCTACTACTTCATCATTATAAATAGTTTGATTATTTATTTCTGATAAAGCTAAATTCATTTCACTAAATACAACATCCCTTTTTTCTTTAATATAATTTGAAAGTAAAAGCGGGATTCCACTTATTATTAGTATTACTCCCGCTGCTACTTGATATTTAAAATTAATTTTCTTCATTCTTTTTATAATTTCTATATATTATTAATGATCCAAGACCAATAATAATAATACCGATTAAGGATGCTGTCATAGTTTTGAATGATGAAGTACTAGGAACTTCTACTGTCTCTGGTTTATTATACATAATAATATCACCATCAACTGTTCCATCTTCTTTTACTATAAATTCTACTGTTTCAGTAGATAATTCATATCCATCTGGAGCAATAGTTTCAGTTAAAGTATACTTTCCTGGTTTTAAGCCATCTTTAATTATAAATGGTTCATTTGTTGATACCCAAGCATATACTACTTCACCTGTTTCATCTTTAAGTTCAAGATGTGCCCCTGGTAATTCTTCTCCAGTAGTAATATCTTGTTTACTAATAGTTATAGGTACTGGTTTATCTTCAGGATAGTTTTTCATAACTACTTTTGTTACTGTTCCATCATTTTTTATTTCAAATGTAATTGTTTCAGTACTTAATGTATATCCTTCTGGTGCAATAGTTTCAGTTAAAGTATATTTTCCTGGTTTCAATCCTTTAATAATATGTGCTTCATTAGTTGAAGGCCATTCATCTATTATTTCACCATTAGCATCTTTGACTACTAAATATGCTCCTGGTAGTTCTTCTCCAGTAGTGGCATCTATTTTACTAATTTGTACTTCTGTTATTATATTTAATTTAAGATCCATACTTGTATTAATATTTTTGTTTTCTGGATATAAAACAGCAGTATTTTGATATTTAGAATTATTTGGAATATATAAATATGCTTTATTAATGCTTCCTTTAGCATTAGCATTTACCTTAAAGTTTAGTGTAGTACCACTAATACTTGATACTGGTACTTTTACTATGAATGACTCATTAGTAGCAAAAGTACTTTTTTCATTACCTTCTGTATCAGTAATTATAGTCCCTTTAGGAGCTCCTTCTAATGATACTGTATAAGTTTTATCTTCAATAGTACCAGTAGTTACAGCTTCAATGTTAGAACTAATATAATACTTTCCATCATTAGATAAAGTTAATTTATTATTTGAACTTTTTAATGTAATTGTTGGATCAGAATAAGAATAACTATTAGCTCCATTTATTAATTTTGCCATTTCTCTTACTATATCTGAATCTTTTCCATTATATGTACCTTTTGTTAAATCAAATGTGCTAAATATAATATCATTTGGACTAGCTAAATACCAAACTGCAAGTCCTGTAGTAAAATAATCTTTATCACTATTTCCAAATATATATTTATTTGGATAACCATTTTGTATTACATATGCATATCTAGAATCTAATTCTTTACTTAAAGTATAATTTTCAATTCCACTTGATATTGTCATATCATGAATTTCTGTACAATATATAATATCTCCATTCGTATTTTTCTTAAAACGCATATTTATATCGCCACCAGCAAAAGCGCCTGGTAAATAGTATGTAGTTGAAATTGCATGTAAATCTTTACTATTAACTTTGAAGCTAGATGGTGCTGTGGTTTCAGCTTTAACTGTAATTCCAGTTACTGCAGATATAAAAGCTATTAAACTAATTATAATATTTCTTAATTTCATAATAAAACCTCCCCTTGAAATTGCTATATATGTTACCACTTTTTATTTTTTTTGTCAATAGTTCTGATATATAATTTATACATTAAGAAATTATGTTTTAATAACAAGAAAAAGAACTTCAAAATGAAATTCTTCTAATTTAATCTGTTTCTTCCTTGATCATATATTTCTGCAATTGACTCTTTTTTATTTAATTTATTAATTATTCTAGCTAATAACATTGAACAATCAACTTCAGTATACCATTCTTTACTCTTTATTTCTTCAGGTACATATGATAGATTTGTCACATATAGTTTTGTGAATATTCCTTCATTATATGCTTCATTAAATTTTTCAATACCTTCAGTAAATAAGGCAAATGTTGCTACTAGATAAATTTTTTTAGCGCCTCTATTCTTTAAACTTTGAGCACTTTCAATCATTGAAGTACCTGATGATATCATATCATCAACAATCAATATATTTTTATCTTTAACGTCTGAACCTAAATATACATGTTCTACAATAGGATTTTTACCATTTACTACTTTCGTTAAATCTCTTCTTTTATAGAAAAGTCCAACATCACATCCTAACATTCCAGCATAATATCTTGCTCTTTCCATTGCTCCAATATCTGGGCTGACCACTATTATATCATCTATATGTTCATTTTCTTCAAGAGCATCTATTATTATATTAGTAGGATAGAAATTATCGAATGATAGATTAGGCACAGCATTGACTACATTTGGGTCGTGAGCATCAAAAGTAATAATATTTGACACTCCTATTCTCTCTAATTCTTGTAATGCTAATGCGCAGTCTAAACTTTCTCTTCCTTTTCTTTTATGTTGTCTGGATTGATAAAGCATAGGCATTATTACATTAATTTTACTGGCATGACCACTAGTAGCGCTAATTATTCTTTTAATATCTTGAAAATGTTCATCAGGTGCCATAAAATGTTTCATACCATGAAAATCATAATTAATACTATAATTTCCAATATCTGACAATATATATAAGTCTTTATCTCTTACTGTTTCTTCTATTTTTACCTTTCCTTCACCATTAGAAAATCTATCACTAGTAATTGGTACAATATATGTACTATCACTATTATTGATTTTCTTAAGATTTTCATCTACTTTTTCTCCCAAAAATTTGGCATTAGGTAGTACCACTAATTTTAAATTACTATTCATAACATCCTCCTTCAAATTATTATTTATATTAATTTAAATTATTATTGGTAAAAATAAAGTGGCGTCCTCGGACAGAATCGAACTGTCGACCTATTGCTTAGGAGGCAATCGCTCTATCCTACTGAGCTACGAGGACACGACAATATTATAACAAATTATTTAGTAAAATAAAAGATTATTTTGTTTATTTGCAAAATAATCATATTACATATCTAGTTATAATAAAGTACATAGAAGCTGCTAGTACAAGTAATCCAAATATTAGAAAGAATATCTTTATGCCAGTATGAGATTTTTCTTCAAATAGTCTTTCATCATCATCTTCATCAAAATCTTTCTTACTAAAATTAAATGATCCACTATAAAAGGTTTCTCCTTCTTTTATTTTTTTAATCATAGTAACTTCTTCTTTTACAATGGGATCTGTTACACTGGTATTATCATCACCTTTTAAATCTACTAATATATCAAGTGGAAGAGAATCAGTATTACTTTCTTTTTCTTCTTTTTCTGGAAGTTGTTCAGATAATTCTATGGCATCATCAGCTACTGGAATATTTGCATCTTCAAGACTAGTTAAAAAGTTAGCATCAATTTTCTTATCCTCTTCTTTATTTACTTCAGCACTTTTATTTATTTCATTTTTTGCGTTTTCTAAAAGAACATTAATATCGTATATTCTATTATTTTCTTTTGATTCTTCTCTTAAAATTTCTTCTCTTCTAAAGGTATCTCTTTCTTTTAATTCTTTTGCCTTACGATATTCATCTCTACTAGAGATAATTTCTTTTAAACCATTAATATCTATTTCACTTAAATTGTCTGGTATTGGTAAATTATCTAAATTAGATATTTCAGAAGAAATTTCTCTATAAAGTTTTTCATTTCTTTTTGTTCTATTAAATGAGCTTAAATCTTCTTTATAATATTTTTCCATTCTACTTTCCATATGTATCTACCTCTACTATTAATATAATATCATATTTTTAAAATAAATAAAAGATTTTGTTGATTTTTTCTTTGATTTTGGTATAATTAAATAGAAAGAAGGTATAATTATGAATTTAAAAGTTAATAAAGACAAATGTATTGGATGTGGACAATGTGTTAGTTTATGTGAAGAAGTATTTGACTTCGATGATGACAATTTAGCTAAAGTTAAAGAAAATCCTGTACCAGAAAATAGTGAAGAAGAAGCTAATACTGCTTTAGAATCTTGTCCTACTGGAGCAATTGAAGAAGAGTAATCTTCTTTTTATTATGAAGAAAAGAGTCAATTAATTGACTCTTAGCTTATTATAAATTTAACACCATTTTTAGTATTCTGAATGTTAATGTCATAATTTAAAAATGTAAGTGTTTTCTTTACTATTGATAATCCTAATCCAAATACACCATTAACCCCCTTTTCAAAAGGAGAAAAGATATTATTTAATACATCTTTATCTATATTTGGTCCATCATTAAATAGGATTATCTTATTATTTTTTATGGTTATCTTTATTTCTTTATTAGCATATCTAATAAAGTTATTTAATATATTATCTATAATTGCCTCCCACATTTCATCGCTTCCTTTAAAGATAGTATTTTTTTCATCAATATCAAGTGTAAATTTAATATCATTTCTTACTAAAGAAAATTTATCTACTGAATCAAAGACTATTTTACTAACATCGCACCTTTCTTTAGCGAAATTCTTTTTATCTTTGAAATAGTTTAATTTATTAAGGTACAATAAGGAGTGAACTTTACCTTCTAACTTAGATAATTGTTCTTTAGATACTTTTACTGCTTCTTTATCAGTTATTACACCATCTTCAAAAGCTTCAATGTAGGATTTCATTACTGTGATAGGAGTCTTAAAATCATGGGAAATGTTTTGATATATTTGATTTTTATATTCTTCTTCTTCTTTCAAATATATTCTCATTTTTTCCATGGCTACCTCTAGGGTAGATAGTTCATCATCATAATCATATTTTATCTTATGATTATAGTTATCGTTATTTAAGTTATCTATTTTTTCTTTTAGTTTCTTTATTCTATTAACTATGTTATTAGACCATATTAGAATCAATAATGATACTATTATAAAAGTTATACCTACTACTAGAAGAATAATTTTAAATATTGATATTCTCATATCATTAATATAACTGCTTCCTGTAATGGCTATTTTTTTAATATTATTGGAAGTAATCATACTATAATAATATACTTTTTTATTGTATATGAATTTTCCTTCATTATTATCTATTTTGCTTAGAATTATTTTAGTAGTATCTTCACCAACTACTTTGTTTAGATTATTTGATATAAATGTATTCTCACCATTAACATATATATACGCTACTTCACTATTTATCTTATTGTTATCTGGATTATCTAGAATATTTAGTGATTCTCTTAGATAATTATATAAGTTATCTTCATATATTGGCAGTAAGGTTCTTGGTAAAATTATCCCGAGAGATATAACTATAATTACTATAATAACAATACATATAAATAATAATTGTTCTGTTAGATTAGGCTTTTTCATAATAATCTATATCCATAGCCATATATTGTATTTATATCTAATTCTGGCATTTTTTTTCTAAGTCTTCTTACTAAATCATCTACTACTCTGTCTGTACCAAAATAATTTTCTCCCCAAATGTTGTTTAGAATATCATCCCTTGAGAAAGACTTATTAATATTAGTAACAAACATATATAGTAAATCAAATTCTAAAGTAGTTAGATTTATACTTGTATTATTAAGTAATACCATTCTCTTTTCTAAATCTATAGAATAATCTTTATAAGTAAGTTTTGTTTTTTCTTTAGAGTAGACTCTTCGTATTATATTATTTACTCTAAGTACTAGTTCTTTTGGTGAATAAGGTTTAGCAATATAATCATCACTTCCTAATTCTAATCCTATTATTTTATCTAGATCTTTGTCTCTAGCGGATGTAAATATAACTGGTACCATTGTACTCTCTTCACGTATTTTCTTTATAATGTCATATCCACTGATATTATCTCCTAGCATTATATCTAATATCCATAAATCAATATTATTACTGATATTATTTATAGCACTCTCACCATCATAATAGGATACTACATTATAGCCTTCTTTTTCTAGATATGTTTTAATAAGATTATTTAAATCTTTTTCATCTTCAACTAGTGCAATTGTTTTCATAAGTATCACTTCCTAAATATAGTATAACACATAATTAATATTTTTTCTTATATATTCATCTATCACCTCGTTTCTATTAAAATTATATTATTTTTATTTGGTTAAATTATCAAATAAATGTGGTAAATTATGGGAAATATTAATATAATATATTGGTGATTATATGGAATATAAAAGAATTACTTTAGATTATAAAAGTTTAGAACCTTATATAGATGATAGAACTTTGGATTTGCATTATAATATTCATTATAGAAATTATACTGATAAACTTAATAAATACTTAAAAGATATTAATTATAATTACAAATATTCAGCTGAATATTTAGCTAAGAATATTGATATTTTACCTATGGAAAATAGGGATGAAATATTATTTAATCTAGGAGGATATTTAAATCATAGTTTATATTTTTATAATTTAACTGATAAGAAAAAGGAAATACCTAAAGAACTATTAGATGAAATTAATAAATACTTTGGATCATTTTCTTTATTTAAAGAAGATTTTATTGATATGGCATTAGAAGTTAAAGGTAGTGGATATACTTTCTTAGTATTAGATAAAAATAATAAACTTAGAATTATTAATACTTCTAATCAAGATACACCATATTATTATGGATTTACTCCTATTATGACTATTGATGTATGGGAACATTCTTATTATTTAAAATATACTTATGATAGAAAGAAATATTTAGATAGTATTTTTAATGTAATAGATTTTGACAAAGTATATGAATTATATTTAAATAGTATTAAGTAGTTAATTATTATTTTTTCACTCTAAGCCTAAGTCTTAGAGTGTTATTTTTATCCTATAATAATAGTCTAAAAATAATATGTTTTATTTATTTTTTCATAATAATTTATGATATATTCCTTAATTTATATAATGTTATCTTAATTTAGTTCATAAGTAGTTCTATATATTCTATCATCACTACAATATTCCATTACAAAATGATTATCTTTCTTACATATAATTATTCCTATAGTTTTATCTTGATTAATACTCTTAATATTTTTATCAATATAATTCATATACAAATTAATCTGTCCAATATATTCTTTTTTTAATTCTGTCACTTTAAGTTCTATAACTACATAACAATTATATTTAATGTTGAATAATAGTAAATCAATATAGTTATATCTATTACCTAGTTTGATTTTATATTCGCTACCAACAAAACTAAAACTGTTACCCAGTTCTTTCATAAATGATTCTATATCTTCTAAAATTAATTTTTGTAATACTTTTTCTGATATTTCAGTATAATTATAACTATTCCTAACAATAATAGGATTCTTAACAAAGTCAACTACAGATGATTCTTCTTTATTAATTAAATTATTCTTAGTATTATCATCAAGTCTTTCATATTCATTACTTTTTATTTTATTATGTAGTTCACGATATGATAAATTTTGTTCTTCTGTTATTTTTATGTAATAATTAATTTTATTTATGTCTTCTATATTTAATAATTCTATGTAATGACTCCATGTTAATTGTAATTGGGCAGGCAGTGCTTGCCCTTTTTGAAATAAATAAAATTTTCTCATTAACTTTAAATTTCTAGTAGAATAACCTTTCCCTAATTCTTCAGTTAATTTATTTGAGTATTCCTTTATTAGTCCATTACCATATTTAGCTCTTTTCTCTCCACCTTGAGCTTCAACAAGTAATTTACCAACATTATAATAGGTACTTAAATCACTTTTATTTTTTGAATAATCTTTTACTCTTTTATATACTTCATTATTTACTAATTCTTTTTTTATTTCTTCATAATAATTCATTTAAAACCTCCATTTATATGATATCTTAATTTAATACATAAGTAGTTCTATATATTCTATCATCACTACAATATTCCATTACAAAATGATTATCTTTCTTACATATAATTATTCCTATAGTTTTATCTTGATTAATACTCTTAATATTTTTATCAATATAATTCATATACAAATTAATCTGTCCAATATATTCTTTTTTTAATTCTGTCACTTTAAGTTCTATAACTACATAACAATTATATTTAATGTTGAATAATAGTAAATCAATATAGTTATATCTATTACCTAGTTTGATTTTATATTCACTTTTTATATATGTAAATCCATCACCTAGTTCTGTAAGAAAGTTGTCTAGATCTTCAAGTATTAACTCTTTTAATATTCTTTCAGATATTAATTCATAATTATAACTATTCTTTATAAGTATTGGATTCTTTATAAAATCTTGAGGTAGTAACTCTTCTTTATTAGTAAGTTTATCTTTAGTACTATCATCTAGTCTTTCGTATTCATTTTTTTTAATCTTAGTTCTTAGTTCTCTTACTGATAAATTTTGTTCTTCTGTAATTCTTATATAATAATTTATTTTATTTATATCTTCAATCTTTAGCAATTCTGTATAATGGCTCCAGGTCAATTGGGCAGACACTGTCTGCCCTTTTTGAAACAAATAAAATTTTCTCATTAACTTTAAATTTCTAGTAGAATAACCTTTCCCTAATTCTTCAGTTAATTTATTTGAGTATTCCTTTATTAGTCCATTACCATATTTAGCTCTTTTCTCTCCACCTTGAGCTTCAACAAGTAATTTACCAACATTATAATAGGTACTTAAATCACTTTTATTTTTTGAATAATCTTTTACTCTTTTATATACTTCATTATTTACTAATTCTTTTTTTATCTCTTCATAATAATTCATAATATCTTCCTCCACATGCATATTAGCAGTTTTTATAATTAAATGCAAATGGCTAAAAATGGATTTTGAAGGTTAAAAAAGTATGAAAAAAAGGCTTTTAGTCTCCTAAAAGTCTTTGATTTTATTTTTTAGTCCCTTTAAAAAATATTTTTACATAAATTTATAGTTTTATACAAAATTTCAAAAAAAAACATAGTAATTATAATCATTACTACGTTTTATAAACTTTTTTCTCTATTATGCTGAGAATGTAGCGGTAACACCATTAGTTTCACTACCATCGGCATTAACACCATTGAATGTTATACTACCAGTAAATGTTTTACCAGCATCTGGATCTGTTTGATCTGAATTTGTTTCATGTAACCAAACTACTATGTAGAAATCATGATTACTTTCAGCAGTTAAAGCTTGATTACCAACAATAACTCCTTCTGAACCAGCAGCAATAGTGTCAGCACTTGCGTTAACAGTTGTAGCATCAGTAAGAACTTGCCATTTCATGTTAGTAGCTCCGCCACCATTAAGAGTCATAGTACCTTTAACATTTACAGCAATATTACTTCCATTAGCAATATTAACTTTATATACTTGACATACAGTATTTCCATTAGCATCGATACATGATTTGCTTGCTGTACCAGTTACACCTTTTTGAAGGTCAGTATCTAGCATTGGTACCATATTAGCAGCAGTAGCAGCATCACTTACTCTTGTTACTGTTAAAGTTAAGTTTGCACCAGTTGCAGTTGTACCAGTTACATTAGTAGTATCTGTTGCAGTAGCACTAAAGAATGCAAATGTAGCACCTATTATTGCAACTACTAATGTAGCAACTCCTACTACAGCGTAAAATACGCCAGGTCCCTTTCTGTTATTTTCTTCCATTATTTTCAATCCTCCTTTACAATAATAATTGTAGCAAAAATATATTCTTTTTGCAATACTTTTTTTTAATTTTATACAATTTTTAATTATTATCTTTTACATAGTCTTTACCATTAATATCAATTATATTTTCTTCGTCTATTCCTGGTAATTTTAAATTATCTATTTTTATATTATTTTCTTTAGTAGATATTTCTTTTACTTCATTATTTTTGAAACTAGAAAAGTATTTGTTATCTATAAATAATTTAGTCTTATCTACTTTACTTGGATCATATGAGTTAATTATCCAAAATTCATATAATATTTTTAGTATACTATCTGTCATAACTGAATCTTCAATTGAAGATAGTCTATCATTTTCTATTTTTAAATTATTTTCTACGATAAATATCTGCTGTAAAATACTATCTTGTTTTTCAATTAAAATATCTTGTGATATTAGTGTATTAAATGTACTTGGATATTTATCTTTATCTAGTTTTTCTTTTAATCTATTTCTTTTTATTACTAATTCACTATAATTACTTTGTTTTTCTAATAATAGATATAATATATCTTGAATACTTTTATCTTGATATTTTATATCTTCATATAATACATTTCTATATTTACCTAGAGTATCTTCATGAAATTTAACTAAAAGAGTATCTTCAAGTAGGATATTATCTACTTCATATTCATCTTTTATTTTATTTAATTCTTCTAATTTTTCTTTATCTAAATTAATACTTTTTAGTACTTTAAGATATCTTTCTTTAGCAGTTAAATATTTTAATATATTATTATATCTTTCTTGGTATTCTGGTAATTCATCTAGATTATTAGTTTCTTTTAGATAGTTAATTATTTTTTCTAATCTAATTTTTTCTTCTTCAATAGTAGCAGTGATATAATCAAATTTATCCATTGTCTGCCTCCATATATGATAATTTTTTATAATTATCTACTGTTTTATTAATTAGAATACTCTTCTTTTCTTTTCTTTCTTTATTACTTTGCTCTTCTTCTATCTGCTCTATTTTATCTATTGCTTCTCTTGTTATTTGGTTTCTTATAGTATTTTCAGCCGCTCTAGATATGCATTCACACATTCTTAATTGATACATTATATAAAAAGTTAGTAAACTATAAATCATACTAGTTATATCTGTTTCAATTACAAAATCTTTATTACTATAATATTCTCCTTCAAATTTTAGAGGAAATAGATTTAATTTTTTGAATTCAAAAGAAGTACTAGAATTATAATGATTATAATATAGGTTTATCTCACTATAGGATGAATTATGAATAGAATTATCTATTGTTTTTTCAATATTTGCTAATTCATTATTGAAATTATCTTTTTCTATTTTTAATAATACTTTATCATCATTATATACTATTTTTTTACCTATAATTATTTTATAATCATCTTTATCTTCTTTTATTTGATGGGCTATTTGTGAGTTAAAGTTACCACAAAAGCCATAATCATTGGCTATATAGATATTTAGTTTTGGACTATTTGGATTAGGGGTTATTATTTTTTTATCTAGTACTAAATTTCGATTATATAGTATACTTCTTATGATTTCTGTTATTTCATCACCTACATTTTGATAATGACTTGCTTCTTTTTTTGATGATTCAATTCTAAGTAAAGAGTGAAAATTCATTACTTTAACTACGTTTTTTATTCTCATTATTATCACCCTTTCTTATATATTTATTTCTAATTATGATGCTTTTAATGTTTTTTAATAGTGTATATGATAGATATAAGAATAAGAAAATCATTAAGAAAACTAGTAATAATAGCATCCATACTGAGTAATATTCATTTGTTATATAATCATGAATTAAATATACTAATTTTATTCCTCCTAGTGATACTAGGTCTAGTAATAAATTTATTATTACTTTTTTATTCTTTATTAGTATACCACTTATTAATGTTAAAGTTAGTGCTATTACGACTATATAAATATCTAAATCTATGAAAGATGCCATTATATAAAGTAGGAAGATATAGCTTACTATACAACAAGATAAACTTATTATTTCACTATTTTTCATACCTTGTAATATTCCATATATTTTTACTTTTGATGCTTCTGGATTAAATTTTTTTATTAATATTTTTAATATAGTATAAAGTGATATTAATACTATTAGACCTACTGAAGCAAAATATAATATATTTTCCATATTATCCCTCTTTTATCATTAAGTTAAAGATATTATCACTATTCATATAAAAGGCTTTTATATCTTTAAATGATAAGTTTACTTCATCATTTTTTATATCTACTGATCCTTCTATTTCTCCTATTATTGGTAGATAATCTTTCATTATTAAGAGATTATAATCTTTACTTATTATTCTTATTATTTTGATATTATCATATACTCTTAGTCCATTTTTAATATCAAATATTTTTACTTTTATACCGTCCATGATATTTTACCTATATATCTAAATTTACTTTCATCTATATTGTCATATTTTCCTTCAAGTATTCCCTCAACATCATCTAATACATCTTTTATATCAACAAACTCTCCTTTGATATTAGTAAATGGTTCTGCTACAAACATTGGTTGTGAAAAATAGTTTCTTAGTTTTCTTGATCTATGGAATATTTTTTTATCTTCTTCAGATAATTCTTCAATACCTAATACTGCTATTATTTCTTCTAATTCTTCATATCTAGTTAGATAAGCTAATACTCTTTCGACTAATTTAAAATGTCTTTCACCTATTTTTTCAATATCTATTAGTTTGGATGTTGATTTGAATACGTTAATAGCGGGATATAAACCTAATTCAGATATCTTTCTATCTAGTACTATTTGTCCATCCATATAACTCATTGTTGTTTGTACTGCATCATCTGTTAAATCATCTGCAGGTATATATATAGCTTGGAAAGATGTTATTGAACCATTATCATTAGAATTTATTCTTTCTTCAATACTACTTATTTCACTAGCCATATTAGATGGATATCCGTTTTCAATCAATAATTCTTTTAAGTCTGTTGCTATTTCTGCCTTAGCTTGTATAAATCTATATATATTATCAATGAATATTAATACGTCTTCTTTTTTTTCATCTCTTAGATACTCAGCCATTCTAAGACCTGTACTTACACTTTTACTTCTTGATATTGGGTTATCTCCCATCTGTCCATATATCATGACCATTTTATCTAAAAGATTAGAACTTTTCATATCTTCATATAATTCTTTACCCTCACGACTGCGTTCTCCTGCTCCTACAAAGATTGCTCTTGCATTAGAACTAGCATAGATATTATGAATTAATTCTTTAATAAGTACTGTCTTTCCTACTCCTGCTCCTCCTAGTAATCCCATTTTAAATCCTTTTTGTAATGGAGCAAAAAAGTCAATTACTTTGATACCAGTCCATAATGGTTCTGTTTCTACTTTTACTTCTTTTAATGATACTGCTCTATTACTAGCGGATACTTTTCTTTCACTTTCAAATGGTAAATTGTCAATTGGATTACCGTAGGAATCAAATATTCTTCCTAATATCTTGTCTGAATATTCTACTTCTAATTCATCTGCTTTTTTTATAACTATACTTCCTTTTTGTAATTCTCTAGTGGAATATAAACTAACGCAAGTAGCGGATATATTATTTACTTCTACTACTTCAAATAAATATTTTTCTTCTTTATCTCCTTCTATTCCTAGAAGATTTCCTATTTTTATATCTGTATTGGATAAAATTATTTCTATGGAAATATCACTAATAGTTATTATTTTACCTATTTGCATTATTTTCACCTTCTTCTAGGAATTTATATAATTCTAGCATTTCTTCTTTACTCTTAGGAGCAAATTTATTTTGATTTAATTTATCTAGAATTATTTTTCCCTCTTTCATTCTATGTTGTAATTCTTCTCCCATTTCATCAATATTAGCAAGTTCATATATATCTCTTACTTCTAGATATTCTAATAATTCTCTTCTTACTAAACTACCTAATTTCTTCATATTTGGTGCTTGAACATTTCCACCTAATCTTGATACTGATAATCCATAATTTAGAGCTGGTTTTTGTCCTTTAGCAAAGTTTTTACTTGATAATACTAATTGTCCATCACATATTGATATGATGTTTGTTGATATATAATCTGTTATATCTGATGACTTAGTTTCTACGATTGGAAGAATTGTAATTGATCCGCCATTTTTATGTTGGCATCCTTTTTCTAGTAATCTAGAATGGGCATAGAATATATCTGATGGATAGGCATCTCTACCTGGAGTTTTCTTACTAGCTAAAGATATTTGTCTATAAACATCAGCATGTTTCTTTAAATCGTCTATTACTACTAGAACATCATATGAATCCATCATCATTTCTTCCGCTATTGAAAGAGCTACATATGGTGTTAAATAGGTTCTATTTGGTAATTCATCATTGAATGAAGCAATTATTATGGTATAAGAAGCTGCTCCTCTTTTTGTTAGTTCATAATAGATATCTTTTACTTCTTTTTTTGTCTTACCTATAGCTACATAAATACATACCATATTTTTATCTTTTTGATTAACTATTGCATCTAGAGCTATTTGTGTCTTACCTGTTTTTTTGTCTCCAATTATTAACTGTCTTTGTCCTCTTCCTATTGGATATAGCATATCTATACCAGTAATTCCTGTTAAGAATTCTCTTGTTACCAGTCCTCTATCCATAATTGGAATTGGTTCGTTTTCTATTGGTACTTCTACTAGATTATCAAACTTTTTACCTGCTATTAAATCATTACCAAAAATATCAATTACTTTACCCATTGAATCCATACTAAATAGGCATTTAAATTGTTTTTTTAAAGCATACACTGAATCTCCAGGATTTATTTTTTCTTTTACTTCTATTAGAGAAATAGTGACATTATTTTTACCTACAGCAAAAACAAATCCTTTAGCTTTATCATCTATATTTACTTCTTCATAATAGGTAATATCGTTAAGTCCACTTACAATTACTGTATAAGGATTTACTTTTATTACTTTACCTACAGAAAAGATATTATTGTTGTTTTTAATATCTTGTACCTTTTTATCTACTTTATTAAGTTCCATATCACACATTCCCTTCATTTAAACTAAAGTCATATACTTTATTTTTATAGATTATTTTTATTCCTTTATATATATTATCTGATACTTTAGTTTTGATTTTACTATCTATATAATCATAATTTATATTTTTATTTGGAACAAGTACTACTACAGTTGGATCATTTAACTCTATTAATCTATTTAAATAGTCAATAAAATCCACCATATTAAATTTGTTACTAGAAATGAATATTTCATATACTTTATATTCTTCTTCAGTTAATATTTCTTTTAAATATGTATCTCTTTCTTCTGGTAATAATGTTTCTATTTTATATATTTCTTCAGATGTAAATTTATTTCTTAAATTAAGTGTAAAATTATATTTATTATTATCTTTTATATTTGATAGAAAATCTTTTAGTAAATCTTCATAATTTATAATAAATTTTTCTTCTATTTTCTTATTTAGTTCAAATATGTTCTTATCAAGATAGCTTGTTTCAGTAAGCATATCAATAATACTACTATCAAAGTCATAGTTAGGATTATTAATATCACTATTAGTATCTTTTAATCCATTTTTCCTTTTTTCTAATTCACTTTCTAATTCTGAAAGTTTCTTTTCTTTTTCATCTATTAAATAGTCATATTCTTGTAGCTTATCTACAAAGTATGACTTAGACTTTTTATCAACTTCTTTTACGGCATTTTTTAGTATTAAACTCATTAATACTACAAGTAGTATAATAACAGTAAAAGAGATAATAAACAAAGGCATATTATCCCACTAATGGATTAAAAAATAATAATAAGAAACAAAATGCAAATAAGAATAATAAGAATATTGAAAATATTATTAATATTGTCATAATTGAATGTACTACATCATTTTTAGTTTCTGGGTTTCTTCCAACGGCTTCTGCTACTCTTCCTCCTAGAAGTCCTACTCCTAAACCTAATCCTAAAAATGCTAATCCAACCATTACCCCTATTCCAATTGCAGTTGCAGATAAAATACTTTCCATAATTTCCTCCTTATAATTTATCTATTTCTTCAGTAATATATTTGTTACTGTTATCTATATTAGTTAAGTAACATAGTTTGTTTATGTCTTCTAAGTTTACTATATAATATAGTTTTCCATTTTCTATATATAAATTCATCATTTCTGGTAAGTTTTCTCTTATTCTAGTTATATATTTATAACTATTATTATTAAATTGACTACCAGTCATTTCTTCATTTGTAATAGCATCTATTACTTTAATGTTAATATTTTCTAACTTTATATATTTGTTAAATATTGATTCTGCTATTTCTTTGTAAGTAGTAGTTGACCTATTTAAAAGATTATCATTATCCAGTATTTTATTTTCTTTTAAATCATAATTTAAAATGATGATTTCTTCATAATTTGATAATTCTCCATTTAAAATATAACTAATTTTTATTGATAGAACATCTTTATATATTGTTTTAGTTATATCTGTATCTATAACTTTATTGTTATTTATTATAATATTTTGATTATCAATAAAATCTTTACTGATTTTATTATCAATCTTTTCTAGATATATGACATTTCCTTTTGTTTTGACATAATCATCTATTTTATAGTTAATATAAGTATCTTCAAGATATGGATGTTTATGTTTATAGGCATATACCCAATATGTACTTATTGCTATAATAATACTAAACATTATTGTAAAAACTAAGAATAATCGTCTATAGTTATAATCTTCTTTAACTACTTTTTTCTTTTTCATAAGATTTCCTACTTTCCTACTATATAAAGTATATCATTTTGAATTTTTTTAGTCAATTGCATTAGATAATTTTTTAAAGAAAAAATATAACTTGTATTTTAAAAAAAGAAGTGCACAATTGTTGTGCACTAAGATTTATAACATGA
>JBJEEB010000053.1:0-1747 GCA_051872655.1 Bacilli bacterium | reverse complement strand
ATAGAGACCAACTATAATGTGTCAATAAAAAATTGAAACATTTTTGAAATATATATGAAATAGTAAAAGTTGGCATGGCGAAAAGACCGAACGTCGTTAAATTTTTAAAAAATTCGGTCAAAATATGAAAATTAAATTTATTTCAATTTCCTTTTGACAAGCAGAAATAATTTTATTAATTTAAGTCGTTTAAGTGATTATCATTTTCAAAAAAATGAAAATAATAATCATTAAACTCAAAAAAGATAAAAAATATTTCTTTGCTTGTAAAAAGTTTTCTCGGCATAAAATTAATTTTCTAGTTGTTCTTTGAATTCAACATTTTCTTTAAGCATATGAAATATTACTCTAGTGAGTTTATGTGCAACATGACAAACAGCATTATTATGAGATTTACCTTGTGCAAGTTTTCTGTTATAATAAGCATTGTAAGTTTCTGAATTCCAAATTATTAATCCAGAAGCTCGAAGCATTGCATAACGAAGAAGTTTAGAACCGCGTTTGGACATTTTAATGATGGTAGCATTAAAATTACCAGATTGTTTAACAGAAGGATCTAAACCTTCAAATGCAAGAAGTTTAGTAGGACTAGCAAATTTATCTATGTTACCAATCTCACTTAAGATGATAGAACCTAGGGTATAAGAAATACCTGGAATAGTTAAAATGACAGAATTTAATTCATCCATAATTTCTTTGATTTTTAAATCAATTTCCTTAAGTTGAACATCTAATAATTCAATTTGTTTAAGAGAATGTTTAATTTGAATTGAAAGTGAGGAGTTGTTAACACCAATAGAAGATTTAGCTAGTTCTTTTAATTTTTGAGCCTTATCTAAAGAAAAATGACCTTTAGATGCCTTAGATAAAAGATTAGCAATGGCATCAACACGAGTAGAAGCAATATCTTTTGGACTAGGATAAGTAGAAAGTAAAGCGTAGCAACTTTTTAAATGGATAGAATTAAAAACTTGGTTTAATTCAGGAAAAAGTTGATCTACAAAAGCAACTAAACGAACTTTTAATTTTGAACGATATTTTAAAACATCATCTCTATGTCTACACAAACTTCTAAGTTCTAATATTTTAATATCTTTAGAAACAAAAGGAGTATAGTGTTTTAACATAAGAGATTGAATGATTAAATATGTATCAATTTTATCAGTTTTAGTCTTTCTAATATTACTGTTTCTAAGAGCATCAGTTTGAATGGGATTGATAATACCAATTTTGAAACCTTTATTATGAAGAAATTGAATTAAATTTTCTCCATAATGACCCGTAGATTCCAATCCGACTAAGCAATCTGAAATATTAATATTTTTATCTTTCAGCTTATCCATAAAAAAGTTAAAACCATTAATAGAGTTTTTAACTAAGAAAGCTTCTTGAATTATTTCACCATTTGAATCAGCAATAGATGCATAATGATTTTCTTTTGCTATATCAAAACCAATATAGTACATAAAATCAACTCCAATCTAAAATAAATTTTTTGACACATGTGTTCCACGTAGTTTTATTTCTTGTAACCTTGTTGGAGATAAAAAGTCAAAGCTTTATCCAACTTATAACCAATTAAAAATAAAACTGTGGCATTAGTCTCTAATAGAATAGTCAAAGCTATAAGGTGAGTCAAAAAAGTCCACAGTGTCGGAACATATTATATCAAAAATTTAAAAAATTAAAAGAAAGGATATAATACATTCAGTCCTTTGAATAAGAACTGATTATATTATACAAGGTG
>JBJEEB010000052.1:0-1774 GCA_051872655.1 Bacilli bacterium | reverse complement strand
CCTCAAAAATTGCTTTTATACATTCAAATGGATTCATTTTTCTTAATTTTGCTGTTTTTATGATACTCATTGTTTTTCCAAACCTTATTGCTCCGTTCTTGCTTCTAAATCCTCCTGATACTTTTGTTTTTCCTTTTATCATTCTCAAGGCTCTTTCCATAAAATTATTATCATAAGGAACAGTAAAATCATGGATATAAAATAACATATTTTTCTTATACTTTATACATCGATTTAGTAAAGTATTACATTTTTCTTTCCAATATGTTGATAATATATATTCATTTTCTTTCTTTGCTCTTGATAATATATTATCGAATTCTTTTTCCATTATTTCTATTTCTTCTTCAGTAAATTCTTTCCTTCCAAATTTTGAAAGTATTTTACGATTTACTTCAAATTTTAGTAATAATCTATATAACTCTATTGGCCAAGAAACATTATCTATATTTTGCTCTTTTTCTATACAATACCTACCAAAATGTATAATACAATCCTGATTATTTGTTCCATACTTAAAAATACCTGTATCATGATCAGATATAATAGTTCCATAATAATTATTTAAAATACCATCTTTTTCTATTGGTGTGTCTCCTTTATGTTGGTGATATTTATAAAGTACATTTTCTTTATTAGCATATCCACGATAATAAGTATCTTTACCATTTTCTTTAGTTACGGTTTCATCTGTATGCTGATATGTTCCGTTTAATATATTATTAGTTATATTGTTCAAAGTATCATCAGTTTTATTACTAAATTCTTCATAAATATTATCAATAGTTCCCTCCGAAATATCAATGACTCCATTTGTTAAATCAAAAATTAATTCCTTTATTTTATTATATGGAATAGAAAAATAATTACCTAAAGAAACAATAAGTGCTTTTAAATCATCATTATATGTTACATCACTATAAAAAGGTTTAGGTAATTTTTCTGATGTATCAGGACTACTTCTAAAAATATGTTTTTCAACATATATTTTTGTTTCAATACCAGTTCTATATTTAATAATTTCTTTATCGTTTAAATTACCATTTATATAGTGAATAAATTCTCTAACTTCTATATTATTTTGTTTAATTTTTTCTTCTAATTTTTCTTTAGTTAGAGTACTACCTTTATGATTAAACTGGCCACCATTTTTTCTGCTAGTAGTAGTTCTATGGTTATATGTATTAGCACCAGTCTTCTTATTTTTATTGGCTATCTCTTTGCTTGTAGGAATTCCAGAATTAGTACTATTTTTATTTACTTGATTATTTAATTTATCAATTAAATAATCCTTATCTATTTTATTGTTATTTATAATTCCTTTTAATCTATTAATTTCATCATATGCTTTTAATAAATCTTCTTGCAATTTTTGATTTTCCGCCAGTAAAGGCTTAGTTATTTTTTCTACTTCCTTATTAATTTCTTTTTCTTTTATAGAATTGATATTAGATAATTCATTATTAAGTTTTTTATTATCATATCTCAATTCTTCTACTTCCCATCTTAATTTATTATACTTTGAAGTTATTTTTTGATTTTTTAGGGTTTCTTTTTCATACATTGTGTAAATATCATTATTATATTTATTTTTACTCATAATTATCACTACCTTAAGCTACTATAATTGTAATTATAATTATAATATAAAATTAATAAAAAAGCGAGATACATTTGACTAATTGCTTAAGGTAGTCGTATCTCACATATTCATTATACCACAAAATAATATGTTTGTATTATTAAATTTAATTATTTATGGCTGAGTAGTAAC
>JBJEEB010000051.1:0-1824 GCA_051872655.1 Bacilli bacterium | reverse complement strand
TGTAGATTATCGAATTGTTTTACACGATTTTTATCGAATTATTTTACATAATATTTAAATTCGAATAACTCTCTAATCTACTTCTTATTTTATAAATCAATTATACATTTTTTATCTTGTTTTAACAATACTTTTTTTACTTTTTATAAGATTAGCTAAGAAACTTTATATTTCATTTTGTTCCTTAGCTAATCTTATTATTTCTTCATTTATTTCTTTATTTTTTTCTGTATATCCTATCATCATTGATGTAATTACTAAATTATTTAATTTCCTTATATTACCTTTGCTCACTTGATAAAGTGCATTTAATGACGCATCTGTAAATATATTATTTGTTTGCCCTGATAATTCTAATCTTGTTTTTATATATTCTTTTGTTTCTTCTCTTGTTAAATTTTCTAAACTATATTTTACTATTATTCTTTGTTTAAATGCTTCATATTTTATTTTTCTTAATTCTTCTTTTATAACTTCGTCTCCTATTAATACTATACTAACATAATCCATACTTTCCATTTCAAAATCATATAAAATCTTTAATTCTAATATTATTTGGCTTGTTAAGTTTTCTGCATTATCAATTATCAAAATTATATTTTTTCTCTCTTCTTTATTTAATTTTCTTATTGTTTTTTGTATTTTTTCTTCAACTTCATTTCTATAACAATTGCCTACATCTAATCCAAGTGCTCTACATAATTTATTTAAAAATTCAAACACTGTTAATCTAGTCGCTGATATATATATTACTTTATATAAATCTTCATTTACTGTTTCTTTAAAATATTTCATAGTATATGTCTTTCCCATCCCTGTTCCTCCAGTAAAAAGCCCTATTCCTTTTACTTCTTTTAAATATTCTAACCTAGACATCATATTATTAAAATTATTACTCTTATATGCTTCTTCTTTTGTTATCTCCTTCTGAAATAAGTTCTTTTCTAAACCATAGTAACTTAAAAATTTCATTACTCTTCTTCCTTTTCTATTACATCTTCTTCATTATTTATCATTTTTGAATAATCTATATTTACTTTTCTTTTTACTTTTGAATTTGAAACCTTATCCAATGAAACACATTTTTCTTTTCTTTCTCCATTTTCATATATCCATATTTCTTCTTCTTTTGTTATATAATATCTAAGTTCTATTTCTTGTAATATATATTTATATGGAACTTCATATAATTTTTTATTTATGCTAATTGTTCTGTCACTACTTACTTTTCTTTTTATTGTATGCATAAATATTTCTTCTAGTTTTTTACTATCTATCCTTTTATATACTGTATCTTCTATTCCTCTATGCCATACATTATTTGGTGTATCTTTAAGTTCTCTATGTTCTTTATTTTGATATTCGTTATACAAATATTCGCTATAATCTTTTTCTAATTCTTCTATTGAATTAAATTTGTTCCAATCTCTATCATACATCCATCCTTCCTTTATTGTTTTAAAACATCTTTCGACTTTTCCTTTTGCTTCTGGATCATAGGCATGTGTATGTGTAAGTTTTACTCCAAGTCTTGCACAGATTATTTCTAATTGTTTATTTTTATAACTTTTTCCGTTATCTACATATATTTGTTTTGGTATTCCATATTTTTCTATTGCTTTTTTAAACACTTTTTGTACATTTTCTCCACTATCCCTATAATAAAAGCCATATCCTACGATTAATCTTGAATTATCATCTATAAAATGAATTAAATATGTTCTATACTTTTTCCCATTTACCACTATATAAGGCCCGTATGTTGTATCTGCCTGCCATGTGTCATTCGGATATTCTTTTTCATATCTTCTTCTTTCTTGCTTT
>JBJEEB010000050.1:0-1844 GCA_051872655.1 Bacilli bacterium | reverse complement strand
TGTCCGCAACCTAAAATAAAAAATTCAGAATTTTTTCTGAATTTTTTATTACAAAACACATTGCTTTCTACTGGCTAAATAGTTATAATAACTATCAAAAAAAACAAAAAATTAATCGGAGCCTCAGATGTTATCTTTGCTCCCGAGCTATCAGAAGAAAGTCAGGTGTGTTTTGTAATGAATATTATAGATTGGAAACAAGAAAAAATCAAGGGTGTTTTATCAACATTTGATAGAATTATTATTAAAGGTTATTCACTTCAATTATCTAACCATAAACAAATGGGATATTTTCTTTCACATAATGATGTTCTATTAAAAGACTTTGGTAATTATGCCGAGAAAGTAACTAAATCATTATGTGTGCATATAGAAAATATTGCCTTAAATAATAATAGACCATATAAATTTATTTATGGTAACGATGAAGATAAAGGTACTATTGCTAGACAATTACTTGAAGAAAATCCTGTGCAAGAAGGATTAGTCTGTATATTATCAGATATAGAAGTATGTTCAACAATGAATGTAATAAAAAACGGTAAAACAAAAAAGTTAGAATTGAAATGGGGTCCTAGAAAATGTAAATATTATTATCTTTATTATTTAGATAAAGATTTTGGATGGATGCATATTAAAATTCAATCATGGTTTCCATTTATGACGCAAATATATATTAATGGTCATGAATGGCTTAAGCAACAATTGATAAAAGAAAATATTAAATTTGAAATGTATAACAATTCATTTTCATATATTGAAGATATTGAAAAAGCGCAAGAATTAGCAGATAAAATAGTTGATTCTAAAATATCTGATAAATTCGATGTGATGATAAAAGAAATTAATAACTTTCTTCCTGTCATTGAAGAAACTTTTTCTCATGGTTATTATTGGTGTCTTGCTGAATGTGAATATTCAACTGATATAATTCATGACAGCAGAGAATCTATAGATGAATACTTTAAAGACCTAATTGAAAATGCATTTTATACATTTAAGTGTAATGATGTAATGTCATTTTTTGGGAGAAAATTAAAAGAAACAGGATTCCAATTTAAAGGTGAAATTACAAGTGATTTAAGAAAAAGGAATCAGGGATTTAGATTAAAACATAAAATGAAATCAAATCAAATTAAAATGTATGATAAAGGTTTTTCTATTCGTATTGAAACAACCATCAATGACCCTAGTGAGTTCAAAATATTAAAAGATGTAGAAAAAATAATAGATCATAAAGAAATAGTAACCGTGAAAAAATGGCTACCTATGGGAAAATCTATAGCAAATTTATATAGATATTCAGAGGTATGTAAAGCAATAAACATGAGATATATTAATGCACTTCCTATACCGTCTGAAAAAGAAAAAGCAATCAAGAAATTAGAGACAATATCTAATAAAAAAGAAGTGAACAATAGAATATATACAGGATTTAATTTATTCAATAAAGATGATTTTAGACTATTTAATATCTTAGCTGATGCTAGTTTGATCATAAATGGATTTAATAATAAAATATTAAGGAGTAGATATTTTAAAGATGAAGAAGATTTTAATAGTAAAAAGATAAGAAATAAAACGACCAGAATAATAGACAAATTAAGAAAGCATGGAATTATAAAAAAAGTGGGGAGTGCCTCAAAATATTATATTACCGAGAGCGGTAGAGAACTATTAAATTATTTTATGTTATATCAAAATAAAGCAATTCCAGAATACTTAAAATCTAATTAATCTGTTGTAATAATAAAGGTTTAAAAGCCACCATAATGGTGACTAGTTTTGTCGTGTATTAATTAAAAAACTTGTTTTATTTGAGTTATTATTCAAATAAATAACAT
>JBJEEB010000049.1:0-1851 GCA_051872655.1 Bacilli bacterium | reverse complement strand
TTACGACGGTTAACCTCTATTAATATTTATGGAAAGGAGAGTGAATTATGAACAACAAATTAGAAACAATTTCAAATTTATTTGAAGGAAATGAAATAAGAAGTATTTGGGATAGTGAGAAAGAAGATTACTATTTTAGTGTTGTAGATGTAATTAGCGTTTTAACAAATAGTAACAATCCAAGAAATTATTGGAATATGCTTAAGGCGAGAATGACAGAAGAAGAGCAAAGTGAACTGTCCACGAAATGTGTACAATTGAAATTACAAGCTAAAGATGGAAAATTAAGATTGACAGATACTTTAGATACTAAAGGAATACTTAGATTGATTGAATCTATTCCAAGTTCAAAGGCAGAGCCTTTTAAATTGTGGCTCGCTAATTTAGGAAGCGAAAGAATAGATGAAGTATTTGATCCAGAATTAGCTGTAAATAGAGCAATAACATATTATCGCAATAAAGGTTATTCTGATGAATGGATAAAGAGAAGACTTTCAGGAATAGTAGATAGATTTAAACTTACAGATGTTTGGAAAGAAGGGGGCATAACTAAACCAATTGAATATGCTATGCTTACAAATGAAATATATAAAGGTTGGTCTGGAATGAAGGCAAGTGAATATAAAGCTTATAAAGGAATTAGAAAAGAATCACTCAGGGACAATATGACAGATATTGAAGTGGCATTAACTAACATTGGTGAAATAGCAGCTAGAGATATTGCAAGAGAAGAAAAGCCACAAGGATTAAAGGAAAATATGAAAGTTGCTAAACGAGGTGGCGGAGTAGCAAAAGGTGCAAGAGATTTATATGAAAAGGAAACTAAAAAGTCTGCTATATCAAAAGAAAATTCATTAAATTATCAATATGTAGATGAAAAACTATTGGAAGATAAAAAATAGCGGAATTTCATTTAATTTAATTACGTCGAATTCGACGGGTTAAAAAGAGTATTGTACTGCTGAAATAATAAAACAAGGAAAAAAATAAGGAAGAAAGGTTTGAAACATTACAGAAAATAGCTAAATATCAATTAAAAATACTCGATAATGCAGAAAGAATAAAATTATTAGGAGATATTAATGATAATAAAGGATAAATATAATATACAAGAATTAGAAGAAAAATTAAAAAGATGTAGAAATATGAAACTTGAAGATGTAACTTTAGATGATGTAGATGAATTAAGTTCTATAAAAATTGATAGAAGAAAATCAAGTAATGAGAGAATTTTAGATTTTTTAACAAAAGTAAAAAATCCTTATATATTTAAAATTAATGGTAGATTGGTAAGAATGAGATTTTCTGAAAATGGTCCAACATCAGATGAATGTTTAACAAACATGTTAGAAAATTTATATAGATAAAAAATAAGGAAAAAGTATTATAATGTATTTAAGGCGTGATAATATGAACGAAAACAAAACAAATATCAACTGGTAAATGGAGACGTAAGGAAAACACCATTCAATCCCTTGAAAATAAAGGAAAAATTATTAAATTCTTTTTACATATTTACTATATTTTTCATGAAAAAACTATAAAAATATGGGGTAGTGGGGACATAAAGAAAACTTTGATATAATTAATAGAAAGGGAGGTAACAATGAAGAAAATTGAAAATAAATATTCTAAAAACACTTTTGAAAATATAAGGCATATTGATGATTATGAAAATGAATATTGGTATGCACGTGAATTACAAAAAGTATTGGAATACAAGGATTGGAGAAATTTTCAAAAGGTAATAGATAAAGCAGTTTTATCAGCAAACAACAGCATTTCAAATGAAGAAGATTGGGTTGTTGAGGTCAACAAGCCAATAAAAACTGGAAAAGGAAAAGAAGAATT
>JBJEEB010000048.1:0-26294 GCA_051872655.1 Bacilli bacterium | reverse complement strand
TAACTTACGTTGTTCCCAAACGTCAGTAAATCCTTTAAATCTTATTTTAGGTATATTATTATATTCGCTCATAATTATTCACCATTAAATAAAGATCTAAAGTCTTCTAATCCTTTCATATCAAATTCAGAACCGGTAAGTTCACCAATCATATTTGCTAATTCTTTTTCAGTTTTAGATATTTCTTCATCTATATTCTTTAATGTTTGTTCATATTTATTTGATAATTTTTCTATATTTTTTGCAAAATTAATAATAATGTCATTTATCAAATTATCAATGCCATCAACTATTGGGTCAATCCATTTCCTATTTAACATTTCACATATATCACTATAATTTAAATTTTCAATTTCTTTTTGTGCCTCTATTTGAATGACATTATTTAAAGCTTTAATATCCTTTACTAATTTTTTTTGTTCTTCAAATAAATTATTTACTTCGATTATTTTCTTTTCAACAGTTCCTTCACTTAAAGATGCTTTTAAATATTCTTTTACCTTTCGTGAAACTTCTTTTGGTACAAAAGCATCATTTTCTTCAGTCAAAGTATCTTCAATTTCTGATTTTTCATCTTCATCTAAGGAGTCAAACAATTCTTCTATTCTTGATTCTATTTCATTCAATCTGTCCTCTTTAGAAGTAATGTCATCTTTTAAATCTTTTAATTTATAATCAATAATAAATTGTAATGGGATAATGTGTCCTTTTACTCCAATTTGAACCTCAGTCTCTTTGTCACCTTTTTTCTTTAATTCCATTATAGGATCTATCTTATTGCACGCTTCAATACCTTCTGATTTAATAAGTTCTAAATCTCCAGAAATAATATTCCAATTATCATCTAATATTTGATATGCATTATATTTATCAACAAGTTTTACATTTTCAAGTCTATTAAATAATGAATTACTTAGTTTTGATTCTTCATCAGAAATATCTATATTATTAATATTATTTATTAACTCTTCTTTTAAATAACTATCAAACGACTTAAATTTTTCTTTATAATCATTTTTATAATCCAAAACATCTTGATGATGCATTATAAAATCATGTAAGTTATCAATTTTCAATTCATAATATGAACTATTAATATTCTTAAATAAATCATTTTTTAAATTAGGAAACACTTCAAAAAACTTATTATACTTATCTAATTCTCCTACTGGAATACCACCATTCATTAATGAATAAATATCATAACTTTCACTTTCTTCTGATGAATCAACGTATCTAGGAATATTTAAATTATAATCATTATCTCTTATTTCTTCTCTAGTTACAACTTTTGAAAACTTAGGGATACTTTCTCTATTTATTACTGTATCAACAATTTTTTTAATATCACAGGATCTTAATTTATTATTTTTTCCTTCTTTTATATATCCTTTAGATGCATCAATTATTAATGTATCAGTATTAGGTCTATCTTTTCTTAAAATCATAATAATTGTAGGGATTCCCGTTCCATAGAAAATATTAGCTGGAAGACCAATTATTGTATCAATATTATTATGTTCAATTAAATTTTTTCTTATTTCTCCTTCTTCGCCACCTCTAAATAATACGCCATGAGGTAAAACGATTGTCATAATCCCATCTGATTTTAAATGAAATAAATCATGTAATAAGAATGCATAATCAGCCTTAGACTTCGGAGCAACACCATATTCTTTGTATCTTGCATCTACCTCTCTATCTGTTGGATCCCAATTTTGGGAATATGGAGGATTAGATACTACAGCATCTACAAATAAAGGATTATAAGCTTGATGTTCATCAAAATATGGCCAGTCATCTTCTAAAGTATCACCATTTCTTGTGACAATATTATCTGGCAAGATTCCCCTCATAATTAAATTCATACGTGTTAAGTTATATGTGTTTTGTTTTAATTCTTGTGCATAGTATTTAATCTTATTCTCTTCTTTAATATACTTAGAAGCGGTCTTACCAATATTTATTAATAATGAACCAGAACCACTTGTTGGATCATATATTTCAATTTTATCTCTATCTTTTAAGTGTTCAGCAATAATTTCTGACATTAATAAAGAAACTTCATGAGGTGTATAAAATTCTCCAGCTTTTTTTCCAGCATTTGCAGCGAAATTAGAAATTAAATATTCATAAATAAAACCCAATACATCATAATCTTGTTTATTATCCATAGGTATATCATTGATTAGATAAATTAAATCTTTTACGGCTTTAGTTTGACTTTGTGATGTATCTCCTAGTTTACTTAACCCTGTTTCAAGAGTATTAAAAATTCCATCATATACTTTCTTATGGCTGTTTTTTATCAATCGTGTAAATGCAGACAATGAATCTCTTACATTTGAAATATCAAAATCATTTTTCATTTCAATCCATGTAGAAAATAAATTATTATATTCAATAAAATATCCATTAGAATTTTGTAAAGTTTCTACAATCCTCTTATTTTCTTCAGTTACTTCTTTTAATCTTTCTTTAGGATAATGCATATTTTCTAAAGTTTTTAATTCTTTATTAGACAAAAACTTATAAAATATAAATCCTAATATATAATCCTTATATTCATTTGCTTCTATTTTTGAACGCATCTTATTTGCTGATTCCCAAATTTTTGACGCCAATTGTTGTTTATTCATGATTACCTCCTAAACACCTAATAATCATTATTAGTTAAACTTTACCAATTCAATTATACCATAAATTGTCAATTTTACATTAAACTTGTATTATTTATTGACAAAAAAAAGTGGTAAGTTTATAAAATATACAAATTTTACACAACTTAATACCACTCTAATTATTATTTAAAAAATCTTTTATTTGTTTCAATAATTTTTCGTCTTCCGAATCCTCAAGAACTTCCCAATTACATTTATTATTAACATCCAAAATTGGCACTAATTCAATTTCTCCATAATTATTAATTATTTCTAAATTTTGTTCAACTACACCAAGGCAAAGCATATAATCAAAATCCATAATTCTTTCCAATAAATTCTTGTTAGGATTTTTATACATAATTTTATAAAAACGATTAAATTTTTCATTTCGTATTGCAAGTATAACGGAATACATATGCTTGCAATAGAATTCACAAGGACAAGAACAATATACTTGCATTTTCTTTTTTTCTTCATTGTATTTAATAATTGTTAAATATTTTTCAGTGCCTTCAACAATTGAAAAATATCTATCATCTATTTTTTCTAAGAATTTTATTTTACCCTCATCATAATATTTTTTACCTCTTTGACATATTTGAAAACTAAATAATCTGTCTATATCATCATTAAATAAATCAAAATCAAACTCTCTTTTATATTCATATTTTTCTGTAGTATCGGTTAATTTAGCTAATATTTCAAAAAGAAATCCTTCATATTTTTTTGGCATATTTCTAAACACAAAAATAATCAAATTAGCTAAATGCGCTAATTGTTTAGGAAGATATTTTTTAAAAGCTACATTAATTGAATTTGATTTTTCTGTGATAATATTAGCATTCAATATAACTGTATCTTCCTCTGTTAAAAACTCATCGTGATATTGAGAATCAACTGACATTTTTGAAAAGTCATTTTTAATCATATTTATAGTTTCTATCTGAATATACTCACAAGAAAGATGCTTATCAATATCTTTGTCATTTATACTATCCAAATCAAACCAACTCAATCTATAGCACTCATTTTTTCTTATTTCATTAATACAAATATATAAGTTGTATTTTTCATAATTAATTAAACTTAAGCTTAAAAATTCACTCTGCTTTTTATAATATTTCTTTATTAAAGCAATCTTTTCATTATTTCTTAATTTTTTCACAATATCACCCTTATCAAATATTATAACACAAAAAAAGAAGGTAGCCATTAAAGACTACCTCTTATTCATACCTAAACTTAAGTTAGGATTTTCATTATAAATATTT
The DNA here is from genome assembly GCA_051872655.1 of Bacilli bacterium. Classification (GTDB taxonomy): domain Bacteria; phylum Bacillota_I; class Bacilli_A; order RF39; family UBA660; genus CAG-302. The sequence continues at coordinate 22,360 of JBJEEB010000048.1, read as the reverse complement.
ATTATTGTTTTTTCATTTTCTTCTTTTACTTCTGTATGATAAAATTCAGATTTAATTTTTGTATTTAAAAATGATTTTTCTTTTTGAATCATATTTCTATTAACTGTTACTTTCATATATGCTCTATGATTGGCTGTTATATTATATTTAATATCAAAATCTGTTTTAAATATTTTTTGTATAATTAATTCAACTGGTTTTAAATTTTCTTTATCAGCCAGTTCTAAAGCTTGGTAGTATTCTTTCGTTATTTTACTATCCCTATTCTTTTTACTTGGAACTTCATGTTTTATATCTTCTACAGTAAAATATGTATTTGATAGATTTTTTAACGGATTAGATTTTCTTTCTACCATTCCAGATTCATAACAACTAAATTTATTATACATTATAGTATCTCTAAAAATCGGAAATCCAATAATAGGAAATATAATTGTTTTATAGTGAAGTTGTTTTACTTCTTCTGGAGTCATCAAATCTCTTCCAATTAAATTGGTAGATTTATCACCATTGTAATTCATTAAAGACATGGATTGTCTTACACTATTAGATTCAATCGTTTTTTTACCAAGCATTTTTGAAATTATTTCTGCACTTTCTTGTGTGTTAGTTTTAAGATATATCAGTCCAGCATTATCAAGGATTATTTGTGCAACTTCTTTTCCATAAACATTATTTAATTGTGAAAAAGATTGAATAAAGAAGTGAAAATGCATACCTCTTGATCTTGCCACAGAAACAATTGCCTCTATATCAGCAAGCGGTGGACAGTTTGCAAATTCGTCCAATATAAAATCTATTTCATAAGGTAATCTCTTATTATTTTGTTTATTAGCATATTTTACTAAATCTCTATATAATAAACCTACTATAATAGTTACTAAAGTAAAGTATGTTTTTTCTTCATCTGGAACAATTACATATAATGCAACTGGTTCTTTACCTAAAACATTAAATTTAAAATCACTTGTACTTGTAACATTAGCTACATTAACATCATCAAAAATATTCATTTTTTGACCAAATACAGCTGTAATTGATTTATATGTATTATCACTAGCACTCAATATGCTTATTAAGGCATCTTTAGATTTATTTCCATAATCTTTTGTATTTATATAATCTTTAAACTTTTTAAAGTTATTTTCTTCCATAGAACTATTTTGAAATTTTCTGATTGATGTCATTGTAATTTTATCCCTAGTAATATTACCAGATTTGTATTCTTCTAAAAAGAATCCAATTAGTCCTTCCAAAAGATTCTTAGCTGAATCATTCCAAAAAGGATCTTTCTGTTCAACTTTTTCTTGCATAACCATAGTAGCAAGAGATGATATTAATCTATTTGTTTCTGCATAATGAGACATTGATTTGTTATTACATATATCCTTTTTCTTTTTATAATCATCAATAATAAAGTTATTATATAAAATTTTAGTATTGATTCTTTGCTTATTAATATCACTTAACTTCTTATTCTTTATTTTATCTTTTAATAGATCATTTTGTTTTTGAAATGGAAGCATCTCATTTTCAATAATTTTCACTTTCTTTTCAAAATCAATATATTTTTCATATTCATTAATAACTGGATCTAAAATATTTATTTTATTTGATAATTCTGGATTTCTAAAATCTATTGTTAATATCTTATATCCACGATTTTGAAACATCTTTGATGTTGCTTGATAAATCTCCCCTTTCGGGTCGGTGATAAACACACTCCTTTTCTTTTTTGCTTTAGAAATAAATGCACATGTAGGAATAACAGCTGTTACTGATTTACCAGATCCTGTTGATCCTAAATAAACATAATGAGGAGTTTCTCTATCAAAATAAATATACTTTAAATCATTGCTAAAAGAAACTGGAAAACCAGCTTCTTTTATATGATCTACATGTTCCTTTTTAAAATTTCGTTTTATTTCTTCTTGAGTGCTGAATCTAGCTGATCCATATTCATTATCATTCTTAACTTTATGTTTCATAATTAATGGTTCTATATAAATAAAACCAAGTAAAAATATAATTGTAATTACTAATAATATAATTAATCCTATACTCATGCTATATCATATCCTTTATCTAAACTTCTACAGAAATCTATAATATCTTCAAGTTTTGAATTTGAATCTATATCTGATAAATAATCTTCTAAATCATCTTCTTGTTCTTCAGATAATTTAATTTCATTGTCATCTAAGTATGAATAAGCAAAATATTTAATAACATCTTCTTTATTTTCATATAGTTCTTGTTCATAAGCATAATATTGTCCTTGCTGTAATTGTCTTAAAATATCATGTGGATCACCAAATTCTTTTGTTGCTTCATCAATGTAATATAAATTCCTTTTACCCCACTCAAATAAATCTGAAGTATAAATATCAACATTACTATCAGCAATTTCAGAAAAAACATCTCCTATGTATCCTGAATCATAATTTGTAATTTGCTCTCCATAGGTAAAACTTAAATTAGTTTTTAATTCTTTTAATATTTCATCATACATAATTTACCTCCAATAAAAAAGAACTACGATAGTTCCATATTATCCTTATTTTTGATTTCCAAATAATCAGAGTATTCCATCTCACCTTTTAACCACTTATCAGCATATTCAAAATCTTCTAACGGAAATTCTTCCACCCAATAATTATCTGGTGGAGTTGCTGAAGTATCAATGCAAACAATGGTATCTTCATCAAAATAATAAAATGAATTCTCACTTTTATCAGAAAGATAGTTTTTATATAAATCATTTAAATCATCATATCTATCATATGTTGATTTAAATATTCTTTCATGACTATTCGCTAGATAATTTTTAGCTTGATAAAATAATAATTCTTTTTTATCAACACCATAGTTGTCATACAATAACCTTTCATCTTCATAATCAATGTCTTCCGGTTTTAATCTTGTATTATAAACATGTTCTGTTCCATCCGTAAAACATCTCTCATCAGTATTTAAGTTTTCTTTAACAGAAAAATATATTTCTGTATATCTTTCTCTTTCTGAACCCTCACTCATCATAATACAATCTTCATAAAAATCCATTACTTGTTTTTTATTATCAAATACTTGTAATTCTCCCCCACAATTAACATAAATCTTTTTCATCTTTATCCTCCATTTCCAAATCATTCAAATATTCAAAGTTTTCATTATCTATTGCCTCAATAGTATCCGACCAACTTGCTTCCTCTAATTTTTCCAAAGGAACTTTATTTACAATGTAGCATTCTGAAATAAAATCACTTATTCTGCTTGGTGATAAGTTATAATACTCATCTTTTAAATAAATATAATGTGATAATTCTTTTATCCTTTCCACCTCTTCATCCGATATTTCATAATCTGTTCCTTTAGCTATTGTGTATATTGAATTATATATACAATATTCAGATAAATGTTTTTTATCAGTTGCTGATAACTTTTTATACATTTCTAATACATTCATTTTTCTCATCTCCTTTTTTCAAAATAAAAAACTAAACGTTTGCTTAGTTTTATTGATCATTATTATCAAATTAGTTATAATCAAGTTCAAAAAAATGAATATCATATTTGATTAGTATTATCTCAAGAATATTCTTTATCAACTTGAAATAACTTATCAAACTCTTTTTCTGCATCTTCAAGTTCTTGATTAATATTTTTAACAGCTTGTCTAATTTTGTATTTATTTTTAAATTGATTAGTCCTAACTGATGATGATAAATAATTATTTAATATATCTAGTTTTGAATGAGTTTTGTTTTTCTTATATTCCTTATAAATTATTTCTTGCAATAATTTATTTTCAGACATTTTATTTCTATAATTAGCATGATTAACAATAGCATTCAATACATAATTATCTAAGTATTCTCTTTTAGATTTAATTAAAGATTTATCAACTTCTTTAATATTATTGCTTTCTGATACTCTTTCAAAATAACTATTAATATCTTTTAAAGATTGTTTAAATTCTTTATACTCAACATAAAATTCAGAATCTTTTTTAGAAAATATATATTTTTTAATATCATTAGTTAGATTAGTTATTTCTTTACTCTTAATAGAATTAAACTTTATTCTTTGATCGGTACATTCTCTTTTCTCACTTAATAATTTGCCTAATTTAACTATATTATCTTCTAATATAAGATCATCTTTATTATTTAATAAAAAATTTCTTTCTTTTGGATTAAAATACTTTTTTAATGACTCTATCTCTTTATTAGTTTTAGTTAATAATGGAGTAAATTCTTTTTCTTTATTAATATAATGCTCTATCTCATTTTTTAAAAATCCTAGTTCTTTTTGAGTCAGCTCTCCTTTAAATCTATACTTTAATTCTTTACCATAAGATTTATAATTAGCTTTCTTTTCAGCAAAAGATAAATGAAAATGGAGATGTTCTGTATTAGTATGTAACGAGAATTGATAACTCATATTTTTAATATCATAAAAACCACATTTTTTTAAAAACATGGGAATTATTTTTTTAGCTAATGTTTTTTCAAACTTTTGAATATCAACATTTTCTTCTAAATATCCTTTTGGAAAAGATATAACTAGTTTATAAATGTTTGAATTTTCAATATACTTTTCATATTGTTTTTTTCTATTTTCTATTTGCTCTTTAGTTGCATATTCTCCATTTTCAAATATGATATTCATTTCTTTATTTTTACCAATTTTGCCACTAAAATAATCTAACATAAAAAACGCTTTCTTTTTGTTGTTAGCATAGTAATCAAACATATTCATCGTTGAGTCATAAACTGCTTGCTTTGTACTATATTTAAAGTTTAAATTTTTGTAACTAGGAGTATATTTATTTTTAATTACTACTTTAGGTACATTAGTCATTCATTTTATCCTTATATTTATCCAACATAAATTTTTGAAGAGCTTTATTACTTTTAGGATTTGTAAGTTTCTCTATCTCCATATCAGAATAAAATTGTTCTATCAATTCCTTTGTATATAAGCTTCTTGAATATATTTTATCCAATAAAGAATTATTTAAATCTAGTTTCTTTTTTATTTCTATATTGTCAATAGCTTGCATTATCAATTGAACTACCCCTTGAGAATATTTAATATGATTAGTTTCAATATATTTTCTTATTATTTCATCTACCTCCTCTGGAATAGTAATATGTGTTCTAATCATGTGTCATCACCTATTTTTCCCTTCCCATAGTTTTGGAATGTTCTATTATTTGATTAACAATCATATTGTTATACTCTTCAGATTCTTCAATGTCATATGAAATTTCTCTTACTTCATCTATTTCAAAATCGTAACCCATAGTTTGCGCTGTATCATAAATTTTTTTATCTAATGAAGTCATAAGGCCATCAAAATAAAATACCATATCAAATTCCTGCCTTTTTTCATCATAATCTAATTGAGCAACATTTTCATTGCCATGAACAGCATCTATAATCCCACTTATATGAGCTTTAATATAATCACGAGTTTCATCATCATAGTCATCTAAAAAATCATTCAAACTAACTATATAATTAAAACTAGTTGTTTTATCCATTCCATAATTAACTATGTCATTTGCTATTAATTTGTTAATGTTTAACTTTTCCATACTTTCCCTCCTTCTCATAAATTGTAAGTAATCCTACTTCAATAATTTCTGTTAACATATCATTTATACTTATTCCCCTAGAATCAGCTTCTACTTTTACTCTTTGAAACAATACATCTTTTATTCTAAGTAAAAATCTATGCATATTATCATCCTTTCCATATCCCAATTTTGGGATTGCTCAACCCATTATGTATAAATTATCAATACTAATAATTTAAAGGGCATAAGAAGTTGATATCAGCATCCTCATTAATGCCTTATTAAATAAGACATTGATGTGATATCAAACATATTTTGCACTTGCAAAATAATCCCATTATAATGGGTTGAGCATATTATTTTTTCTTTATTTTATCTAAAATTACAATGTGATACATAATGGGTTGAGCTACCTATTTAATTTTGTATCAAAATATGGATTTGTATCTAGACCTGTGTCAAAACTTGGAGTATATGCAGGTGTTTTATCTGAAAAGTCTATCAAACTCATACCATCTACATTATTTCCATCTAACTGAACTTGATAATGTAAATGGGGACCAGTTGAATATCCAGTAGTTCCAACTCCAGCAATTTCATCTCCAGATTTAACAGTATCTCCTTCTTTTACCTTTGCTGTATCTGGATATAAATGTGCATACCAAACCGTATATGTAACCTCATCATCTATATCACATTTAATCTTTATTTGATTTCCACCACCAGCAGATGTATTAGTAACATTCTCTTTTTGAGTAAAACTTACTTGAGTTACAATCCCATCACAAGTTGCATATACTGGTGTCTTATTTCCAGCTGCAAAATCCCATGCAGAATGAACATCAGATTCACCAAATACAATTCTTTCTTCCATAAAAAAAGATGTAATTGTTGCTTTAGAAAAATCAATTGGTGAAACAAATGGTTTGTTTTGTTCTTCATCTAATTGATCACTAAAATCTACATCTTTACATCCTTCATATATTTTATATTTATTTAATGAACATACATCACTTATCTGTGCTAACTTATTACTATCCCTATCAATATTATCTATATAAATATCATAAAAAGATAACTTATCATCCTCTAAATAAAAATATAAAATCCTATTTAATGGAACATATCCATATCCATTTTTTAATGCTTTATTAATTGTTTCTTTATACATATCAGCATAATCCATATTATTTTCTACATAATCATCAGTTATATTTGCACCAAAGAAATCTAATATCATTAAAACTGGAATGATTATAATAAGTGCCATAGTTACCATTCCTATACTACTTCCAAATACAACTTTTTTAAGAAGTTTACCTTTTTTGTCTTTCATGAGATTATTTAGAATCTCCTTCACCCATCATTTCTCTTTCAAGTTCCGTAGCTCTAATCCAAATTCTTAATCTATTTTTAGAATCAATATTAAGTAAGAATTCTCCTCTTCTTGATGACATCAAAAAATTCTTTTGAGTATCCGTAAGAGGATTCTGTTTGAATAATTCTAAATATGCAAGCAAATCATCTTCTTTAAGCATTCCAATCATTTGATATTGACAGTTATTAAATATTGCTGTTGCATGTCTCAAAATAGATTGACTACCTACAAAATCTTTTACTGATTGAGTTGCTACTACAAGTGATCCAGAGTATTTTCTAATTCTTCTTGCAAGTTGACCAAAGTTTCTTAATACTTCAAAATTATTTTCATCTATAAATAAGTGAAATTCATCAGCTATAATCATTACATGCTTGCGATCTTCTAACTTAACTTTATCATTTAATATCTTGTTTGCAACAATACTATTGTTTAAATAGGTCAAAAGATTTAATGTTTGAGTATTTATTAATCTTTGATTACCACTATATAGAAGTTCTTGTAAATTAAAAGCAATTAGATCATTATCTAAATTAATTGTGGTATGTCCATCAAACAGGAATGAATCTGTACCAGTTAAAAATCTAGATAGTAAAACATCTAATTGCTCTATAATTTTCTCTTTTTCCTTACTCTTAATATCCTTTTTATATTCAGGTAGATATGCATATAACTCTGAAAATATAGGATAGTCTTCAGGTTTCATATTTTGTAAAGTATTAATAGAAGTATTTTTATAAATACCCTTCTTATTATATAAACTTTCAACTATAGCAAGAAGCATAACTAATTCCTTTTCACTTATACTTTCAAATGCTGTTTTAAAAAATGCCTCTAAGAATCCTAAATGTTTCGCTAAAGGACAATCAGTTTCTTTTGTATCATGTTCTTCATCATCTGATGGAATATATCTAATTTGTAATGGATTTATAATACCACCAGATTTTGAATATAAATCAATATATTCACCATTATTAGATTCAACAATTTTGTTATACTCATGTTCTCCATCAAAAATAAAAATTTTAGTTCCTCTAGCATACTCATTAACAATCATTTTCTTCATAGTGTATGATTTTCCGCCACCAGTAGAAGATATAATTGCCATATTGTGTGAAGTTCTAGAATTTGTTAAAACAAAGGGATCATAAAATATTGGTAAAGATGTATGAATGTCTACACCAAACATGTATCCATTTGGATCATTAAAATATGTTTTAGTAAATGGAAACCCAGCACTCAATGTTAGTGTTGGCAAATAAAAACAATAGTCTTCAAAAGTTTTAGTTGATATATCATAACTTTGCCATGCTTCCATTTGTCTTAATCTTGGAATATCTAACTTAATTTGATAAGTATCAGCTATTCTTCTTAAATCTCTAATTACTTCATCTCTATGTTTCTTATCTCCTTCTACTATCAATATTAATGATATTTCTTTAATTTTTTCATCACCATTTTTAATATCTTGCATTAATGCTTGAAAGTTTTCCTTTTGAGTATCAAGTTCTGTTGCATCACTTAACTTCTTTGTAGTATTTCTATCAGTTAGCAAAAACTGGTATTGTGAATTTACCCATCTAATAAGTTCTTCTTGAGTAATGCACTCTTGAATACCAATAGAAGCTCTTACATCCGGATAATTAAAAATTTCTTCAAAAAATAATTCACTAACAAATGGAGGAACATTCTTAACAGTTAATAATTGTACTTCTTTTTCATCTAATTTTATTTTATCTATTTTTTCTGATACATTCATAGGACTTACTAAACTTGGTAAATCTCCCCATACTAATTCATCTAGTGAATTAGTTGTTAGATAAAGATTTGATAAAAACTTATAGATTTCAAGTTTATTAGTTATACTTTCAATATAAATCCTTGGGATAATATTTAAAGTAATCTCTTCTATTTCATCTAACTGTTTATTTAACATAGCTGTGTCTTTAGCAATTAATACCCAATAATAAATACTTGATACAGTAAAATTTTTTTCTTCAAGATCATCTATTAATTTTCTAGACTCCTCTAATAAAAGTTTTTTATTTTCATCATTATCATACTTTTCAATTTTTTTATCTAAATTTACTTTATTAGCATTTAAATTTAGTTTTTCATTTAACTTATAACACTTCATATTCAAATTTGGAATTTGATATAAAGCTTTTAACATAGAAAAGAATAAATTTTTTTCATGATTACTTGTTAAAGACAAATCTATTGCTTTTACTTCAATTAAAGTAGCAACTTCTCCAGACTTTAAATAAATTAATCCGTCATCTCCTATTTCTTTAACATTAGTCATTACTTTAGAATTTTTAATTCTTCTTTTCATTTGACCTCTAGATGAATACTTTCTATTATTTTTAGAATCTATTTTTCTAGCTCTATTTAAATTTTTTTCATCTTTAGTTTTTCTTTCCAATATACATCATCTCCAATCTTACTGTAGGTATACTCTCTACAGTTAAATAAATATTTAATCATAAGAATAACTACTTTATACATTCTGTTCTTTTTAGATACTCTAATAGGTAACATAAGAAAAAAACATATTGTTAAATATATAAGTGAAGCAATCTTATGATTAGTAAAAGAAAATATTAGCAAAAAAGAAAATAACATAGGTAACCCTATGTATAAGTCTTTCATCTCTACATATTTTCCTAATGTTCTTTTAATACTTGTTACTGTTATATACATTTATTCATCTCTCCCTCTATATCTTCTTCTATACATTGTTCTAGTTGGAATTACATTTGATATTGCTGAAGCCATAGAATTTTTTCCTGCATTCATCATTCCAGAACCGAATCTTGAAAGTTTTCCTCCACCATTATTATTCATAGATCTAACAGTAGATGAAGCTTGCATGTAATCACCAACAATTTTTAAGTTACTACCAATATCACCAGTTCCAAAATTAGAATTACCACTTACTTTAGAGCCAAAATTTGATATTGCTTGTCCAACTTTACCCATAGCTGTATTACCATCACTTGCAACCTTAGAACCACCTTTAACAATAGCGCCTGCACCTAGTAATCCAGCTCCTACTGTTCCCATGACTCCAGTTGTTGCAACGGCACTCATTCCTTGGCCAAATCCCATCATTGCCATTAATTGTTCTCTGCCAGAATTTGCTGATACATTACCGCCAATGAATCTATTTACTACTTGTGAACCAGTTAACAAAAATGAGCCACAACCAATATACATTATTGACTTAATAACAATATCTTTAAATGTATTACTGAAAAATGTTGTCTCATTAATTTGACCCATAATAATTGCTGTTAAGGATATAATTAACATTATTACTGCCCCTTGAAGCATTAATGACACTAATTGTTGAACTACTGCTTGTCTTCTTTCTTTATTTCCTACAGATGTAGCAAATATAATAGGACTAATTACAAATAAGAATAAAAATTCAATTTGTCTTCTAGCTAACATCATTCCACAAAAGAATAATGAATATAGAAAAAATCCTCCAACAATTACCGACATTATCCAATTAATTTTATATTTATAATCTTTTTCATCTGGTCTTATCCAATGAGATGATGTTACATACTTATCATTATACATTTGTTTCCCATCAAAATTACCATTTGATACATTCTTAGCAATATCTTCTTTCTTGAATTCATCCGAATCCATATATCCATCTGAATAATCAATAAACATAGTAAGCATAGAATCTGATATTGTTACATTATTATTTGAAAAGATGTTAGCTGTATATCCAGCAAGTTTTATAGAAAATGTAGATGCTTGAACAAATAAAAATGTACTTAAAATAATAAGTACACCACATTTAGCGATTTCTTTAACTATTCCTTCTGAACTCAAACCTTCATCTGGATCAATAATTTTTTTAACAAATCTGGTAATTGCAAATAATCCTAAAAGAGTAACTGCAATAGCTATTACACCTTTTTGGAATGTTACAAAATTATTATCACCAGAAACGGAATTAATAATATCAAAAGCATTTAACCCTTTTAATATATCAAATAAGGAATCTATTAAAGAATATATAAAATGTATTAATCCCCATCCTAATTTTCTTAATAAATCTAATGCTTTTAATAACATCTATTTCACCTCCTAGAATAAATCAATGATTAGATTAACAATTGAAATAGCTAGAATAATTCCAACTATACCAAACATTGTTTGAATTATTCTTTGTTTTATTCTTGGTTTTTGATCAACATCTACAACAGCATACAGAATAAATCCAACAATAAGTGAAACCCCAGCAGCCGCAATTCCTACTCTTAATGCCCATGTTGAAAATGTTTGAATAGCTTTAATGATAGAATCTACATTATATCCTCCACCTTCAAGGTGTTCTATTTTCAATAAATTAACCAAATTATTCATATACTTTCTCCTCCTTAAAAAATTTAAGAAAAAGCAAAGAAGGTGTGTTAAAATAACTATATGAGTTATTTGCTGACAGGCATTAACTCTTTTTCTTTGCTCTTCTTTTCATATTTACATACCTAAATCTTCTTCAGATTTTTCTATGTCTTCATCTTTTACTTTAGATGATAAAAAAGTTACTTTTTCAGCTACTATTTGAGTTGACTTTTTCTTTTCACCATCTTCAGTTTCATAAGTGTTAGTTTCAACTCTTCCTTTTACTCCAACCATATCACCTTTTTTGCAATATTCAGCAGTATTAGAAGCAACTCCACCCCAAAGAACACAATCGACAAAATCTGTCTCATATTCTCCGTTTTCATTTTTATAACTTCTTGGAACTGCTAGAGTAATAAAAGATCTTTCTTTTCCACTTTCTGTTTTTTCTACAGTTGGATCTTTAACAATTCTTCCAACAACCACTACTTGATTCAACATAATATTCTCCTTTCTTAATATTTAGTCTATTTATTTAATTCAGCAGACTATAACTGAATGAAAATAAATCATATATACCACCTCCTTAAATGCTTTAAACTACTTATTTCTTTCATCAGCATCACAAAGTTTAACTATTGTGTCTTCGATTTTTTCCCAAAGTATAGTTAAGTAGTTATAACACTTTTTAAAGTTCTTAAATTCTTTTTTATCTAGATATTCTAAATAATCATCCATATCTGATAAAACTAAACCTATATGATCTTGAAACTCACTTAGAGCATCAATCTCCATTAATTTTATTTCTTCTAATTTATTCATAATCCAAAGTCTTCCTCCTTATCATCGTCATCATTTAACCAATCATAATCAAAGTAATCATCATCCGAATATATATTTTCAGGAATGTTTTCAAACTTATTAATATTAGAAATTAATGAATTTTTAAAATAACCATATTTATTTTGAATATCATTGTCATTCTCATCTTTAAAGTTTCTTTCTTTGATTCTAGATACAACATAATTAGACATTATTAATAAATCTTTATATTGATATCCTTCATTAATTAGTTGATTAAATAAATCATCAAACAAAAAAGAACTACTATCATTTTCATCTATGTAGTTCCTTCTAATTAATTCTTTAGTCAAAATGCTATGTTTAATTTCTTCACAAGATTTAGAAAGGTCTTGTGTTTTATCTATTTTATCTTTTTTATTATTATTCTTTATTTGTGTCATATTAACCGATGCCGGATTTACCGATGCAGGAAACATGCTATCGGTTAAATTATTCATTTCAAGCCATTTTGGATATGGTAAATAATAAACCGAATATTTATACCTAAAATGTCCTTTTTCATCTCTATAAGGTTCTACAGTTACATATTGAGCCTGTTTTAACTCTTCTAAAGTATTTTTTATAGATACTCTACCATCTCTTGATCTAGTAACTAATCCCATTACTGAATAATCCCAATCATCTGGAACACTTAACATAAATGCAAGAAGACCTTTTGCTTGATTTGATAAGTTAGTATCATTTAAAAAATAATTTGGCATTACCGTATAACCTGTAACACCATATATTTGAAAATCTCTAATTGTTTTACTCATACGATCTCCTTCCATCAAAAAAGAACTATTTCTAGTCCTTGATTTCTTTTATCTCAATTGGTGACTCACTTACAACAAGTAACTTGTATTTTTCTTTTAGAATATTTATGATTTCTTTCTTATTACAATCTTCTTTATATACAAGTTCAGCAAGATCATTAGATGCCGATTGAATTTGAATATTTAATGGTTGATCCCACATAGCATCCATTTTATAAGTTGTTGCTATATCAAATGCAACAAAATCATTTATTATATTAGTTTTTATGTATTCTCTAAGAACACAATTTACTGGATCAACAATAGTATCAAATACCTCATTTGATATATCTTCTGCATCATGTCTTATCATTCAGTTTAACACCTCCATGTAAACATTATATTTACATTAATTTTTTTTGATAAACTTGCGATATTTTGTATTACTGTAGTTCACATATTATTACTATTTGTTTTTTTGTATTATGCCTACAAGTTATTAATGTAAGTGTTGTTTTATTTTTATTTCTAATGATTTCAGCTGAGCCAGTTTTTTCAATATCATATATATCTACTATTTTATACTGATATGTTTCATTATTATAAATAATATAAACATTATCACCTAAAAATAATTTATCTAAGTTTCTAAAATAAGATATTCTTGAATTTCCAGAATGGCCAGCTAAAATAAGATTTCCTTTATTTACATCAGGCATAGAAGAATCTTTTAAAATTTGGACATTATAATTAACATTGTTTAAATAACTATTTGGAGCTACCAAACCTCTTTCTAAATTAATTTTAGGGATTTTAAGTACAGCAATATAATTAATTTTAGCTTGCTCTTTTACCTCTATATTTTCTTGGGTATCATCAGTAGATTCTTCATCTATTATTATTTCTTCATTATAAAAGTCTTCTAATGCTTTCTCTTCTAAATTGTTTAAAGATTTATTAGAATAATAATCATACACAATAAAAGAAATACCTATTAAAAATAGTAAAGAGCCGATTACTATTAACCAGCTCTTACTTTTTATTTTTCTTTTTTCCATAGATGATTACTCCTATACCAAGAATCATTAAAGTTATTCCACTTATTAAAAGTTCTTTATAATCTGTTACATCAGTATTTGGAACTTCAACAATTTTGTTATCTTTCATATTTGCCTTAATTATTTCACCATCTTCAGTTATTTCAAACCACATTTTATCTGTATTTAATTCATAACCTTCTGGAGCTTCTTTTTCTAATATATAGTATCTTCCATATTTTAATCCTTCAATTGTGATCATTCCGTTTTCATCAGTCCTACCACTAAATACTAATTCATCGTTTTCAGTATATATTTCTATTAATGTATTTGGTAGTGCTTCATCTGTAGAAAAATCTACCTTTGTAAATTCTAAAGTACCAGTTATATCTTCATCTTTCATAGTTGCTTTGATTATTTCACCATTTTCTAAAATTTCAAAATACATTTTTTCTTCATTTAGCTTATATCCAATAGGAGCTTCCTTTTCTAAAATATAGTATTTCCCTTGTGGTAATCTATCTATAGTAACTTTTCCTTCTGAATCTGTCCTACCACTAAATACTAATTCATCATCTTCAGTATATATTTCAATTAATGTATTTGGTAAAGTTTTAGATTCTGAAATATCAGTTTTAGTAAATTCTAATTTACCAGTTTTTAATATATTTAATATTGCTTCTGAATAAACAATTACTGGAGTATATTGATCTTTATATACTAGTTCAATTTCATATTTATTTTCATCTAAAACATAATTATCTAATGTTTCAATTTCTTGAATGTAATACTTCCCTAAGTATAATCCAGTAAACACTAAATTTCCTTCTTCATCTGTAATGCCTTCAGCTACTAATGTGTCTTTAGTAATTACTACTTTTTCATTCCAAATAATGTCTTCTGAAGCATATAATCCGAATTTAACACCTTCCAATGAATCAGCAGTAAACTCAAATCCATTTTCAGTTAAAGTTGCAACTTCTCCTGTTTTCTTTATTTGTATTTCACCTTTTACTGGTTGATTTCCAAAAACAGTATCAAATATAATTCCATATTCCGAATCAGCTCTTAATTCTGAATTTTCATCTATAGTAAATTCATGAGATTTACTATTCCATAAATAACCCTCAACAACTTGATCTATTTCTTCAAGATAATATGTTCCTGTTGATAAAGGATATGGTGTTGTAAACTCTCCGTTCTTATCAGTTTCAAATTCACAATAAGTTGTTCTAGTTGGATATGTTATTGTTTGGCATACATATTCATTGTTAGTAACATCAAATATTTTAAATTTAATACCACTTCTAGCAATAACATCACCAGATTCAGCATCTATTTTAACTACTCTTAACTTTGCAGTTATCTCAGCATTTGAAATAACTTTCTTTACAACTTCTCCAGTTGTTTTAACTTGAATCATAAAATCAGATATTTTTTCATGACCTGGTGTTGCAGTAAGTTGTTTAACTGTATAACTTCCATATGGTAAAGTAAATCTAAATACTCCTTGTGAATCAGTTGTTACTTCATCAACAAGTTCAGCTTTATTATTATATACAGCAAATTTTACTCCAACTTCTGGAATCATTATTTTAGTTTCATCACTTGCATATACTTTAGTAAATTCAAAATCTCTTTTGATTACTTGTTCAAAAACTTTAACTTCTGGATTAAGATTAGATTCAGTAACTTCAAAATAATATTTTGTGCTAT
This sequence comes from Bacilli bacterium, assembly GCA_051872655.1. Taxonomy (GTDB): domain Bacteria; phylum Bacillota_I; class Bacilli_A; order RF39; family UBA660; genus CAG-302. The sequence continues at coordinate 6,675 of JBJEEB010000048.1, read as the reverse complement.
CTAACATATACCCTTCTGATGGAGTTTCCTCTAATAAATAGAATCTTCCTAGAGCAGGTAAATAATCAGATGTATTTTTTCCATCTTCTTTTGTAGTAACAGTTCCTACTTTAGTACCATCTTCTTTATATATTCCATAAACAGCTCCACCAAGAGATGCCTCCCCTTGTGGTTTATTTGTTCTAGTTTCTATATCAGTCTTAACTGGTGTAACCTTTCCACCAACTATCTTTAAAGTTAATTTACTATATACTGGATCATAATTACCAACTCTAAATACATTTTGTGAATGATCACTAAAATATACTATTGGTGGTATTTCATATTTACTAGCTTTCTTTTCTAATGTAATACTTCCAGTTCCTATTCCGGTAGCAGCAATTGTTAAATTATTTCCACTTATAGATGCATTAACATTAGAAGTAGATGATACTCTAAAATTACTTAGTATTCCATTAGTATCTGATATTGTTGTAGAACTACCAATTGGTAAAACTATATCACTTTTTAAGCTAGGTGTTTTATAGTGATTAGCAACTAATCTTTCAAGTTCAGCTATTTCACTATCAAATTTTGAAGTTCTACTACCATTTAAAGTATCAGTAAAGTAAATATCTGATTCTGGATTAGTAGTTCTCCAAATCATAACTTGAGTTATTGCATACCATTTTGTATCACTATGATTATATCCATTATCATTATATTGATAACCATAATATGCTAACAATGAAATTCTTTCCCATTGAGCTTCAGTAAAACCCAATACTCTAGCATAATCTTCTCTTATTACTTCATAATAAGGTAAATTATTATCTATATCAGCATATGGTTGCATACAATATACAAAAGCATTATCTTCACTTCTTCTAATGAATCTTGCTTGTTGATATTTAGTATAACCATCTGGTTTAACTTTTTTAATATAAATATTGCTGATATATTCACTTGGCCAAATTGCTTGACCTGTGTATGTTTCAGCATTTACTTTTTGAGTACAAAAAATTGCTAATAAAAAAAGTATGCTCATCGTAGCACACTTAAATATTTTTGATTTCATACTATTTTCCTTTCCTAATTTTTAATTCTGAGCATATCACCTAAATAAGCACCAGAATAACTATTAATAGTAGTACAAGAAAAGCTAATTATATTTTCTAAATTATTTCCAGCATCAATACAAGCTTGATGGGCTAGCTCAGAACTTCCATATTTTTCTATTGAATAATCAACTCTTGTCCAGTCCCACATTGGTGAATGATAGTAATCATATTCACTTATTCCTAAACTTTCCCATATTGTAGGTTCAGTTTTAATTTGTTCAGGTTGGGTAGGTTGTGATTGTTCTACTTTTGGCTCTACTTTTACTTCTACTTTTTCATTATTACTTATGACATCAATGTTACTAGTAGTATTGTTCTCCATATCATCTTTATCACTGTTAGAAACATTACTATTGTTAATTTCATTAATATCAAAAGGAACTTTAATAATTTCTGTAATAGGTTCATCATCTATCTCCTCCTTAATACTATCAATATTACTAATATCTTTAATTTCTGTATTTTGCTGATAATATAATAAATTTGTAGATGTTAATGTTAGAATGAATAAAATTAAAATCATTTTCTTCATACTGTTCACCTCTTACATTAATTATAGAAATAATAAATCAATTATTCTAAGGTGCTACGCATCTAAATCATATGCATCACCCCTTTCAATATTTTTTTCTTTAGAATAGTTTTCTAAAGCTTTTATAATATACTGTTCAATGTATCTTTTATCTTTCCTTAAAAGTTCTTGTGGTAAAACTTGTTCAATCTTTTTACGATTAAAAGATATTTGCTCATGTTGATTTCCTTTTTCTTCACTTAATATTTCATCAAGTAAATCATCAGTAAGCTCACCATTTTCTTCTAACTTTCTAATTTGCATAGCTTGAGCATATGAAGGAGTTGCTTGATTATAGTCAATAGCATCTGCTACTAATTGTTGACTATCCTTTGATAAAAAAGATAATTCTACAGCTGGCTTAATTCCAATTGTTAATATTTCATTCTTATTGATGGCTGTTTTATCAACATAATCCAACAGTTCTGGAATCAAGTAAGTTAACCTAATATATCTTTTAACATTAGTAGCACTTGCACCAAACTCTAATCCAATCTTTTCAGTAGAATTTAACTTTGGACCCTCAGGGTCTAAAGTATCAACTTTCTTTCCTTGATGTTTCATTGCTTCTAGTTTCATTTTGTATGCAAAAGCTTTTTCAGATGGCAATATTAGTTCTCTTTGCAAGTTAGAATCAACCATATCTATAATTGCTTGATCTTTGCTAAGTTCTTTAACTATAGCTTGAATAGTTTTATCTCCATTTTGTTTCATAGCAAGTAATCTTCTATGACCAGATATCATTTCATATCTATCATCATCTTTTTTTCTTACTATCACTGGATTTAATAGTCCATTGTTTTTGATACTTTGTTTTAATTCTAAAAAACTAATATCTTCAACAACTTTGAAAGGATGATTTTCAAAAACATCAATTAATGAAATATCAATATCCTCTACTTTATTTGTCTTCATCTTTATCCTCCTTCCTAATTTTGGGCAATAAAAAACACCTATATAAGGTGCAATACTTAATTACATATTATGAAAGAAATGTGTATCGGATATAAAGTAAATAATCTTATTACCTCCTATTAATTATCATTATATAATTCATAATAGTTGAATTTACAATTTTTCCACATATCTTCCATCTCTTTTTCTATTTCTTCAAGAGTCATATTATCAATTGCATATATTGTTGTTCTCACCCAAAATTTATCTTTCTGAGTGATTAATTTAAATTCATAATTATATTCATCGCTTATTTCATATTCATATACATCTATGTAATATTTTATACCTTTATCATCTTTTATCTTTTTTTGAAAGAATCTATTTGCATATTGTTCCACAATTGGTACTTCGCATTCTTTATATCCAGCATTAAGTAATACTTTATATGTCATAAATAACACCTCTTTCCCTATTTATATTTTTCAAAGATATCTTCATTGTCTTTAAAAAATCTATTATAATCTTCTGGATATTTTTCTTTCCACCAGTTAAACTTGTCTATTATTTTTTCTCTAACTTTTGTAGTATCTATATTAGAGTGCTTTTCAATTCCTAATAAAACTGGAATAATAGAATTTCCACAAATACGAATATCATAATTATTTATTTTAATGAATCCATATCCATCATCACTATAAGATAACTTATTCTTATAAGAAATATATAAATAATCATCTTTAAATAAATGATTGATTTTTAATGCTTGATAATCAACATCAACTACATTAGATGTTTTTACATAACCATGCATATACCATATTGTTCTGCTATGAATTTTAATATAATCTTCTGGCAAGTCCTCTCTTTTGATCTTTGTCGGATATACTCCATACGAATATAAAAACTCATTATCCGTATCAACTATTTCCCTAAATCCTTTACCAAATTTCCCCTCTGTATATATTGGTGAGTTAAATTTTTTCATCATTATCACTTACATTCTTATATTTAATATCAGAGAATTCAAATATTTTTTCACAATCATGACAAATAATTGCAATAATATCACAACCAATTATTTCTTCTCCATTACCCTTCATTAACGCAATTCTATTAGAGTTACATATAGGACACTTAATATCTTTTTGTGATAGCACTTCAGTTTGTTTTATTTTTGATTTAATAACCTTGTACCCATTAGTTGTAATTTTAGCTAATTTTCTTACAAATGATAAATCCTCATAGTCTTCTTCTTTTCCTATTCTTCTTAAATAATCTTTTCCACCATCTACACCTACGGATTCACAACTACACATTTTAAAATCATGCCTATGTGTAGATTCAATTATATCTCCACATTTTTTACATTTAATTTTATTAGTTTGAATCTTATATATTATTTCTTCCATAATGTCCTCCTTACATAGCATTATATAGATTTATTTATTTAATTAAAAATCTGTGCATAAAAAAACTAGTTATTATATTAACTAGCATATCCTAATATCAATCGAATGCCGAGGCAAGAGCATACAAGACCTCCGGCGTTTACATGATTAGATATTACTATCACATCACTAGAGTTACCAAACTTTGATAAGATATCATTTACTCTATCTGTTGGAGATAATGTTACATCTTCTTCTCTTGTTATAGCTACTGGCACGCCTAGTTCTTTAAATCTATCATACATATATTTTGATATTAATAAATTATAATCTTTTTCTAGCATGTTATTACCTACTGCTCCTGAATCTGTACCTCCATGTCCTGGATCTATAACTATTTTTTTTGTAGCTCTATCTTCATTATTATTCATAATAATCACCTTCAAAGTAGTATATGTAATTATTGAAATTTGGTTAATTTAACTAAGTATATTTATCTCAATATTGTTTTCTAAGATATTTTTAATACATCATATATAATTTTTCTAATTTCTTCAATTCTATTATCAAATTCTGGATGTTCTTTAAACCATTTAATATTTAATGGTGATGGATGAGGTAGTACTATAGTTAATTTATCATTTATGTAATTATTTTTAAATATTAATTCATTAAAATTTTCTTTAGGAAAGAATACTTTAGCAGCCTTAGACCCAATTATAATATATAATTCATTATTTATATATTGTAATTCTTTTTTTAGCCATTTTTCATAGCATATTTTAGGAGGTGTTCTATCATTACCTTTTTCATCTTTACCTGGGTAACAATGTGAAAGGGCCGCTATATAAAAGTTGTTAGGATTATAAAAGATATCATCAGTTATCTTATACCACTCATATTTTAATTTTTTACCACTTTGATCAGTAAATGGTTTCAATGTTTCATGTACTGTTTTTGATGGTGCCTGACTAATTTGAACTATTTTAGAATTGATATTTCCTAAAAATATGGGATGTGGTTTAAAGCCAAATTTATCTTGACAAATAGTACAATTTTGAATTTCATGTATTAATTTTTTAAAGTCTTTATTCATATAAGTTACCATTTTATAATCCTTATATATTTCCTTTCTTTCTCCACTTTGGATAGTCATAATATATTTTATTTAAATAATTTATAATAATATTTTTTTCTTTACTATTGATTTCAAAGTATCTATCTAAATTTTTTAATATTGACTCTTTAGCTCTTGATTTTGATTCTTGTAATTGATAAATGTAATCGCAAACGATTAATTCAAATATTTCTTCTTCTTCATTTAAATCTAAATCATAATGTTTTAATAAATAGTCATATAGCATTTCATAAGATTTTAATTTTTTTAAGTATCTTCTATTAAATACATCAAAATAGAATTCTTTAGGATATATTTTATATTCACCAGCTATATTATTTATATATTCTTCTGCTTCTATTTCATCTAAAATCATTGTTGTTACATAATTAATGTCATTCACTCTTACTTCAGTTAATGGACCATCTTTTATTATTAAATGTAATAAATAATTATCAAATATTTCTTTATCTATTTCTTCAAATACTTGATTATATATTTTATATAGATTATCTAAATCTATTATTCCATATACTTCTAATAATACTTCAATATTGTTTTCAAATTTATTAATATCTTTATGTTCTTTAATAAATGACTTACTTTTTAATATTTTTTTTATTTCTATAGCTATATCTTTTTGAATATTAATATTTACTGTTTCTTTCTTTTTATCATAATAAACATGCATTAATATGCTATGCCCTAAATTAGTTATAAGTAATAATGGTACTTTATTATTTTCTACTACTATGCTATTTCCATTATTTAGTACTCCATTTAAAAATTCTAAATCTCTATCATCTAATGATAATAAATGACTTTTGATTATTGTATCTAAGTTATTTATTACATAATCGACCATTTTATCTTTTGTACTTGTATTGACTACTAGTACTTTTGATAATTCTTTATCACTGGTAGTTAAACCTGATCTTAAAGATGCTCTATATAGTTCTTCTTTGGTAAAACTATTTAGATATTCTTTTAGTGAATCATACTCCTTATATTTTTTATTAAAGTCCTTCATTATGTCATTAAATATTATTTCTCCTAAATCCATTTTATTTACCTCCATTTTTAGTACATAAGTACTGATTCACTCTTATTGTATCATTTTATATAAAAGTTGTAAAATATTAATTTATTTGTTTTTTTCTCCATTTAAACATTGCATTATTGTACTGTGCTCACTATCAACAGTAAGAAGCTTAGCATTTTTCTCTTTTGCTGTGTTTATAATTAACTCTCCACCTGCAACTAGTACCTCTTTATTCGCAAGTGCTACTGTTTTACCATTTTTAATCATGTTGTACGTAGGCTCTAGTCCTGCTATTCCAACAAGTGCAGATACTGCAATATCATAATCAGTTAAATTTGATATATCCTTCATTCCTTGCTTTCCATAAAATATATCTAAATCTTTAAATTTTTATTTTAAGATTTTGCTATTTTCTTCTGACTTAATATATACATGTTTAGGATTAAATTCATTTATTTGTTCTATTAATCTTTCGATATTGTTTCCTGCAACTAAAGTTACAACTTCAAATATCTCTTTATTATTTCTAATTACATTTAAAGTGCTAGTTCCTATTGAAC
>JBJEEB010000047.1:0-1920 GCA_051872655.1 Bacilli bacterium | reverse complement strand
AAGAGCAGACTTAGAAGTAAAATCAATTGAAATTACATCAAATCCTGATAAAACAGAATATATAGAAGGACAAACATTAGACACAACAGGATTAACAGTAATAGCAACATATTCTGATAATACAACGTCAGAGATTAGTAATTACGAAATAGATTTAAAAAATGCACTAAAAATAATTGATGAAAAAGTAATAGTAACATATGAAGGAAAAACAGCAGAATTTGATATAACAGTTAAAGAAAATACTGTTACAAAAATAGAAATAACAACGCAACCTACAAAAACAGAATATGTAGAAGGACAAGACTTTGATGCAACAGGAATGGTAGTAAAAGCAAAATATTTAGATGGAACAGAAAAAGAAATTACAGATTACACAATTACTAAAACGGAATCGTTAAAAATTGGAGATACAACTATTACAATTGAATATGAAGAATTTACTTCTAATGTAGATATTACTGTTAAAGAAATAGTTTATACAGTTTTAGAAGGTGAAAATAAAAAATTTATAAAGAATCAATATGAAGATATAAGCGTAAGAATTGACGTAGATGTAACATTATTCCAAAAAGTATATATGGATGATAAAGAAGTAGATAGAAGTAATTATGTTGTAACAAGTGGAAGTACAATTATAACATTAAAACAAAGTTATCTAAATACATTATCTATTGGTAGTCATACAATGAAAACAGTATTTGCAGATGGTGGTGTTGCTTATTCAACAATTACTGTAATCAAAGAAGATAATGACACAAACAATGTTGATAAAGGAAATACAAATATAGAAAATAACACTAATGTAACATCAAGTAATCCAAAAACTGGAGATAATATAGTAACATTTGTAGCTATGTTTATAGTATCAGTTTTAGGAATTGCTATTACAGTAAAATATAATAAAAACAAAGTAGCAAAAAAACATTAAGATAAAGCTAAAATAGACTAGCCAATAAAAAGCTAGTCTATTTTATTTCATAATAAGAAAAGGGGTTAATATGAAAAAAAGTGCTAAAAAAAATAAAATGACTATAAAGAATAAAAAAAGATTTTGTATTATGATCTTCATAATTATTGCAGTAATAATCTTAATGGCATTAATTATAAATGGAATCTTTGGAAACAAATATGGAGATGCAGGACGTGTAAAAGACGGAGTTGTTACATATTCAGAAAAAATAGTAAATACAACATATAATAAAGAAAACAATAACAAAGTAGTTACAATACAAAGTGTTAATGATTTAATAGATGATTGTATAATATCAAATGAAAACATTGCAGAAATGAAAAATAAAGACAGTAAATATCAAAAAACATTAAATGAGATATTGTCCAATGAAAACACTTCTAATAAAGAAATATATAATATTAGAAAAGCAATAGAATTAAAATATGTAGATGAAAATACAAAATATGCAGAGTATTATGCAAAAATAACAGGATTCAAAAACTCTAAAAGTTTAATAAAATTTTGCGAAAATACATTTAAACTTATGGAGATAGAAAACAAAAACTAATTTGTGAAAGATGGAGAAAATAAATTGAATAAGCAAAATAAAAAAGGGAATAGATATAAAGAAAATACCAAAAAGAAAGTAAAAACAAACAAAAACCTTATACCTAATATAATTTTAATATTTTTTATTATTTTATTTGTATTTTCAGGTTTTAAGATCATAATGTGGTTTTTAAACAATAGAGAAAACAAAAAAATTGCTGAAGAAATATCTCAAGCAATTACAATAGATGAAGAAAGTGTAGAAGAAAAGGAAAAATATAAGGTAGACTTTCAAGCTTTAAAAGATAAAAATTCTGATACAGTTGGTTTCTTAAAAGTAAACGGAACAAATATTGAATACACAGTAGTAAAGGGGACAAATAACAGTTATTATCTAAAACATAATTTTAATAAGG
>JBJEEB010000046.1:0-7647 GCA_051872655.1 Bacilli bacterium | reverse complement strand
TGGTATAATCTTCTCAAATAGTAATTGAGGAGAGATTATTATGTTTAAAAAGAAGAAAAAAATAGAGTTGAATAGTGAGGAATTAAGAACTATGCGTTATTCTTTAATGGATTTTAGAAATAATTTACTAAAACAAAATAAATATGCAGATCCAGTTAATGAAATAATAGTTAAATTAAAGGACAGAATTAAAGTAGATAAATACGATTTAGGACTTATGATTAATAGTCTAAATGAAAGCAGAACTACAATGCTTAATGATAATAAAGATACAGAATCTGTAGATTATTTACTTTTAAAGCTAATTAAAATTCACGATACTCTATAATAAAGAATAATTATAATTTTTAAGTAAGTTAGATTAACATCTAGCTTATTTTTTTATGCTTGAAAACAGGAGGTGTGAGATGCCAAGAAAAAAAGAAAATCCAAGAATAGAAACTTTTAATAAATTAATAAAAGCTGGAAAATCAAGCGAAAAAGATATACTTAATTTGAAAATAGAAGATTTAAAAACTATAACAGAAGATAAAGATATTCAAAATATTATTATTTTACGAGAATGTATTAAAAATCATAATACAATTGAATATTTTAATTACACACAGACTAAACAAGGAGAGGAGGAAACTTAATGCCTAGTAAATATCAATTAGTTAATGAAATGGCAAATGATGCATTAAAAGAAATAACAAGTAGTTCTGAAAATTGGATTAAATTTCTGCAAACAGCAAGTAACAATTATAAATACTCTTTTAATGAACAAGTGCTTATTTATGCACAAAAACCAAATGCAACTGCTTGTGCTGATATAGAAACATGGAATAAAAGACTTAAAAGATGGGTAAATAAAGGTGCAAAGGGAATAGCTTTAATTTCTATTGAAAATGGTAGAAATATATTAAGACATGTATTTGATATTTCTGATACTCATAGTGGAATAAATCAAGAACTGAAACTATGGGAAGTTAAGTCATCTTATGAAAATGGACTTATTGAAACATTGGAAAATAGTTTTGGTAATTTAGAAATAAAAGATAATCTAGCTGAAGCAATATATTCAAGTTCATCTAATTTAGTAGAAGATAATTTTCAAGATTATTTAGTGGACTTAAAAGAAGTAGTAGAAAATAGTTCTTTGCAAGGATTAAATGATGAAGAATTAGAATCGTTTTTTAAAGGATTATTAGTAAATTCAATATCATATATGGCAATGAAAAGATGTGGTATTGAACCAATGGAACATTTTAATTTTAGTGATTTTGAACTTATAAAACAATTTGATAGCAAAAGAGTTATTTCAAGATTAGGTGCTGCAATTAGTGATATAGCAGAACAAGAGCTACGAGAAATATATTCTAGTGTAAGAAATTTTGAAAAATCTACAAATAATATAAATCGTACATTTGTAAATAATCAAAAAACGAATTATCATGTAAATGAAAATAAAAATAATGAAGGGAGAAATGATTATGAGAGAGTTAACATACCAACAAATGGGAGATTATCAAGTACCACAAGTAGCATTGCCACAAACAAAGAAAATGACACAAGGGAGATTCTCAAGAATGAGGGAGAAATTTCTAAAGGAACACAAAAGAGGACTATACGAGGAATTGATGCTAGATGGCAAAATGGAAGAACATTTAGGAGAAATAGAGGAAACAGCTCAAAACAGATTGAAACTACTAATCAAACAATTAGCAGAGAAAGCTCAAGTGAACGAAGAAATGAAGAGAGCAGATCAAATGGGTTGGGTACAAGCAATGAACGCAATACGAAACCAAGCAGAAGAAATGATAATAACAGAGTTGATTTACAATTAAATCTATTTACAGATAGCTATATTCCACCAATAAAAAATTTACCAAGTGTAGAAGAACAAATAAATAATATTCAAGCACAGGCAGAGGTAGAAAATACTTCTGCTTTTGAATTTACACAAAAAGTAATAGATGATGTTCTTTTAGAGGGTAGTCATTTTGCTGATGGAAAATTTAGAATTTATAGATTATTCCAAGAAAGTTATTCTACTGAAGATAACATTACTTTTCTAAAAAAAGAATATGGCGAGGGTGGTGGAGATGTAAGAAATTACGAAAATTTAGACGAATGGCATAATGCAAAAGGAATTAGACTAACATTCGGACTAAAAGAAAATGCACCAGAAACTTTGCTAACATGGAGTAAGGTTGAAAAAAGAATAAAAGAATTAGTTAATGCTGATATTTACCTTAATAGCAATGAAAAAGAAGAATATCAAAAATGGCTTAATGAGGAATATGAAAATCAAAAATGGATGTATGATGCAAGAGTAAATCCAGATCAAAAGCAAGTAGTTGTTGATGAAGAAAAGCAAGATATTCAAAATATAGAAAAGAATTATAGATTATCTAATGGTAACTATTTTCATTTTCATACTAATGAGGAGGGGTATTATTATGTGATTTATAATAACTTTGGAACAGAAATAGATGGTGGTTTACTAGAATATTCTGAAATAGATAATACTAAACAATCAGAACAAGATATAAGAAAAAGACTTGCAAATTTTACTGACATAGAGGAATTAGCAAAAGAAAATTTAAGAGAAGTAAGTCAAGAATTTATTGATAATTTAGAGTCTGGAGTTATTGCAGAAGAAGTTGGAAATGCTGTTTTAGAAAAAGTAGAAAATGATGCTATAAATGTAGTAAATGAGCTAAAAGAAAAAGATATTGAGCAAGCACAAAATGTATTAAATTTATTTAAAGCCAGAGAAGAAAATGGAAAGCCACTTGATAGAGATGAATATTATAAAAAACAAGAAAAAATAAACTATCATATTGATAACAATTCTTTAGGAGAAGGAACACCAAAAGAAAAAGTTAGAAGAAATATAGATGCAATAAAACTACTTAAGAAGCTAGAAGATGAAAATAGATTAGCAAACAAAGAAGAACAAGAAATTTTAGCTAGTTATGTAGGTTGGGGTGGACTTCCAGATGTATTTGATGAAAATAAAACAAATTGGAGTGAAGAATATCACGAACTAAAAGAGCTATTGACAGATAAAGAATATAGTTCTGCACGAGCATCTACACTAACTGCTTTTTATACACCACCAATAGTAATAAAAGCTATATATAAAACTTTGCAAAATATGGGACTAGAACAAGCAAATATTTTAGAACCAAGTTGTGGTACAGGAAACTTTTTAGGAATGTTGCCAGAAGAAATGCAAAATTCTAAATTATATGGTATTGAGCTAGATTCTATAAGTGGTAGAATAGCAAAACAATTATATCAGAAAGCAGATATAAGAGTAGAGGGGTATGAAAAAGCAGATTTACCAGATTCTTTTTTTGATGTAGCAATAGGAAATGTACCTTTTGGAGATTTCAAAGTAAATGATAGCAGATATGATAAAAACAATTTCTTAATACATGATTATTTCTTTGCTAAAACTTTAGATAAAGTTAGACCAAATGGTGTAATTGCTTTTATAACATCTAAAGGAACAATGGACAAAGCAAGTCCAGAAGTTAGAAAGTATATAGCACAAAGAGCAGAGCTTTTAGGTGCAATTAGATTACCAGATAATACATTTACTAAAAATGCTGGAACAAAGGTAACATCTGATATTATCTTCTTGCAGAAAAGAGAAAATTTGACCGATATAATGCCAGATTGGGTATATCTTGATAAAGATAGCAATGATATTTCAATAAATAGCTATTTTACTGATAAACCAGAAATGATATTAGGAAATATGGAGATTGTTTCTACAGCTTATGGTTATGATTCTACTTGTAAAGCAGATGAAAATCAAAATTTAGAAGAACAATTGAATTATGCAATTACTAATATTCATGGAGAGTTACAAGATAACATTATTGAAAATGAAATAGAACAGGAAGATACATCTATTCCAGCTATTCCAAGTGTAAAAAATTTTTCTTATGCAATAATAGATGACAAGATTTATTTTAGAGAAAATTCAAGAATGATTTTACAAGATGATTTACCATTAACAAATCAAAACAGAATAAAAGGTTTAATCGCATTAAGAGAACAAACTAGAGAACTTATAGATTTACAATTACAAGATCGTTCTGATGAATATATACATATTGCACAAGCAAAATTAAATGAAATATACGATAGATTCACAAAAGAATATGGACTTATAAATTCAAGAGCAAATGAAAATGCTTTCTCTAATGATAGTAGTTATTTTCTATTATGCTCACTTGAAAAAATTGATGGAGATGGCAAATTTGTAGGGAAAGCTGATATATTCAATAAAAGAACTATAAAAGCTAAAAAACAAATATTGAAAGTTGATACTCCAGATGAGGCTTTAATTCTATCTATACAAGATAAGGCAAAAGTTGATTTGAACTATATGCAAAAATTATGTGGTATAGATATGGACAAAATGGTAAAAAGTCTTGAGGGAGTAATTTTTAATGTCCCAGAATATGGAGAACCAAACCATTGGGTAACTGCTGATGAATATTTATCTGGAAATGTTAGAGAAAAACTAAAAATTGCTGAAGAATTTGCAAAAGAAGATCCTAGCTTTAATATAAATGTAGAAAAATTAAAAGAAGTTATACCAGAAGATTTAACAGCAAGTGAAATTGGTGTTAAGTTAGGCTCTACATGGATACCACCAGAAATAGTTAGACAATTTATTTTTGAACTACTAGAAACTCCAAGATATAATCAATGGGATATTAAAGTAAAATATTCTAACATAACTGCTGAATGGTATATTGATGGAAAGAGTGTAGATAGAGATAATGTAAAAGCATATTCTACTTATGGTACACCAAGAATAAATGCTTATAAAATAATAGAGCAAACACTTAATTTAAAAGATGTAAAAGTATTTGATACTATTATAGATGATGAGGGCAGAAAGCAAAGAGTATTAAATAGAAAAGAAACTGCAATAGCATCAAGTAAACAAGATGCTATAAAAGAGGCTTTTTTAAATTGGATATGGAATGAACCAGAAAGAAGAAACAAATTAGTAAGACTTTATAATGACAAGTTTAATTCTATAAGACCGAGAGAGTATGATGGCTCTCATATAGACTTTGTAGGAATGAATCCAGAAATAAAATTAAGGACACATCAATTAAATGCAGTAGCTCATGTTTTATATGGTAAAAATGTTTTACTTGCTCACGAAGTAGGTGCTGGAAAAACCTTTGAAATGGTTGCAGCTGCAATGGAAAGTAAAAGATTAGGCTTATGCAATAAGTCTTTATTTGTAGTTCCAAACCATATTATAGAACAATTTGCTAGTGAGTTTTTACAGCTATATCCAAGTGCAAATATTTTAGTAGCAACTAAAAAAGATTTTGAAACAAAAAACAGAAAGAAATTTTGTAGTAGAATAGCAACAGGAGATTTTGACGCAATAATAATAGGACATTCTCAATTTGAAAAAATTCCAATGTCAATTGAAAGACAAAGATCTATATTAGAGGCACAAATAAATGATATAACAAATGGCATAAGAGAAGAAAAGGAGAAAAAGGGAGAATATTACACTATCAAGCAATTAGAAAAGACTAAAAGAGGATTAGAAACAAGACTTGAAAAGCTTAATAAACAAGAAAGAAAAGATGATGTAGTAACTTTTGAAGAATTGGGAATTGATAAATTATTCGTTGATGAAGCTCACAATTACAAAAACTTATTCTTATATACTAAAATGAGAAATGTTGGAGGAATAGCTCAAACAGAAGCTCAAAAATCTACTGACTTATTTATGAAATGTAGATATTTAGATGAGATTACAGGTGGTAAAGGTACTGTCTTTGCAACTGGAACACCAGTAAGTAATTCTATGGCAGAACTTTATACAATGCAAAGATATTTACAATATGATGATCTAAAGAAAAATGAATTAGAACATTTTGATAATTGGGCAAGTACATTTGGGGAAACTATTACAGCAATAGAACTTGCACCAGAACGGAACAGGTTACAGAGCTAAAACAAGATTTGCAAAATTTCATAATCTACCAGAGCTAATGTCAATGTTCAAACAAGTAGCTGATATACAAACAGCCGAAACATTAAATTTACCTACTCCAGATTTTGAGAATATAAATGTTGTTGTAAAACCTAGCGATATACAGCAAGATATGGTACAAAGTCTTGGAGATAGAGCAGAAAATATAAGAAATGGTGGAGTAGATGCTTCCATAGATAATATGTTAAAGATTACTAACGAAGGAAGAAAGTTAGCACTAGACCAAAGACTTATAAATCCTTTATTACCAGATGCAGAAAGTAGCAAAGTAAAATCTTGTTTAGATAATATTTATAAGATATGGGAAGAAAATACAGATAAAAAATCTACTCAAATGGTATTTTGTGATTTATCTACTCCAAAAGACTTAAAAGGATTTGAAAAAGAAGAATTTACAGATGTATATAATGAATTAAAGAAAAAGCTAGTTGAAAAAGGTATTCCACAAAATGAAATCGCTTTTATTCATGAGGCAGATACAGAGGCTAAAAAGAAAGAGGTATTTGGTAAAGTAAGACGAGGAGAAGTAAGAATTTTAATGGGTTCTACTCAAAAAATGGGAGCTGGAACAAATGTACAAGACAAGCTAATAGCTATGCACCATTTAGACTGTGCGTGGAAACCATCAGATCTAACTCAAAGAAATGGTCGTATGATTAGACAAGGAAATGAAAATGAAAAAGTATTTGTTTATTCTTATGTAACAGAGAAAACATTTGATAGCTATATGTATCAATTAGTAGAGCAAAAGCAAAAATTTATATCACAAATAATGACATCAAAGACTCCAGCAAGATCTATGGAAGATATTGATGATAAAGCTCTAACTTATGGGGAAATTAAAGCATTAGCAACAGGTAATCCATTGATATTAAAAAAAACCGAATTAGATACTGAAGTTTCTAAACTAAAACTATTAAGGCAAGAATTTATGAACCAAAGATATGCTTTACAAGATAAAGTTATTAAATATTTTCCAGAAGAAATTGCAAGATTAAATAATAAGATTGAAGCTATGGAAGAAGATACAATTTGGTTAGATGAGCATACTAAACCTAACAAAGATGGATTCTCTCCAATGAAAATAGAAGATACTTTATATACTGAAAAACAAGATGCAGGTAAGAAATTATTAGAATGTGTACAAACTTTAAAAAGCATGGAAGTTAAGGAAATCGGAGAATATAGAGGTTTCAAAATGGAAATTAGCTTTGATTCATTTAGCAAAAATATAAAATTAAAAATGAAAAATAAATTTAGTTATTCATTAGATTTAGGAACTGACACAAATGGTAATATAACTAGAATAAATAATTGTTTAGAAAATATTTCAAGAGATATACCACACGAAAGGGAGAAATTAGATAATACCAATTTTCAATTAGAAAATGCAAAAAATGAAATACAAAAAGAATTTCCAAAAGAACAAGAGCTAAAAGAAAAATTGCAGAAGCTAGACGAAATAAATGCAGCGCTAAAAATAAATGATAATGATCATGAAATGTTTGGAGATGAACAAGAAGAAAAAGAAGATAAATCTTCAGATAAAAAATCGCCAGAGCGTTGTTAAAATATGCTACTTATGATATACTTTACTCATCAAATAGTAATTT
>JBJEEB010000045.1:0-2012 GCA_051872655.1 Bacilli bacterium | reverse complement strand
TATTTTCATCAGAATTTAGATTAACAATTCCAAGTGAAGAAGAATTTATTACAGTTATTGAAAATGAAAAGAAAAACTTTGAATTAGTATGCTATTGCATTCTAAATAAATAAAAATAAAACAAGTTTTTAAAAGTATAAAGATAAAAAGGATAGATTTCCCCTTACCCCATTACAAATTTAATTTGTAGATTTAAGTTAATAAAGTTTTTCTAGTATAGATCAATATACTATTAATAATTTTTCTACCATTAGTAGTTAGATAATATTTATTTTTTCTAGCTACTTTTTTGATTATTCCATGTGCTTTTAATTTTGATAATAATCTAGTAAGTCTGTTAATATCTTTTTTAGTTATTTCTTTTGTAAAATATTTTTCTCTAATCAATTTGTTTGAGAAACCATTAATTAGATATTCACCAGAAGATATAATAGATAGTAAACTTAATGTATCTTTTGCCAGCAAATTAAATCCAGTATATTTTTTTTCATTAACTATAATAGAAGAAGATAATTTGTTGATTTCAGAAATTGAAACTTCATCTACATTTATATCTGGTAATGCCTCAATATATCTTTTTGTTATAGATTTACTTATTTCAACATATCTATATAAATTAGATATACTTTTACCCATAGGTACCCAAACTTTTTCTTTTTCTATGGTTTTATGTTCTATAATTTTTTCTTTTTCTTTAAGGACTTTAAAATCTTTAGGATTATTAATTGTTACTTCAATTCTTAAATTGTTTCCTTTATCATACATCTTAATTTGATTATTATTAATTTTAAATTTTATTCGGTAACCTTGATACCTGTGTCTTAAATCTGAAACCATTTCTCCTTTAGAAAAATTATGAATTTTAGATACATTTCTACCAAAGAAAGAGTATATATCTTCAGAACTAAAAGTGAAATATGTGGTTTCAACCAGTGTCTTATAAAATAAACTTAAATCTTCTCGATTTTTAAAATTAATGTCGGTTGCAAATTCACATTGATCAATACACCAATAGTATGAATGACTAAATATTTTTTCTATTTTGGGTAAATGTACATTAATTTGTTTTATTAGTCCGTCAAATGAATCTGATATTTTTTGATTAAGAATACCATCTGCTAATTCTTGTGCTTTATTAAAGTCTTCAATATATGAAAATGAATTATTATACATTTCATATTTTATATTATTTTTATCTAATAATTTAGATAAATATTCACGACCATTAATATAAATTTGAACATTATAAGGAAACCAAGTTTGAATCTTTAAATACATTAAGCCAAATTCTTCGTCATTATAATAAAAATAATAATGTTTGCATTTAGCGGGTCTAGAAGTGACTTCTAACTTTTCAGTTTCATGATTTGGTTTAACAGTCATAGTATTACAAATTTCAACAGCAGATAATGCAGATATTAAACCAACTTTATTAGGATTTTTTTCTAATTCATTCATAACAATTTCATTTTTATCTATTTTTCCAGAATTAAGATAAATCGTTTCTACATTATTGCTTTTGATATAGTTATCAATATGGTTACATAATGTTTCGGTTTCCTTTTGAGCAAACTTATCAAAATCAACTAATTTAATATTATTTTGAATTAAATAAAATAAAAAATGTCTATAATTACATAAGTTTAATAAATAACCATTAATTATCATTCTGTCAAAAGTTTCTAAAATACCATTGATTTTTTCTTTATTTTGTTCTATTATATTCATTGCAAACCTCCCTGAGTAGTTATGCATATTGTAAACATGGAACAAAAGACTAATCTTGAGGTTCCGATATTTAGTAGCATAGACTACATTACGGCATAGACCGTTTATTTAATTTAGATTGTGCGTTAGAGCACGTAACAGTTATTATACTGTTTTGGCAAACTATTTCAAGAGGAGGTTTGCTTTTTTTTAGAAAATTTAATTGTTAGGTTGCGGACAATGTCTGCCGTATGATATAATGGCTATTACGGCTGATAAAGATAACTTTATAAATTATATGGATA
>JBJEEB010000044.1:0-2013 GCA_051872655.1 Bacilli bacterium | reverse complement strand
TAGCTACTTTTTGATTTTCAAATTCTTCTTGTACAAGATCTTTTATTCTATAAGATTTACCTTTAATATTTATAATAACAGAATGATGTACTAATCTATCTATTATTGCTGATGCAATTGTTGAATCGCCAAAAACTTCTCCCCATTTTGAGAATGGTTGATTGGTTGTTATAATTGTTGATTTAGTTTCATATCTTTTTGCTATTAATTGAAAGAATATATTTGCTTCATCTTTTGTAATTGGTAAATACCCAATTTCATCGATTATTAAAAGTTTATATTTACAATAAAACTTTATTTTACTTTCTAATCTATTCTCTTTAAAGGCATTGCTTAAATTAGTTATTAAGTCATTACAACTAATAAAATATACAGAATTTCTTTTCTTTGCTGCTTCGATTCCTAATGCAGTTGCTAAATGTGTCTTACCAACTCCAGGACTTCCTAGAAATAATACATTCTTTTTTTCCTCTATAAATCTTAATGTAGATAAATCATTTATTATGTCTTTATTTATACTAGGTTGATAATCAAAATCAAAGTCTTTTATTTCTTTTAAATAGGGAAAATGTGCTACTTTAATATTTGCTTCAGCACGATTTATTTCTCTATATTTAACCTCATTTTTTAGAAAATGATTTAATCCCTCTAAAAATGATAAGTTATTATTCGTTATATAATCTATTTCATTACTTATACTATTTTTTAATCCATATAAATTCAAATCATTTAATATATTTATTGTTTCATTTAACATCTTAATTCATTCCTTTCAAAAAATCATATATTTGTAAATCGGTATTATTTATTTTGTTTTCTATTTCTTTATCATCCAATCCATATAGTAAATCACTCTTTAGTATTTCTATTTTATCTTCATTATGATAATTTAAATTATTATTTGTTATTATATGACATCTTACTAAATCTGTGTTATCATATATATAGACTTGATTATTTATAATTCTTATTCCTAAGTAAGAACCAATAAATCGAGTTGGAACAGAATATCTATTACCTCTATAAACAATCATTGAATCTTGCGAGACTTTTCTGTATTCAATATTTTGTTTATATTTTTCAAGTATATTTTTATTTGGAAGTGGTATTAGATATTTTTTTTCATCTTTAAAAACTTCATTAACGATTTTATTATGTGCTTGTGACTTTTCATTCCCACATTCTTCATTAAATTTATTAACTATATTTATTAAGTCATCTAATGTTTCAAACTCATTATTATAAGATTTTAATCTATCACATAATTTTGCTAAATTTTCTACTGTGCCTTTGGATTTTGGTCTTCTTGATTGACATAATATCGGTTGAAAACCTATATCATTTCCTAATTGTTTTATCTCATTATTAATCTTCTTATGTTTTCCTTCTTTAACCATAACTGTTGCCATATTATCAAACCATATTTCTCTAGGTGTTCCACCAAAATATTCTAGTGATTCAACAATACATTTTTTAACTTCATCTCTTTTCTTATCAATTGTTAATCTCGCATAAAACTTTTTACTATAGTGTAATCTAATTAGAAATAAATTAATAACAAACAATTCGCCATCCTTATTAGTTAATTTAAAATCTTCTTTCCAATCAACCTGTGCAGATTTACCAATTATTGGTTCAACTCTTATCGATGCAGGTTGTTTTCTTTTATCTTTATTACTTCTTACAAAATTTTTAATTGTTTCATAAGAACCATTATATCCTTTTTCAACTTTTAGAAAATAATATATTGAATATGCTGTTATTCCTGGTATTGTTTCTAACTTATTAATTATCAGTTCTTTATAATCATCAATTATATATTTTCTTGATTTTTTTACTACTTTGATACCTTTTTCCTTATTTTGTTCTTCATAATATTTAGCTTTCACTGTTCTATAATCACATCCATATTCTCGGCCTAATGCTGCAAAATTAGGTTTTATATTCAATCTGATCATCTCCTTTAACATATTTCTTAATTTATTTTCATTTTCCATATTCATGTTTACAATC
>JBJEEB010000043.1:0-2061 GCA_051872655.1 Bacilli bacterium | reverse complement strand
ACAAGGTTATTATCCTTGTTAATTTAAAATATAGTCAATGTTGTTGTTTGTGGTTCAAATAATAAATCATATTCTAAAGTATCATAAGCGTTTATTATCTTCCCAGTAATAGAAGTATTATTAATCTTAAAATATTTTTTTAAACTAGTATCATCATAATCATAGTTATTTATGATGTTTTTTTGTTCTTCAATAGGGTATAAAGAGTTAAATATAGCATATCTAAAATTATAGCTCACTTCTGATAACTTATCTTCTTTAAAGTTGATTTTTATTACTTTTACTTCTTTATTTTTAGTATCTATAACAATACTATCAATAAATGATGATATAATCTTATTTTTTTGAATACTATTAAGTTGTTTCCATAAGTTCTTATGTCTAACGTAATAAGAAATTTTTAAATATATATCAGAATTATAGTTATAACTACTACAAGCATTTTCTAAAGTTAGTAAATTTTGGCTTTGATATTTATATTTTGATAATTTATCTTTTAAAGCTCTTTTTTGAATGGATAGAGTATCTAAAGTACTTCTTAATTCTTCACTACTTATAACTCCCTCCAATAATATATTTTTAGCGTTTTCTTCCTTAGTAATTATGGTATCAATATCTTTTTGAATTATTGATATTTCTTTTCTATAATTAGTAGTTGTAGTGGCTATAAAAGTTTTATCTAATAGGCTATAAAAATCAAATATCTCATCTATTTGTTTAATAACTTCTTTATCAATCTTTTTCTCATTTATTAAATCAATTTTCTTACAATTGCTACATCTATAATATAATTGTAGTGTACGATTTCCACCTTGAGAACTAACATTATTAAGTATTTTACCACAATGACAACATATAAGCTTTTGTTTAAATATATAATCATATTTTCCATAGTGGCTATGACGATTTATTTCTTTTTGCTTTTCTGTATCTATCCAAGTTTGTTTATCTATAATAGGAGGAGCAAAGTCTTTAATAATAGTTGGTTCTTGTATTTTAGAGCGTTTATTAGCCTCATATTCTCCTATATAAATTCTATTAGAGATAATTTTTTCAATAGAAGTGCTACCCCAAGATTTATTAAGTACATTTTCTTTTGTGAAGTCCTTAGCTATTTTTAAAGCTGATTTTCCGTCTAAATAATCTTGGAATATTCTTCTAATAATAGGGGCTGTTTCTTCATCTATAACTAAGCATTTATCAATCTTTTTGTATCCCAAAGGACATTGTATAGCGTGTTTTTTCTTTAATGCACCCTCTAAACCTACTAAAGTTCTTTCGCTACATCTTTCTATTTCTAACTGGCTTAAGACTGTCAACATTCTTACAAAAAATCTTCCGTTAGCATTACTAGTATTTATTTCTTCTACGGCACATTCTAAACTACAATTATAGTTTTCTAGGAATTGTACTAGTTCTTCTAAATCTCTGATACTTCTAGTAACTCTATCAAGCTTATATGCTACAATACGATTTATACGTCCACTTTTGACATCATCTATCATACGTTGAAATTGTGGTCTATTAGTATCTTTTGCACTTATTCCCTCATCAATATAAATGTCTATTATTTCATATTCTTTATAATCACATAA
This sequence comes from Bacilli bacterium, assembly GCA_051872655.1. GTDB lineage: Bacteria > Bacillota_I > Bacilli_A > RF39 > UBA660 > CAG-302. The sequence goes on along the minus strand of JBJEEB010000043.1, from coordinate 466 downwards.
TTTACGTAATCTATATTCTTGCTCTGATAGGGAATGTCCCTCTCTAACTTGGTCTTGAGTTGATACACGGCAATAAATAGCCACACGTTCTTTAGATATTAAGCTATTGATTATTTGTTGTTTAACATTTTCTTTTTCATAATTATACATAATTTATACCTCATTTCTTATTTAGTTGTATAAATTAGTATTTAGTGGGTTAGTTGTTTATAAACATATATTTTCATTTACAATTTTTATTAATTTAGTAATACTACATTTATTTGTATCTCCAATTTCATTTATAAATATTGTTAGACTACTTCCTAATTCTTCATCAAACACTAAAGCAATTAAATATTTAGTGGGGTTAGAAGATTTGCTTTTAAATATTATCTTATAAGGTTCTATAAATCTAATATTAGCATTTTTAGGCTCTATAATAGCACCATTAAGAAAGGTTATATTTAGTTTACGTTTGTTGACA
>JBJEEB010000042.1:0-8156 GCA_051872655.1 Bacilli bacterium | reverse complement strand
TTTTATATTTTACTCCTATTCCTTTTTGCACAAAACTTTGATAATACAAACCAAATGTCATCTGTTTTTATGTTTATTGGATTACATTTTATATTATTCGACACAGAATTTTAAATTCCTTGAGATAAAAATGCAGTTATTGAAATAATATCTAACAAAAAGTTAATTAAAAAATTAGCTTTATTTTTTTGCCTCCAAAATTCAAATTTAAGGAGGTAATTTTAAATGAAAAAAACAATTTATGATTTTGAAAACAAATACGAAGTACAAGATGATTTACTAATTGATAAGGCTTTAGAGGGATTAGATGAAAGGACATTGCACGAAACAATAAAAGCAATGTTAATAAATACAGTAAAAGACTGTATTAAATATGAAACATGGATGGATCCTGATATGGCAGAAATAAGTAATCTACTTGTAAAAGAAGAAAAAACAGAAGATGAGATGAGAAGAATAAAAAATGCACAAGATAGATTAAGAAATTCATTACATTTTGCTAGAATTTCAGAAAATAGTCTAAATACTCTTTTATATCAAATGCTATCGACAGATGATATAAAACAAGCATTTAAACAAGATATACCAGCAATGTGTGAAAACTTATATTATTTGGTAGATATGGAAAATGATATAGCAGAGAGCTTAACACTATATTTTGAAGAACTTTATGATGCCCCAAGCTATAAGGAAATGTGTATGGCAATAAATAATACTATTGAGGATTTCATAGAAAATGCAGAAGAATATATCGAAGATATAAAAGAGCATGAATACTATGACCAATTTGTAAGTTTTAGAGAACAATCAAGAAAAAGAAAAGAAGAACAGGAGAATGCCAATGAGTAAAGTTATAGCAATAGCAAATCAAAAAGGTGGAGTTGGAAAAACAACTACCACTTTTTCTTTAGGTGTAGCTCTTGCTAAACAAGGTAAAAAAGTATTACTTATTGATGCAGATCCTCAAGGCGACTTAACTACTTGTATGGGGTACTATAATCAAGATGAATTGCAAAATACTATTGGAACACTAATGTCAGATACTATTTGTGATAATGAAATAAATGTACAAGAGGCAATACTTCATCATAAAGAGGGAGTAGATTTAATTCCATCTAATTTAGATTTATCAGCAATAGAGTTTTCTTTAGTAAATGCAATGAGCAGAGAGTTTACACTTAAAAACTCTATTAAAGATATAAGAGATAACTACGATTATATCTTAATTGATTGTATGCCTAGTTTAGGAATGATAACAATAAATGCTCTAGCTTGTAGCGATAAAATAATAATTCCTGTTCAAGGAGAATATTTAGCAGCTAAAGGTATGGGACATTTGTTAAAAACAGTTACTAGAGTTCATAAACAAATTAACTCTAATCTAAAAATTGGAGGAGTATTACTTACACTTGTAGATAAAAGAACTAACTTATCAAAAGATGTAAGAAATACATTAGATGAGAATTATGGGCAATATGCAAAGATTTATAATACTGAAATTCCTAAAGCTATAAATACAGCAAAATCTACATCGACAGGTAAAAGTATATTTGAATTTGACAAAAATAGTCCAGTTGCAGAAGCATATAAAAATTTAGCAAAGGAGGTTTTAGACAATGAAAGAACAAAATCAAAAAATGAAACTTCCAAAGTTAGATGATTTATTTACTAATCAAGCACAAAGAGATTATGAAAATGCAGAAAAAGTAGAAATAGTCCCTATTGAACTTATTGATGATAATCCTAATAATCCTTATCATGTAAATAGAGATGAGAAAATGCAAGAAATGGCAGAAAGCATTAAGCAATATGGTGTTTTAGAACCTATTATTATTCGACCTAAAGAAAATGGAAGATACGAACTTGTTGCTGGGCATAGAAGAAAAATAGCTAGTATTATTGCAGGAGAAAAAGTTATAAGATGCACCATCAAAGATTTAACAGATGATGAAGCTACAATTCTTATGGTAGATAGTAACATTCAAAGAGAGGAAATTTTACCAAGTGAACGAGCTTTTGCTTTCAAATTAAAATTAGAAGCATTAAATCATCAAGGAAAAAAACTAGATGGAACAACTTTGTCGCCATTGGATACAAAGTTGGATTCTGCACAAATAATAGCAAACGAAAATAATGAGAGCAGAGCACAAATATTTAGATATATTCGACTTACTTATTTAATACCAGAATTATTAGAAGAAGTAGATAATAAGCGAATAGCATTTAGACCAGCTGTTGAATTATCTTATTTAGAAGAAGATTATCAATATGTAATTTTAAATAAATTACAATATGATGAAGTTTCTCCAAGTTTAAGTCAAGCTATTACATTAAAGAAAATGCAACAAGAGGGAACTATATCTGAAGAAAAAATAGAAAACTTATTAGATAAAGAAAAACCTAATCAAAAAGAGTTTATAAAGATACACAATGAAAGAATAGAAAAGTACATACCAACTAAAATTAAAGAGTCTGGTAAAGTAGAAGATTTTATTATTCAATGTGTGGAAGAACACAACAAAAGAGAAAAATTACGACAAGAACGAAATGTTAGATAGTGTGTGAACAAAATAATAATAGTTATGATTATTTGTTTGTGTGAACACATTACAAAGTTTTCCCTTACAAACCCTTTCAAATACATACTATATTACAAACTAAAAGAGAAATATTATTATATTTTATAAATTTATAATTAAATATTTTATACATTTGCGACTTTTTCTAAAAGCAGTATAATTAAGGCAAAAGGAGATGATAAGTTATGAAAAATAAAAAGTTAATAAGTTTAATAATGGTAGCTCTAATAATTGCATTAGTTATGACTGCTTTGATAATAAAAAATACACAAGCAAATTCAAGTGAAAGTAATATAGCAAGTAATGATGAGTTTATAAACGAAATAGATGATACAAATGAGATTCAAAGTGCAAGTGAAAATATCACAGAAGAAACAGATATTGCACAAGAAATTATTGTTTTAGAAAGTGATACAGAAACAGCACCAGAAGCGGAAACAGCACAAGTTATACAAGAAGAACCAAAGAAAATAACAAATACTCAAGAGAAAAAAATAGAAAGTTCAAAACAAACACAGCAACAGCAGACAATTCAAACAACAACCAAGCAAACAAGTACACAAATACAAGTACAAGAACAGCCTAAACAAGAAACAAAGACAGAAACCAAAGTACAAGAGCCAGTAGCACCAAAATGTAGTGATGGTAAACATGGAGTAGGAGTTGGTAATTCTAACAAATGGTTTAATAGTTACAGTGAAGCAATTTCTTATTATGATAATTTAATAAATGGTTACAGTAACCAAGTGCATAGTGGAGCGATAACAGCAGAGGAATATAACGAAAAATGCCCTTATGGTTACGAAACATGGAGTTGTCCATATTGCGGTAAATGGACATTGAATTTCTATTATAGATAATTAAATAATATTTCATAGAGCAAGTAGCAATACTTGTTCTTTTTTTGCCTAAAACCAAAAAAGGAGGAATTTAAAGATGATAAAAACATCAAAATATAAAAAAATCATAGCATTTATTTTATTAATAATAACAATGTTAAGTGCAAGTCAGCCAATTTTTGCAGCATCAGGAACAGGTAGCTGGTTTGGTGGACAATTTGCGTCATACATCAAAACAACAGACAATGCAAATACTCAATATGGAGTTTTATTAAGAAGATTGATAAACTATTCTACAGGAGAACAAAGAACAGTTTTTTGTGCAGAACATGGTGTAGATTTCGATACAGGCACAATATACAAAGGTAGTTATTACACCCCTGTTGATTCTAAAATCAGAAAAGCATGTAAAATAGCTTATTTGGGATGGTATAAACAACATGGGGACTATGTAATAAATGGTGGAACATCAGATGCTAATAAAAAGCAATATGTTCTAACACAGCAATTTATATGGGAAACTCTAGGACAAAGTTCAGCAACTTTTATTGACAGCGGTATTCAAGCAGAATATGTGAGTTTTAAAAGCAATATAGAAAATCAAATAGCTCAAATGGAGAAAAGACCAAGTTTTGATGGAACAACAATAACTATTCAAGCTGGAGAAAGCAAAACAATAACTGATTCTAATGGAGTTTTAGCTAATTATCCGAGTTTAGATAGAACAACTAATGGAATAAGAGTACAACACTCAAGTGGAAGTAACTCTATGACAATATTTGTAGATGAAAATACAAATTTAGAAAACTATACTATAACAGATGCAGAATTTAAGTCTTGGGGAATGATTAAAGATGGTACTCAAGATGAAGACTCAATGGTTTATTTTGAATTTGCATCAGGAGTTCAAAATCAATTATATTCAATGGCATACAATGATCCAATAACTTTAAGTTTCAGTATGAAAATTGAATCATTTGGTAAAGTAGAATTACAAAAGTTAAATACAAATGGAGATTTAGTAAATGGAGCAGTTTTCAATGTAAGAGGACCAAATGATTATAACAAAGATGTTACTGTTACTAATGGAAAAATAACTATTGAAAAACTAAAAAAAGGAACATATACAATCGTAGAAAAATCTGTTCCTTATGGGTATTTATTAGATACAAAATCTTATGATGTAGAAGTTAAAGTAAATCAAACAGCAACTCAAGCAATAGTAAATGAAGAACCAACAGGAGAAATTAAAGTATATAAAACAGATGCTTATAATAACAAACTAAAAGGGGCAGAAATTTCTCTTTATGCTAAAGAAGATATAAAAAATGTAGCTGGAACAATTACATGGTATAAAAAAGGCGATTTAGTTGCAAAAGCTACAACTAATGAACAAGGAATGGTCACTTTTACTAATTTGCATTTAGGACATTACTATGTAAAAGAAACTAATGCCCCAGAAGGTTATCTATTAAATGCAGAAGAATTTGATGCAAACCTTAAATATAAAGATGGAACAACAAAAGTAATTTATTTAGATGTAAATAATGTTATAGATGAAGAACCAACAGGAACAATAACAATTATAAAAAAGGATTCTGAAACTGGTTCTGTAACACAGGGAGATGCAATATTTACAGGTGCAGTATATAAGGTTTATGCAAAAGAAGATATTTATAATAAAGCAAAAACTAAAAAATTCTATTCAACTGGAGATTTAGTAGCAACTAGAACAATGGATGAAAAAGGTACAACAGAAGATGTTACAAATTTACCATTAGGAAAATATATAGTTAAAGAAGAAACAGCACCTTTGGGTTATATGATAGATACAAAAGAATATGAAGTTAATTTAGTATATAAAGACCAATATACAAAGGTTATTTCTAATACTACAACAAGTTTAGAAAATGTTAAGAAAATGGGAGTTCATATTTTCAAATCTGGTATAAAAGAAAATTCTGGAGAAACACCAGGATTAGAGGGTGCAGAATTTACTATAAAATTAAATTCAGCAGTAGAAAGAGCTTATGCACAAGGCTACACTTATGCAGAGGTTTGGAATGGAATAGATGAAGATGGTAACAAAGTAAATGTTGATAGCAAAAGAGTTGCAGAAGCTCAAGTAATTGCACCAACTTATGAGATAATAAAAACAGATAGTGATGGTAATGCTTACACACAGAATAATCTACCTTATGGAAAATATATAGTTAAAGAAACCAAAACACCAACAGATTATGAAACAGCAGCTGATTTTACATTTTCTATTACTAATGATGAATCAGAGATTAAGGAAATAGCAAAGAAAACAAAACATTTAGTAGTAAATAATGAGCAATTAGAAACATATATAAAACTAATTAAAAAAGATCTTAAAACTGGAAAATCTGTAACATTAAATTCTACAACATTTGAAATTAAGGCTACAAAAGATATATATGACAGAGCTACTAAAAAAATATTATTCAAAAAAGGAGAAACAATTTCTCAAAAAGTGGGAAATACAACATACACATCTTTTACTACTAATGCAGATAATATCGTAGTTCCAGATAACTCATATAATAGTAAAAATGATAATAAAGCAGAGGTTACTACACCTTTAAAATTACCAGTAGGTAGCTATGAAATAACAGAAATAAAAGTTCCAGATGGCTTTTTACAATTAGATGAGGCTGTTAAGTTTGAGATTAAAAATATAAAAGATTATGATATAGACCAAGATGGAGATTATATCAAAGAGGTAATTGTTAAAAATGAACAGCCAACAGGAACGATAAATTTAGATAAGAATATTGCGTTAAGAGAAGATGCAGATACTTCACTTATTGATACATCAGACTTATCTGGTATTAAATTCAAACTATTAGCAAAAGAAAATATTTTAGATATGGCAGATGGTAGTATAATTTACAAAAAAGGACAAGAGATTAAAGAATATAATCTTTCTAAAGATGGAAAATTAACAATTACAGATCTTCCAATGGGAATATATGAAATTATAGAAACAAAAACTTTAAATGGGCTTGTATTAAATTCAACAAAATATGAAGTTAAATTCGAGCAAAAAGATTTAACAACAAAAGTTTATACTGAAAAATTAGATATATCAAATGATACAACAATGGTAGAATTCTCTAAAACAGATGTTACTGGAGATAAAGAATTACCAGGAGCAAAACTTTCTGTATTAGATAGCGAAAATAATGTTATAGATACATGGACATCTACTGACAAAACTCATAAAATTGAGGGACTAACAATAGGAAGAGAATACACACTAAAAGAAGAAATAGCTCCAGAGGGTTATGTAATAGCGACAAGTGTTAAATTTACAATAGATGATACAAATAAAATTCAAAAAGTAAATATGAAAGATAAAATAGTTTCAATGTCTAAAACAGATATTGGAGGAAAAGAAGTAGAGGGTGCTAAAATTCAAATTATAGATAAAGATGGAAATATCGTAGATGAGTGGATCTCTACAAAAGAAGAACATAAGATTAAAAATCTAGTTGAAAATGAAACTTATACTTTACATGAAGAAACAGCTCCTAATGGCTTTGTAAAAGCTACAAATGTTACATTTAAAGTAACAGATGAGAAAAAAGACCAACACATAGAACTAATCAATAAAGTAGTAGAAATTACAAAAGAAGATATTTCTGGAAAAGAGATACCAGGAGCAAAACTACAAGTATTAGATTTAGATAATAATGTGATAGATGAGTGGATTTCAGAGGAAAAAGCTCATAAAGTTACAGGACTAGAAGAAAATAAGACATACAAATTACATGAAGAATTAGCAGTAGGAAACTATGTTAAAGCATCTGACATAGAGTTTAAAGTAACAAGCGATAGTAAAGAAACTCAAAAAATTGTTATGATAGATAAGTTAGTAGAAATTACTAAAACAGATATAACAAATGGAAATGAATTAGAGGGTGCAGAGCTAGAAGTAACTGATGAAGCTGGAAATATAATAGACCAATGGACATCTACAACAGAGGCACACCAAGTAAAAGGTTTAGAGGAAGGTAAAACATATATTTTAAGAGAAACAACAGCACCTTATGGCTATGAAATAACAGAAGAAATAAAATTCGTTGTTACGACAGATAAAACCACCCAAAAAATCGAAATGAAAGATATGCCAATACTTAAAAATGTAAAGGTTATAAAAGTAGATTCAGAAACAAAGGAAGTCATCAAAGATAAATTTACTTTTGCAATTTACGAAGATCCAGAATGTACAAAACTAATTAAAGAGGTAAAATCTAATAAAGAAGATGGAACAGCTTTATTTGAAGAATTGAGATATGGAACATACTATATTAAAGAAATAAAAGCTCCAACAGACTATGAACTATCTGACAGAGTTGTAAAGGTTGAAATAAATGACAAAGGAATATTTGTAGATGATGAACAAGTAGAAGAAAAAGATAGCACAATAGAATTTACTTTTGAAAATAAGAAAATAGAAGTTCCTAAAACAGGAGATGAAAGCAAAATAAAATTATTTGCTGGAGCAGTCATATTATCTTTATTAGGAATTGCTTATATAATTATTCGTAACCACAATAAGAATAAACAAAATTAGTTATTTAAGGGAGATTAGTATTAAATTATAAAACCAATCTCTCCTTTTCTTTTTACACATAAGACAAAAATTAAATAATGTGGTATAATCTTCTCAAATAGTAATTGAGGAGAGATTATTATGTTTAAAAAGAAG
>JBJEEB010000041.1:0-106207 GCA_051872655.1 Bacilli bacterium | reverse complement strand
TTATTCACGTGTCTTTTTCAATAGTGAAGTGTTGCACTTCAAATTTATATTAACATTGTTATAAAATGGTTGACATTTAATAATATATTGTGTTATATTATTGTTGACCGAAAGGTGTTTTTATTTTAATCAAATATTTTGGAGGATTTGAAATGATTGAATATTTTAAAGGTGTTAAAAAAGAAATTTCTAGAATTAAATGGACGAGTAAAAAAGAACTTCTAAAATACTCTGTTTCTACAGTCGTATTTATGTTATTTTTTGGAGTATTTTTCTATGCTATTGATTTATTAGTAGCTTTATTAAGGAGTCGTATATAATGAAAAAAGAATGGTATGTAGTTAATACTGTAAGTGGTTATGAGTATAAGGTTAAAGAAAAATTAGAAATGAGAATTAACTCTATGGATTTACATGAGAATATATTTAGAGTTATTGTTCCTGAACAAAAAGAAATTGAATATAAAAATGGAGTTAAGAAAGAAAAGGTTAAAAAGATGTTTCCAGGATATGTTCTTGTAGAAATGGTAATGTCTGATGAGGCTTGGTATATTGTTAGAAATACTGCTGGTGTTACTGGATTTATTGGATCATCTGGTAAAGGTGCTAAACCTATTCCATTATTACCTCAAGAAGTAGATAAGATACTTAATAGTATGGGAATGAGTAGGGTAGATGTTAATAAAGATCTTAAAGAAGGAGCTAAAGTTAAAATTATTGCAGGTCCATTTAAAGATATGATGGCTAAAATTGATACTATTGATTTAAAAGAACAAAAACTAAATGTTTTGGTTGATTTATTTGGGCAAGAAACTTCTGTTGAAGTTGATATGCAAGAAGTAGAGAATGTATAAATATATAATAAATAAAAACACTTATTGATAGTAAAAAAGTAATAATTAAATAAAAAATAGTTGAAAACTTTAAAAAAGTGTGCTATCATTACTTCTGCGAGGCATATTATTATGTTAGTAAGTGGAAGGCGGACGCTGATAGGACCACACGCGAAAATAAAATTTTAATAGGAGGTGTTTTTCGTGGCTAAAGAAGTTACTAAGAAGATTAAGTTACAAATTCCAGCAGGAAAAGCAACACCAGCTCCTCCAGTAGGAACTGTACTTGGACCTGCAGGTATTAATTTACAAGAATTTTGTACTAAGTTTAATGATGCATCTAGAGATAAGATGGGAGATGTACTTCCAGTTGAAATAACTATTTATGATGATAGAAGTTTTGACTTTGTACTTAAGACTCCACCTGCTGCATTTTTACTTAAGAAGGCTGCTGGTATTAAGTCTGGATCTAGTAAAGGTGAGGTTGTTGCAACTTTATCTAAGGATAAGCTTAGAGAGATTGCTGAAACTAAATTGCCTGATTTAAATGCTTATACAGTAGAAGAGGCTATGAGAATAGTTGAAGGTACTGCACGTAATATGGGAATAAAAATCTCAGAATAATAATTAATATGTCATATAGGTTGATACCTATGTGGAAGGATATTGCTTAGTCCGCAAATACCACATAAGGAGGGAAGAAAATGAAAAGAAGTAAGAGATATGTTGCTAACTTAGAAAAACTTGAAAAGAATAAAGCATATACAGTAGAAGATGCTGTTAAGTTGGTTAAGGAAACTTCTAATTCTAAATTTGATGGTACTGTAGAAGTAGCTATGAATTTAAATTTAGATACTAAGAAGAATGATCAACAATTAAGAGGAGCTGTTGTTCTACCTAATGGTACTGGTAAGAGTAAAAGAATTTTAGTTCTTGCTAAAGGTGATCAAGCTAAAGCTGCTAAAGAAGCTGGTGCTGATTTTGTTGGAGATATTGACATGATTCAAAAGATTGAAAAAGAATCTTGGTTTGATTATGATGTAATTATCGCTACTCCAGAAATGATGCCACTTCTTGGTAAAATTGGTAAATTACTTGGACCTAAAGGTTTAATGCCAAATCCTAAAACTGGAACTGTTACTACTGATACTGCTAAAGCAGTTGAGGAAACTAAAAAAGGTAAAGTTAATTACAGAACTGATAGTTTTGGAAATGTTCATGGAATTATTGGTAAAGCAAGTTTTGATGATAATAAATTAGTAGAAAATCTTAAAGCTTTTGTTGAAGCGATAATGAAAGTTAAACCTTCAACAGTAAAGGGTGCTTATGTTAAGAATATTAGTATTTCTTCAACAATGGGACCTGGAGTTAAAATTGATTTAAATTCATTTGACAAATAATTTTATTTAATATATAATAATGTTGTTTGAGAAATATTATGCCAGAGACAGTAAGGGCGATAAGCTTGAAAATCTTACCGAGGAATAAAAATAACAAGTCTTTTTATCCCTCGAATAGAGGGATTTTATTATGGCATAGGAAAGGAATGATACTATGGCAAATGCAAAGATATTAGAAAAAAAATCCTTAGTTGTAGATGAAATCAAAGGTAAATTTGAAAATGCTAAATCTGTAGTTGTATTTGATCCTAGAGGTCTTAATGTTGCTGAAGTAACTGAACTAAGAAAAGCACTTAGAGAATCTGGTTCTGATTATAAAGTATATAAAAATACTTTGACTAAGAGAGCTGTTAATAGTTTGGATATTAAATTAGATGAGTATTTAGAAGGACCATCTGCTATAAGCTTTTCTAGTGATGAACTTGCTCCTGTTAAGATAATTAGTGATTTTGCTAAGAAGCATTCAGCACTTGAACTAAAAGCAGGTATAGTTGAAGGTAAAGTAGTAGAAGCAACTGAACTTGCAAAGTATGCTGCTATTCCATCAAGAGAAGGACTTCTTACAATGCTTGCTGCAGGACTTATGGGTACTGTTAAAGATTTATCTATTTGTTTAGATTTATATGCTAAACAAAAAGAAGGAAATTAATAAAAATAATTATAAGAAAGGAAGGAAAATATAATGGCTAAATTAACAAAAGAAGAATTTATAAATTCACTAAATGAAATGTCTATTCTTGAAATTAAAGAATTAGTAGATGCAATGAAGGAGGCATATGGTGTTGATCCATCAGCAGTAGCTGTAGCAGGACCTGCAGTAGCTGCAGTAGAAGAAGGACCATCTAAGGTTAATGTAGTATTAACTGCTGCTGGCGCTAATAAGATTGCTGTTATTAAATTAGTTAGAGATTTAACTGGTTTAGGATTAAAAGAAGCTAAAGACATTGCTGATAATGGTGGAAATGTTAAAGAAGGCATCGACAAAGAAGAAGCTGAAAAGATTAAAGCTCAATTTGAAGAAGCTGGAGCTACTGTTGAACTTAAGTAGTTTACATTGTGTTTATGAGAAATTATTGAAAAATAGTTTCTTTTTTTTAGCATTTGTGTTATACTTAGGTTAGTGTATGAGAGGAGTTAAAATCTTATGAGAAAGAATACAGGTTTAATAATTTTGGTTATCATACTTAGTATATTAGTTATATTATTAGGTGGTTATATTGTTTATGATAAGATTTTAGATGTTGATAGTGATGTTATTGATAACATTCCAAATGATAATGAGAAAGGTGATAGTTCAATAAATAATGATTCAATTTCGATAGATGCTTCATTAATAACTGAACTTAAAGAAACATTTAAGAAAATTTATAATCTTTATACTTCTCCAAATCCTTATTGTGGTAAAACGCAGGCATCTGATAAGATGGAAATGGGATATAGACTTTCTGTAGAATATTCTAGTTATCAGGAAATGGTAGATAGTTTTAAAGAGTATGCTTCTGAAGATGTGATAACTAGTGGAAAAAATGCTAGGGAAAATTATTTAGAAGAAAATGGTAAATTATATTGTAAAGATTTTGGTAAAGATAGTTCATATTCTTATAGTGACTCTTTGATTTGGATTGCAGATGAATCAGAAACTAAAATTAGCACTATTATTACAGTAACATTAATTGATATTAATAATGTATATGCTTCAACAGTTTATAATAATGTAGTGTTTGAAAAAGATAGCAATAATAATTTTATAATTACTTTAATAGAAAGATGAAATAATTATTATTAATGAAGTTTTATTTAATAACTAAAATGAAATCTATTGTTTAGGTTTCTTTTTTTTAATTGTTTCAAGGACGAGATCTTAGGCTCGGACTTGCCTTCTGAAACTATAGGTTCAGAAGGTAATAAAAAATATTGTAATTTTATAGTTATTTTATTATAATATATTTGGTTGGTGAGATAATGAGTCAATATTTTGATAATGATAAAAGTATTAAAAGTAATAAAAAATTAATAGAGTTTAATTTTAATAATAAAAAATATAATGTATATAGTGATAATGGTGTATTTTCAAAAGATAGATTTGATTATGGTACTAGAGTATTACTTGAAAGTATAGATATCAACAATTTGTGTGGAAATGTTCTTGATTTAGGCTGTGGAATAGGAGTAGTAGGTTTAATACTTGGTACTATTAATAAAAATATTAATATTGATATGGTTGATATTAATGAGAGAGCTATTAATTTAGCTAAAGAAAATATGTTACTAAACAAAGTTAAAGGAAATGTATTTATTAGTGATGTTTATTCTAATATAAATAAAAAATATGACTATATTATTACTAATCCTCCAATAAGAGCAGGCAAAGAAGTAGTAAGAAATTTTTTACTTGGTGGTTATGATTATTTGACTGATGATGGAACACTATATTTTGTTATGAGAAAAGACCATGGTGTTAAATCAATGATTAAAGAATTAGAAAATAAGTACGTGGTTAATATTTTAAATAAAGATAAGGGTTTTTATGTGGTAGCTTTATTGAAACATCTATAGAAAGTAGATGTTTTTTCTGTTTTTGTCGAAAATTAATAAAAAATTGGTAAAAAATTTAAAAAGTCTATTTAAAGTTATTGACTTATTTATAAAATGCTGATAAACTTATAAATTGGTAACACATCTTTTAATGTGGCTTATTTATAAAAAAATCTAGGTATTGGGGTGAAAAATTAATGGCTTATAAGTTAAAACAAAGTGGTGATTATAGAAAGAGAAGAAATTTTTCTATGATCAAAAATTCACTAGCAATTAGTGATTTATTGGAAGTGCAAACTGCTTCATACAAGTGGTTTACAACAGAAGGGGTTAAAGAGGTTTTTGAAACTTTTTCACCAATTGAAAGTTTTTCTGGTAGTTTATCTTTAGAATTTGGTGAATATGAATTTGGTACTCCTAGATATTCAATTAAGGAGTGCAAAGACAGACAAATTACGTATGCCGCACCTCTTAAGGTTCAGACTAGACTATTTAATAATGAAACTGGTGAAGTTAAAGAACAAGAAATTTTCTTAGGTGATATGCCTTTGATGACTGATGCTGGTACTTTTATTATTAATGGTGCTGAAAGAGTTGTTGTATCTCAACTTGTTAGATCTCCTAGTGTATATTTTTCTAAGGAAATTGATAAGAATGGTAAACCTGTATTTGCTTCTAAAGTTATACCTTCAAGAGGTACTTGGTTAGAGTATGAAACTGATGCTAAGGATGTTATTTATGTTAGAATAGATAGAAATAGAAAAGTACCCATGACTACTCTTTTAAGAGCAATTGGTCTATCTTCTAATGATGATATATTATCTTTGTTTGATAATGATGTATATCTTAAAAATACTATAGAAAAAGATTCTACTCATGATACTGATGAGGCTCTTATTGAGATTTATGAGAAATTAAGACCTGGAGAGCCTACTACTCTTGATAGTTCAAAGAATCAATTAATTACTAGATTCTTTGATGATTTTCATTATGATTTAGCAAGAGTTGGTAGATATAAGTTTAATAAAAAATTAAATGTTAAGGATAGATTACTTGGTAATAGACTTGCTGAAGATATTATTGTAGATGGTGAAGTTAAAATTGCTAAGGATACTTTAATTAATAAAGAAGTTTTAGAAGAATTATCTACATATTTGGATAATGGCTATGGTATTACTGAATGTAAGGTTAATGAAGATTTAACTATTAATGCAAGTGTAGAGGAACATAATAAGATTCAAGTTATTAAGGTATATTCTAATGTTGATGATAAGAAGGTAGTTAAGGTTATTGGTAATGATCCTAATTGTGATCTTAAGAATTTAACTATTTCTGATTTGTATGCTACTGTTAGTTATTACTTAAATTTAAATGATGGTGTTGGTGATACTGATGAAATAGATCATTTAGGTAATAGAAGAGTAAAACAGGTTGGAGAACTTCTTCAAAATCAATTTAAGATTGGTTTTAGTAGGATGGAAAGAGTTATTAGAGAAAGAATGACTACTCAAGATATTGAGACTGTTACTCCTAAAACGCTTATTAATATTAGACCAGTTACTGCTGTTATAAAAGAATTCTTTGGTAGTAGTCAGTTATCTCAATTTATGGATCAAACCAATCCAATTGCAGAACTTACTCATAAGAGAAGATTGTCTGCTTTAGGACCTGGTGGTTTATCTAGAGATAGAGCTGGTACTGAGGTTAGAGATGTTAATTCATCTCACTATGGTAGAATATGTCCTATTGAATCTCCTGAAGGAGCAAATATTGGTCTTATTACTTCACTTGCTAGTTATGCTAAGATTAATGAGTATGGATTTATTCAAACTCCATATAGAAAAGTTACTGATAGTAAACTTACTGATGAAATAGTTTATTTAACTGCTGATGAGGAAGAAGATTATTATATATCTCAGGCAACTGTTAATACTGATGATGAGGGTAAGATTACTGATAATATAGTAGCGGGCAGATATAAGGGAGAAAATGTTCTTATTAGTCCTGATAAAGTTGATTATATAGATGTCTCTCCTCAACAAGTTGTATCTGTTACTACAAGTTTAATTCCTTTCCTAGAGCACGATGATGCTACTCGTGCACTAATGGGTGCAAACATGCAGAGACAGGCATTACCACTTTTAAAGACTGAAGCTCCATATGTTGGAACTGGTGCAGAATATATTGCCGCTAGAGATAGTGGTTCTGTAGTTGTTGCTAAAGCTGATGGTATTGTTAGTTATGCTGATGCTAAGAAAATAGTTGTTAAAAATGCTAAAGGTGAAGATGTTTACTATTTAGCTACATTTGAAAGATCTAACCAAGGTGAAACATTTAATCATGTTCCTATAGTTAGAGAGGGAGATAAAGTTAAAAAAGGTCAGATAATAGCAGATGGACCAAGTACTGATAAAGGTGAACTTGCTCTTGGTAAAAATGTTGTTGTTGCATTTACTACATTTAATGGTTATAACTATGAAGATGCTGTTATTATGAATGAAAGATTAGTAAAAGATGATGTTTATACTTCTCTTCATATAGAAGATTATGAATTGCAATGTCGTGATACTAAACTTGGACCTGAAGAAATTACTAGAGATATTCCTAATGTTGGTGAAGAAGCAAGAAAGAATCTTGATGAACATGGTATTGTTAGAATCGGTACTGAAGTTCATGAGGGTGATATTCTAGTTGGTAAAGTTACTCCTAAAGGAATGGCTGATTTAACTAGTGAGGAAAAACTTTTACATGCTATCTTTGGTGAAAAGACTAGAGAAGTAAGAAATTCATCACTTACTGTTCCACATGGTGGTGATGGTGTTGTACACGATGTTAAGGTTTATACTAAAGAGGACAATGATGACTTACCTAGTGGTGTAAGTATGGTTGTTAGAGTTTATATTATACAAAAGAGAAAGATTCAAGTTGGAGATAAAATGAGTGGTCGTCACGGAAATAAGGGTGTTATATCATTAATACTTCCTAGTGAAGATATGCCATTCTTACCTGATGGTACTCCTGTTGATATTATGCTTAATCCACAAGGTGTTCCTTCTCGTATGAATATTGGACAAATACTAGAATTACACTTGGGTATGGCTGGTAAAAAACTTGGTGTTCATTTTGCTACCCCTGTACTTGATGGCGCTAAAGAAGAAGATATTGCTGAAGCAATGAAAGAGGCTGGAATGGATCCTGATGGTAAAACTGTTTTATATGATGGTAGAACTGGAGAGCCTTTTGATAGTAGAATATCTGTTGGTGTAATGTATATGATTAAATTACATCACATGGTTGATGATAAATTACATGCAAGAGCTACAGGCCCTTATTCACTTGTTACTCAGCAACCACTTGGTGGTAAAGCTCAACTTGGTGGACAGAGATTTGGTGAAATGGAGGTATGGGCACTTGAAGCTTATGGTGCTTCTCATGTACTTCAAGAAATTCTTACTTATAAATCAGATGATGTTGTAGGTAGAGTTAAGGTATATGAAGCATTAGTTAAGGGTCAACCACTTCCTAAACCTGGTATACCTGAAGCATTTAGAGTATTAATAAAAGAATTCCAGGCACTTGGTTTAGATATCTCTGTTATTAATAATGATGATGAAACTGTTTCTTTTGATGAACTTGAAAGAAATGCTGATAAAGATGAAGATCCAATAGCTGAAGAAGTAATTAATAAAGAAGAAATATTTAAAGACTTTGAAGATGAAGATTTAGATGATGATTTTGATGAGGAAACTGATGATGAGTTTGATGATGATTTCGGAGATGACGAAGACTTTGAAGATTTAAATGAGGAAGGAGATGATTTCTAATGTTAGAGGCTAATAATTTTAAAGCTTTAAAAATAGGAATTGCATCACCTGAAAAGATAAGATCTTGGTCTTATGGTGAGGTATTAAAACCTGAGACTATTAACTATAGAACATTAAAGCCTGAAAGAGATGGACTATTTTGTGAAAAGATCTTTGGACCTACAAGAGATTATGAATGTTCTTGTGGTAAATATAAGAGACTTAGATATAAGAATATAGTATGTGATAGATGTGGAGTAGAAGTTACTAAATCTTCTGTTAGAAGAGAGAGAATGGGTCATATTGAACTTGCTACTCCAGTAAGTCACATTTGGTATGTTAAGGGTGTTCCTTCATATATTGGTTTAGTTTTGGATATGTCTCCAAGGGATTTAGAGGAAGTTATATATTTTGTATCTTATGTTGTACTTGATCCTGGAGCTACTACTTTAGTTAAGAAGCAAACTTTATCTGACAAAGAGTATAGAGCATATTATGAAAAATATGGTAATACTTTTAGAGTAGGTATGGGTGCTGAGGCTATTAAAGAATTATTATCTGAAGTAGATGTTAATAAGGAACTTGAAGAAATTCAAAAAGAACTTGAAGGTGCTACTGGTCAAAGAAGAGTTAAACTAGTTAAGAGACTAGACGTTATTAATTCATTTGTTCAATCTGGTAATAAACCTGAATGGATGATTATTGAGGCTCTTCCTGTTATACCACCTGAACTTAGACCTATGATACAACTTGATGGTGGTAGATTTGCTACTAGTGATTTAAATGACTTATATAGAAGAGTTATTAATAGAAATAATAGACTTAAGAAACTTATGGAACTTGGTGCTCCTTCAATTATTGTTCAAAATGAAAAGAGAATGCTTCAAGAAGCTGTTGACTCTCTATTTGACAATGGTAGAAGAGGTAGAAGTGTTACTGGAGCAGGAAATAGGGCTCTTAAGAGTTTAAGTTCTATGCTTAAGAGTAAACAAGGTAGATTTAGACAAAATTTACTTGGTAAGAGAGTTGATTACTCTGGACGTAGTGTTATTGTTGTAGGACCTGATCTTAAGATGTATCAGTGTGGTATTCCTAAGGAAATGGCACTAGAACTATTTAAACCTCATGTTATTCATGGTTTGACTGAAAAAGGTTTAGCTAACAATATTAAAGCCGCTAAAAAGATGATTGATAATCAGGATCCTAAAGTATGGGATGTTGTTGAAGAGGTTATTAAAGAACATCCTGTAATGTTAAATAGAGCTCCTACATTACATAGACTTGGTATTCAAGCTTTTGAACCCAAATTAATTAGTGGTAAAGCTATTAGATTACATCCACTTGTTTGTACTGCATTTAATGCTGACTTTGATGGAGATCAGATGGCTGTACATGTACCTTTAAGTGAAGAGGCTCAGGCTGAAGCTAGAATATTAATGTTAGGTTCTAATAATATTTTAAGTCCAAAGAATGGAGATCCTATTGTTACTCCATCTCAGGATATGATATTAGGTAATTATTATATTACTATGGAAAAAGCAGGTCTTCCTGGTGAAGGAAGAGTATTTAAGAATACTGATGAAGCTTTAATGGCTTATCAAAGAAGAGAAATTAAACTTCAAACAAGAATTGCTGTTCCTGTTAATTCATTTAAGCATAAAGTTTTCTTAGATAGTGTTAAGAATAAATATTTGGTTACTACTCCAGGTAAGATTATATTTAACGAAATATTGCCTGATTCATTTCCTTATTTATGTGAGTCTACTAGTGAGAATATTGAAGGATTTACTCCTAGTAAATACTTTATTGATTATGGAGAAAATATTCCTGAAGTAATTAGTAATATGCCACTTAGTGCTCCATTTAATAAGGGCGCATTAGAGAAAATGATAGCTCAAATGTTTAAGAGATATAAGACTACTGAAACTAGTATATTCCTAGATAAGTTAAAGGATTTAGGATTTAAGTATTCTACTTTCTCTGGTATTACAATAGCAGCTTCTGATGTTGTTGTTAGTAAGAATAAGGAAGCAGTTATTGAGAGATCTAATGAAGAAATTAAGAAAGTTAATAAACAATTCCAAAGAGGTCTTATTACTGATAGAGAGAGACTTGAACTTGTTATTGATATTTGGACTAAAGCAAAAGAAGAAATTCAAGATGAACTTCAAGGTTATGCTAAGTCATATGTTGATAATCCAATATTTATAATGATGAATTCTAAAGCTAGAGGATCTATATCTAACTTTGTACAGCTTGCTGGTATGAGAGGATTAATGGCAAAACCTAATGGTGAAACTATTGAAATACCAATTCTATCTAACTTTAGTGAAGGTCTATCTGTATCTGAATTCTTCTTATCAACACATAGTGCTAGAAAAGGTAGTGCAGATACTGCTCTTAAGACTGCTGACTCTGGTTATATGACTAGAAGACTTGTTGATGTAGCACAAGATATTATTGTAAAAGAAGAAGACTGTGGTACTATTCAAGGCGTTCTTGTTAGTGCATTTACTGATGATAAAGATGGTATAATTGAACCATTATATGATAGGATATTAGGAAGATTTACTAATAAGAAAGTTATTAATCCTGAAACTAAAGAAGTTATTATAGATAAAAATGAGTATATTACTGAGGCAATTGCTGATAAGATAATTAAGGCTGGTATTAAGGAAGTAGAAATTAGAACAGTACTTACTTGTAAGACTGATCATGGTGTTTGTAAACATTGTTATGGTAGAAATCTTGCTACTGGTAATATTGTTGAAATTGGTGAAGCTGTTGGTGTAATGGGAGCTCAATCTATTGGTGAACCTGGTACACAGCTTACCATGAGAACATTCCATACTGGTGGTGTTGCTGGTGCTGATATTACACAAGGTCTTCCTAGAGTTGAAGAATTATTTGAAGCTAGAATGCCTAAAGGTAAAGCTACTATATCTGAAATTAGTGGTGTAGTTACTAAAATTGAGGATGCTGGTGGTAAGTTTAAGGTATATGTTAAGAATGATACTGAAACTAGAGAACATACTACTCTATATGGTGCAAAACTTAGAGTAGAAAAGGGAGATAAGATAGAAGCTGGAGATAGAATTACTGAAGGAAGTGTATCTCCTAAAGAATTACTAGCGGTAACTGATCCTAATACTGTACAGCAATATATTTTAAAAGAAGTTCAGAAGGTATATAGATCACAGGGTGTTGATATTAATGATAAACACGTTGAGATTATTGCTAGAAGAATGATTTCTAAGGTTAGAATTATGGAAGCTGGAGATACTTTATTTGTACCTAGTACAACAGTTTCATTACAAGAATTTACTAAGGGTAATAGAGATGTTATTATTCAAGGTAAAAAACCTGCTATTGGACAGCCAATATTACTTGGTATTACTAAAGCAGCGTTGGAGACTGATTCATTCTTATCTTCTGCATCATTCCAAGAAACTACTAGAATATTAACTGAAGCTTCAGTTAAAGGTAAAGTAGATAAACTTCAAGGATTAAAAGAGAATGTCATTATTGGTAAGTTAATCCCTGCGGGAACTGGTGCTAAAGAATATATGGATGTAGGTTATTCATTAGAAAAAGAATTCTTTGATGAAGAAGCTTCTGAAGTACTTGAAGAAGAATTTATGGATTAAAAATAAAAAGAATAGAAGTCGTGGTAAAACATGACTTCTATTTGTCTAAAGGAGAAAATAATATGAGTATTGAAGATTTATTAGAAGACATGACCAAGACATTAAATAAGTTATATATGTGTAAGTCTAGTACTAAAGGTTTAGTTAATTATGATATTGATAATGCTATTTTATATTTAAAAAAAATGTTAATCAAAAACGATTGTATTTTATCTCGTGATACTTCTAATACTTGTTTAGATGATATTACTTTATATAATACTTTACTTTCTATATGTAATGAAGTGCAATGGTATAATGCTATATTTAGTGATGACTATTTAGTAGGTGCATGGTGGAATGTGTGTTTAGCTATGAATGATTTGGAAATAGATAATGTACATGTTGAAAATTATGTAAAAGAAAGAGTTATAAATAATAAATAAAATTGGTAGAGAGTATATATCTCTACCTTTTATAATTGAAAAAAAACGATTAATATTGTATAATATTATTTATGAGGAGAAATTATGAAAATTGAAAAATTAAATAAAGATAATATAAAGGAGTTTATAAGGGATATTGATATTGCTAATGATATTGAACTTAATATTAGCAAATTAGAATATTATGCTGTCAAAGAGGATGATGTTTATTTACTTGCTTTTGAAATGCTTAGTGATGATGATAGAATTTCTATTAAGTATATTAATAATAAAGTGAAAGAGGATAAGTTCTTAGATATTATAAATTATTTAAATAATATATTAGTAGTTAAAACTCATTTGATTATTGATTTATATTTTGATAGATTTATGAATGTATTAGATAATAAATTTAAATGTAAAGAAGTATATGTTTCTTTAGTAAAAGATGATATTATTGATAATAATTCTAAGTATAGAGAAGAACTTGTAGAAATCGATATGTATAATATTAGATATTTATTTTCAAAGAATGAAATAGTATGTAATTTAGTTAAACATAATATTCAGGATGAGAGACTTATACTAGAACTTAATAGTAAATTTATTACTATGGATAATAGTGTTATTAGTTTTATTATTAGTGATGATATGATAGACTTGTTTACTAAGGAACTTGGTTATGATATTATATATAAAAGTTATGTGATAGTTAAGGAATCTTAACTATTTTTTTGACAAAAGCAAAACTAGAATAAATGGATAGAATATTTATATATTTTAATATAGTATATTTATTAAAATTAATTATTTAAATTGTAGATTTTATGATTACAATTTGATATAATTTATGTGTATTAATAATTTTAAATTTGGTGGTGATATTATGTATAAAAATAAAAAAATATTTATATTAGGAATGGCTAGGAGTGGTTATGAGGTAGCTAAGTTACTTGCTAAAGATAATAAAATATTTATTACTGATATGAAAGAACAAGATGATGATAAAGTAGAAGAATTAGAAAACTTGGGTGTTATTATTAAGATATGTGATGATCCTACTCAGTACTTAGATGATAGCTATGATATAATGGTTAAGAATCCTGGTATTAAGTATAATCATCCTTGTGTAGCTAAAGCTAAAAAATTTAGTATACCTGTTATTAATGAGGTAGAAGTTGCTTATCATTATATTGATAAATCTGTTAAGATTATTGGTGTAACTGGATCTAATGGTAAAACTACTACTACTAGTATTATATATGAAATTATGAAGAAAGCTTTTGGTGATAAAGTTATTCTAGCGGGTAATATTGGTACTCCTTTATGTCATTACGCTAAAGAAATTAAGAAAGATAGTTATTTAGTTATGGAGATATCTGATCATCAATTATGCGATATGTATGATTTTAAGACTAATGTATCTGTTATGACAAATATTTATGAGTGTCATACTGATTTTCATGATGGTCATGAGAGATATGTTAATACTAAGAAGAAGATATTTAATAATCATACTAAGGATGATATTGCTATTATAAATAAAGATAATAGTGAAGAATTGGAACTTACTAGTGATATTATTAGTAATAAAGAGTATTTCTCTTGTAATCAAAAATGTGATTGTTATTATGAAGATGGTTATATTTATTATAATAATGAGAAGTATGTTGATACTAGCAAAATTGTTTTAAAGGGTATTCATAATTATCAAAATATTATGTGTGCAGTGCTTGCTACTAAAGTATATAATGTTAGTGATAATATAATTAAAGATGTTGTTAGTACTTTTGGTGGTGTGGAGCATAGACTTGAATATGTTGGTAATATTAATGGAAGAGAAGTATATAATGATTCTAAAAGTACTAATACCGAGTCTACTAAGATTGCTCTTAATAGTTTTAATTCTCCAACAATACTTCTTATGGGAGGTACTGATAGAGGACACTCTTTTGATGAACTTGAAACTTATATGAAAAATACTAAGTTAGTAGTGGCTTATGGAGAAACTAAAAATAGAATTGGTGATTTTTGTAATAAAATTAATATTAAGTGTATTATATGTAATAATTTAGTTGAAGCAACTGATATTGCTTATAACAATTCTATTAGTGGAGATATTATATTATTAAGTCCTGCTTGTGCTAGTTGGGATCAGTTTCCTGATTTTGAAGTCAGAGGTAAATTGTTTAAAGATACTATATTAAAATATAAAAAAAGTTTATTTCTAGAAAAAGGTAAACATATTTATATGATTGGTATAGGTGGTATTAGTATGAGCGGTATTGCTGATATTCTTATAAATATGGGATATAAAGTAAGTGGTAGTGATAGAATAGAATCTTCTGTTACTGATAAACTTATTAGTCAAGGTATTAAGGTGTTTATACCACAAGGTAAGGATAATATTAGTGATGATATTGATTTTGTTGTTTACACTGCTGCGATTAAAGATGATAATGAAGAAATGGTTGAAGTTAAGAAAAGAAAAATTCCAATGATGGAAAGAGGAGAATTTTTGGGAGAACTTACAAAGTTATTTTCTAATACAATAGGTATTGCTGGTACTCATGGTAAGACTAGTACTACATCAATGGTTTCTTGTATATTTTTAGAAGCTAATTTAGATCCTACTATTCAAGTTGGTAGTATTTTAAAAAATATTGGTGGTAATTATAGGATCGGCAAAAGTGATAATTTTATAATTGAAGCTTGTGAATATTGTGATAGTTATCTTAATTTTAAACAAAAATCTGCTATTGTGCTTAATATTGATAATGATCATTTGGATTATTTTAAGAATTTGGATAATATTAAAAAATCTTTTTATACATATGTTAGTCATTTACCTAGTGATGGTTATTTAGTTATTAATAATGATGATAATAATAGTTTATTACTTAAAGAACATACTAAAGCAAAAGTTATTACTTATGGTATTAATAATACTGCTGATTATATGGCTAGTAATATTAAGTTTGATGAAAATGGCAATGGTATATTCGATGTTATTTATAATGGTAATACTTTAGGAAGTGTAGAACTTTCTGTACCTGGTAAACATAATATATCTAATGCTTTGGCTGCTATTTCATTATCTTTAGCATATGGTATTAGTTTTGATAATATTAAAAATGGAATAAAAAAATATTCTGGTGCTGCTAGAAGACTTGAATATAAAGGTTTATTTAATAAGGCAAAAGTTTATGATGATTATGGACATCATCCTACAGAAATAGAGGCCACAGTTAATGCTATTCATGGAATGAAATATAATGAATCTTGGGTTATATTTGAACCTCATACTTATTCTAGAGCATATAAGCATAAAGAGGCTTTTGCTAAAGTTCTAAGTGAATTTGATCATATTATTATTACTGATATATATGCTGCTAGAGAGGATAATATTTATGGTATTAAGGAAGATGATATTGTTAGAGAAATAAAAAAATATGGAAAAGAAGCATTTTATATAAGTGATTATAATAATATAAAAGAATATTTATATGAGTATGTAAATAAAAATGATTTAATATTGACATTGGGTGCTGGATATATTACTAAACTATCTGATATGTTAGTTAATAAAAATGAATGATTTATTTTTCATTCATTTTTGTTTTTAGAAATTCTTCAAATATTGTTAATCCATATTTTGGATTATAGTAATTTGGAAATTCATTTAAGTGAGCTAATGCTATTTTAGCAGTGGTTATTAAATCATTATTTGTTACATTTGTACTTTGATTTATTTTACCATGTTCTAATTCAATATTAATACCTGTTAGAAATTCTTCTGGTGTGTATTTATCAAATTTTACACCTAATTCATTAGCAGCATAAATAGCATCTTCTAATTTATACATAATATCACCATTTTATTGTATGTTTATTTTTAGTCAAAAGTGTATTATATTGTAATTTATTGATTTAAAGTTATTTTACCATCTGTAATTGGTAGATTTTCATAATTTGCATCTGTTACTGTGAAATTTCTTTCTGTAGCTGGACTATTTTCAATTTCTATTGTTAATGTATCTGTTGTCATTGTAGTATTTTGTAGTGTATCATCAAAGTTATGTTCTCCATCTGATGTTATTTGTTTATAATAAATAGTTGGGGCATCATCTTCAGCATAAGGTACATAATTAAAAATCGCATTTCCTTCGTCATTTGATGTTATTATTTCTCCATATGTGTTTCCTTCAGAGTCACATCTATAAAATGTAGCTCCAATAATTGGAACTCCAATATCTGTTCCATCATCGGATACATGGAGTGTTAAAGTACCAGAAGCTGCTATAGTAAGATTATAATCATTTGTTCCTTCTTCAATATCTAAAGTATTAGGATCTATAGAATCATTATTATATCCTGTAATTTCTGCTACAACATTATAAGTACCACTAGTAAGCTCTTTGCTTCCTTTTCCATTAGTTATAGGTATTAAATGTTCCATGTTTTAATAACTCCTTTCTCTACTGGTAAGTTTTTATAATTTTTATCAGTTAAATTGAAAGTAATATGATGTTCTTTTTTAGGTAAGGAAGTTGAAAATATAAATTGTAAGATACTATTATTACCATTAAAATAATAAAATTTACAAATTTTAAATGGATAAATTTTATGTTTAGTTGGTTCAACTATAATTTTATATATTCCACATTCACTTGGATAGAATTTAAAAAAGTTAAATTCATTAGTTATTCCTTTACATACTAAATTATTTTTTGAATTGTATATTAATATTTTACATGGAATGATATTTAAGCAATTTACTATATAGCATTTTATTTGTATATTTTTATTATTCATTTAAACACCTCATTACTTAATAATATAGTATGAAGTAATAAATATTTTGTTTGTTTAAATATAATGGTTTACATTTTAATACAATTAAACTATTTAAATAATCAAATATATATATATTTCATAGATTATTATGAAAGGAGTTAAAAAAATGAGAGGTAATTGTAGAAAGACAGATGATGATTGTCATTGCCCTATACATAGAGGATGTTTTCCAATAATTATTGGTCCAACAGGTCCAACAGGGCCAACGGGTCCAGCAGGTGGTCCAACAGGACCAACAGGAGCAACTGAACGATTGTTTAAATCTTCAAATAAGATAATCATAGATTCAAGCTAAATAATTCCTTATAACTTAAAAAAATAACCATTTTCGAGAATATTCCTGAAAAGGTTATTTTATTTTTCTTAATCTTTTAATATGAGACTGAACTTGTAATAACTCACTATTAGTTAGTGCTGAACTTTCATATAGTCTAGGATAAACTTCGCTATCATCTGGAACATATCCTTTAGTTTGTAAATTTTTAAATGGTCCAGCCATAGTTAAACAAGTTTGATATAATTTGTCATCAATTACAGATCCAACCCAAACGTGATTACCCAAAGGACAAACACCATTAATAGCTACAGTGTCACTTCTTAAATATTGATTATTTAAAAGTGCTTGCATAAGTCTAGCTTGTCCTTCACAAACACCTTTTTTGTGTTTATAAGTTCCTAATGGCTGAGATACCCAATCAAATACATTGTTTGGATTATATAAAACCTGTTTGCCATTTTCATATCTAGTTGCTTCGTTAGCAAAACTTATATGTCTTTTTATAAAGTCATAAGCTAGCCATACTTTATCAAATTCGGTAAAATCTTCAATGTGATATAAACTATTTAATCTCATATAGTATTGAAATACTATTTCTTTTAATTCTATAGCTTTTTTTAAAGTATCATCATCAACTTTATTTTCTAATTGATGAATAGTTGTTGACGGTACCCAGATTAAGCTTTCTTCTGGTAGCATTATTTTTCCTTGTGCTGATTGTAATTCTAAATTTTTTCTTGTTTTAGGATTTCTGTCAATAGTCATAAACAGTTTTGTTTTATCAGAATGTTTCCAACTAATTTCTTCCATAATCCTATTATAAATAGGTAATGTATTATCAGATAATCTAAAAGATATTTCTTTAAAATTTAATTCATTTAAAATCTTTAAAAATTGATACCTTAAATTTATATCTTCTTGTGATAATATGCTATCTTCGTCATATATAGTTGTTAATAGTAATGGTAATTTATTATTATTTGATAAATAGAAATTAATAAATTCTCTATATCTATCAAAAGAGATGTCTAGTTTTGAATAGCTAGGTCTATTAGGTAGTGGTCTAACTGCCTCAATAGACATCTTATTTGTTGTAATTATTTGTGAAAACTTATCCATTTCATCACACTATCTTGTTCTTGTTTTAACAAGTCTTTTTACCATTCTTTCACTAGCAATAGCATAACAATAAGTATCATCAATTACATATTGTTCTTCTTTAAATGAATCAGTTAATCTTTGTTTTAAACTTTCTAATTGTCTAATTTTAGTTTCAATGTCTTTATCATGAATACTTCCATATACGCCAACAATTATATTGTGATTTCTGCTATTATGTAATTGTTCCCAGTTTCTTATCTCAACAGGTGTATATGGATTTTGTGTCATAAATGTTAATGATGAAGATGTACTTACTGGATTTCCACTTTGATTTGGACCAAATAATACTGGTGTATCTCCCATAACTACAAAATCAGAATTTATTACACGATTTCCTAATGTTTCTAAACCTTTTGAATGCGGTGTAATAATAGTAGTGTTAAAAGGTTTTACTATGCTATCATATTGTCCTTTACCAACTTCTGCTGTATCTGGATCTGAAATTTGTGATAATTCCATATATTCTAATAAATCTAAATAATTATTACTAATATTTTGTCTTGACTTAATCCATTCTGAAAATTCTGACATAAAAGATTGAGAATTAATATCTACATTTTTTATACCAGTAGCTTGTTTAAATTGTTCTACTAATAAACTTAAATATTTTTCCATTTTTAAATTCCCCCTAATTAAATTTATTTTTTACTTGGTATTAATATCTTTGCTGGTCCTTTATTTAATTCTAATTGTGCTTTTTGTTCTTGTACCATTTCAGCTGTAATTTCACCACTTAAATATTTTGCTCTTGCTAATACATAAGTTTTATGAATTAATGGTATATTATTAACTCTTAAATAATCTATAATAATATCATTATCAGCATTTGTAATTTCAACACCATTTATAGTAGTTTTAGTTTGATAAATACTTTTTATATCTAGTGGTGCAAAAGCGGCTGGTGTATTTAATCCATTGCTATATATGTATTTTACAATAGTATTCATATCTTGTGGATTATTTCTTTTCATAAAATCAATTAATGTGCTAACAAAATTATTGCTTTTCTTAAATGGTATTCTTTTTGTAAATTCTAACAAATCAAATTGTGTTCCGTCTGATAAAATACCAGTATTAATACCATTTGCTAAATTAGTAATTGTTTCAGCATTTTTTACACAACGAATTTTATTATTAAGTTCTTTCTTTTCTAAAAATTGTCTATATAAATCAACATCTAATTCTTCTACTGCTTGAATACAAAAGTTAAATGTGTCTTTATCTAATCCTAACTCTGTTAAAAATTCGCTTTCTTTATAACTTTCTGATGAAACGATATAATTTCTTACTGCAAATTTAGCATACTGATAGTTTTGTAAATAATCTTGAATGCTTAATACATATCTAACATTATCAACAATACCTTTAGTTTCGTATTCTTTAAATTTAGCATATAATAAATCAAAGTTATTAAGTGCTTCTCTTGCCGAATTTAATCTTTCGTCTTTTTTACCATATTTATTAAATAGAGCATAAGATTTTCTAAATTCTTCAGAACTCTTAAACAAGGGTAATAATTGTTCTACTTTATTATAATCTTTATCATCAGAACTAATAATTTCAAAAACTAAATTTATTTTATTTAATCTTAATGCGATTTCCTCTAAAGTACATTTATAAGGATTTTTAGCACTTTTAAATAAACCTTTAGCTTCATAATCTCTATAAATTCCTATTAATTCTTTAAGTTTTTCTACTTGTTCTAATTCTAAAGTATTATAAAGTTCGGTATTATTAATTAAACTTGATTTATTACAAAAAGAATATAATTTAATTGCTTTTTCTTCCTCACTTAAATCAGAATTAACTATACTAAATATATAATTAATATCTTTCATAGTTATTAAACCACCATTAGTACCGTAATTAAATTTTGTTCTTCCTTCCATTTTTAATACCCCCTAAAATATACTAATTATTATCTTCTTCTAATTTTGTATTTATTTCATTTAACAACATTTCTTTTTTTAAAATGTTATCTCTTAAAATGTTAATTTCTTTTTCTAAATTACCAATTATTTCTACGATTTTGGTTTCATTTTGTTTTATTTCTTCTAATAACTTTTGCTTACTATTTTCTTGATTGTCCATTTGAAACTCCTTTTCCCATAGAATTTAATTGTTCCATTACAACTGATAATTCGACATCTAATTCTTGTGATCTGGCTTCTAATTGGGCTTTTTCAGTTGTTAATTTTTTATATCTATCCAATAATATTTCTTCTTTTGATTTAAGTCCATTTGTGGTTGTATCTAATTGAGTTGATATTTCTTCAGAATATAATTTCATTGTTGGTGCTTCATCAGCAAAGAATAAACCAAACTTATGAATTAAATCAAATAGTTCTGCTTTTGTTACAACGCCCTGATTAAATAAAATATCAAATTGTTTTGTAGTATTTAATACAACATCTCTTAAAGTTTTAAACCCATGTCTATTTAATACATTAAATAAGCGAGTAGATATTTCAATATTTTTTATACTTGTGTCTAATAATTCTTCAAGTGAAATTTCAACATTTTCAGTTGTTAATTTTGGCTTTTTACCAATATTTATTCCAATACTTGAGGCATAAATAATAGCATCTTCATTTATTTTACCATCGTTTTCGATATATTCTCTTAACTGACTGATAGTAGTTATTCTTTCTTTTGATAACATTGATAAAATTGATTTATTTAAATTGCTTATCCAAGCAATGCTTGAATTATCTATCATATCTTTTGATGATACAGAAATAATCATTCTTTTTTCTTCATCAGTGAGTTCTTCAATAAATTTTAAGCCAAGACTATGAATCTTATCACTTAATTGGCTAAAACTTTTTTTCCCTAAACCCATATTTTGAAAGTCTTCATAACCATAGCAAAGTAAGTCATCAAGTGTTCCAATTCTTCCATAAGAAAGCATACTTATTATTTTTTTGTCTATACCAAGTCTAGAAATTGAAATATCGGCATATTTTTCTTGTATTGATAATGAACTCATTTTTGTTTTTTTATCCTTTTGAGTGTAAGTTTTTCTAGCAAGAGAATGGATTATATGCATGTATGCTTTATTTTCAATTTGTCTTATTCTTTCGTGCGTTTTACCAGTTGCTTCAGCAATAGCACGAAGTGTTTGTTTCTCACCATTGTCATAAACACCTAATCTTTTTCTTATTACAAATGTTTCAGCTTCGGTAAGATGGGACATAATATCCATTGATAAATCACATATTTCATCTAATGCTTCCTCGATATTATCTATTTTTTCCTCACAGAAGTCGCATTTAGGATGACCTATACCAAATTGTAATTCATGTAAAAAAGTTTCTTTAATCTTATTTCTATCCAATTCCATATTCAATTCCCCATTTCTTTTAAAAAAATCTCATTGCTTTTTCCAATGAGATTTATATATTTTGCATATTAGTTATTTTGCAACCCCCATTGTTCCACAACTGCTATAAATTATAGCATATTTAAGGGATTTTGTCAAATCAGTGTAAATTTTTAACGGCTTCTTCCAGAATTTAAAGATTGTTCTTCTTCGTTTGCGTCCATTGTTTTTATTAACACGTGTATCATTGGATAATCAACTTCTGGGTGTAATTCAGTAAATCCATTACCAACTTTTCTATAAATGCCACGTCCTTCTTTCATTCCTCTATAAGCTAATACTGCCATTACTTGTTTAGCTTCAACAACTTCTTTACTACCTTTTTGAACTGGTTTTTGTTCTACAATGAAATTACCATTATTTATTCCAACTAAAACATCTACATATTCATTCTCATACATAAGTAATTCCTCCTATCATTAATAATTATACCATATTTTTGTTTTAATTAGATGAAAAAAGATTATTTTTTGAATAATCTTTATTTTCTAACTATATTGTCATTTCCAATATTTTGATACATTGAAGTATCAGTATTATTGTATGTAATATGGCTGTAATCAACAGGTATTTTTTTAAACATATCATTAACATTACTTTCCTCACGAAGTTTTCTGCCATATTCATTTAATTTAGTCATTAAAGCTTGTTCTATTTCATCTTTAAGTCCTTGTGTTGATACAAAGTATTTTACAACAGTAGCAAGTTCTTCTTTTGAAAGTTTTTCAATACCGGGTAATATTTGTGTCATTGGTACTAAACCTATTAATCTATCTACAACAGCATTAACAGAACCATTAACTCTATCTTGATCTACGTTTGGATCTAATGCACCACACATTGCTGGTCTAACATTACCTTTTTCATCAGTAGAAAATGCAACAGTTGTCTCACTTAACAGATCTTGAAAGTATTGTACGTTATCATCTGTTTTAGTTGGATAAAAAACACCAACGCCATATTCACCAGTAGGAATAACAGTACCAAACTCTTCATGTTTTGCGTGTTTTTCATAAATACCTAAATGACATCTTGAAACAACAATTTTTCCACTTTCATCAAAAACATTTACTGGATAAACATTATTATTTTCATCACCCATAAATAATTACCTCCTCCAATTATATTATAAAGTATTTTACATTTTTTTACAATATTAGCGACTTATTTTATGCTTATAAGTTCCTAAAATATCTAATATTTCTGCCATACCTGTTTTTGTAGATACTTCTAAATCGCGATCTACATCATAATAATAGCTATAATATTTTTTTAATAATTCTTCTAGTTTTTCTGTATCTAATTTTTCATTATTATTTATTTTTATTTTAATTGAATTAAATAAGAACTGTAATACATTATTAGGATTAAAAGTTTTATTTTTATTCGGATTTAATCTATTATCATATTCAACAATCAATCCAACTAATTCATTATCTGTAGGATTAAAAGTGCTTATTATTTCATCACTTAACCATTCTTCTTTTGAAATATATAATCTAAATAAATCTTTTATATCTAAATTTGTTAAAGTCATAAATAATTGTATTATATAATAGAAATCTATAGAGTAGCCAGAAAATGTATCTTCTAAAAATAGAGAAGTTAAGTATTCTGTAAATGCTTCGTTTATGCCTCTACCATAAGAATAATTTTTTTCTTTATTTATTTGAAATAACCCAATTTTCCCATTTTCAAGATGTGAAGAAATTGCGTGTAGCATTTCGTGAATTAATTTATGAAATTCGTTTTTATCAAATTCTAAATCATTTCTAAAATATACTACTCCAAGATATTCAAATCCACCCGGTAAAAATCCTTTTCCATTACATTTAGAGTATGCTTCTTTAAAACTATCACCAGATAATAACTCTATCTTCATATTTGAAATTTTATTTTTTATTATCTCTAACTCATCATCATCAATTATATAAGCAGATATTTTGGTAAACAATACATTTTTAGCTAATTCGATTACTTGATTATTTATAGTTCCATCTGTAGTACTTGTTAATTTAGTTAATTCATCATTAGTAATTAAACTCACTTGTTATCACCACCTAAATAATCATCTAAATCAAATGAAAATTCAATCATTCCGCTATAATCATTCTCATCATAACTATAATCTGTATAAAATGTTAAGAATATGATAAATTTATTTTTTAAATATCTTGTAATTTTTATATCCATTTGTGGCTCAACACCATTTAACCCTTTAACATTTAACCAAGTTTCACCACCAAAAATATAATCATTAAAATCTATTGTTTCTTTCATTGGTATTTCTAGTAATTTTTCTAGCTTACAATTTAGATCAAATCCGAATGAATAATCATCTCCAGAAATATCAAAAGATAAAGTTTTAAATGATTCAAATGAGACTTTTTTACCATTTTTATAGCTACTTTCTTCTTGTGTTGCTAAAGTAATACTGACTTTCTCATTATTAACATTTTCTAATTTTGCTACCTTAAACATTTTCTTCTAAATCATTCCTTTCAATCAATATTTAACTTCAATAATAAATAAAGATTTAATCAAATATAATTATACCATAAAAACGTTGAAATACCTAGTTATTTACAGTATTTCTCTTTGTGTCAGTAATAACTTTTAGATTATCTTCCATATATTTAATTTCATCTTCAATATCTTTTAAACACTTTAATATTTTATTATCTAATTCTTCAATTTTTTTATTATGTTCCTCTAATTTTTTCTTTTGAAAGAAATAAGGTTTATTATCTATTAAATGTTCTTTTTGAATTTCATATCCTTTTATTTGATAACTAACTAATCTAATCCAATTTTTAGAATTTTCATTTTCATATAACAAACTCAAATCTAATAGTTTTTTAATAATTAAATCATCTTGTTTTTCTTCTGTTGCACTATTAACTTTTTTCATAATAACACGCTCCAATTAGTCTTGTAAGACTAATTATAGTTTAACATACTTTTATGAAAAATAAAAAAAGATTAAGTAATTTCTCAATCTTCTAAATCGACATCATCAAATATAGGATCATCAAAGAAGTCTTTTATTTTAATATCAAGTCCATTACGACATATTCTAGCGATAGTTAACATTTTAGGATTTTTAGAACGTCCGTCAGTCAAATGTTGAACTGTACTTTGAGTCAGTAAACTAAGACTTGCTAACTTATTTGTTGATATGTTATCACTATTTGCAACTTTATTTGCTAAATCTGGATCATTACATAAATCATTTATTCTTTTAGCAATAGCTTCATTTATCTTCATCTCGCACCACCTATAATAATTTTATAAGTAAAAGCTATATTTTTACTAATCACACAAGACTAGATTAACCATACAAGACTAATATTTTTTATAATCAAAAATTACTATGGTCTGTCAATACTTTATTATTCCCTAAAGTATCTATTTTATGAATGCTAGTGTTTACAAGTGTTTAACAAGTTTTTATCCAACATTTTTAGCGTGAAAATGGCAATATTTTATCCTAATTGACTTAAAACAAATACGTGATATACTTATGTTAGAATATGAAATAAATGTATCCAGAGAGACATTACACTTCGTAAAAACGTTATGAAATGTGATGTTTTTTTCATATTCTCATATCATATTTTGCATTTTTTAGTATTTTTAAAGTTTTTTTAATTAAAAATGCTTGATTTTTGGAAAATTTTGGTATATCATAAACAACAATTAATTTTAGATTTGTTGTGATTAAGATGTTAAGGAAGTAGTATGTATCCTTATAGGTTTTAATGTATTATAACCTTGACGTGCTACTTCCTTTCTCTTTTGTAAGGGGGAATTGAAGATATGGGTGTAAAATCTTACATTGTTAATCAAAAACTTGTGTTTTTATCAAAACAATCAATGGATTTTTTACCCTCTAATTTTCCAAGAAATACAAAAAGAATGGCTAATGGTATGAAAGCAATAGATACGTTAGGAAGAATGATTCCTTTCGTGTCTGTTGCTTTTTCTTTGGATACTAGATCGGGGGAATGTAAATGAATAACACACTTTTAGGAAAGGACGAGCTATCTTTATATGATTATGTAAAATTAAGAAACATAATCTTGGATATTTTCAAATTGTTTAAATATCTAAAACGTACTGATGATAAAATTGCTTTACCTAAAATAACTCAAGATTATAGAGTTAGGTACGAGCAATTTATACCGGTTAATAATTCGGTGGTTGAAAATTGTGTATTACGTAATATGATGTTAGAAACAAAACTTGAAAATAAACGTCGTAGGTTGCTTTCTAAAATTACTATTGCACTACGAAAATTAAATAATTTAGAAATGCAAGTATTTGATCTAACTTTTTATAAATGCAAAAGCGAAGATGAAATAACAGAAATTATAAATTATGGTATTGATAAGCTACGTGAAATTAGAAAAAGTGCTTGTATTAAATTTTTGTCTGCTCTCGGTTTAGATGATAGGTGTTTTAAATAAGGTGTCATAAGACATCTTTTTTAATTCACTTTTTAAGATTGGGGGTGTAAAAAAACTTTAGAATATTGATTAAAAAGAATATTGGGGGTTTGGTTTTTATATATAAATCAAAGGATCTAATAAAAATATTTGAAAATAGCACAAGAGAAAATATAGGAATAGCTTTACTAGCTTATGAAGAATTTTTATGCAAAGGTTTAAAAGTAAGTAGTGAAGATTTAGAAAAATTAACAAAGATATTTGATTACTATGATGAGAAATTGAGCGACGATTATCCTAGTTTAACTAATGAAGCTTTGCAAGATTGCGATAATTTAATTGTTAATTATTTTAGTGATAATAACAATATTAAGAAAGATGATTATAGATTCAATATGAATTTTGCTGACGTGTATAATGATAGTACCTCTATTGATGTTGAAGTAGTAGATAAATTTGGCAGAATAGAAACAGAATTAAAATTTAATGTTAAAGATAGTTCTACTAATTCAAATTATGGTAATGATAGTTTTAATACTATTTATAGGGCTTGTGAAAAAATACAAGATCAGTTGGAAAAATCAGATATTAAAAGTATTTTAAATACTTATAAATTATAAAGGGGGTATTTTAAATAAATGGATAGTATATTAAATGATATTCTGCGTCTAATCGGAGACGCTACTAATTATTTAAAAATGTTCGTGGCTGGAGCTACGGGCTTTTTTGTTTTAAAAGATTGCATTATGTATTTGGTATCTTCAGAAGATCACCAAAAAGCTGCTTCACTTCGTCGTATTCGTACAACACTAATAGCTGGTGTATCTGTATTTGTGGTAGTTCAATTTGTTAATTGGCTTCTAGCTTATTTCAAATAGTGATTTATGGATCAATATAGACTCGTTCGTGAGATTATAAAAACTTGTCAATATTTTAAAGTAATGGAAAAAGATATTAATAGTTTATTTGTAGAAAAGAAGATAATTGACGGATTAGAAGATATTATCTTTGTTGAAAATTTACTTAATGTTTTATATAAAAAGATGAAACAAAATAAGTATAGAAAATCTTTAGATCGTAATAGATTAAAAAGACTTTTAATTGAATTAGAAAAAATAAGATTAAATTTAGAGTTTAAGGGGGTGTGATATGATTAATCAAGTTGTGCTAGTTGGAAGAATTACGGAAGATCCTACTATTAAAGAAAATGACAAAGGTAAAGTTAGTAATATATGTATTGCTGTGCCAAGATCATTCAAAAATTCAGACGGTATATATGAAACTGATTTTTTCCCAGTGGCTATATGGAATGGTATTGCAGAAAATACAGTTGAATATTGTCGCAAAGGCGATCTTGTTGGAATTAAAGGCAAATTATCTTGCAAAGATAATAAAATAAATATTACTGCTGAAAGAATAACTTTTTTAGCAACTAAATCAAAAAATGATGAAAATTTAGAAAAAGATATAAAAATGTAAACTTTTTTCAATTTAGGCGCTGTATTTTTTTTAAAAGCGCGTTATTATGTGTTTAAAGAAAGGACGTGCTTATATATGTTAAAGAAAATACTTATTATATTTTTAGTTATTGTTGGTGTTGGATATGCCAGTGCTTTTGTAAGGGGTTATCAATATCAATCTTCAAAAGCCAAAGATCCTATTGTAGATACTACTATTAAAGAAAAACAAGAAATTTTAGATGAAGAAATTGTTAATGATATTTTATCTAATAGTGATGTATCTAAAGAAGTAGATAACAATTCTGCTGAAGAAACTAATCAAGAAGTAAAAAAAAACAAAATGATTCAGAGTTAATAATTAATGAAGAAAAAGATACTTCTAGTAATAATAATGAAGAAGTCAAATCTGATACGATTAAGGAAGAAATTAAAATAATTCAAAATGATTCTAGTAATGAAAGAACTGATGTTGATAAAGCTAATCCTAATGATTTTTACTATTCGTTTCATTTGGGAAAAATTGAATTCGATACTATGGAAGATTGCTTAAGTGCTTTTGCTACTTTAAATGTTAGAAATGATGATACTAATTTATTAAACGGAACTTGTATTGATGTTGTTAATAAATACGGCGACGTGCTAGGCGAATATTTATATATTGAATGTTTGTCTGGCGATTGTAATATATATAAAAATTTGATTAAAGATTTAATTAAAAACTAATTGTTTTCACACTAATTTAATTTAGTGTTTTTTTATGTCTCAATTAAAAAAATTAAGGGGGGTAATAAAATTATAATGAAGAAGAAATCTAAATTTTTCTTACTAGCAATTTCTGCTTTAGTGGGATTAATATGTGGTACTCAAAATGTTTTCGCGGCTACTCTTAACTTTGATTTTTCTGGTTATTACTATGAACGTAGTGATAATGGATCAAATTATTCATCTTGGCGATTAGAAAACTATTATGTTGACGGTAATGTTGCCTTTTGCATAGAGCCGGGAATTCCAGAAGGTACCGATCAATACGTCCAATCATCTTATAACGATTGGAATTTATCAAATTCAGTAAAACAAAAAGTTTTACAAATAGCTTATTATGGCTATCAATATCCGGGACATCAAACACAAGAATATAGAGCTGCTACTCAAGCTTTAATATGGGAAACTATATTAGGTGGTAATACAAAGGTTACGTTTTCTACTAGAAGATATGGTGCTGGAACAGTTTATGATGTGTCAGCTCAAAAGTCTGTTATTATGAATTTAGTAAATCATCATTACGATAGGCCTAGTTTTAATGGTACAACAATATCATCTCAAGTAGGAACACCTATTACTTTAACTGATACTAATAATGTTTTAAGCAATTATGAAGTATATGCTTCAAATGGTGCTAAAGTTAGTATTAATGGAAACGAGTTAACTATTACTCCAACAGAAATTGGCGATATTAAATTAACGTTTGTAAAAAAACAAGTTTATTCTCGTACATATTTAATTTATTTAGCAGACGGATATCAAAATATGATAAGTGGTGGTAATATTGATCCATTATATTTTAATATTAATGTTAAGGGTTTAGGTCCTAAAGTTGAAATTAATAAAGTAGATTCAAAATCACTTACTTCTATACCAAGTGGCGAAGCTAGTTTGAAAGGTGCTAAATATGGTATTTATGATATGGCTGATAATCTTATCCAAACGTTAATAACTGATGAAAACGGTTATGCTATAAGTGATTATTTACCTAGTTTTGAAAGAATGTATTTAAAAGAAATTTCTGCTAGTAATGGTTATCAAATTAGCGAAGAAAAGTTTTATTTTCAACCGTCTAAAGATGAAATGTTAAGTTATGTTAAAGTTTTAGAAGATGTAATAACTAGAGATTATGAAATAACTAAAGTTGTAGCTTCAGATAAAACTGGACTAATGACTCCGGAAGTCAATATTGGCTTTGAAATATATAATTCTAAAAATGAATTAGTATTTAGTGATAAAACTGATAGCGACGGAAAAATTTATTTCACACTTCCTTACGGTCATTATAGACTTCATCAATCATCAAGTAATTCTGGATTTGAAAAAATAGAAGATTGGAATTTTGAAATTAAAGATCTTGGTCCTACTATTAATAAGGTTTTTAGTAATGCTGAAATAACAGCTAGACTTAAAGTAATTAAAATTGATGATAGCGGTAATGTGATTACTAAAGCTGGAATTAAATTTAAAATTAAGGATTTATCTACTGGAAAATATGTTTGTCAATCTGTTTCATATCCAAAAGTAGAAACTTATTGTGAATTTGAAACATCTGACGACGGTACACTTATCACTCCATATCCTTTAAATAGTGGCGATTATGAATTAGAAGAAATCGATCAAGTTATTTATGGTTATTTATGGAATAGTGAGCCATTAAGATTTTCTATTAATGAAAAATCTAATTTAATTAAGTATGATGAGTTTGACTCTATATTAGAAGTTAAGTTTGAAAATAAAGAAGTTAAAGGTATGATTGAAATTAATAAAACTGGCGAAAAGTTAGTTGTTGGAAATGATACCTATACTTATGAAGAAATAAAATTACCTAATGTTGTATTTGAAGTTTATGATGAAAACAATAACTTAATTGGCACTATCAAAACTGATGAATCTGGTTATGGTAAGTTAGAAAATTTAAAACTTCAAAAATATATATTAAAAGAAGTATCAAGTACGTTAGATAATATGGTAGATGAAAAAGTATATGAATTTGAACTTGTTTACCAAGATCAATATACTCCTATTATCACTAAAACTTTTACTTTGAAAAATTATTTACCTAAAGGAATTTTAGAGTTTTCTAAAACTGATTTATCTACGAGTAATCCAATACCTAATACTTTAATTGAAATATATATTTCTGATACTGACGAATTAATATTTAGTGGTCGTACTGATGATAAAGGTATGATTGTTATTAACGATTTACCTACTGATGTTGAAATGTATATTTTGGAGCGTGAAACTGCTGATGAATCATATATACTTAATGAAGAAAAAATGTATTTCTCTATAAGTGAAAATGGCGAAGTTATTAAAGCTAATATGGAAAATGAAAAGAAAAAAGGAACTTTAGAATTCAGTAAAATAGATTTATCTACAAGTGCACCTATTCCTAATACATTAATAGAAATTTATAATGCTGATACTGACGAATTAGTATATAGTGGTCGTACTGATGATAAAGGTATGATTGTTATTGAACTTGAATATGGAAAATACTATATTTTGGAACGTGAAACTGCTGATTCTAGTTATAAACTTAATGAAGAAAAGATGTATTTTGAAATATTAGAAAATGGCGAAGTTATTAAAGCTACAATGACTAATGAAAAAATAGAAATGCCTAAAACATTCAATACTGATTTATCTAGTACTATCATAATAGCTATTACTGCTTTACTTGGTATAGGATTATTAGTTTATGAAAAAAAGAAAAATAAGTAATGTAATATTAACAATATTAGGGTTGATACTTTTATCTGTATCGGCCCTTTATTGTTTTAAATTAGTTTATTCACATTATAAAAGTGATAAAGAAACAGAACAAGTAATTGAAGAACTTTTTAACATAGATGAAGATGTACCTACTCCGGAAATAGTAGAAGAATTACCAGAAGAAAAAACTAAAGAAAATGATTTTATTTTAACAGATAAATATTTAGGTTATATAGAATTATCTAATTATGGAATTAGAAGATTAATAACTACGGGAACAGATAAAGCTACTTTAGATAAAGGATTAGTAGGAACTTTAAGTGTATCTGCTGGAATTGATGATGAAGTTGGAAATTTGATTATAGCCGGTCATAGTACATATAATACTTTTCAAAAATTGCATTATATGAAAATTGGCGAAGAAATTAAAATTGTATCTCATCAAAAAACATATATTTATAAAATTACAGAGAAACATACTATTGAAGATACGGATATGTCTTATTTTAATAAAATCACTAATAAAAAGATTTTAACTTTAATTACTTGTAAAAATAATGGAAAGCAAAGACTTATTGTTGTTGCTGAATTAAGGGGGGTAAAATTTTGAAAAGATATAATACTAGATTTATTTTCTATACTACTAAAAGTCTAAAAAAGGAAATGAAAAAACGAGCTAAAGAATTGGATATACCTATGTCTGATTATTTAAGAACATTAATAAAACAAGATATTAAGTTAAATCAAATTGCTTCTAATAATTTAGAACAAGATAGAAATTTATATGATATAGAAAATTTTAATAAAAAACTATCTGGATACTATAAGGGGTTATAATGAGTAAAATTTATGAATTAGATAGATCCCTATTTGATAAAGTAAATATGTATCCTACATATAATAAGTTTATCTTTACTGATAAACATAAAAGGAATATAGTTGCTGTTGATAATACCTCTGGGGATTTTTTCACAGAAGATTTTTCAAACAGAATTAAAGGGTTAATATATTTAGTAAATGATAGTTTTTTGCCTGATGAAGTTGAAAAGGAATATTTAGAACATAAGGATAAATATAGTTATGAAAAATACAAAAATATAGTTTGTGATAGTATTGATTATTGTTTAGATAACAATATCTATGATAGAGATTTTTTAAAGTTTGATCCTAATAAAAAATATACCTTTGATATTAATTTAGGATATGGTGAACAACATTTTAAATCTACTATTAAAGACGCTTTAGGATTAGCTATCAATTATGAAAGTGATCTTGGCTTTAATGGGACACTTCTTATTTCGCCTTTAGGGTTTGAATGGGAAGAAAATAATAGATTTATAGAAAAATGTGTTGGACGTGAAAATTTAAGCAATCCGGGTAATATGTTTGGTTGGTTTTTACCATATAGAAATCAACAATCAAAACAAATTGAATGGATTAAAGAAAATACAAAAGATATGAAATTATAAAGGGGGGTTATAATTTGAATATAGAATTAAATAAAGAGTTAATTAATCGTTCAAATAATCAAAGTATGTATAATCGTGGTAGTCATATTCAAGATGACGCTGAATTAGATTACAAAAAATTTATAGAGCATTATAGCAATAGAGATTTTAACGATAAACAATTAGAAATTTTAGAAAACAGAAAATTAGAATTTAAGCAATTACTTGCAAGTTGTTATAATGATTATTTAAGTAAATCTGCGAGATTTGTACCAGTAAGTGTTGCTGGTCCTTCAAATTATCCTAGTTCTAAAATGGATAAAATTATGGAAAGTATGAATCAATCTTTTAAAAATATGGAAGATAAGATAAATAAATTCTATAAAAATACTGATGATATGCTAAATAAAGCTTACTCTAAAGATGAAATATTATCTAAATATAGAAATGGATATAATGAACCGATTAGTTCAGATGATCCACTTGCTAAAGAAAAATTAGAAGCTAAATTAGAATATCTAAAAGAAAAACACAATTCATATAAAGAGTTTAATAAAAAAGCTAGACAAAGTGGTACAGATCAATTACCGCCTTATGTTTTAGCTAACTCTAATCAAAATATTAAGTCTGTTGAAGATAGACTTAAGACATTAGAAAGAATGAATAATATTGAAAATGGCGGTTATTATTTTGACGGTGGCGAAGTTAAGTTTGATAAAGAAGATATGAGAGCAAAAATATTTTTTGATGAAAAACCTGATGAAAAAACTAGAAATGATTTAAAGTCTCATGGTTATAAATGGTCGCCTAAAAATATGGCTTGGCAAAGAAAACTTACACCAGACGCTATATATATGACTAAAAATTTATTTAAAGATATTGGAAGTTTAGAAATCAAATTAGTTGCTGATTATACTAAAACAATGTAGGTGCTAATATGGTACAAGTATTAGCGGTACAATTAGAGTCTGCTAGTTGGATTAAAGACGCAATCCGTTCTGTCTTTTGGTTTTTAGCTAAAGGAGCTTTAACATTATTAGACGGAATTTTTTTAATTATAGATGATATATGGAAATTTAAGTTTTTTGATAATGCTTATGTTAATAAAATTTACTCGTCTGCTATTATTGTTGCTTGTACGTGGTTAATACTAAAGGTTATACTGGAATTAATAATGAGATATTTTGTAGATCAAGAAGATAATTCATCACCTACCAAAGTATTTAAAGGTGTTATATTTGCTATTGTTATGATGTTTTTAATACCACCATTATTTAACTGGGGATATGACTTATCTTCTAAAATGACACAATACGTTGTTTCAGTATCTTCTAATAATACTGGTAGTGCTGTATCAATAGAATCAAGTATGTCCTCTATGATTTTAACTGCTTTTGCTGATGATGATAAAATGGAAGAAAAAGATAAAAAGTATTTCATAGAACATTGGTGGACGGTTGATTATAATGACGTTGTTGATGACGGATTATTTGATAGTGGTAAATATAAATATAGTTTTAGTACATTTACCATTTTTTTAGTTGGATTATTAGTCGCGGTACTTTTATTTTTTATAGGAATACAAGTTGCTAAAAGAATAATAGAACTCGCTCTGTATAAGGCCATAGCACCTTTTGTTTGTACGTCGTTAGTTTCTAATAGATCACATTCGTTTGAAGTGTGGTGTAAAGGTGTTATGGGTACTTTTCTCGTCACGACAGTACAATACCTTTGTATAGGTATATTATTTAATGTTTACGGACAAGTAGCTAGTGGAACAAGTTATGTAATGTCATCAATATTAATTGTTATAGGTGCTTTATTATTTATAATTTCATCACCACAATTAGTATCTGCTTTACTTAATGCAAATACTGGAGCTAC
The DNA here is from genome assembly GCA_051872655.1 of Bacilli bacterium. GTDB lineage: Bacteria > Bacillota_I > Bacilli_A > RF39 > UBA660 > CAG-302. Next base: position 71,186 of record JBJEEB010000041.1, on the reverse strand, counting down.
TGCAAATATGAGTGAATTACATTCTTTAACTGCTTTAGGTACAAGTATGATTGCTATGTCTAGGTATGGTAAAACAGTAGATAATTCTTCTAGCTCTAATAGTAGTAATGACAATTCCACTTCTAACGGTGGTAATGATAGTTATTCTGGTGGCGTTGATCCAAATATGAATTCTAATAATTCATCTTCTAATTTAGATAGTTCTAATACTTCTAATAGCGAAGATAGCAACTCTAATTTAAGTGATAATGAAAATTCAAGTGTTGATACTACTTCTAATGATAGTGGTAGTGATATAAGTTCTAATGATATTGGAACAGATGATTTATCTAGTACCATAAATGATAATATCAATATGGATACTGCTACATCTCTATCAGATAGAATAGATGTCTATAAAGATATGACAGATACTAATTATTCTTTAAATACATCATCAACACCTATTTATAAAACTAATATTGATTGGGGGAAAATAAATGTATCTAATACCGAAGAACATAAAAGTTAAACGTGAGATTTTTCGCGGTTATGGTGTTAAAGAAATTGTTTTGTTAGGTTTTTCTATTTTGATAGGTTTTATTCTTTCTAAATTTTTTGGTACTGGACTTGTGAAAGTATTTTTATTTTCATTTTTTCCAATACTTATGTTTTTACTTACTTTACCTATGCCTACTGGTAATGGGAATATTTTGGGTATTTTAATTAAAATGTTTAAATTTATGTCTAGTCAAAAAAAATATAAAAAATACAGTTAAGGGGGTTATATAAATGAATAAGAAAAATGATGAAGCTTATATTGCACTTCTAAAAGCTAAAGAAAATATAGCTGAATATGCAAAGCAAAAAGTTAAAAATCCAGATTGGGTACCTTTCTATAATGGTATCGTTGAAAGAATTGATGATATTATTGTAGATTATGCAATTACTACTAAAATGTCTAATGATGAAATACTTGACTGCTTATATGAAGTCGGAGCTGATGATAAAAAAAGTATTTTCTATGATACTTATATTATGTTAAAAGAAGAAAATAAAGATTTTTAAGGGGGTTATAATTTGAAGAATAAAAAGAAAAAATCCAAAAATAAAAAGATTGATAAATCTGTTTTAGAATGGCTACCTTTTAAGGAAGTATGGAATGATTTGTTGTTTTTAGATAATGATAAAGTTGTAGGAATTATAAAAGTTAATAGTATCAACCTACAACTTTTTTCTAATGAAGAACAAACATCTAAAATATTTCAATTTAGAAAAGTATTATTAAGTTTAGAATATCCTTTTAAGATACTTGCTTTAGATAAACCTGTTAGCTTATCGGATCATATAGAAAACTTAATATATCTTTCTAATTCTACTGATGATGAATATAAAAAGAAACTCATAGAAGAAGATATAAAATATGCTGATACTATTATGAATAATAATCTTGTTAATAATCGTGAATTTTATTTACTTATTGACGAAGATAAAGATAATGTTAAATTACTAAAATCAAAGATTAATGATATTGTATCTCAATTATCTAACATAGGGCTTGCTTCAGAACAAGCTAAAACTGATGAAATAAAAGAATTATTATTTACATATCTTAATCCTACTTCTTCATTAGAAGTATTTAAACAAGATTCTAGTCTGAAATCATTAAAAGAAAAAATTGCACCTATTGCTATGAAATTTAATGATAAGGATATACTACTTGGCGAATGTTATGCAACTTCTATAATTGTTGATAGCTTCCCCTCTTATGCTAGGGGTAGTTGGCTTGGTATGTTATCCAATATAAAAAATACTCGTATGATGATTTCTGTTAATCCTATGGATAATGTAGAAGTTAATAAAACTCTTAAAAAAGGTATGACAGAAACTAGAAGTAAATACATTAATACGAGAGATAGAAACGATCAAATAGTACTCAAAAATCAGTTAGAAGATTACGAGAAACTTACTAATAAAATGGACCGTGAAAATGAAAAAATGCTACAAATGTCAGTAGTATTTTTTACTTATGCTGAAACGATTGATGAACTACAAAAAAGAATAAAAGAAATTAAGTCTGCTTTAAGTAGTTTAAATCTTCGTGGATCGCAATTAATATTCGAGCAAGAACAAGGATTGAAAACTTGCTTACCAACGTTAGAAATGCCATTACAAGATAATTTTGGACTTCCTATGCCGACAACTACGGTAGCGGCTTCATTCCCTTTTGTTTTTGAATCTATACAAGATGACGGAAATTCTATTATACTTGGGGACGATATAAATGGTGGTCTTACATTATTTGATTTATGGAAAAGAACTAATAAAAGAACTAACTCTAATATGTGTATTATTGGAAAATCAGGAAGTGGTAAATCCACTCTTATTAAGAAGTTAATACGTGGTAATTATGCTCGTGGTGGTGGTAATAAAAAGATTCGTATACTATGTATCGATCCAGAACGAGAATATAAAGATTTATGTCAAAAACTTAATGGAAATTGGATTGATTGCGGTAGCGGATCTGGTTATATTATCAATCCGCTAGAAATTAAAAATTCTGCTAATGATGAAGATAATAATGTAGCTGTTATAAAACATTTACAAACATTTAGAACGTTTATTAAATATTATTTTAAAGATTTAACAGAACTAGAACTTACTAAAATTGAAGAAATATTACTACGAACATATAAGAAAAAGAATATTGATTTGAATACTGATGTTAGTAAATTAACTTCCAAGGATTATCCTATTATAAGTGATTTTCATAATGAAATAGTTAAAGAACTAGATAAAGTTAAAAATGATAAACGTGTTAATGATGATAATGTTAAGTCATTAGAAAAAATAGAAGCTATCGTTCGTCGTATGGCTACTGGTGTTGATAGTAAGTTATGGAATAATTACTCAAATATAGATTTGAATTCAGATTTTATAGTCTTTGATATCCATACTTTATTAGATAGCGACGATACTATATTAAGAACTCAATTCTTTAATATATTATCTCTTTGTTGGCACATTATTAGTCAAGACAGAGACGAACAAGTAATACTTATGGTTGATGAAGCACATCTACTTATTGATCCAGAAAATAAAGACGGATTAGAATTTTTAAAACGTACTTCAAAAAGAATTCGTAAGTATAATGGTAGCTTGGTAGTATGTACTCAAAATATGATTGACTTCACTTCTCCGGAAGTAGTAAGGTACGGTCAAGTTATTGTAGATAATTCGGATTATCAAATAGTTATGGCTCAAGGTAGTGAAGAAATTATATCACTTCAAAAGGTATTAAGATTAAGTGAAAACGAAAGAAGATTTTTACAAACTGCTGGTAAAGGTCAAGCATTATTTGTTATAACACACGATAAAAGAATTCCTATCTTCGTCCATTTAAGACCAGAAGAAAAAGAATTATTTGGTAAAGGTGGCGGACGCTAATTAAAGATATTGTTAGTACTGTTATGAAAGGAAAATTGATTATTGCTTTACTTCCTGTTGCTTTAATTGTATTTATAGTTTTAATTATTTTAGCAATTATAGCGGCTTGTTTTGGAAATGAAGAAATGATTATTAGAAGTAGTTTTACCTTACCTTTTAATACTACTAATTATGTAATTACTTCGCCTTTTGGAACACGTGAAGATCCTATATCTAAAGAAACAACAAAGCATAATGGCATTGATGTTATTCCAAATGATACAACAGATATTTTGGCTGTTAGCGACGGGATTGTAGTATCAAGTGATATTGATAGTCAAGGCGCCGAATATGTAATAATAGAACATAATTTAGGTGGAACAAAATATAGAACTGGTTATTGGCATTTAAAAGAAGATTCAAGATGTGTTAAAGTTGGCGATAATGTTAAACAAGGACAACAAATTGGAATAATGGGTAGTACTGGATATTCTACTGGGACACATCTTCATTTATTTTTACAAGAATATAATTCAAGTAAAAAGTCATTTGAATATAAAGATCCTATTAATATTATAGAAAATAAAATACTTCCCGAGAATGTTAATTTGTATAACTATGACACTAATAGTTATCAACAATCAGATTATTTTAAAGATAAACCTGATTTAATCAATCCAAATAATAGATATGAATTACCTACGCTAATACCTTAATAAAATAGTCTAATTATGGTCCATAATTTTTTGAAAAATCATCTCAAAAAGTGGCGAAAACCTAAAAAATACTTATCAAAAAAGTGTGTACGATTGTTATACACCCTTATAAATAAAGGGCTTTAAAGTAAACGATTGTATAACATATATCTAAAATGTAAACACTTGTGTTTTTTAGAAACCCTTATGAAATAAGGGATAACTCGCCACTGGCGAGTTGATTGTAAACAGGATTTATCCTGCTTTAAATGGACTTTAGAAATTTAAGTTTTTTATGGTCGAAGAAATGGCCGAGAAAGAAATTAAAAGTATGAAAATTTTTTTAATATTGTTAGTTATTAATTTTATATTATTGTTATTATTATTTTTATTTTGTGCTTGTAAAGTTGCAAGTATGGCTGACAGGTATATTGATAATGATATAGTCGAAGATAATAAATAATGTTTAAAGGGGGTTATGCGAATGAATGAAAAGAAATCTGTATATTTAAAAGTTTTAGTTGATCCTAAAACAGAACAAGCATTTAGAAAAATATTAGAGATTAAAGGTTTAACAATTCAAAATGTTTTAGATAGATTATTGAGAGATTATATATTTGAAAACTTGGATTGTGTAATGAATGGTAAATAATGAATGAAAATAAAAATTCAAATATTGTTGCCTTTAGATTAGATCTTAATAAGAAAAAATTACTTCAAGAAATGGCCGAAAAAAATAATATGAAAGTTAGCGAATATTGTAAAAACGTTTTACTTGATTATATGGATCAAACAATGTTATTAGATACACAAAAGAAACTTGTTGAACTAATAACAGAAACAGTACAGAATGCTAATGAAAAACAATTTTATAAAATATTAACTATGTTAAATAAAAATAATATTGGTATAGAAACAATCATATTACAAAATGATATGACTTATAAATATTTTGACATACCACAAACTAGAGCTGAACTTAATACACATCTTGTCAATCACCCTATTACAGAAGTAGCAAGGGAACAAGTTTTGAAAAATATTAGAGAACTACGAAGTAAAAAGGATTATCCAGATGAGTAGTAATATTATTACAAGATTAAGATATAAAAAAGATGTGAATTTTCAGAGATTAGTTAGTGGCTGGTGTAAGTATGTATCTAAAGACGGATCTGACGGAAAAAGTCTTAAAGATATGTCGTCTTATGATGAATTAATAAATAAGGAATTTGACTTGTTTGATGATACCGAAGATATAGACACACATTTTATTTGGGATAAAAACGGCGATATTGATAAAAAAGACATTCTTAAAGATTTACCTAATGACAAATCTGGTAGAATATGGACTTTAGTTATATCATTCCCACCAGATTTTGCTTTAGAATCCGGTCTTAAAACTAAACAAGATTATTATTTGATGACTAAAGCTATTATGCCTAAATTTATATTAGATAATGATATGGATTTAACTAATACTTGTTGGTATTCATCACTTCATAGAGACACTGATAATCCACATCTTCATATTTGCATATTTGAAAAAGAACAAAGACATAAGAAAGATACTTTAGAAAAAACATCTATGAAACATTTAAAAAGTAATATTGCTTCTTATTTAATAGATAATACGTCTTTTTATAAAGAACAGGATTATTTATTTTTAGGATTAGATTATAAAATTAGAAAAAATAATTTTACTAAAATCGATAAAGATTTATTTTTTAGTGATAAATTTAGAAAGAGTCTTAATAAAGATTTATTAAAACTTTATAATGAATTACCGAAAAAAGGCAGACTACAATATAATTCAAGAAATTTGGATTATTGTAGATCTGATATAGATAAGATTATAGAAAAGATTTTATATCACGATACTATAAAATATGAATTTGAAAAGTATTATCATCACTTGGAAGAAATAGAACGAGAACAAAAAAAGATGTATGGTAATTCTAAAGATAACAAATATATAGAAAACAAAATGAAACGTTTATATTCAAAAATTGGTAATGATATTTTATATAATTTTAAAGTTTATAATTCTAAAGATTTTTTGGAACGTCAGAAAGAATTTTTAAAAGTTAATATAATGAATATTAATTTTAAAAGTGTACCAGTAAAAAAGAAATCAACAGTTTTTAAATATGCTTCAGAGTTATATAAATTAGGAAAATTAGCTGACTTGTCTGATAGTGATATCAAGAAACTACTTAATAAATGGCTTAAAAATTCTAATCTAAATTACGACGCTGAGCTATTATTTATGAGTGTTAATCGTGGTCGTGAAGATATGAATGCTACTGATTTTTACAAAGCTCTATCTCATTTTGGATATTCTAAAAAAAGATATGATAATTATAAAAACAAATCATTTTATAAAAATGTTAAATTTAAACAATTTATAAAAAAAGCTAATGACTTTTTAGAAAGTGAAAATAAAAAGGAAGAAGCTTATTTATTAGAAATTATAGAAAAGGAACTACAAGGAAAAGAAATTTAAGGGGGTTATTGTTATAAAGAAATATATTAACTATATTATAGTAGTTATTATTTCTCTATTAGCAATCATATTTTTTCTTCCTAACTTCATTAATGCAATTCAAAATAATTTTAAGTTTGATTTTACCTTTAATATAGTTAAATTAATTAAGATTATTATAAATGATAGAAATATGATTATGGGAATTCTGCTTATGGAATTCTTTTTTATTTTACTTTTATTATATTATAAATATAATTTTAAGATTAGAAATTCTAACTCTGTTAATGGTATTCCTAAACGAGTTGAAAGTAATGAGTTTGGTAGTAGCAAGTTTGCTTCTATGAAAGAAATTAAAGATCATTTTACTACTTGGAAATTTGGAAAAGATAATAAATCAGGTGGAATGGTTGTTGCAATAGAAAATAATAAATACTATGTAGATACTAGCTCAAATCATTCATTAATAATTGGAAACACGGGATCTGGTAAAACTGCAAGTGTAATATTTCCTTTAATATTTAATCTTGCTGACGCTGGGGAATCAATGATTATTAATGATGTTAAAGGCGAATTATATAAGACTACTTATGATTATTTAAAAAGAAAAAAATATGATATTAAAGTTATTAATTTAAGGGATACTTCAAATAGTGATTTTTGGAATCCTCTTACTTTAGCTTATGAATATCATAAAGAAAACAATTTTGAAAAAGAAATTGAAACTATTAATGACTTATCAAATGCTATATGTGAAGAAGTTAATAGTCGTGATAAGTATTGGCAAGAATCATCTTCTTCGGTATTAAGTGCTTTATGTCTTGCTTTAATTGAAGATTGTAAAAATGAAAATCAAGTACATTTTCATTCTATATATAATTTACTTGTAGAACACGGCGGTAAAAAGTATGGCGATCAGAATTCACTAGACAAATATTTTGATGATCGTCCTTTTGGTAGTACTGCTAAAAATTTATATTCTGCTGGTAATTTTGCACGTGGCGAAACTAGAGCTACTATATTTTCAATTCTAGCTTCAAAATTAAGAGTTTTTGGGGATACTGGTGTTAGTTATATTACAAGTAGAACTTCATTCAATATAAAAGATATTGGCAAGAAAAAAACTGCTATTTTCTTAATTGTTCCAGATGAAAAGATTTCTCGTCATTTTGTAGGAACATTGTTTTTTAATCAAATGTATCAAACATTAGTTGAAGAAGCACAGAAAACTAAAGCAGGTACTTTACCTATTAGAGTTAATTTTATATTAGAAGAATTATGTAATACAATTCATATTCCAGAATTTTCTAAAAAACTAACAGTAGCAAGATCAAGACAGATACGTATATATAGTGTAATTCAAGATTTCGGACAACTTCAAGAAAGTTATAAAGAACAAGCGGCTACTATTAAAGCAAATATGAATCTTGTTTATTTACTGACAAATGAGTATCAGACTGCTCGCGAAATTTCAAATCGTATCGGAAAATATACGATACTAACTACTAGAACTTCATCATCTAATAGATATGGTAAAGCTGATTTTCATTTATCTTCTGATAGTTCCTTAACTGGTAGAGATTTACTTACACCAGATGAACTTATGAATTTTAAGTTTGGCGAAGCTCTATTTTTAATGGCTCGTATGAATCCAGTTAAAAGTAATTTAAAACAAATAAAAGATTATCCTATTAAGTATAAAGTTATTGATAATATTAAGGTTAAACATAAAGATTTTTATAAGCTTGAAATATTTGATTTAGATACTTTTAGAATAGAAAAGGAATTATTTACAGAAGAACAACCTATACCTAAATCTATACCTACTAAAAAAGCAAATCCGACTAGAAAGAAAAAGAATAATGACAGTTAATAATCCTACTGTCAATCTTTTTAATTTTAATTATCCTATTATAAAGTTAGATAAAGAAAATGTTAAGGTCGGTACTTTCTTTAGTGGTATAGGTAGTCCAGAAATGGCATTTAAAAGATTAAAGGATAATGGTGTTATAAATAATTATGAATCTGTGTTTTTTTGTGAAGTAGATAAATACGCTATTAAAAGTTATTGTGCTATTCACGGTCAATCCCCTAATAAAAATCTTGGGGATATAACTAAAATTAATGGTGCTGATTTACCTTATTGCGATATTTGGATCGGAGGATTTCCTTGTCAAGATATTTCTATGGCTGGTGTTCGTCGTGGATTTGATTTTAATAGTAATACTAGATCATCTTTAGGTTGGAAGATGATACAATTTTTAAAAGAAGTAAAAGATCCACCTAAAGTTGTTATATTTGAAAATGTGGCTGCTATTACTAATGTTAAAATGAGAAAAACACTTAATTTATTTAAAGAAGATTTAGAAAATTTAGGATATTCTTTATACGATCACGTATTAACAGCTTTAGATTATGGTACTCCACAAAATAGAGAAAGATATTTTTTAATAGCTATCAAAGGGAATTATTTATATTATTTTCCAGATAAAATTAAACTAAAATTACGACTTAAAGATTTATTAGAAAAAGAAATTGATCCTAATTTAGTTTTATCAGAGAAAGTTCCTTTTGATTTGCATAGCTTTGTAGAAAATAAGAATTACACTAAAAATAGTAAATTAGTGTGTAAGAATTTAAAAGATAGAAGAAGAAAATACATTATTAATCTATATAGATTTATAGACGGTAAAAATCATTGTGGTCGCGATACATCATCTAAATATAATCAAACTGCTCGACTTTGGTCTATGAATGGATATTGTCCCACATTAACCGCTAACTCTACTGAAGATACAAGTAAAATGATTATCTATAAGGATAATTGTTTTTTTGTGAAAAAAATCAGTCCTTTAGAGTCTTGGCGTTTTATGGGGTTTAGTGATGAAGATTTTTATAAAGCAAAAAGTGTTGGTATTTCTAATAGGCAATTATTTAAACAAGCTGGTAATAGTATAGCGACTAATGTTATTTATTATATTTTGAAAAAATTATTTTAAGGGAGTGCAAAAAATGAAATATGAAATATTTTTAAATAAAGTAAAAACTAATCTAGAAAAAACAGATAACTATTTTTCTTGTGAAATTGATGAAATATTAGATGTAGTTAAAAATTCTTTATCTAGTGAAGATATTATAGATGTTAAAACTTTAGAAATATTATTATACAAAATAAAAACTTATATATTGACTTTGTTAAAAAATAATAAGTAATTAGTTTTTTAGTCTTGCAAGACTAATTGTTAAGTGATACAATTATATTGTCAGTGATGAACTGGCTGTTAAACCATTTTACTTTACCGATCATTGCACTGCCTTATTGCAATACAGTAAAGATTGTAAATAGTCGCTGGTATAGGACTATTTTTATTTTTATGAATTGTATATCTTTTTTAATAATTAGTGTGTATAATAATAAGTAGAAAATTACGATTATTCGTTGACTTTAAGATAGTTTTAAAGTAAGATAATTATACTTAAAAACGACAATTTATGTTTTCAAGGAGCTGTAATTATGGGAAACAACATTTATGCTGATATAAAAAGTAAGTTATTAGAATTAAACCGGATTAATGATGAAGTCAATTTGTTAGAATGGAACAAAGATGACGGGCCTAAATTTGATTCTGTTGATGAAATGAAAGAATTTGAACGCAAAGTAATAAATGGCGAATTAGATTACATATTTAATGAAGAAAAAACTGCTATGAGTGGCGAGATGATTAAAACTGAAGAAATAACTAAAGATGATTATTTTTTCTATATTTATACTTTTAAAAACGATAATAAATTCATTACTTATATGTCTATTAAGAATTTAATAAATAATGATGTATTACAAAATTTATATGGTAATAAAACTACTGATAAAGAACAAGCATTGTCTTATAATGAAAAACTAAAAAATGATATTATTAACAATACTTTAAATTATATATTTGAAAATATTATTGTTGATATAAATAATAATATTAGTAATCTAAAAAAGAAATATGAAGAATTGACTAGCATAAGTTAGTCTTTTTTTTATGCTTTTTAAGGGGGGGAAATTATAGATATAATAAATAAATTAAAAGAAATTAGTAATTATACTGCTAATAATGAATTTGATAAAATTAAAACTACTACGTTAAATATAGAGAAAGAAATTTTGGATAATTACAAAAGTAATATGGATTTTAAAAGATTAATTGATAATATTACTTTTTATAGTAATTATTCTTTTTTTAATACATTATTAGTTGATTATCAATATCCAAACTTTTTAGATTTGGCTACTAAACAAAAGTATATAAAAAATGGATTTACTATTTCAAATGACGCTAAAGGTATTAATATACTTTCACCTAACAATGATGTATATGTAAATATTAAAAATGGAAATGATGAACGTGTGGAATTGTTGGATAATCTAACTAATGATGAACTACAAAAATATAATGATCCTAACGATAAAAGTATTACTCTACATCATAAAGAATTTAAAGGATTAAATATTATTGAATTATTTGATTGTAAAGATACTTCTATGACTTTAAAAGATTATAAACATTTTGAATATCCGGCGCTTTTTCAAAATAATTATAATGATATTTATAATTCGTTTGTTAAAGCTATGTATGCAGACGGTTATAAGGTTAAATATTGTGATAATTTAGATACTAAATTTTCTTATGATAAAGATGATAAAACTATTTATATAAAAAATGGATTAAATAATCAAATAAAAATATTTTCACTATTAGATGTTTATGTTAATGAACTATCTAATAATAACTTTGAAAAAGACTTATTAAAGCACGTTATAAGTAAAGGAATCGGAATTGATGATGAGTTTGATGATAAATATAGTCTAATAGATTGGTATAAGAAAACTGATATTAAAAGTGTTGATAAAACATTAAAATTGATATCTTCAAAAGGACGTAGATTTGTTGATAATTTCAACAGATTTTTTGATATGGAAGAAAAATATTATCCTTATGAAAATGTATCTTTATATGACGATTATACTTTAACAATTTGAATAAAAATAAAAGTTAAAAGAACTATGGTATTGTATCAAATCATATTTTGTCTCATAAATTAGATTAGGACTATCATAGTTCTTTTTTACTTTAAGGGGGTAAAAATGAAGAATAAAAAGGAAAAGAAAAAAACTAATTTTAATTATAGTGAAGAATTTATTACTAGGACGACTAATCCTACGGAACAAGAGTTAAAAACTATTTTTAATAAGAAATATTTTAATTATATAAAAAGAAATGAAAAACGTATGCTTGGGGGCTGTAATTTTGGATAAAGCGCGTTATAATTTTTTTGAGCTTGGATTTATGATTAAAAATAAGGAGATGTTATTTTTATGAGTAAATTACAAAGTATAAAAAATAGTGTTATTAAAACATTAGTAAGGGTGGTGTTATATTTAAGATTATCAGATGAAGATCGTGATAAATTAACAAAAGAACAAATATCAAAAAGTATTAAAAATCAAGAATTAATGTTAAGGGAATATGCAGAAAATGAAGGCTGGCAAATTGTTGGTGTTTATAATGATGAAGATTGGTCTGGTGCTGATAACTCGCGTCCAAATTTTAATAAAATGATTGATGAGTGCAAAGCTGGAAATGTTGATATAGTTTTATGTAAAACACAAGCTAGATTTGCAAGAGATTCTGAACTTATAGAAAAATATATACATAACTTATTTCACGAATGGAATGTAAGATTTCTTACAACAGTTGATAGAATTGATAATACTAAAAGAGAGACAAAAAAAACAAGTCAAATATTAGGATTAACAGATGAGTGGTATTTAGAAGATACTTCACTTAATATTCGCGAAACTTTTAAATCCAAAAGAAAAGCTGGCGAGTGCACGGCAAGTTTTTCAAAATATGGATACATTAAGGATCCAGAAAATAATAATCATTTAATACCAGATCCAGTAGCTGCAGAAGTTGTAAAAAGAATTTTTGATGATTATATGAAAGGCGACGGTTTAGAAAAAATTGCTAATAACTTAAATAAAGAAAAAGTACCTAGTCCACTTGAATATAAGAAAATGCACGGTAGTAAATTGCAAATACCTTTAATAAAAGAATATTTAGATTATGACTATATAGAAAAAGCTGGTACATATATTATTAATATTAACCTTTGTAATAATGAAACACAGATACTTAATAATTTGATTAGTTTTAATTACATCACTACTGATAAATTGAGTTTTAATAATAAGTGTGATATTACTTTAAAAAGATATTCAAAAAATAGAACTAAAATTTATTATAGCGAAAAAGATAATTTAGATATTAATAATTTTAATGTTGAAGATTTTATTTTATTAAATGAAGAAGATATAATACCTAAAAATGCTACTTGTATTGCTACATTAACGGAAGAACTTGATAGAACACACGTCATTGATTATCAATTTGAAATAACTTTAAAAGAAAACATCAATAAAGAAAAGTTTTACTTTATGATTAAAAAAGCCGTTGATAATATTGATGTTGACTTGGATTTCAAAATTAATATTAGAAGAAAACTAAAATGGTCTAGTCAAACAATTAAAAGTATATTACAAAACGAAGTTTATATTGGTAATATGGTACAATTTAAAACGACTACGGTAAGCTATAAAAATCATACAGTAGTTTATAATGATGATGAAGATAGAATAAGAAAAAATGATACACATACAGGAATAATTGATAAGACAATTTGGTACACAGTTCAAGAAAGATTAAAAGAAAAATCACGAAGCCAGCAAAATGGCGAAGTACACGCTTTTAATAATAAAGTATTTTGTATGAATTGTAATAGAGTTTTCTGTAAGTGTGGTAAAAAACAAGAATCAGGATTTAGTTATTTGTGTTGTAAAGATAAAAATGAAAAATGGTCTAATTGTGATAATAAGAAATATTTAAAAGAAGAAGAATTACATAATTTGGTATTAGAAAAAATTAATGTTTTACTTAACAGATTTTATGATGAAAAAGAGCTTAATAACTTAAATGAAGATATGATAGAACAAGATTTGTTTAAGGATAAAATTAAAACTTTAGAAAAAGAACTAAATAATATTAATAAGGAATTACAAAATAAAAGTTCCTATTTTCAAAGACTATATGAAGATCGTACTTCTGGGATACTTCCAGAAAAAGAGTTTTTAATTTTAATGAATAAATATAAAGATGATACTGCTAAACTAGAAGATAGAATGAAAATAATAAAAAAAGATATAGCTTCTGCTACTGCAAAAAAAGAAACATTAAAAACTAAAAAGAACATCTTTAAGAAGTATAGACATATAGATAAACTTGATATTGAAATTGTCAATGACTTTATTGATAAGGTATTAGTCGGTCATTATGACGAAGAAACAAATTCAAGGGATATTAAGATAATATGGAACTTTCAAATTTAATATATAAAGAAGATTTAAACAATGGAGCAACAGGCCCAACTGGTCCAGCAGGTTTGATAGGACTAACAGGCCCAACAGGCGCAACGGGACCAACAGGTCCAACAGGTGCAACGGGCCCAACAGGTGCAACAGGCCCAACAGGTGCAACAGGCCCAACGGGCGCAACAGGACCAACAGGCGCAACGGGACCAACAGGTCCAACGGGCGCAACAGGACCAACAGGCGCAACGGGACCAACAGGACCAACAGGTGAAGATGGTACTGCAGATACAATAGAAATTGGAACTACCACTACAGGTGATGCTGGAACGAATGCTATGGTAACTGATACTACAGGTGGACCAAATCATGTTTTAGACTTTGTAATACCAAAAGGTTTTGATGGCGAAGATGGTGAAGATGGTGCAACGGGACCAACAGGACCAACAGGAGCAACGGGACCAACAGGAGCAACAGGACCAACAGGAGCAACTGGTCCAACAGGAGCAACTGGTCCAACAGGAGCAACGGGACCAACAGGAGCAACAGGACCAACAGGCCCTAGAGGTGCAACAGGTCCAACAGGCCCAACGGGACCAAAATGTCATTTTGATGTAGGTGTAGTTGTAGTAGGTGATGATCCTAGTGTAAGAATAGAGGAAAAAGAGGATGCTGAAGTATTAAACTTTACATTGCCTAAAGGACCAACAGGACCAACAGGTCCAGCAGGAACAAGCGTTTCTATAATGGGTTCATATAGTACATATGATGAGTTAATTGCAGATCATCCAACAGGTACAGCTAATGATGCTTATTTAGTTAATGGTGATTTATATGTATGGTCTGATAATACACAGTCTTGGAAAAATGTTGGAAATATTCAAGGCCCAACAGGACCAACAGGTCCAGCAGGTCCTAGTCTTTATAGAGATGTTTATTTAGTAACATTTAATGATGGGACTAGTGCTGATGGAATAAGTGTGGCTTCTAATGAGAGACTACCTATTGATAGAAAAGAATTAGATATTTCAGGGCTTATAACTTTAGATACATCAGATGAAGTAATTCAGTTTAATGTTGAGGGTTATTATATGATAACATTTATTGTTTCAGCCTATGCTTCTGCTGATAGTACAGATTTTAATCCTGACAAAGATTTTGTATCAATTGGCTTTAGACAAGTTGGAACAGATAATATTTTTATTGGTGCAAGTGAGTGGAGTTATTATGAAGAAGCAAAGCAAATAGTAGGTAAAGGTTTAATATCAATTGAAAATATAGCAAATGCTTATGAACTAGTGAATATAGGACCTACTAATATTTATTTGAATACACCAGAATTAAAAAATATAAGTTCAGGTTCATACTTTACTAATTCTTTAGTTACAATTATGATTGAATATAAGGGTAGACAAGGAGCATAATTGGTGAATAAATATAAAGTGTGTGTCTATGCAATTTGTAAAAATGAAGAAAAGTTTGTAGAACGCTGGGTAAATTCTGTTAAAGAAGCTGATGAAGTATATGTTTTAGATACAGGATCAACAGATAATACTGTAGAGGAATTAAAAAAGAGAGGAATAGTTGTATCTCAAAAAGAAATAAAACCATGGCGATTTGATGTGGCACGTAATTTATCTCTAGATATGGTTCCAAAAGATGTAGATATTTGTGTTTGTATAGATTTGGATGAAGTTTTAGAAGAAGGATGGCGTAAAAAATTAGAAATGGTTTGGAAGAAAGATACTGATAGGCTTAGATATAATTATAATTG
Organism: Bacilli bacterium; assembly: GCA_051872655.1. GTDB lineage: Bacteria > Bacillota_I > Bacilli_A > RF39 > UBA660 > CAG-302. Next base: position 55,419 of record JBJEEB010000041.1, on the reverse strand, counting down.
GAGTTTAGATGATAAAAATAATCCTATTGTAAATTTTTATATTGAAAAAATTCATACTAGAAATAATTATAAATGGACACATCCTGTTCATGAGGTATTAAAATATACTGGAAATGGAATAGAAAAATTTATTACTACTGATAGTATAACAGTAAATCATTATCCAGATAGTAAAAAATCACGAAGTAATTATTTACCACTGCTTGAATTATCAGTAAAGGAATCTCCTGATGATGATAGAAATATGCATTATTTGGGTAGAGAATATATGTATTATGGAAAATGGAATGAATGTATTGATACTTTAATTAGGCATTTAAATTTACCATCAGCTACTTGGAAAGATGAACGAAGTGCTTCAATGCGTTTTATAGCTAGATCATATGTAAATTTAAAAAGATATGATGAGGCAAGAATGTGGCTTGATAAAGCTATAAATGAAACACCATATTTAAGAGATCCTTATGTAGAAAGAGCTTTATTGGAATATAAATTAGGCAATTATGAAGCAGTAGAAAAATATGCTAAGGAAGCTTTAAAAATAGAAAAACATGAAAAAACCTATATAAATGAACCTTTTAGTTGGGATTATACAATTTATGATTTGTTATCTATTAGTACATTTTATCAAGGTAAATTAGAAGAATCCTTATTCTATTCAAAACAAGCTTTAGAAATGTCTCCCGATGATGAAAGATTGATAAAAAATAATAAAATTATTAGAGAGGCAAACAAATTATAAATAATTTTGACTATTGACAATATATTTGTTGATAGTCTTTTTATTTATTTAAAATATTTTTGCTATAAAATTATTGACTTTTATTTAGAGATAATTTATACTATATTTAGTAATCATTACTAATAGGGAGCTGTAATTATGCGAAATACTAGGCAAAGAGATTGTATATTTGATATAGTTAATAGTAGTTATGATCATTTAAATGCTTATCAGGTATATGATATGGCTCGAGAAGTCATCTCTAATATTAGTTTAGGAACTGTTTATCGTAATTTATCTTGGCTATGTGAAAATAATAAGATTAAATACTTTATAGTGGATGGAATTGTAAGATATGATAGGAAAGATGAACATGATCATTTTATATGTAAAGAATGTAATAATGTTATTGATATACATAGAAAAAAGAATAATGATAAATATATTGATGGTAATTTAGTAGTTGATTATGAAATAAAATATAGAGGCATTTGTAAAGAATGTTTGGAAAGGAAGAATTGATTATGGAATTAAAAGGAAGTAAAACAGAACAAAATTTGATGACCGCTTTTGCTGGTGAATCTCAAGCTAGAAATAAGTATACTTATTATGCATCAAAAGCTAAGAAAGATGGTTATGAGCAAATAGCTGCAATATTTGAGGAGACTGCTAATAATGAAAAAGAGCACGCTAAGATGTGGTTTAAAGAATTACATGGTGGTGAAGTTCCTAGTACTAGTGAAAATTTATTAGATGCTGCTGAAGGTGAAAACTATGAATGGACAGATATGTATAAAGGTTTTGCTGAAACAGCAAGAGAAGAAGGATTTACTAGACTTGCATATTTATTTGAAGAAGTTGCTAAAATTGAAAAGGAACATGAAGAGAGATATAGAAAACTTCTTGCTAATGTTGAGGATGGTTTAGTATTCTCTCGCGATGGAGATAGAATATGGCAATGTAGAAATTGTGGACATATTGTTATAGGAAAAGAAGCTCCTAAAGTATGTCCTGTATGTAATCATCCACAATCTTATTTTGAAATAAAGAAAGAAAATTATTAGGAGATAAATTATGTTAGAGGGTAAAGTTGCATTAATTACTGGTTCCTCAAGAGGTATTGGTTATGCAATTGCTAAATTATTTTTAGAAGAAAAAGCTAAAGTTGTAATTTGTGGATCTAAACTTGATAGTGCTTTGAAGGCTTGTGATACCTTTTCTAATGAATGGTATGCTGATAATGTTATGCCTTTAGAACTTAATGTTAGTAAACCTGATACTTTTAATAATGTTATTAATAAGGTTATTGATAAATGGGGAAAAATAGACATTTTAGTTAATAATGCTGGAATAACTTCAAATGTTCCTTTTACTCATTCAACTAGTGAAGAATTTATGGAAATGTTTAAAATAAATTTCTTTGGTGTTGTTGATTTAACGAGAGAAGTTGTTAAATATATGAAGGAAAATGGCGGCGGATCTATTATTAATACTTCTAGTATGGTTGGTATCAATGGCGGAAGAGGACAGGCTGCGTATGCTTCTTCTAAGTCTGCAATTAATGGTCTTACTATTTCACTAGCCAAAGAACTTGGCGGTTATAATATAAGAGTTAATGCTGTAGCCCCTGGTGTCGTAGGTACTGATATGATGCGCGATTCTGTAAATGATGATATGAAAAAGATGTTAATTGGAATGACTCCACTTAAAAAAATGGCTAGTCCTGAAGATTTAGCTGGGGCTTATTTATATTTAGCTAGCGATAGAGCAGCTTTTACAACGGGAACTATTATTAAAGTTGATGGCGGACTTATGATGTAATTAAAATAGAAGACTTATGTTTAGGTCTTTTATTTTAAATTTTCTTTTTAGAGAAAAGGAGTGATAATTGATGATTAAAAATAAAAAAATAACACGTAATATTAGTGCTGGTATGTATGTTCTTTCTACTATGGGAGCTGGATGTATGGTTGATACTGTAATGCAAGTTTCTTCTGGAGATCCTACTCTTATTTCAGTTGCTGTTAATAAGAATAATTATACAAATGAAATGATAACTAGGAATAAAAAATTTGGTATTTCTGTTCTTGGAATGAATACTAGTGGCAATCTTATTAAAACTTTTGGATTTAATTCTTCTAGAAATATTAATAAATTTGAGAATGTTGATACTATTTTAGTTGATGAAATTGAAGTTATTAAAGATTCAATTGGATATATGATTTGTGAAGTTGTCGATATGATAGATGCTGATACTCATACAATATTTATTGGTAAACTAATTGGTGCAGATAAATTTAATGATGAGAAGCCTATGACATATAATTATTATCAGGAACATAAAGATGATATTATAAAAGTTAAAACTGAAAGTGGTAAGACGGCTTATGTTTGTACTATTTGTGGATATGTCTACTATGGGGAAGAGCTTCCAAAGGATTTTGTGTGTCCTGTTTGCGGAGTATCTAGTGATTTTTTTGAGAAGAAGGTACTGTAAACTTTATTTAATATATGTTATTTTGTATTTTATAAATTGAATATTTGTTAAATTTTATCATATTAGTATAATGTGATAGATATGAAAAAAATTGATTATAAAAAGTTGGCTTTATATATTTCCATTCCTTTAGTATTAGGAGTAATTGTAGGTCTTATTACAATGAAAGTAAGTTTAAGTTATAATGGACCTATACCTCGATGGATATTTCCAATAGTGTGGAGTATATTATATATACTTATGGGTATTTCTAGTTATTTTATTAGTGATAATAAAAAATTATTAAATATTTATAAAATTAGTTTAGCTGTTAATTTATTATGGCCAATTATATTCTTTTTGTTTAGATTAAAAGCATTTGCTTTTTTCTGGATCCTTACTTTAATTTTAATTGTGGGATATATGATATATGAATTTTATAGAGAAAATAAGTTATCTTCTTATTTGCTTATTCCTTATATATTGTGGATTATTTTTGCTTCAATGCTAAATTTATTAGAACTTTAAATAGTTCTTTTTTTCTTTCATTAAATATGTTAAAATATTGTTAGGAGTATTTTGTAATTATGATAAAAGAAGTAAAAAAAGAAGGCAAAAAAGTATTTAAAAGTAATTTTTGGAAAGTAGTAGCAGTTTGTTTTATTACTGCGATTATGACTGGTAGTTCTACTGTTTATTTTGTTAATTTTAGTAATGTTTATAATAATAATATTATTAGCAATGGTGGTATTTTACATATAAAAAATAATTCTGAAATAATTAGTGATTTTACTGATTCTTTAATTAAGGTTAAAGATAAGGCTGATAATTATTTGGGAACTGCTACCGAAGGAGTTATTGCAACATTTATTAATAATATTAGTAAATCTAATTCTATTGTTTTTGGAATATTAAATGCTGTTAATGAAATGGTATTTAAAGATAGGGTTACTTCTAGTATTATTATTTTTATTGGTGTTTTGATAAAAATTTGTTGTTGGTTATTTATTAGTAATGTTATTAAAGTAGGTAAATCACGATTTTTTTTGGAAAATAGAAGATATAAAAAGACTAAATTAAGAAAAATATTATTTGCTTATGAGGATAAGAAATATAAAAATGTTGCTTTTGTTATGTTTAAGAAGGAATTATATACATTTTTATGGTCTTTTACTATAATTGGTGGTATTATTAAGCATTATTCTTATTATTTTATTCCTTATATTTTAGCAGAAAATCCTGATATAAAATTTAAGGATGCAGTAAAATTATCTAAAAAAATGACATATGGATATAAGAAAAAGATGTTTTTACTTGATGTTTATTTCGGATTATATTATATATTTGGTATTTTAAGTTTTAATATTTTTAATTTATTAGTTACTATTCCTTATAGGGAATGCTCATATACTGAGTTTTATATGAATATTAGAAATAATTATATAAAAAATAAAGATGAAGGATATTTAAATTTATGTTTATCTGAATTAAATGTTGATATTTGTGATGCTGAATATCCTATGGAATGTAAAGTAAATGGTAAGAGAATTGGTATTGATAATGTTAAATATAATTTTTGGGATCTTATTTTACTATTTTTTGCTTTTTCTTTCATAGGATATTTATGGGAAGTATTACTTCATTTATTTTCTGATGGTGTGTTTGTTAATAGGGGTTCTTTATATGGACCATGGCTTCCAATATATGGTTGCGGTGGAATTATTTCTTTTCTATTACTATATAAGTATCGTGATAAGCCTGTTAAAGTATTTTTTATGTCAGTTCTTGTTTGTGGGCTTATAGAATATTTTAGTTCATTGTTTATGGAACTTATCTTTGATTCAAGATGGTGGGACTACACAGGATATTTTTTCAATATTAATGGGAGAGTATGTCTAGAGGGACTTTTGTTTTTTGGATTCGGATGTACTGTGGCTATTTATATTTTGATTCCATTTCTTTTAAATTTATTTCATAAATGTAATATTAAATTTATTAAATTATTTGGGATTTTTCTAGTAATTATTTTTCTTATAGATTTTGGATTTTATTTATTTAAAGGACCTAACAAGGGAGAAGGCATTACTAATGAAGATTTAACATTTGTTAATTATAAGTATAAAATTTTATAATATTATTGACATTTACAATTTAATATTATATTTCTGACTTTGATAGTTTTTACTCTTTTAAAACTATAAAACTAGGTGTGTTAATTATTTAAATAAAATATTTAGAATATTATTTTCTAAATATTTTTTAGTTAAAATTAATGACTTTTTGTTATAAATTTGATACAATGTAAATGATAATAGGAGGGTGCTTTGAATGAAAAAAATTATGTTACTTATTTCTATGTTATTTCTTTTAGTTGGTTGTGGAAAAAATAATAATGAGATTGTTATGGTTACAGAGGCTGGATTTGCTCCATATGAATATTATGATAGTGGTGAAATTGTTGGGGTTGATATTGACATAGCCAGAGAAATAGCTAAAGAAATGGGTAAAAAGTTGGTTATTAAGGATGTGTCTTTTGATTCTATTATTAATGAAGTTAAAACTGGTAAAGCTGATTTTGGCGCTGCTGGTATAAGTTATAGTGAGGAAAGGGCAGAAGAAGTTGACTTTTCTATTAATTATTCTGTTAGTAAACAAATTGTTATTGTAAAAGATAATAGTTCTATTACTAATGTTAATGATATTAGTAATAAAAAAATAGCGGTACAACTTGGTAGTATTGCTGATACTTATGTTACTGATAATTATAAAAATGCAAATATTATTAGACAAAAGAAATATCTAGCCGCAATTGAAGATTTAAAGTCTGATAAAGTGGATGCTGTAGTTATGGATGAACTACCTGCTAAAGAGATAATTAATAGTAATAATGGACTTAAGATACTTGATGGTTCACTTACAAATGATAGTTATGGAATGATAGTTAAAAAGGGTAATAGTGAAATGCTTAGTGTGATTAATAAGGTTCTTGATAGATTAATTCAGGAAGGGAAAATAGAACAATTTGTTATTAGTCATACTTCTTAAGGAGGAATTGAATGAATGAATATTTAAATTTTTTTAGTAAGATATTTAATTTCTTTGAAAAAATAGGTAATTCTTTTTATAAGACTGTTATTTATGATGATAGGTATAAATATATATTAGAAGGATTATTTCATACTATAATTATTGCTTTCTTTGCTGTTATAATTGGTATTGTAATTGGTATTTTGGTAGCACTTATTAGAAATAATTATGAAATTAATGGTAAGAATAAAATTTTAAATAGAATAGCTAAAATTTATGTTGATATTATAAGAGGAACTCCAGTAATTTTACAGCTTATGATTATTTATTATGTTATATTTAAATCTATTAATATTAATATTGTTATTGTGGGTATTATTGCATTTGGTATTAATTCTGGTGCATATGTTTCTGAGATTATAAGAGCGGGTATTAATTCTATACCTAAGGGTCAGATGGAAGCTGGATTTTCTCTTGGACTTAGATATAGAACAATTATGAAAGAAATTATTTTACCTCAGTCTATAAGAAATATATTACCTGCACTTGGAAATGAATTTATTACTTTGCTAAAAGAAACTTCGGTAGGAGCATATATTGGTATAATTGAACTTACTAAGGCTTCTGATATTATTGCTTCAAGAACATATGATTATTTTTTTCCACTTATTATTGTAGCAATTATATATTTAATTATGACTTTAGGACTATCTAAACTTGTTAATATGATGGAAAGGAGACTAAATCGTGTTAGAAGTTAAAAATTTGAAAAAGAATTTTGGTAAACTTAGTGTTCTTAAAGGAGTTACTTTTAATGTTAAAAAGGGAGAAGTTATATCAATAATAGGTCCTTCGGGTTGTGGTAAGAGTACTTTACTTAGATGTATTAATATGTTAGAAAAGCCTAGTAGTGGGAAGGTATTATTTGAGGGCATAGATATTACTGATAAAAATGTTGATTTACCTAAGATAAGAGAAAAAATTGGTATGGTATTTCAGCAATTTAATTTGTTTCCTCATTTAACAGTACTTGATAATATAATACTTGCTCCTGTTAAGTTAGGAATAATGGATAAAAAGGTGGCAATTAAAAAAGCTTGTGATTTACTTAGAGATACTAGTTTAATTGATAAGAAAGATAATTATCCTGACGAATTATCTGGCGGGCAAAAGCAAAGAGTGGCTATTGTTAGATCTCTTATTATGAATCCAGATATTATTTTATTTGATGAACCAACTAGTGCACTTGATCCAGAAATGGTTGGAGAAGTATTAGAACTTATTAAAAAAGTTGGTGATACTGGTATGACAATGTTAGTAGTATCACATGAAATGAATTTTGTTAAGAAATGTGCTAGTAGAGTATTATTTATGGATAATGGTAAGATTGTTATAGATGGTTTTCCTAAAGATGTATTTGAAAATAAAGATAATGAAAGATTGAGAGAATTTTTGAATAAAACAAATAATTAAAATTATATTTGTAAAAATAGTAAAAAATTGATATACTTATTATAGTAGGGTTCTACGAAAGGAGAGTAAAATGGATAATGTTATTAATGTAAAGAGTGAGATTGGAACTTTAAGAAAAGTATTACTTCATAGACCAGGAAATGAACTTCTTAATTTAACTCCTGATACTTTGAATAGATTACTTTTTGATGATATTCCTTTTTTACCTGAAGCACAAAAGGAGCATGATGAATTTGCACACATATTAAAAGAAAATGGTATTGAGGTTGTTTATTTAGAAGATTTAATGGCTGAGGTACTAGAACTTGGAGATGATATTGAAAATAAATTTATTAGACAATTTATTTTTGAAGCTGGTATTAGAACTCCTAAATATAAAGAACTTGTTTTCGATTATTTAAAGAGTTTTATTAATAAGAAAGAACTAGTTCTTAAGACTATGGAAGGTATTAAAATAGAGGAAATACCTAGAAAAAAGAGAGAAGTAGAAAAGTCACTTGTTGATTTGGTTAGTGATGAATCTGAATTTTTGGCAGATCCTATGCCTAATTTGTATTTTACTAGGGATCCATTTGCTAGTGCAGGTAATGGTGTTATTTTAAATAAGATGTATTCTGTAACAAGAAATAGAGAGACTATTTATGCTGAATATATATTTAATTATCATCCTGATTATAAAGGCAAGATTAATAAATATTATGATAGATATTTGCCTTACCACATTGAAGGAGGCGATGTTCTTAATTTAAGTAATCATGTCCTTGCAGTGGGTATATCTCAAAGAACTGAATCTGGAGCTATAGATGAACTTGCTAAGAATATGTTTAGGAATCCTGATTGTGAAATTGATACTATTTTGGTATTTAATATACCAGAATCTAGAGCATTTATGCACTTAGATACTGTATTTACACAAATTGATTATGATAAATTTACATTTCATCCGGGTATTATGGATACTTTGGAGGTATTTGAAATTACTGAAGGAGATGTTCCAGATAGTGATGAAGATTTGAATGTTAAAAAAGTTGAGGGTAGTCTTGAAGAGATACTTGAAAGATATTTAGGTAGAAAGATTACTTTGATTCCATGTGCTGGTGGAGAGAGAATTTCTTCTGAAAGAGAGCAGTGGAATGATGGTACTAATACTTTGTGTATTGCTCCTGGAGTTGTTGTAGTTTATGATAGAAATAATATTACTAATAATATATTAAGGGAGCATGGTATTAAGGTAATTGAAATGAGCAGTGCTGAATTATCTCGTGGTCGTGGCGGTCCAAGATGTATGAGTATGCCTTTGGTAAGAGATAATCTTGATGATACTAAGGTGGAAACAGAAAATATTTATTTTTCTAATAATACTGATGTAAAGAAAGTTGGTAATAAAATTGATTTAAGAGGAAGAAACTTTTTGACTTTACTTGATTATAGTTCTGAGGAAATTAGATATTTACTTGATTTAGCTAAAGATTTTAAGGAAAAGAAGCATAATGGTATTCCTCATAGATATTTAAATAATAAAAATATTGTTTTGTTATTTGAAAAAACTTCGACAAGAACAAGATGTGCTTTTGAAGTTGCAGGATTGGATTTGGGTATGGGAGTTACTTACTTAGATCCAGGTAGTTCTCAAATGGGTAAAAAAGAAAGTATTGAAGATACTGCTAAAGTATTGAGAAGAATGTATAATGGTATTGAGTATAGAGGTTATGACCAAGAAATTGTTGAGGAATTAGCTAGATGTGCTGGTGTGCCCGTATGGAATGGTCTTACTACACAGTTCCATCCAACTCAAATGTTAGCAGACGTTATGACTGTTGAAGAAAATTTTGGGCATTTGGATGGCATTAAACTTGTATTTATGGGTGATGCTAGAAATAATGTTGCTAATTCTCTTATGGTTGTGTGTGCTAAAATGGGAATGCATTTTGTTGCATGTGGACCAAAGGAATTATGGCCAAGTGAAGAACTTGCTAATAAATGTAGAGAAATAGCTAACAATACTGGTGGTAGTATAGAAATGACAGATGATGTTATGGAAGCTTCTAAAGATGCAGATGTTATTTATACTGATGTTTGGGTATCTATGGGAGAACCTGATGAAGTATGGAATGAAAGGATTAACTTGCTTAAGCCTTATCAAGTTAATATGGATATCATGAATAATGCTAATTCTAATGCTATATTCTTACATTGTCTTCCATCTTTTCATGATTTAAAGACTACTATTGGTAAAGATATTTATGATAAATTTGGAATTAAAGAAATGGAAGTTACTGATGAAGTATTTACTTCGAGTAAGTCTAAAGTATTTGATGAAGCAGAAAATAGATTACATACTATTAAAGCTGTAGTTTATGCTACTATGAGGGAAGATAATGAGTAGAATTGTTATTGCATTAGGTGGTAATGCTTTAGGCAAAACTCCAGATGAACAATTAAATCTTTTATCTAATGTAGCTAAAATTATAGTAGAACTTATTAATGATGGTAATGAAATAGTTCTTACACATGGTAATGGTCCACAGGTGGGGCAAATAGCGCTTGCTATGGAATATGCTTCTAGTGGTGAGGCTGGTACTCCTAGTATGCCATTTCCTGAATGTGGAAGTATGAGTCAAGGTTATATAGGATATCACATGCAACAGTCTATTTTAAATGAATTAAATAGACAAGGTATTAAAAAGGAATGTGTATCCTTGGTAACACAGGTTCTAGTAGATAGTAATGATAGTGCTTTTCAAAATCCAACTAAGCCTATTGGAATGTTCTATAGCAAAGAAAAAGCTATGGAAATAGAGAAAGAAAAACACTATGTATTTACTGAGGATGCTGGACGTGGTTATAGGAGAGTTGTACCTTCTCCAATTCCTAAAAGTATTATTGAGAAGAATTCTATAATAAAACTTCTTGATAATGGTAGTATTGTAATAGCAGTAGGTGGTGGTGGTATACCTGTAGTTAAAACTGATGAGGGATTAAAAGGAGTAGAGGCTGTTATTGATAAGGATAGATCTGGAGCTTTACTTGCTAAAGAAATAAATGCTGATACTTTCCTTATATTAACTGCTGTTGAAAAAGTATGTTTGAACTACAATACTGATAATGAGGTTATGCTTGATAGTTTAACTATTGAAGAGGCAGAAGAGTATATAAAAGAAGGACATTTTGCTAAAGGAAGTATGCTTCCTAAAATAGAAGCTTGTCTTGATTTTATAGATAATTCTAATGATAGGATAGCTATTATTAGTTCACTTGATAAAGCTAAAGATGCTATAAATGGAAAAACAGGTACAATAATAAAGAGGAGGTAAAAAGAAAGATGGCTAAAAAAAGGAAAAAGGTATTACTTTCTTCATTTTCTATCATACTTATATTAATATTTGTTTTAGGAATATTATCTCATGTTCTTCCTAATGCAAAATTTATAGGTGAAGAAATTGTAAATGGAAGTGGTACAGTAGGTGCTAAATTATCACAAATTTTAATGGCACCAATATTAGGCTTTGAAGATGCTATAGATGTTGGTATTTTCATTATGATGCTTGGTGGATTACTTGCTGTTGTTAATAAAACTGGAGCATTAGAAACAGGAATTAAGGTTCTAGTACGTAAATTAAAAGGAAGAGAAATATTATTAATACCTATTTTAATGTTTATATTCTCTATTTGTGGAACAACTTATGGTATGCTTGAAGAAACTGTAGGATTCTATGTATTACTTGCCGCTACTATGATGGCTGCTGGTATGGATCCTCTTGTTGGATCTGCTGTAGTACTTTTAGGTGCAGGAGCGGGTTGCTTAGGTTCAACAGTAAATCCATTTGCTACTGGTGTGGCACTAAGTGCACTTCCAGATTCTATTAGTTCTAATCAGGGAGTAGTTATTTTAATAGGAGTATTTTTATGGCTTACTACTTATGCTATTTGTACTTTCTTTGTAGTAAAATATGCTAAAAAAGTACAAAAAGATAAAGGGTCTACTTTCCTATCTTTAAGAGAACAAAAAGCTGCTGAAAAGAAATTTGGTAGTTTTGAAGAACATGAAGAAAATGGCAAAACAGAACAAAAAGAAGTTAAATTATCTGGTAAACAAAAAGTTACTTTAGTATTATTTGGATTAACATTCCTTGTAATGATTATAGGATTTATTCCATGGGGTGAATTTGGAGTAACTATATTTGATAAATTCACTGGATGGCTTACTGGATCATCGCTTGGTAATTGGTGGTTCTATGAAGCTGCTTTATGGTTCTTAATAATGTCAATAATTATTGCTATTATTAATAGGTTTGGAGAAAAAGGGTTTGTTGATACATTTGTAGATGGTGCTGATGATATGATTGGTGTCATATTAGTTATAGCTATTGCTAGAGGTGCTAGTGTACTTATGAAACAGACATATTTAGATAATTATATTATTTATAATGCCGCTAATATATTATCTAAGATGCCTCAGATGTTATTTATACCTCTTAACTATATATTACATATAGTATTATCTATATTAGTTCCTTCTTCATCAGGACTTGCTACTTTATCTACACCTATTATTGCTCCTTTAGCAGCACAACTTGGTTATAATGTTGAAGTTACTATCATGACTTTAGTATCTGCTAATGGACTTGTTAACTTGATTACTCCAACTTGTGGAGCTATTATGGGTGGACTTGCTCTTGCTAAAGTAGAATATTCTACTTGGTTTAAGTGGGCATTTAAAATAGTTGTAACTATTGCAATTGCTAATATATTTATACTTTGTTTATTTTCTCTTATATTACAAGTTGCTCATTAATTACTAAGTAATTTTGTATGTTATGAATTCCATTCCTTGAATTTAGGAATGGGATTTTTGTATGTCGAAGTAAAACTATAATAAAAAATTTATTTGACAATATTTGTATATAATTTCTTTTGATATTTTTTAGATGATATTACATATATTTAATTGGAGGGAAATAATGAATTATAAAGAGTATGTTGGCATGTCATTAGAGTTACATTTGTTTTTTGATCGTATTATGAAAGAACATAGTTTTTTTATTGAAATGTCTTTTACTGAAAAAAATAAGGAAGAAAAGACAATTGCAAATAATTTTCAAAAATTTTTTTCTAATATTTTAGAGAAAGTAGTTGTTTTAGCTAATGGAAAAGTTAGTAGTAATTTACTTAATTCTGGAGAAATTGTTACTGATAAAACATTAGAAGCTGAAAAGAAAAGTAGTGATTTAACTCAAATACAAATAGATACAAATATTACTATGATGGAAAGTCAATTAAAAAGTGGAAATTTAATTATAAGTGATGAATTAGTTAATACCATTAGTAATATTAATAAACAGACATTACCTATTATTAAAAATTTGATTTATTTTAAAAATGATATTTTAAATAAGGTTTTATCTTGTAATATGTATACTTCTAATTATCCTTTACTTATTACCCATATAATTAATGAGGCTAAAATGTATTATAATTTACTTAGTAAAGTTGAAAATAAGGAACCTTTTAGTAGTAATTTTATATATGAACAAGAATTGTTTTGGAATAATATTATGAAAGAACATGCTGAATTTATAAGAGGATTACTAGATCCTAGTGAAAAAGATTTAATTCTTACTGCTGGTAAGTATGTAACTGAATATGAGGTTATTATGCAAAAGTATAAAAATAATCCTTCTTATTTAACTGGCATTAGTTTAAATGAAACAATTGACTTTAGGAAATTTAAAATAGCAGGTGAAGAGGGGATTTTGAATTGTAAAGTTAAAAGTATAATTATTCCTTTACTAGCAGATCATGTTTTAAGAGAGGCAAATCATTTTATTAGAATTTTAAATAGTGCAAATAGTAATATTATAAAAAGTACTTAGATTATAAAGTACTTTTTTTATAACTATCTAATTAAAATTACGTTGTTATTTATTAAATCTTATGTTATAATATTAACCAACTATTTAAGGGGGAATTTTATATGTTAAATAATAATATAAGAGAGTTATTATCAAAGATGACTGATGATACAAATTCTAATTTAAGAAAGATTAAGAAAGCATTTGGTAGTTTAGAATATACTGATGAAGATAATCAATCATTATTACATATTTTAGTGGATGATAAATATGATGAGACAAAGTGTTTTCTTGCCATTAAATCATTATTACAAATAGGACTAAATCCAAATTTAGAAGATGATTTTAACTATAACTTTATTCAAACTGCTTTATATGCAGGATATAGTGAAGAATTTATTTTAAGTATCATTACTGAAGCATTAAAATATAATTTAAATGTTAATCACGTTGATAGTGATAAAGATACTATTATGCATACTGCAATTTATAGTGATGATTATTTAGGAGAAGTAGAAGGAATTTATGAATTATTATGTGCTAATGGATTTGATTCTAGTAAGGTTTGTTCTGAAGGAAGAAATTTAATTGAAGCTATGCGTTATCAAAAACAATATACGGCAATACAAATTGAAAGATTTGATAAGATGTTCAAGAAAAATACTAATGGTAAATTTGAAAAAAAAGAAGAAGTTGAAATACAAACTTCTAACATAAGTAATATTCCAAGAAGCCAAGGATCAACTGTTACTACTATGACTCAACAAATATCTGATAAGGAAATATTAGAACTTGAAAAATATGGAAAAGTATTAAATATGAAAAATTATATGGTACCTCCAACTATTGGAAGAGAAAAAGAATTAAAAAATCTTATGATTACTTTAGCACAAGATAAAAAGAGACCTTTAATTGTTGGAGAGTCAGGTGTAGGAAAAACTGCATTAGTGGATGAACTAGCATATAGAATTAAAATAGGACAAGTACCTAGTTTCTTACAAGGGAAAATAATTTTAGAGGTTAATCCTAGTGATGTTGTTGCAGGCTGTCAATATGTAGGAATGTTTGAAGATAACATGACTAAATTAATGAAGTTATGTGAAAAATTAGATGTAATAGTTTTCATTGATGAGATTCATACAATATATGGTATTGGTTCATCTAAAAGTAAGGATAATGATATGGCATCTATGTTAAAACACTATATAGATAGATCAAATTTAAAGGTAATTGGAACAACAACTGAAAAAGAGTATAATGAATTTTTTAGTGGTGATGCATTAAAAAGAAGATTTGAAAAAATTATAGTTAAAGAGCCTACTGAAGATATTTTATGTCAAATAATTGATAAAGTAATTGGTGATTACTATTTAAAAAATGGAATACAATTTGAAAATGAAAATATAAGAAATCAAGTTGTTGATATTATTGTAAGTGCTACTGAAAAAAATCATAGAGTTTATAACGATATGGTTAATAATCCTGACTTATCAATATCTATTGTTGATAAAGCGTTTGCATTTGCTAAAGTTTATGATAGTGAGTTTATAACAGCAGAACATTTTATTGAAAGTTTTGAATACTGTGATAGAATTTATGAATCTACTAGAGAACAAGCAATAGAGAGATTAAGGAGTTTAGATAAAAGTATATCTAAATCCGCACAAAGAGTTTTAAGAATAGACTTTAATAAATTTAGAAAATAAAAAAAGAAAGGGGGATTATACTGTGCCAGAATTAACTAGTGAACAAATTGAAGTGTTGTTAGAAGAACTTGGGAAAAAATCTATACTGCTTTCATTAAATGTAAGTAAAGAAAATGAAGAAAAAGCTCTTAAAGAGTGCGATGAATATATTAGAACTGGTAATAAAGATATTAACGATATGAATCCTCTTTCTGTTTATTTTATTATTAGTAAATTACCAGAAGATAAGCAAATAATATTTATAAAAGAGAATATTAAATATATTAAAGAGCATGATGAAGATATATTTCTTTATACAATGTTGGCTCCTAGATCTTTATCATATTTTCTTTCTTTTAATGTATTAAAGGAATTGAGAAATATTGATATTGATGTATTTAGAAAAGTTATAAGTCAAAATCCTGAAAATTTATTTTATGGATTTACACATGAAGAGTATTATTCTTTTTATACTGAATTTTATACTGAATTAATGCAAGTAGAAAATATAAAATTTATTAATGGATTATGTTTTCATAATAGATGTTGTTATGATAAGGCTACTATGCATGATATAAATAATGCTTTTGAACAACAAAGAATTTATAATAAAGAATTTATGGATTTTATATTAGAAAAATATATAGATAAAATTAATGAATTTAAACCAAGAGAACTATTAACATTTATAAGGTATATTGAAGATATAGATGTATATAGAGAATTTGTAAGTGATCATTATGATAAATTAAATACTACATTTAGTAATATTTCTGAATATGATTTAAAAGAGTATTTGAGTGAAACTGATGAAACGAAGCAAGAAATTTTAATATCTAATTTTTTTGAAAATATAATACAAGACCATGATATCAAGAAAATTAATAATAGTATTAAACCAAAAATTATTATTAATTTATATAGTGATGATAAAGAAGTGTTTAATTCATTAACTTTAAATGATTGGATCATAGCATGTTCTAATTCTGGAATATTTAATGATAAATTTAAAGAAATATTGGATACTTTTGAAATTGGTAATATTGAATTGCTTTTTGACACAAACTTTTATATTTCTTATTGGCATAAAAAATCTGTATCAGCATTGAGATATGTTGAAACAAAATATAGAAGTAATATTAAAACTAATGGTATATTAGAGGAAATTGATGAAATGACTTCTATTTTTTCGGAAAAATATTTTAAAAATTTAAGTGAACTTAGAGAAATGTTAAAAAGTAATATTATTACAAAAAGTGATAAAAATTATAAACAACACTTATCAAATTTTATATTGTTCTTAAGAAATCAAAATATTGTTAACAATATTGAAAATAATAATTTTATAGAAATAGAAAAATTATTTTATAAAATTGTTATGGGTAAGTCAATTACTGTTTTATATGAGCTGTCTAGTATTGAAGAAATAACAATCTTAAATAGATTAGGAAGTATAGATTTTAAAGTAGAAGATTTTACTGTAGAACAATTAGAAAATTATAATGTTAAACAACATAAACAGTTATGTAAAAAGTTTGAAAATAGCGACTGGCATTTTAGAAATTATAAACAATTAATTTTAAAATTAATGTTAATGGTTGGATTTAATAACGCTAGAGTTTTATTAGAAATTGATGATACATTACCTGTATTAGAGCATTTAGTAGGTAATGTTGATATTAAGAATGTAATTTTAGATAAACAAGGTAATCCAATACTAAATACTAAGATAATTAATTTATTATTTAGTGATAGAAATTATTCTAGGATTAAAGGAATGTTATCTAATAAAGATAGTGATTTATATAAATATTTTCCTAGAATATTTAGTGAATGGAAAATGATTGAGATGAATAATAAGGATAAATCATTAAAGACAATAATAGAATTTTTAAAAAGTGATGAAATAACACTACCACCTAAATATTATCGTTTAGAGGGAATATTTAAATTTATTGGATGTACAAATAGTATTGTAAATGAAACTTTAATATTACATGATCAGATTTTAGGTAGAATATCTTCTACAATACCAAGAATTACAGGAACAAAAGATAAATATTCTTATGAAATATTAAGATTAGATAATATGGAAGCTTTATGTGTTGGTAATAAGACTGATTGCTGTTTTACTGTGTTAGGTAATGGATATTCATGTTTAAAACATGCTGTAACTAGTTTTAATGGAAGAATATTTGTTGTTAAAAAAGATAATGAGATTTTAGCACATAGTTGGGTTTGGAGAAATGGAGATTTATTGTGCTTTGATAATATTGAAATTTCAAAAAAGATAGATTGTGTTGATTTCTTTGATGTATATTTACAAGCTATTGATGAATTAATAAGAATTTCATTTGAATTTGAAGGAATAGATAGTTGTATTAAAAATGTAACTATTGGGTTTACTAATTTTGATAAAGAAATAAAAGGTATAGAAAAATATCCTTGCTTAATAGCTAAAACTTGTAATCTTAAAGATAAGGACTTTGGAAGTAAATTGGGAATTAAAAGAAAGTTTGTTGATATTTTACCACAACCGATTGAGGCGGTAGAATATTCTGATTCTAAAAATGTCCAATATTTAATTAGAGGAAATGGTATATTTAATTTAGGACAAAGTTATTTTAGTTATCAAGATGATAGAAAAGAGATTATGCATTATTTATCAGATAAATCTTATGAAGAAAATTATTTGATTGAAATTAATAAAAAAGTTAATGCATTAAGATATGTGAAAGCAGAAAAGAATAATTCTTTGGAACAATATGAAACAATAGATGTATTAGATTTAAAAGAAGTTTATTGCAATGATGATTGGTATGTTATTAGTTATTTAGATGGTAGTATTGAAATATTTAGTAATTCATTTGATAGAAGAGCTGAATGTGAAATAAGTTCAATAGATTTAAAAACTGATAAAATATTGAAAAAAGTAATTTAATGTAAATATGAATTTTAAATTATTAAGTGCTAATTAATATAAAAAATTAGAGGGTAATGAATATATAAATAAGATAATAATAATAGTGAATATGATATTAATACTTTAGTATGTGTAAGATGGAACTTTATAAGGGATAAAATTATTAATTTTAATAATTGTCTAAAAAAGATTGGTGTTGTTTCCCTCATTTGTTCCATAAAAAAACTAGTACTGTGAAGCACTAGTTAAATTTCACATGGAGCAGATGAGGGGAGTCAAACCCCCGTCACAGCCTTGGCAAGGCCGAATTCTAATCGTTGAACCACATCTGCATCAGATATATACATATTATATTAAAAATCAATAAAAAAATCAACTATTTTTTGTGAAAAAATATAAAAATATTGTATAATAGTTATTAGGTGATAATTTATGTTTGAAAATTTAAGTGATAGATTGCAAGATGTGATTCATAAAATTAGGGGATATGGAAAAATAACTGAAGATAATATTAGTGAAATGATGAGAGAGATTAGACTTTCTCTTTTGGAGGCTGATGTTAATTATAAAGTTGTAAAAGAGTTTACAAATAATGTAAAGGAAAAGGCTTTGGGTGAAGAGGTTAATAAGAGTTTATCTCCTGGCGAAGTATTTGTTAAAATTGTTAAAGATGAACTTACTTCTTTACTTGGTGGAGAGAATACTCCTTTAAATGTTAATGGTAATCCTGCCACTCTGATGTTAGTGGGTCTTCAGGGTAGTGGAAAAACTACTACTATTGGAAAACTTGCTAATTATCTTAGAAAGAATAATAAGAAGAAACCTTTACTTGTAGCTTGTGATGTATATAGACCTGCTGCTATTGAACAGTTAAAACAAATTGGCAAAGAACTTGGTATTGAAGTTTATTCTGAAGGTAAAGGTAATCCTGTAGAAATATCTAAGAATAGTATTAAATATGCTAAGGATAATGGATATGATTATGTTCTTATTGATACTGCTGGTAGACTTCAGATTGATGATGTATTGATGGAAGAATTATCTAATATTCAAAATGAAATTAATCCTAATGAAACTATTTTAGTTATTGATTCTATGATGGGTCAAGATGCTATAAATGTTATTAATGGATTTAATGATAAGATTAATCTTAGTGGTGTTATTTTGACTAAGCTTGATGGTGATACTAGAGGTGGTGTTGCTTTATCAGTTAAACATCTTACTAATTTACCAATAAAGTTTGTTGGTGTTAGTGAAAAGATGGATGGTCTTACTCTTTTTTATCCTGAAAGAATGGCTTCTAGAATACTTGGAATGGGTGATGTTTTATCATTAGTTGAACAGGTACAAAATGAAATTGATGAAAAGGAAGCTGAAAAAACTGCTAAAAAAATGATGAAGGGTAATTTTGATTTAGAAGATTTTTTAGTACAACTTAATCAAATTAAGAAACTTGGACCATTAGAGAATCTTCTTAAACTTCTACCTGGAGCAAAGAAGATGGGACTTAATAATGTAAATATAGATCCTAAAATTATGAAGAGAACGGAAGCTATTGTTTTATCTATGACTGTTGAAGAAAGAAGAAATCCTAGTATTTTGAAGGCTAGTCGTAAAAAGAGAATAGCAGATGGATCTGGTACTACTGTTACTGATGTCAATAAACTTCTTACTCAATTTGAAGAAATGAAGAAGATGATGAAGATGATGGGTAATGGTAATTTTAAGATGCCATTTTAGGTAAAAATATGAAAGTACTTACGATAAAAGAACCATGGGCTAGTTTGATTGTTAATGGTTATAAAGAATATGAATTTAGAAGTTGGAAAACTAATTATAGAGGTAAAATACTAATACATGCTGGTCTTACTTTAGAGAAAGATAATGCTTTAAGATTTAGAGATTATAATCTTAATTATGGCTTTGGTGAAATTATTGGGGAAGCAATATTAACTGAATGTATTCCTGTTACTAGTGAGTTTGAAGATAAATTATATAGAGCTAATCCTCTTGTATATGAAAAAAGTAATCATATTAGGAATTATGCTTGGAAATTAGAAAATGTTATTAAGTATGATAATAAAATTCCTTGCAAAGGTAAATTGGGTTTATGGAACTATGATATTAATAATTAATTTATATTAAATTTGGACTTCTTTACTATTTACACATTTAATTAAAACATATTATATGTGTAGATAGGAGGATAAATTATGAATTATACTGATGGTTTTAATCAAGGTATGTATGATGGTGATATTGATATCAATATAACTAATACTAATCAAAATGTTAATGATAACACTAATATGAATTATAATAATGTTGGTGCTCCAATGATGGGAGGTCCTATAATGGGAGGAATTAGTTCTCCAGTAGTAGAGACTCCTAGAGAAAGAGTTGTATATAGAAATATTTATCATACTGTACCTCATGTATGTCCTATAAATACTAGAATTGTTAATAATCATATTTATAAACATACTTATCAACCAAGATATACTTGCTGTGAAGAAAATGTTGTTACTAATGAACAATGTGGATCTTGTTGTCAATTCAGATAATATTAGTAAATTTATTTATTACTTAAGAGCAAAATGCTCTTTTCTTTTTGAATTAATTTATTAATAATGATATAATAATGTAGAGGTAATACTTATGAATAATGATATTAATGATGTATTAGATAGGTTATCTAAATCTACTTTTAGAAATAGTTTTCATTTAAAAGAGAAAGATTTTGTATATATAGAAGGTAAAGGAATGGATAAGATTAAAGAACATGCTTATGATTTTGTTAATAAGAGACTTAAAAATATTTCTAATATTAATGATGGAAAACAGACTCCTATGAAAGGACATCCTGTATTTATAGCACAACATGCTACAGGTACGTGTTGTAGGGGATGCTTGGAAAAATGGCATCATATAAGTAAAAATAGGAATATGTCTAATGAAGATGTAGATTATGTTGTTGATGTTATAATTACTTGGATTTATAGAGAGATTAGATTTTATAAAACATAATTTGGTTATGTTTTTTTTCATACTTTTGTTTGGACGAATAAGTGTATCAAATTTAACTTGTAAATGTTTATAAATGCTTTATATTTAGATTTTAATTGAAAAAAAAGATAAATAATATTGACTTTGTCCTTCTAAATATTATATACTTTGGCTGCAATTGCAAAATCAAAAATTAATTAATTTTTTAGGAGGGTTTTTATTGAAAAAAATTTTGTTATTTGTATTTTTTTTGTTTTCATTATGTAATGTAGTAAGAGCAAATAATGCTACCTTGATTAAGGAAAAATTCGATAATATTTATGTTTATTATTATGATAATAATTTAGGAAGAAATAGGTATTTATATGCTAGTAAATATATTTTTGGAAACGATGTAGCTTATTGCATAGAACTTGGAAAGGCTATAGATAGTTTTAATTATACCTATACAGATTCTTTTGAAGGAGCTAACCTTAGTAGTAATGATGAAGAATATATTAAATTAGCTAGTTATTATGGTTATAACTATCCTGGACATAATACTGATAAATATTATATGGCTACACAGGAAATTATTTGGAATAGGTTATCTAATGCTTCAATTAAGTATATGGTTGGAATAGATACAAATAATTACCTCGATGTATCTAAAGAGAAGAATGATATTTATTTACTTATGACTAAACATAAGACTAGACCTTCTTTTGCTGAAGATAATATTGATGTTATATTGGGAAAAGAGTATTCTTTCTATGATTCTAATGATGTGCTTGATAGATATGTTTGTGATAATGATAATGTTGTTATTGATAATAATAAACTTGTTATTAAAAGTGGATTTAAAAATAATTATATTACTTTGAATAGGGTTAATTATACTGACAAGCAATTTTTCCTATATTCTTCTGGTAATAATCAAAAAATGATGTCTTCTGGTGGTTTAGATAAAGATAATATTAAGATTAATTTTAATATTATTAGTGGTAGTATTAAATTAGTTAAACTTGATAGAGATAATGGTAATGTACCTAGCGGTGATGGTAGTTTAAGTGGTGCTATTTATGATTTATATGATTCTGATATGAAATTAGTGGATAGTTTTGTTACAGGTAAAAAGGATACTATAGATAAATTATCTATTGGAAAATATTATATTAAAGAAAGAACTCCTAGTGAGGGGTATATGATTGATTTAAATACTTATGAGGTTGTTATTGATGAAAATAATTTGAATAAAGAAATCATAGTATATGAGGATATAATAAAGAGAAGAGTGGATATATTTAAGGTTTTTGCTAGTAGTGAAACTGGTATTCTTAATACTGAAAGTGGTATTGTCTTTGATATATATAATAAAGATAATAATAAAATTGGTAGTATCGTTACAGATAATGATGGTTATGCTAGTATAGAACTAGATTATGGCATTTATACTTTTAAACAAATTACTAGTACTAAGGATTACTATAAAGTTGATGATTTTAAGATTAATATTGATGAATATGATGATAGACCTATATATAGACTATTATCTGATAGTGAAGTTACTGCTAGAGTGAAGATTGTAAAGAAAGATTTTGATACTTTAGATAATATTGTTAATAGTAATATTAAATTTAAAATATTTGATGTTAGAGAAAATAAATATGTTTCTTTTAAAATTACTTACCCTGAGGTTAAGGAAATAGATACTTTTGATATTTCTAGTAATGGTGAATTTATTACACCTAGTGTTCTTCATTCTGGTGAGTATGTTTTGTATGAATTTGATCAAAGTATGAATGGTTATTTGTATAATAAAGATGGTGTACATTTTTATATAGGTGAAGATTCTAATTTTATTAATGATGAAAATTATGGTGTTATGTTAGAGGTTCCTTTTTATAATAAAATTGTTAAGGGTAAGATTATTATTAATAAATATGGAGAAGATATTAGTTATGTAGATAATAGTTATTATTATAAAAATATAATGCTTGATAATGTTGAATTTGAGTTATATGCTAAAGATGATATATATGAAAATAATAAATTAATATATAATAAAGATGATTTAATAGATAAAATTGTTACTGATAGTAAAGGAAGAGGAATAATAGATAATATTCCCCTTGGTAAGTATTATTTGAAGGAAATTAAATCTAGTAATGGGAACGTATTTGATGATATTAGTTATGATATTGACTTGAAATATAAGGATCAGTATACTGAAAAGATTAATTATGAGATTGATATTAATAATTATATTAAGAAAGGTAAAGTTATTATTCATAAATTGGATTTAAAAACGAATGAGGTAATATCTAATACTTTGATTGAAATAAGAAATTCTGATAATATTGTTGTATATAAAGGTTATACTGATAAAAATGGTATGATTGTTATTGATGATTTACCTTATGGAGATTATTATATAGCAGAGGTAGAAGCTAGTACTGGATATAGAATATTAGATAATAATATATATTTTACTTTAGATAGTGATGAATATGAAACTACAATATATAATGAAAGATTAAATGTTCCTAATACTGGAATGAATGTTGGTATGAGAAATTTTATTATTATTGTTATTATTATTTTATTTATATTTATTTTAATATTATTTTTGGATAATAAGAAGATAGTAATTTTTAGTAGTTTATTTATTATTATTGGTATTATTTACTTTGGAATATATTTTTATAATTATATTAGTGATAATAAAAAAAATATGTTAGCTATAGATAAAGTACTTAATAATGATGTTAATGACATTGCTGAAAATGATAAATATGGTTATACATCATTTATAGAAATACCTAGTATTAATTTAAAAAGAGGATTAGTAGATGTTAATAATAGTCATAATAATGTTAAAGATAATATTGAAATTATTGAAAAAAACGATAATAGAATAATATTAGCATCACATAATGGTAATAATTATAATTCTTATTTTGGTAATTTATATAAAATGGAACTTGGTGATGAAATCTATCTTTATGATGGTGGCAATAAGTATCAATATATATATAGTGATAGTTATGAAATTAAGAAGGATGGTTATGCTAGTATTTATGTTAATGATGATGTTAAAAGTATAATTTTAATTACGTGTAAAGAAGATAGCGATGATGCTCAGGTTGTTTATATTGGATATTTAAGGGGTGAAGAATCTTATTTAAGGGAGCAATAAACTGCTTCTTTTTTTCTTGCAATTTTGTATGTAACATGATAAAATTATTAGTAGATAGGAAGGTAATTAAGAATTATGAAGAAGAATATAAAAAAAGTTAAACTTACTGATCATATTTCTTATTATATTAGTGATAATACTATCTATTTATTTCAAGATGAATATAATTTTAGTGAAACTGATATTAAAATTATAGGAAAAAAACTATCATTAATTATTGATGAAAATGATATTTCTTATATTAATATTACTGCTAGAAATATTGAGAATAAAAAGAAGATTTATCAAGATTTTGGCTTTGTTTTATCATATTATGATGTAAATAAGTTAAATTATTTATTTAGTGGTGAAAAAGATAAATCTATGTATAAGTGTTATGGAATTATGACTAAGAGTGATTTTTTAAATAAATTGATGGAGGATAATAAGGTGGAAAATAAAAAAGAGGAAGGTAAAACTAAAGTAATTAATTCTAATTCTGGATTTGTTAGCAATATGATACTTTTATTTGGCGGAATAATTTTATTGTGCTATTTATGTGTAGAAGGGGCTATTTCTTTGGTTAAATAGAAGGGAGATATTATATGTCAATTAATAGTTTATTAGTTATATTACAAAAAATTATTGATATTTCTTTAGTATGGATGCTTGTTTATTTTATATTAAAGAATATTAAAAATAATGTTAAGATTATATTATTATTTAAAGGTGTTCTTGTTATTTTGATTATAAAGATACTTAGTGATACACTTAATTTGACAACAATAGGGTTACTTCTTGAGTATGTTATTATGTGGGGACCTTTGGCACTTATTATTATATTTCAACCTGAAATTAGGAGTATTCTTGAACATATTGGTAGAAAACAGTTACTTGGTAGACATAAAGTACTTACTTTGGATGAAAGAGAAAAACTTGTTTATGAGGTTATGTCTGCGGTTGATTATCTTAGAAAATCAAGAATAGGGGCACTTATAGTAATTGAAAGAGATATTAGTCTTAATGAATATATTGAAAGAAGTAAGCCTATATATGGAGATATTTCTTCAGAACTTCTTATTTCGATATTTTTCCCTAGAAATCCACTTCATGATGGTGGTGTTATAATTCAAGGTAATAAAATTACTTCTGCTGGTGCTGTATTTCCAATTAGTATAAATAGTAAAATTAGTAAGAAACTTGGTACTAGACATAGAGCTGCTATTGGAATAAGTGAAGAGTCTGATGCTATTGCTATTGTTGTTAGTGAAGAAACTGGTAAAATTTCTATAGCTGTAGATGGTAATTTAAATTATAATCTTTCTCTAGATGATGCTAGAATGATTTTAGTAGAGGAATTAAAACCTAAAAAAGAAGTCCTTCTTGATGATGAATTTGTAGATGAAAAGGAGGATGATAATAATGAAGATGCTTAAAAAAATTATTAAGGTATTTAAGAATATATTTAGAAGAGTAGCTAGTTTTATAGATAAGTTTATTGTAACTCCAATTACTAAATTTGCTTTGTTTATTGGTGAAAAAGTTGATAAGGGTGCAGGAAAATTTGAAAGATGGCTAAACAAGAGAAATACTTTGATATTTTTATCTTTGTTAATGTCACTATTAATATTCTTTTATGTTGATAGTCAAGCTAGTAATGTTATTGATAGTGCAGCAGAGGTACTACATAATCAAGTGGTTGATGTTACATATAATAAAGAAGCTTATATTATTGAGGGATTGCCTGAGACTGCTGATGTTACTTTAATTGGTAGAACTGTTGATTTATATTTAGCTAAACAATTATCTACTGGAAAAGTAACTGCTGACTTATCTAATTTAAAAGAGGGAACTCATAAGATTGAATTAAATTATGAAAGTCCAATTAATTCTGTTAATTATAAATTAGATCCTTCTTCAATTACTGTTAATGTTTATCCTAAAGTATCTGCGACTAAGTCAATTACTGTAGATGTAATTAATAAAGATAGATTAGATAGTAAATTATCAATACAATCTGTTACTATTGATAAAGATGAAGTTATAATAAAAGGTACAGAAGATGAAAAATCTATACATAATATTAATAATGTTGCTACTGTAAAAGCTTTAGTGGATGTTGGTGAACTTGTTGATCCTACTTCAGGAGTTAATACTCTTAAGGATGTTAAACTTGTAGCATATGATAAATATGGTAATGTTGTTGATGTTGAAATTGTACCTGAAAAAGTTACTGCTACTATTAATATTGAATCTTATAGTGGTACTGCTAAAATAAAAGTTATACCTAAGGGTAACGTTGCTTTTGGTAAGGCTATCAGTTCTATTAGTTCTTCAGTCAATGAGATTAGTATTTATGGTGATCAAGAAATTGTTAGTAAGTATATAGAATCTTATATTCCTGTTGAAGTTGATGTTACTGGTCTTTCTGAAAATAAAACTTATACTATTGTAGTACCTAAGCCAGAAGGAGTAAGAGAAGTATCTGAAAAGACTATTACTGTTAAGGTTTCACTTGGAGAAGAAAAGAGTATTGAAGTAGAAGATATTAAAATAGATGCTATTAATCTTGGACCAAATTTAAAGGCTGGTGCAATAGGTGAGAATTCTTCTAAAACAACGGTTATTGTTAAAGGTACACAAGAAGTACTTGATGCAATTGATAATACTACTATTAAAGCTACTGTTGATTTGTCTGGATTAGGTGAAGGAGAACATACTGTTAAAGTTAATGTTGTTGGTGATGAAGTTAAAGCAAGTTATTTTGCTAAGACTACTACAATAAAGGTAAGAATTACTAAGAGTTAATGTCTTATATTGACAAGTTTTGTCGAATGTGATGTAAAGTATGTAAATATGTGTTATCCTATAGAAAAGGAGGATAATATATGGGATATGTACTAGTAGATGATATATTTGATGAGATGAGTCAGAATATTACTTATATTAAGTTAAATAGTTATTTGAAAAGGAAAGATAATACTTAGGTCTTTCCTTTTTGTTTTAATTATTATATAATTATAAAGGAAGGTGTTATAATGGGAAGAAAGAAAAAAGAAAATGAAGAAGAAGTTGTAGTATTAGAAAAAATTGAAAAAGAAGATAATAGAAAGACTAATTATGTTTCGGAGGTATTTTATTATCTACTTGGATTAGTTATTGGTATTGTACTTATATTTGCTACTGAAGAATTACTTAGTACAATTAATTATTTGTTTGTTGTAATATTTGCTATTATTGCAGTGGTACAGTTAATTAGTTTTATTATGGAAAAGGATTATATTAAAAGAAATTATTCTAGTTTAATTGTTGGTATTATGTGTGTATGGATAGCTATGTTTGTATTTAAGTATGGAGACTTTTTATTTTTAGAAATGCTTCCGGTACTTGTTAGTTTATTATTATTTATTATGGCTACGAGTAGTATTACTAAATATTTTGATAGAAAGATTACTGGTAATCTAATTGTATCAATTATTTCAATAGTGCTTGGTATACTTTTAATATTTGTACCGAAGAGTGTTATGTATATTTTATTTAAAGTAGTTGGAGTATATATAATTATTATGATTATTTTAGATTTTATTGATTATAAGAAGAATAATAAGGAAAAGTAATAAAGTATATTTATAATTATTATTTAATACCTATTTTTAGGTATTTTTTTCTTTTTTTTATTAAAATTCTTCTCAAAAAGATAATTTAGTGATATAATTATGACTTGTGAAAAAAAGAAGGTGTATTTTATGAAAATTAGAAATATTGCTATTATTGCTCATGTTGATCATGGTAAAACTACTTTGGTTGATCAATTACTTAAGAAATCTGGTACTTTTAGGGATAATGAACAAGTAGAAGTTAGAGCTATGGATTCTAATGATATTGAAAGAGAAAGAGGTATTACTATCCTTGCTAAAACTACTTCAATTCATTATAATGGATATAAAATTAATATATTGGATACTCCAGGTCATGCTGACTTTGGCGGTGAAGTAGAAAGAATTATGAATATGGTGGATGGTGTACTTTTACTTGTTGATGCATATGAAGGTACAATGCCACAGACTAGATTTGTTTTAAAGAAGGCTCTAGAAGCTGGTGTTAAACCTATTGTTGTTATTAATAAGGTTGATAAGCCTACTGCAAGAGTTGATAAAGTATTAGATGAAGTAATTGATTTATTTATTGAACTTGGTGCTAGTGAAGAACAACTTGATTTTAAAGTTGCATATGTTAGTGCTTTAAATGGGACTGCTAGTTTAGATCCTGATATTAGTACGCAAAGTGAAAACTATGATGATATTTTTAAATTAATAATTGATGAAATACCTGAACCTAACGCTAATATAGAAGGTGATTTACAATTTCAACCAGCACTTTTAGATTATAATGAATATGTTGGTAGAATAGGTATTGGTAAGGTTCATAGTGGTACTATTAAAGTTAATGAAATGGTTTCTTGTGTTAGATTAGATGGTAGCATAAAACAATTTAGAATTCAAAAATTATTTGGTTTTGAAGGACTTAAGAGAATTGAAATTAATGAGGCTGATGCTGGAGATATAGTTGCTGTTGCTGGACTTATGGATATTTCTGTTGGCGAGACTGTTTGTAATATTGGTAAGGAGAAAGCACTACCTATACTTAGAATTGATGAACCTACTTTGAAGATGACTTTTATGGTTAATAATAGTCCATTTGTTGGTAGAGAGGGTAAAATTGTTACCGCTAGAAAAATAGGAGAGAGATTATTTAAAGAAACTCAAAGGGATGTTAGTTTAAAAGTTGAGGAAGCTAGTAATGAATCTTGGACTGTTTCTGGTAGAGGAGAACTTCATTTATCTATTTTAATTGAAAATTTAAGAAGAGAAGGATTTGAACTTCAAGTGTCTAAACCTGAGGTTATTATAAAAGAGATTGATGGTGTTAAATGTGAACCTTATGAGGATGTTCAAATTGAAGTTAGTGATGACTGTGTGGGTAATGTTATTGAGGCATTAGGTTTACGTGGTGGTAAAATGGAAAATATGTCTAATGTTAATAATTTAATTAGACTTAACTATACTATTCCTTCAAGAGGATTAATTGGCTTTAATACTAATTTTATGACTTTAACTAGAGGTTATGGTATTTTAAATCATAGTTTTAAAGAGTATTTACCTGTTGAAGATATAAGTTCTACTGAAAGAAAAGTTGGTGTTTTGGTATCTACTGAAGCTGGTAAAGCTACTGCCTATGCTTTAGGACAATTAGAAGATAGGGGAGTAATGTTTATTGAACCTGGTACTGAAGTATATGAAGGTATGATTGTTGGTGAATGTAATAGGGAAAATGATTTAGCTATTAATGTAGTTAAGGGTAAACAACTTACTAATACTAGAGCATCTGGATCTGACCATACTGTCGTATTAAAAAGACCTAGACCTCTTACTTTGGAGTATTGTCTAGATTATATAAATAGCGATGAACTTGTTGAAATTACCCCACAAAATATTAGACTTAGAAAGTTTATTTTAAATACTGAATTAAGAAAGAAGTTTGATGCAAAGAAATAACTTCTTTTTTAATATAAAAAATACCTAGGTATGTAGGTATTTAATGTTATTTATATTTTTTTCTATATTCATCATATAATTCTTTAAATCTAGTAAAATGTATAATTTCTCTTTGTCTTAAGAATAGAAGTGGTCCTATGACATCTGGGTCATCAGTTAAATTAATTAGGTTTTCATATGTAGCTCTTGCTTTTTGTTCTGCTGCCATATCTTCTGATAAGTCTGCAATTGGATCTCCTGTTGAAGCAAAATATGCTACAGTAAATGGTATTCCATCAGCATTTGTTGGATATAAACTCTTTCCATGCTCAGCATAATGTGATTCTAATCCTGCTTCTTTTAATTCTTTCATTGTGGCTCCACTTAATAATTGATATACCATTGCGGATATCATTTCAACATGAGCAAGTTCTTCTGTTCCTATATCAGTAAGAAGTGCTTTTCCTTTGTCATCTGGCATAGTATATCTTTGGTTTAAGTATCTCCATGCAGCAGCTAGTTCTCCATTTGGTCCACCATATTGTGTAACTAAGTATTTTGCCATTTTTATATCTTTTCTTTTAATATTAATAGGATATTCTAGTGATTTAACATATTTCCACATTAGTTTTGCACCTCCCATGGCCATGGTGAATTATTCCAAAGCCAATTATCTGTTTGAACAGGACTTGATATTGTCATTGGACCATATTTACTTTCATATAAATTTATTAATTCTTTTTCTTTTCTTAGGTAATTATTGAATTTATTTAATGCATTTTTATCATTTGGATATATATCTAGATATAGGTTCATTTCAATAATTGCAAATCTCTGTTCATCAATTTGCATGATTAAATCTTCTCTTTCACTATTTGCTTTTAAATCATTTGGTTTATAGTTTTTATATTCGCTATATAGATTGTTAAATAAGTTACCTCTTTTAAAACCAGTTTGTGAATCTGTTATATTGGAATTATCACTTATATTATTATTTGGCATCATAAAAGTATTTGGAAATGCTGTCATAGTATTCATGTCATAGATCATATTATTTGAATCTGTCATAAAATTCATATCATTATAGTTATTGTTTAAATAATTATAATAATCGTTAAAATTATTCATTATTTTCCCTCCTAAAATAGGTTATGATACTGATTAATATGTGTATGGGAATATACCTATATTGACAAAACCTTTTTATTAAAATATAATTTTTATAGATTTTGGAGGTATATATATGTTTAATAAAAATAATGAACCTATAATAATTAAGAATACTGATTTTAAGAAATGTATGTTGTTTATTTCTTTTCCTATAAATGAATATAATGAAGAATACTTAAAAATACTTGGTAATATTATTTTTGATAGGAGTACGAAGTATAATACAAAAAGAAAAATAGCGGTAGCTAATATTAATAATTATTGTTTATCTTATGATGGTAAGATTTCTTTTATTGGTAATAATGCTTTTTTAGAGTTCACTTTGAGTTATCCTTGCTATGATAGTTTAAAGGAAGATGTTCTTGAAGATAATTTGATGTTTGCTAAGGAAATGATTTTTAATCCTTATTTAGAAGATGGTATTTTTCCTGAAAGTAAAGTAGAAGAAACTATAAAATTATATAAAGAAAAAGTTAAAAGAAAACTTAAAAATTATGATGGCTACTATAATTATAAAAATGAACTTTTAATTGATGAAGATAATTATATTATTTCACCAGTATTTAAAGATTTGTCTTTACTTGATAATATTAATGGTAAGAATTTATATGATTTTTATAAAAATATTATTAGTAATCCTCCTTTGGTATTTTTAATAGGTAATGTTGATGAAATTAAGTCTAAAAAGTTAATTAAGGAGATTCTTCTTGATAATAAGGTCAGTAATATTAAATTTAAAAAAGATTATTTTATTTATGTTAAAGATATTCCAGATGAGGTGTTAGTTGTAAGAGAAAAGACAAATTTTTCTACAACTGGAGTTTATTGTAATTATAAAGTAAGAAATATGAATAATTATAAAGACACTGTTTTACTTAGTATTGTTAAAGAACTTTTAAGTTCAAGTAATTCTAATATTTTATTTAATTATTTAAGAAAGGATAATGATTTAGTATATAGAACAGGTGCTTATAATTATGATTTTGGTACACTTACTCTTGTTTCTTTCACTGGGAATAGTAATGTTGATAGGGTGTTTGAAATATATGATAAAGCTATGAAAAGTATTTCTGATATTACTTATATTGACAGTAAACTTCCATTATTTGTGGAAAAAGCGAGGGTTGACAGTGAACTTGATAAAGAATATTTGGGATCTATTTTATTTTCTTATGTTGATAAATATTTAGAATATCTTGATAAGAAATATTATGATGTTATTAAAAATATTACTGCTAGTGAAGTTAAAGATTTTGTTGATAATAGACTTGTTTTGGTAAGTAAATATATAGGAGTTGGTGATGATGATGAATAAAGCTAAATTTATTACTTTAGATAATGGTCTTACTATTCTTATATATACTGATTATAGTAAGACTACTAATCATGTAGAACTATATAATTTTTTTGGTGGTAACTATACTGATTATGTAGATTATACTGGTAGTAAAAAGAAAATTAAAGATGGTAGTGCACATTTGCTTGAACATTATGTATGTGAAAATACCATAGATGGTAATTTAATTGATAATTTAAGAAAAAATAATATTTTAAGTTGTAATGCCGGTACTAATAGTGAAACTACTTCTTATTATTTTAATACTGTGAATAATTTTTATGAATGTTTAGAAGTATTTTTAAATGGTATATATAATGTAGTATTTACTAGGGAAAGACTTAATAAAACTAAGATGGCTATTTTTAGTGAAATTAGGGATGAAAAAAATGATGTGAGAAAAAAGATTATTTTTAAGAAGTTGGGTGGGCTATTTAGTATTAATAGAAAAACTCTCGGTAGTAAAAGTAGTGTTGATAATATTACTATAAATGAATTGAAAAATATATATGATAGTATTTATATTCCATGTAATCAATTTTTAGTTGTTGCGGGTAATTTTGATTATGAAAATGTATTAAATATAATTAAAAAGTTTTATGATAATATGAATTTTAAATGTAATAGAATCCTTCCTAGAATTATAGATAAGAAAGAAATTGTTAAGAAGAATACTGTTTATAATTCTGATTTAATGGATGAAGTTATTTTATCTTTTAAAATTGATGTTAGTAATTTATCTAGTTTTGATAAATATAAATTGGATTGGTATTTGAATTTTTTCTTAGAAATTAACTTTTCTATGTATTCAAAAATTAATGAGTATATAAATAATGATTCTAATTATATAGATGATATATCTGGGTCTTTATATCATTGTAATGGCTACTATGTGATTGATGTTATTGCTTTTACTTCAAAAATGAATGAATTTGAAAATATGGTATTATCTACTATTAATAATAGAAATATTGAAGAAAAAGAATTATTTGAACTTGCTAAGAAGAATGCTATTACTCATATTTCTGTTAGAAAGGATAGTATATGTAATTATGTTAGTCCAATAGAGGATAATTTTATATTATTTGGATATGCTGAAGAAGATGATATTGATGTAATAAGTAGTTTTAATTATGATGAATATGTAAAAATTATTAATAACATTGATTTTTCTAATTATTGTGTTTTTTATAGAAAAAATAAATAGTTTGGTATTATTATAAATAAAAATAGGGATAAGTAATTATCCTTGCTTTTTTAATTATAAATTTAATTTAAATTGTTGACAAATAAATTGTTATGTAGTATGATTTATTTGTACTAGCACAAATAGTACAGTCATATATTTGAATGAAGGGAGAGTTTATATGATAAAAATAGATAAATTATCAAAAAAATATGATAAAGATTATGTACTAAAAGATCTTAGCTGTAATATTAAAGATAATTCTATTTATGGGTTAGTAGGAGCTAATGGTTCAGGTAAAAGTACACTTCTTAGAACTATTATGGGAATATATGAAACTGATGGTGGTACTATATCTGTTGATGGTAATGAAGTATATGATAATGAAATTATGAAACAAAAAATGGTTTTTGTAGCAGATGATTTGTTTTTTTATCCTGGCTATACTTTAATGGATACTGCTAAATATTATCAATCTATGTATAAGGATTTTGATATGGGTTATCTTAAGGATTTAGCGGGTATGCTTAATCTTAGTCTTAATAAAAAAGTTAGTACTTTTTCTAAGGGTATGAAGAGACAATGTGCACTTATATGTGCTATTTGTACTAATGCTGATTATATGTTTTTTGATGAGACTTTTGATGGATTAGATCCGGTTATTAGAAATACTATGAAAAAAATTTTAAT
Organism: Bacilli bacterium; assembly: GCA_051872655.1. Taxonomy (GTDB): domain Bacteria; phylum Bacillota_I; class Bacilli_A; order RF39; family UBA660; genus CAG-302. The sequence goes on along the minus strand of JBJEEB010000041.1, from coordinate 21,183 downwards.
TAAGCAGATGAATAAAAAGAATACTACTATTGTTATGACAAGTCATAATCTTAGAGAACTTGAAGATATTTGTGATAATTTAGGACTACTATATCAAGGTGGTATTTTATTTGAAAGTGATGTTGATACAATAAAGACTAATATGTTTAAGGTTCAAATATCTTTTGAAAAGAATTTTGATAGAGATGATTTTGATGATTTTGATATTTTGAGTTTTAAAAAACAGGGTAGTGTTGCTACAATTATTATTAAGGATAGTGATGGTAAGAGTAAGAAGAAGTTAGAAAAAATGAAACCTTTAATACTTGATTATCTTTCTCTTACTTTGGAAGAAGTATTTATTTATGAAATGGAGGCTTTAGGATATGAGTTTAACAAATTTGTTTAATTTTAATTATTTGAAAGAAAATATTAAGAAATCTAAAGCTATTATTCTTTTATGTATTCTTTTATTACCTATTATTAATGGTATTATTTTACTTATGAATTGTAGTCTTGATAATAATTTTATGCCTAATATTTATGAATTATCTGGTGTTATTTTATTTGGAATGTATATTGTTCCTGTCATTCTTTCTATTACTTTATTTAGTTTTGTTTATAAAAAGGGATCTATTGATTTTACTTTATCAATGCCTATTAGTAAAAAGCAAATATTTCTTACTAATACTGTTGGAGGTATTGTTATATTACTATTAATGCAACTTATTAATTTTATTATTATGTTTGCTATTAGTTTAATATATAGTAATATTATTATTGATTATAGAATGTTTTTTGATATATTACTTATATATTCTATTTCTTATATATTTGTATTTACTTGTACTAATATAGCAGTTAGTGTATCTTCAAATAAAATTACAACAATTGTGGTTACTTTACTTATATTATTTTTAATTCCTTTTGTTAGTACTTTTATTACCACTGATGGTTTTGATTATAATGCAGGTGGTAATGCTAAAATTGAGTGTATTAGTGATGAGTGTACTCCAACTATATATGAATGTAATGATATTAGATGTGAAATTGATAAGAAAAATAATATTTATAGTGGATATGTTACTAAAGTAGATGATATTACTTATACTATGCCTTATGAACTTATTAAAGATACTATGTTTGGCATTGAATCGGAAGATAATATTAATGTTTCTCTTATTAAAATGTCGGTTTTAAGTATTATATATATATTTGTAGGACTTATTCTTTTTGGTAAAAAGAAATATGAGGTTGTTGGTACTTCTTTTAGAAGTGATAATGTACATATTTTTGTTAGAACTTTAACTACAATTCCTATTGTATGTATTTCATATATAATAATTAGAGATTTTGATATATCTAGTTATGATTTGTTTTCAATTATTCTTTTATTAGTACTTATATTTACTTATTTAATTATTTATGATTTAATTACTAGAAAGAAAGTTACTAATTTCTTTAAGATGGCTTTTTGTTTAGTTATTGTTTTTGTGTTTGCAGTACTTACAGGTTATTTCTTTGATGATAAAGATTATATTATTGATTCTAAAGATATAGAAATGCTTACTTTTGAGGATTATGATAATACTAATATTGGTTCTACTAAAAATAAGGATATTATTAATTATGTTATTTCTCTCTTGTTAGATAGTAGTCCTCAAGGTGATGTATATTATACTTATCATGTTAAGACTAATACTAAAAGTGGTACTTATCGCTTTAATATTTATGCTACATTAGAAAACTATAATTATATTACAGGTAAACTTTTAAATGATAAAGATTATTTGAAAACTTCAAGTGAATATAGAAATAGTAAGGTATTTGGAATTGGTTTTAAGGATGGTTATATTGGAGTAGATGATGATAATTTATCTAAAATGATTATTGATAAATATAAAGGGGAAGTAAATAATTTTAATATTGATGAAGATAATGATTTATTTAATGTAACTTTATATATTTATAATGATTATAAAGTTAGAAGTATTGATATTAATGTTAGTGATGATAAGGATTTATCTTTAAATATTTTGAAATATTATAATTCTAATACTAAGAAATTTTTTGATAATATGAGTAATGATGACGATATTTATTCTTATTATATTAATGGTAATTATTATGGATACTCTTATTCTGAAATTAATAGTTTTATTATTAATAATGTTGATGATGATATTGATATTAATAAAGAATATAGTTATATAGTTTTACATAGTGATAAAGGTAAACATGTATTTGTTACTAATAAGGTAAATGATATTAATGAAATTATTAATAAATCTATTATTAAAGATACCGAAGATGCATAGGAGGAATGTGAATGAAACAGATAATGATTAATTTGGATTATCAAAGTAGAATTCCAATATATGAGCAGATTGTTAATGGTATTGAAAATTATGTTGCTTTGGGTATATTAAAGGAAAAAACTCAAATTCCTTCTATTAGAGAGATGGCTAGTAATTTAGGAATTAATCCTAATACTGTTAAGAAGAGTTATGATATATTGGAAAATAAGGGTATTATTACTACTATTAGTACTAAAGGTACTTTTATAGCAGATGATACTAAGAAAGCTACTAATGATAAGATTGATAAGGAAATTAATATTATTAAGGAAAAAATTATTAATCTTACTAAGATGGGTATTAGTTACGAAGAAATTATAGAAAGGATAAAAAAATGAAAATATTAGAAGTTAATGATTTATGTAAGAATTATGGAAAGGGTACTACTTTGGTTAAAGCTCTTGATAATGTTTCTTTTTCTGTTGAAGAGGGAGATTTTGTTGCAATAGTAGGTTCATCAGGTAGTGGAAAGAGTACTTTACTTCATATTCTTGGAGCAGTTGATAAACCTACTAGTGGAAAGGTTATTGTTGGTGGAGTAGATGTTTTTAAACAAAAGGATGATGCTCTTGCAGTATTTAGAAGAAGAAAGGTTGGTCTTATTTATCAATTTTATAATTTAATTCCTATTCTTAATGTTGAAGAAAATATGACTTTACCAATATTATTGGATGGTAAAAGTGTTGATAAGAAATATTTGAATGAACTTATTGATATATTAGGATTAGAAAAAAGGGTTAATCATTTACCTAATGAGCTTTCTGGTGGACAACAACAGAGAGTTTCTATAGGGAGAGCTCTTATTTCTAGACCTGATATTATATTGGCGGATGAACCTACTGGTAACTTAGATTCTAAAGCTAGTAGAGAAATTATTGATTTACTTAAACTTTCTAATGAAAAATATAAACAGACTATTATTATGATTACACATGATATGAATCTTGCTAAATTTGCTAATAGGATTATTACTTTAGAAGATGGTCATATTGTTAAGGACGAGAAGATAAAATGAGTATTTTGAATAAGTTAACTATTAAGAACTTGAAACTTAACAAAAAGAGAACTATTGTTACTATTATTGGTATTATTTTATCTACTGCTTTAATGGTAGGTATTGGACTATTGTTTTCTTCTTTTCAGGATTATATGATTAGGGAAACTATTAGTTATAATGGTAGATATGAAGCTAATTATGAAAATGCAGATTTGTCTAAAGTAAGTAATTTGAAAGTTAAGAAATTTGTATATTTTTATGAAAAAACTATAGGTTTTAGTAAATTTGAATCTAAAAATGAGTATAAACCTTATATTTATATTGCAGGTGTTAATAAGGAATTTTTTAATGAACTTAAATTAATTGATGGTAGATTTCCAAATAATGATGATGAAATAATTATTTCTGAACATATTAATACTAATGGTGGTGCTTCATATAAGGTTGGTGACAATATTACTCTTTCTTATGGAGAAAGGGTGATAGAAGGAGATATTGTTCTTGATAATAGTCAGTATGTTGAAGGTGAATATTTAAATTATTTAAATAAAAAAGAGTATAAAATTGTTGGTATAGTTAAGAGAAGTAATTATGAAAATTACTCAGCTTGTGGATATAGTGCTTTTACTTTAGATATGAATGAAAATGATGGTAATGTAAATTTATATGTTGTTTTTGATAGTAATAGAAAAATTATTAAACAATCTGAAAAGTTAGCTAAAGATATTGATTATAATGATTCTATTGATTATAATTCTACTTTATTAGCTTTGTATGGTGAGAGTACTTATGGTAATATTATGTCCTCTATGATTATGATGATTGTTATTATGTTATCTTTGGTATCTATTGGATGCACGATTGTTATATATAATTCTTTTGCTATTTCAGTAATGGAAAGAAAAAAGGAATTTGGATTACTATCTAGTATTGGTGCTACTAGAAGACAATTATCTTATACTGTGTTTTTTGAGGCATTGGTTGTTGGTACTATTGGTATTATTCTTGGAATATTTAGTGCTTATATTGGAATAGGAATTGTTATTCTTATTATTAATAATTTAATTAGTGATATTTTAGAATTTAGATTAGATCTTGTTACTAATTTATTGTTTGTTATTATTCCTATTATATTTATGATTGTTGTTATAATTATTTCTTCAATTATTCCTTCTAGAAGAGCTAGTAAGGTGTCACCAATTGAAGCTATTAGACAGAATGATGATATTAAAATTAATAAGAAAAAGATTAAGACAAGTAAGATTATTACTAAGTTATTTGGAATAGAAGGAGAAATTGCTCTTAAGAATATTAAGAGAAATAAAAAGAAATATAGAGTTACTGTTATTAGTTTATTTATTAGTATTGTTTTATTTATCTCTTTTTCTTCATATATGAATTATACTATTAATACTGCATCTGATGTTATAGGAGAAATACCTTATGACTATCAAATTTATTATTATGATAATGGTACTGATAGTACAGAAATAAATAATAAATTAGATGAAATTGTATCTAGTTCTGATGTTAAGAATTATGTTAGGTATGATGTTTCTAATGTGAATATTATAAGTAATTATGATTATTCGAAAGAGTATTTAGAGTTTTATGAGAATAATTATGGTATTGACGCTTTAAAAGAATTAAAAAATAAACAATATGCTTATGCAGAAGTTTTTGTTCTTGATGATAATTCTTATCAAAATTTTAAACAAAGTATTGGACTTACTAGTGATAAAGTTATAATATTTAATAAATTTAAGGGTGTTAGTTATAGTGATAATAAAAGAGTTAATTATAATATTCCTTTTATTGATAATAGGGATTCTGGTAATATTAAGATATGTAATTTTAATGGTCTTGATGAAAAAGAAATAAATGATAATTATAATAAATATTGTAGTAAAAATATTAATAATATTTTTGTTACTGATAAGTCTTATGATTTATTAGAAGAACTTTCTTATAATAGTAATTATAAATTAATTGTCAATAAAAAGATGTATGATGTTATATTTAATAATAAAATTGACTATAGCGTAATTAATATTGTTAGTGATAATACAAGTAGTATTGATAATTTAACTAAAGATTTTGATAAATATGAAAATGTTAATTATACTAATTTGAAAGAAGAATTTAAGCAAACTAATAATTTAATATTGGTTATTAAAATTCTTATGTATGGTTTTATTGGACTAATTACTTTGATAGGTGTTACTTCTGTATTTAATACTATATCTACGAGTATGGCTCTTAGAAAAAGGGAGTTTGCAGTACTTAGAAGTATTGGTCTTACTAAAAGAGGATTTAATAAGATATTATTTTTTGAAAGTTTATTCTTTGGTTTTAAGTCATTAGTATTTGCTATTCCTGTAGGTATAGGAGTAACAGTCCTTATACATCTTGCTTTATCTGATGTGATGAGTATTAGTAGTATTATTATTCCTTGGAAAGCTATTATTATATCAATTGTTTCGGTATTTATAATTGTTCTAATTACTATGATGTATTCTACTAATAAGATAAAAAAACATAATATTATTGAACAAATAAGAGAAGAAAATATTTAAAAAATACTTTCTTTTTCTTTTATTCTAGTATATAATTATTATAGAGAGGAGTGATAAAATGGCAAAATTTTGTTCTAATTGCGGAAATGAAATGGTTGATGAGGCTGTAATGTGTGTTAAATGTGGTACTATGGTAGGAAATGTTAAAAAAGAAAATTTTAATTCTAATACTAATACTAATACTAATACTAATAATGGTGGTAAGAAGAAAGGATTACCTACTTGGGCAATAGTTTTAATAGTAGTGGGATGTGTAGTTTTAATACCATTAATTATTCTAGCTATATTATTTTTTATAGGGTATAATTCTTTAAAAGATGTTGATATTGATAAAATTAAGGATGATTTTAATGATTATATAGAAGAAAATGCTGGTGAATATTCAGTTTCTGGTACTATTGGTGATACTTTAACTGGAGAAGATATAAGAATTACTTTGAATGGGGCATATATGTATGAGTCTATTGGTGATGAATATATTGTTGATACGCCTGATGAAGGAAAAGAATATTTATTATTTTTCTTTGATGTAGAAAATATTTCTGATGATAATAAATATATTTCCTATTATGATTTTAATGGTTATGCTGATGATATACAAACTTCAATTACAATTTTATTTAATGATGTTGATGGAATTGAGGCTTTATCTTCTGATTTAGCACCTGGTAAAAAGGCTAAAGGTTTTGTTGCTTTTGAAGTTGATAAAACATGGAAGGAATTTGAAATACATTACAAAGAAAATTTATGGGAAGAAAATACTTTGATATTTAAGGTAACTAATTCTAATGAAGATGCTTAAATGCCTCTTTTTTCTTTTCTTTTTTTTAAATCTAGTATATAATAATATTAGGAGGATAAATTATGAATGTTGCGGATATAATAATAGTAATAGCATTAGTTCTTGGTGCAATAGGTGGATTTAAAGCAGGAGTAATAAAGAAAACTGCTGACTTTGTTGGTATATTTTTGGTTATTATTCTATCTTTTTACTTAAAAAATTATTTATCAGTTATAATGTATGAAAATTTACCTTTTATTAATTTTGGAGGTTTTATAAAAGGAATTGAAGCAATTAATATTTTATTTTATGAAGTTTTGGCTTTTATTATTGTATTTTCATTATTAATGTTAATTCTTAAAATTGTTCTTATGCTTACTGGATTAATAGAAAAAATACTTAAAGTTACTGTTATACTTAGTATTCCTTCAAAAATATTAGGAATTGTTGTTGGTGCTATTGAAATGTATGTTTATGTCTTCTTGGTTTTAGTTGTTATTACTCTTCCAATTATAAATGTACCTTATGTAAGAGATTCTAAGGTTAGTAATTTTATACTACATAATACACCAATATTATCTAGTGTTTCGGAAGAAATGGTTGATACTTATAATGATATATATAAAGTAGTAAAGGATAAAGATAGTAAGAGTAATGAAGAATTAAATGATGAAGTAATTAAATTATTACTTGATAAAAAAGTTATTACTAAAGAGTCATTAAATAAGTTAGTTGATAGAAATAAAATTCATTTGAATGATAAAAGTATATTAGATTAGGAGGAATATTATGGGTTTAATTCATTATGAAAATGACTTTTCTACTTTAATTAAGGATAGAGTGGTAGTAGATTTTTATGCTACTTGGTGTGGTCCTTGTAGAATGTTTGGACCGGTTTTTGAAGAAGTTTCTAAGGATAAAGATTTTAACTTTGTAAAGTTGGATGTTGATAAGTATTCGGATATTGCTAGAGAATATGGGGTTATGTCTATACCTACAGTTATTTTATTTGAAAATGGTAATGAAGTAAAGAGATTTACTGGTTTTATGTCAAAAGATGAGTTTATAGAATTTTTAAAATAGTTTTTTAACTATTTTTTATTTATAAGAAAAGTTTTTTTAATTCCTAAGTAAAAATTGCAAACAATTTTTTTAGTCATTAATATAAATTTGAAGTGCAACACTTTACTATTGAAAAAGATATATGAGTAATCTGTAATATCTTTTTGCAGAAAGAAAAATTAAGTTTTATAGGTCTGATAAAAGTAATTGACTTTTTTAATAGGAATGTGATATATTTGTATCGTATGAGTAAAATATCAAATTGTATATAAATTAAAATGTTATTTATAAGGAGAAAATAATTATGGAAAATGGTGGTAAAAAAAGAATTTTAATAATAATTAGTGTGCTTTTAGTTTTAATGTTTTTTCTTGTTTTATTTTTTTATGTGAGACATAAGAAGTCTATTAGTGATAATCTTGATTTTGAAAATAATCATTTAGATTCTACTACTCTTTATGTAGAAAAAAAGAGTATAGATGAAGATATTGTTGATAATAATATTGAAAATGGTAATGAATATAATAATAATAACAATAGTAGTAGTAATGGTAATATTACTATTAATGGTAATTATAATTATTTAATTGATGGTGATTTTCTTGAAGATGATAATGTTACTGAAGAAGAAAGAACCGCTATGAAGCATAATACTGCAACTCTACAATATTTAATAGACAATGCTTCATATAATCAAAATATTCAAATACCTAAAGGTGTATATTATTTTTATAGGGGAGGTTCTGCAAAAAGAGGTACTGAAGATTATGTAATTAAGCCAAAAAATGGTGTTATTATTACTGGAGCAGGTACTTCAGATGATAGTTATACTATTTTAAAGCCTTATGCTGAAGCTGGGACTATTAAGTATGGTTTAGATATGTTTTATTGGAATGAACTGATGGATTCTGGTGGTACTAATGCTATTTATTTAGAAAATGTTAGTTTTAATGATTTTATTATAGATGGTGAAAATGTTAGAGGAAATAGTTATAATTCTTCTGGTAAGGGATTTATGATTAATTTATGTCGAAATTGCTATTGGGATAATGTTGTTGTAAAGAATACTGATGGAACTGGATTTGGTATGGATAATGTAATTAATGGTAAAATTACTAATAGTACTGCTATTAACTGTGGAAAAAATGCTAGTTCCTCTAGTGAAGGAGCTTCTGGATTTGGCATTGGAACTGGGTATAGTAATGATGAATCTATGTATATTGAAAATTGCAAGTCGATTGGTAATACAAAGTTTGGTTTCTTTTTTGAACATCAAGGACGTTTTAGTAAGTATTATACTGCTAATAAATCTAAAGGATTTTCTGTAGTAAATAGTAGTGCTAGCGGAAATTTGTATAATTTTGGTGGCTTGAGGGCTAATGATGTATCATATATAAATTGTTTTACCACTATTGATGATAATAGTAATGATGGTACTCCAGAAAATTATACTAAATTTGATATTTATTTTGATGATCAAACTAGAAGAACAAATATTGTGAATTTCCAAACAGATTATATATTTGATGATATTAAAAACTCTGATTATTTTTATTCTGCTGTAAAATGGGGATATATTAATGGTATTACTTATGGTGTTGATAAAAATAGATTTGGAGTAGGTGGCTTTGCTAGTAGGGCTGAAGCTATAACTCTTTTATGGAGATATGCGGGAAGACCTGGTGATGTATTAGTTGGTTCACTACTGAATAGTAGTAATTCAAAATTATCTAATATAAACACTGGATTCAATGATATTGATAATTCTTCTTGGTATGTTGGGGCAGTAAAATGGGGTGTTGATAATAATATAATTAATGGAGTCTCAAAGACAATATTTAGCCCTAATTCTTATATAACTAGAGCACAATTTATTACAGTTCTATGGAGATATGCAGGAAAACCTGAAACAAATACAAATAATGTGTTTACTGATGTTTCTACAGATTCATTTTATTATGATGCTATTAACTGGGCTTATAGTAAAGGTATAATTAGCGATAATACTTTTTATCCTAATGATAGTTGTACTAGGGAACAAGTAATTACAATGATTTATAGATATGATAATATAAAATAATTGTGATTAATTTTAGATTATTACTTGAAAAATATAGGAATGGCTAAGGCCATTCTTTTAATTTTTTTAAATAAAAACTATTGTAATTTTATGTAAAATTTGTTATTATTATTATGATAGAAGAGAGGAGAAGAAAAAATGGAAAGAGAAGATAAGAGAGGAATATTTTTTGGAGTAATAGGAGTACTTACTTTAATTGTTGCTATAATTGGTGCTTCTTTAGCTTATTTTTCTATTAATGCAAGAAGTAGAGAAAATGCTTTAACAGTACAAGCTGCTACTGTTAAGATAGTTTATGAAGATGGTGATCAATTAAATGTAACTAATATTATACCTTCTACTCAGGAAATTGCTCTTAGAACTTTTACTAGGGCTAATCCTGTAACTGATACTGAAAGTGCATATAAAACTTGCGTTGATGATAATGGTTATACTACTTGTGGTTATTATGATTTTACTTTAACTAATGGTGGCCCTACTACTATGGAAGTTACTGCTAAAGTTATTCCTACTCCATTACAAACAGAAGTAAAAGATGGCGAGGGTAATGTAGTTACTCCTGCTGAAGTACCTTTTAGCAATTTGAAATTTGTTTTATATGATAGAACAAGTGTAACTGATGATTTTGATAATGGTACTGAGTTATATACTGGTACTGTAGGCTATAGTGATTTTGGATTACTTGGTGCTACTGGTGATGAGACTTTATCAATAGCTGGAAATAATACTACAAAAAATCTTCGTTTGTTTGTTTGGCTTGATGAAGCTGGTGCAGAAAATGATGCTGAACAAGGCGCTATATTTAAAGGTACTGTAAGTATTGAAGTTAAAGGTTCTCAAACTATTACTGGTACAGCAACTGAATAATATTCTTTAAAAGCAATTTATATATTGCTTTTTTTTTATGTTTTTGATATTATTATACTAGGTGATAGTATGAATAATAGTAAGAGTAAATCTGATTTATTTTATTTTATTGTATTAATATTAACACTAATAATAATGGTAATAGGAGTTACTTTTACTTATTTTTCTTTAATTGCTAGTGATAAGGAAGATAGTACCATTATTAAGACAGGTACTTTGGCTATTAATTATATTGATGGTAATGCTATTGATACTTATGCTCTTATGCCAATTAATGAGCCTGATTTAAGTACTAAATATTCAGTATATAAAAAGAATTTTTCTGTTAAAAGTACTGGTACTTTGGATCAAACATTAGATATATATATGTATATAACTAATAATGAATTTGATGATAATATATTGGGTTATTCTTTGTATGATAGTGCTGGTAATAAACTTTCTAAAGGTGATATACCAAAGAATGGTAAAATATTATTAGGTTCTGGTATATATTTAAAAAGTAATGAGGAGAAAAAGTTTACTGTTTTAATGTGGCTTAAAGAAAATAATAAACAGCAAGATTATGAAATGGGTAAAACTTTTACAGGAGGATTTGATATAACTGCTAGTCAAATAAAATATAAATAAGACTAGTTTTTTTCTTTTAATTATATTATAATTATTTTGGAGGTCATTATGATTGGAAAAAGAATAAAGGTTAATGATTTTAAATTTAAATATGGACAAGAAACTATATATATTAATGTATTTGCGGCTTTTAAATATAAAAAAAATGGTAATAAATATATAATTTATAGTTATGATAATACTAAGATATATTATGGTTCATTGTTTATTAGAGATAAAGAAATAGTTGTTATGTTATCTAAAGATGATAATGAAATTTTATTTGATCAGTTTATTACTAATTTACTTAATAATAATATTAATAATGATTTTGAAATTATTTCGTTAGATAATATTACTGATGTACAAATAATAGATGAGGGTATTATTACTAATAATTTTGATATTGTTAAATTATATGATTTAACAATACCTAAAGAAAATATAAAAAAAGAAGTAGTTACTACTAAGAAAAAGAAAAAAATATCTTTTTCTGCAATATCATTTATGATTCTTCTTATTGTTCTTGCTTTATTTTTCTTTTTTAATCCTGAAGTTATTATTGGTAAAGATAAAATTTATAGTTGTATAAAGGAATATAATCATAAGGAACTTTCTGCTAGTGTTAGGGAAGAAGTAAAATTAACTTTTAATGGTGTTGGTAAAATTAAAAATAGTGTTGTTACTAATGATTATATTTTTACTGATAATACTCAGTATGTTAAATTTAAAGATAATGGTAAGTTTTATAAATATATGAATGATGGTGACACTTATAAGTTTATTGACGATGATAATACTTATAGAGTTATATCTAAAATAGATAATTTAGATGAATATTTTTCTTCTGATAAAGAAAATGTTTTGATAGAATATTATGAGGGAAATAATTATAAATGTAAAAATATAGAGATAGAGTGATGGCTATGAATTTTTATTTGCTGTATGGATTAGATAAGTCTATTATTAATAGAGAAATTGATATTATTAAAGATAAATTACTTATTAAAGATAATGATGTTATTTATTATAATATTGAGGATATTAATGGTATTGTTGAAGAAGCTTTGACAGTTAGTATGTTTTCTTTGAATAAATTTATTATTATTGATAGTACTAGTTACTTGTCTCAAAAGAAAGATATTAATGATATTGATTTACTTGAAAATTATTTTAATGGGTATAATTCTAATAGTTATTTAGTATTTATTTCTAATAGTGATAGTATAGACTCTAAGAAAAAATTAGTTAAACTTATTAGTAATAATGGTACTATTAAAAAAGTAGAAGCTAATTATGAATATTTAAGTAATTTTGTATCTGATTATATTAAAAATAATGATTATATAATGAGTAATAGTGATATTAATTTGTTTATTAATAGAGTTGGAAATAATATTGATAATATTAAAAATGAACTTGATAAACTTATGTTATATAAGATAGATGATAAAAACATTAATGGTAATGATATTGTTCTTCTTACTGAAGAAAATAGTGATAATACTATATATGATTTGGTTAGTTTTATACTTAAAAATGAAAATGATAAGGCTATTAAATTATATAAGAATTTTATATTAAATGGAATGGATCCTAGTCAAGTTATTGCTGTTATTGCTAGTCAAATTAGATTATTATTTCAAGTTAAAAGATTATATAATAGTGGTAAATCTAATGATGAAATTGCTAAAATATTAGAATTTAAAAGTGTATATAGAGTAAAATATTTACTTAGTGATTGTTATTATTATAGTGAAGATATGCTTATTAAATATTTATCTAAATTATCAGATATTGATAGGGATATTAAGATTAATAATGTTGATGGTAGTGTACTTTTAGAACTTTTTATAGCAGGAAAGGATATGTAATTTTACATACCCTTTTTTATGTTAGAAAGTATACTCTCTTTTTCTTCACTACTTGAATTGTTCCAAAGTAATTCAAATAGTACTCCTAGTCCTATTAGTGGATCATCTTCATGAGAAGATATTGATTCTTCTATTGATTTTTGTAATTCTTCGGTATTTGAATCTTTAAAATTATTTTTAATATACTCTCTTACATCTATATTATTCATAATATCACCATTTATATGATGATATAATATTTGTTATTTTATTCATTGTATTTTGATTATTATTATGTTATTCTATTGATTGGTGATATTATGTCTATATATATTCATATTCCTTTCTGTAATAGTATTTGTACTTATTGTGATTTTTGTAAAATATTTTATAATGAAAAATATGTGGATAATTATTTGAATAATTTAAAAGAAGAGATCAAATCTAGATATAAAGGAGAAATTGTTAATACTATTTTTATAGGTGGAGGTACTCCTAGTAGTTTGAATGAAGAAGAGTTAGTTAAACTATTTAATATTATTAAACTATTTAATGTTAATAGTGATTGTGAGTTTACATTAGAGTGTAATGTTGAATCTATTACTGAAAATAAACTTAAGATAATGAAAGATTATGGAGTAAATAGAATTAGTATAGGTGTGGAATCTTTTAATGAAGATATTATTAAATTACTTGGAAGAAGACATACTAAGGAAGAAGCATTTGATAAAATTAAACTCATTAAAAAATATTTTAATAATATTAATATTGATTTAATATATGCTGCTTATGATGATATTAATATATTAAAAGAAGATATTAATAATTTTTTGAAACTTGATATTCCACATATTTCTACATATAGTTTGATAATTGAAAATAATACTATATTAAAGATTAAGGGTATGAAAAATATAGATGAAGATATTGATTATGAAATGTATAAATATATAGAGAATACTCTTGAGGCTAATGCATATATTCATTATGAGATTAGTAATTATGCTAAAGATGGATATCAGTCTAAACATAATTTAGTATATTGGAATAATGAAGATTATTATGGTTTTGGTTTATCTAGTACTAGTTATATTGATAATAAGAGAATGGTCAATACTAAGAATTTACATAAATATTTAGGTGGTATTTATTTAGATAGTATAGATTATGAAGATAAAGATATTAGAATGGAAAATGAGATTATGCTTGGACTTAGAAAATTAGATGGTATTAATTTAGACATATTTAAAAATAAATTTAATATATCTTTAGAGGAAGTATATAATATAGATAATTTATTAAAAGATGGTTATTTAATAAAAGAAAATAATTATCTTAAGATTAATAAGAAGTATATGTATATCTCTAATGAAATAATTGTTAGAATACTTGAATAATATTTGTTTTTATGATAGAATATTATTCCATGAAAGGGAAGGGTTATTATGAATAATAAAAATGAAGTATTAAAAGGTTTATATGATTTAAAGTCAAGTATAACTGGGGAAATATTCGAGTGTGAAAATAAGATTGCATTGTTAAATGAATCTCTTTTATATGTTGAAAGTGAAATAAGTAGAGTTAGTAGTCTTGACTTTGATGGTGAAAATATAAATAGTGGGTTTTTAAATAAAACTAATTATGATGGAAAAAGTAGAGTTCGTAAGATGGAAATAGATATTAATAGATAGTCAAAATTTAATGTTTTGACTATCTTTTTGTTTACTTATTTGTTTAAATATTTTATAATTAGTATGTGAGGTAGGTATTATGGATAAATTTATAAAATTTATTACTAATGAAAAATTTTATTTGCCAATTATATATGTTATTATTGGCTTGGTGTTATATTTTATATTAAAAAAGGTTATTGATAAAATTACTAATAGGCATACTGGTACTAGTGGTAGGGATAAGAAAAAAGATACTATTATTAATTTATGTAAAAGTATATTTAAATATTTGATTCTTATATTTGTTGTACTTGGTATTTTGAAATTATATGGAATTGATACTACGAGTATTATTGCTTCATTAGGTGTATTTGCTGCTGTTATTGGACTTGCTTTTCAGGATATTATTAAAGATCTTCTAGCGGGGATAACTATTTTATTTGAAAATAAGTACGCTGTTGGTGATACTGTTTCAATAAATGATTTTAAGGGTACTGTTATTGAATTTGGTCTTAGAACTACGAAGATAAAGGCTTTTACTGGTGAAGTTAAATCAATTGGTAATTCTTCTTTTAGTGAGGTTATTAATTATAATTTAGCTGATTGTGATATTTTTCTTAAACTTAATGTAGCATATGATACTGATATTGATAAATTAGAAAAGGTACTTGCGGGTATGAAAGAAGATATTCTTAAGATAGATAATGTAAAAGATTATAAACTTTTAGGAGTGGATGAATTTGGTAGTTCTAGTATTGTTTATATTGTAGATATTACATGTAAAGCTATGACTAATTTTGCTATTAAAAGAGAGGCACTAAAAATGATTAAGAAAGTATTTGATAAGGAAGGAATTAATATTCCATATACGACTGTGGATATTAATGTTAGAAAATAGTTATGGATAAGGTTAGTTATTTTGATAAAGAATATTGTTATATTAAAGATTATAAAAAAAGAGAAGATTTAAAATATTTAGTTAGTGAACTTCCTGATTATTTCTTTGAAATACCTGCTTCAAGTACTGGTAAATATCATCCTGAGTTTGCTAGTACTAAGAATGGACTTGTTAAACATACTAAAGTAGCAATTAGGATTGCTAAAGAACTTCTTGATAATCCTGGGCTTAATAATTTTAAAGATAATGAGAGAGATATTATTATTATGGCTCTTACTCTTCATGATGGTTTAAAAAAAGGTAATCCTGAGGAAAAATATACTAGGGTTGATCATCCATTACTATCGGCTTCATTTATTAGGGAAAGAAAAGACAAATTATCTTTAAATAATGAAGAACTTGATTTACTTACTAGAATAATATCTTCACATATGGGTATTTGGAATAAAGACTTTAATGATAATGAAGTACTTCCTGTACCTAAAGATAAGTATGAGAGATTTGTTCATATGTGTGATTATTTATCTAGTAAAAAATTTATTAATGTAGAATTTGATGATATTAATATTAAATATTAGACTTCTATTTGAAGTCTTTTTTCATACTATTTATTGTGATATTATGAAATTAAGATATATTTTACTTCCGATGATTATTATTTCTTTAATGATATGGATAATTGATAATGATAAGGATTGTTTAGTTAATAAGGAAATTATTAGTAATAATATTGAAATTAGTTATCCTTTTTTTGATAATGTAAAAATAGATAGTTATATTAGTGATTATTTAAATTATTATATTGATAATAATGGTATTATTGACTATGACTATTATAATATAAATGATAAGTATTATATTGTTTTTTATAAGTACTTTTTTGATAATAATATTGTAGTTAATGATAGTGATAATTTTTTAATTGATATGAATAATGATAGCGTTGAAAAAATATATACTGAGGTATTTGATTATGATATTATTACTAATAGGAAAATAGAAGATAATAATAAGTTAATTGCTCTTACTTTTGATGATGGACCTAATTATAATACTAATAAGGTTATTGATATACTTAATAAGTATAATGTCAAGGCTACTTTTTTTGTACTAGGTAGTAAGATAAAGAATAATGAATATATACTTAAGAAAGAATTTAATAGTGGTATGGAAATAGGTAATCATACTTTTAGTCATCTTCTTTTAACCAAGTATAAAGAAGATAAAATCAAGAAAGAAATTAATGATACGAGTAATTTAATATTTGAAGTTACTGGTAAATATCCTAAGCTTTTAAGACCAAGTTATGGGGCATATAATAATAGAATTAAAAAAATATCTAATATGCCAATTATTATTTGGGATATTGATACTTTAGACTGGAAATATCATAATTCTAAGAAGATAGCAAGTAGAGTTATAAATAAAGTTAAAGATGGTGATATTATTCTTATGCATGATATATATAGTGCCACTGCGAATAGTTTGAATATTATTATTCCAGAACTTCAAAGTAAGGGTTATACTTTTGTTACAATACCAGAACTTTTTTATTATAAAGGTATAACTTTAGAAGAAGGTAAGGTATATGGTTATGCTAGGTAGAAATATACATAATTATTTATAAGAATGAAGGAAGAAAAGTAGGGGTTTTTCTTCCTTTTGACTATATTAAATTAGGTTAAAACTTTTTCTTTACAAAAAATGACTTTTGTTATATAATTATATTGGTTTTTTGTAAGGAGAGATATTATGGCTTATATCAGTAATGAAGTTATTAATGAAATAAGAAATAAAACTGATATAGTAGATGTAGTATCAAGATATGTGAATCTTACAAAAACGGGTAAAAATTATATTGGTGTATGTCCATTTCATGATGATCATTCACCAAGTATGAGTGTTAGTCCAGAAAAACAAATATATACTTGTTTTTCTTGTGGTGCTTCAGGTAATGTTTTTACTTTTGTTTCAGATTTTGAAAAAATATCTTTTGCTGAAGCAGTTCGTTTATTAGGTGAAAAAGTTGGTATTAGTATATCTGGAGATGTTAAGGTTAATACTAAGAAAGATGACTACTATGAGATATATGACTTAGCTAATAAGTTTTATCAAAATAGTTTAAATAGTAGTTTGGGTAAGAATGCTATAGAGTATTTGGAAAATAGAAGTATTGATAAAGAAACTATTAAAAAATTTGGTATTGGTCTTTCTATTCAAAAGGTATCTCTTACTGAATATCTTACTAATAAGAAATATTCATTAGATAAACTTATTGATATTGGTCTTACTAATGATAATGGTAATGATATATTTATTAGTAGGATTATGTTTCCTATATATGATTTAAGTGGTAATGTAGTAGCTTTTTCTGGTAGAATATATAATACTAAAGATAATTCTAAGTATGTTAATACTAAGGAAACTGATAAATTTAAGAAGGGTAAGATATTATATAATTACCATATAGCTAAAGAACATCTTAAAAAGAATGACACCATTATTATTATGGAAGGACAAATGGATGTTATTAGGGCTAGTACTGTTGGTATTAATAATTGTATAGCTACGATGGGAACTGCACTGACTAAAGATCATAAAATAATACTTAAAAATATGGCAAAAAATATAGTTTTATGTTTTGATGGTGATGCTGCTGGTGAGAAGGCTACACTTAGTGCTATTGAGTTGCTTGAAGATACTGGGGTTAATATTAAAATAGTTAGACTTCCTAATAAAATGGATCCTGATGAGTATATATTAAAAGAGGGTAAAGATAGTTTTTTATATCAAATTAAATCTGCGATGAATTTAATTGATTATAAAATGGAAATATTAAAGAAAGATAAAGATTTTAGTAATATTAAAGATATATCTTCATATGTTAATACAATGTTAAATGAACTTATTAATGAAAAAGATGATATTGTTATTGAACTTAATTTGAAAAAAATATCGAATAATTTTAATATTGACTATAATACTATTAAAGATAAATATGATAGTTTAAAGAAAAATAAAAAAGTTGTTATTAATGTTGATAAACCTAAGAAGATTTATGATAAATATAGTATGGCAGAAAATTGTTTGATATATTATATGTTAAAAGATAGTATGGTTATTAATATGGTTGAAAATAGAGTTGGATATTTTCCTACTAAAAATATTAGAGAATTATCTAATGAAATTATTTACTATTTTCATAAATATGGTATAATAAATGTCGCTGATTTTATTAGTTATATATCTGATAAAGATGAAATGCTTAAGACTTTAAAAAATATTTTTGCTATGAATATTAAAGATGACTTTCAAGAAAAAGAAATAGAAGATTATATTTTTGTTATAAATGAGTATTATAAAGAAGTAAAGATAAATGATTTAAACAAAAAATTGAAAGAAGAGAAAGATCCTTTGAAACAAGCAAAAATATTGGAAGAAATTATGAAGTTAAGGGGAGTGAATAAGAATGGTACCAGAAATTAAAGATTTTGAACAAAGAAAAGAAGCATTAATTAAGAAAGGTAAAGAATTAGGTTTTATTACCTATGAGGAACTAGCAGAGGAGTTAAAGGGACTTGATGTAAATAGTGATTTACTTGATGAATTATATAATGCTTTTATTGAGAATGATATTAGTGTAATAGCCGAGTCTGATTTAGATGATGACTCTAGTGAAGAAGATGCTGGTGGTAATCTAGAGGATATTCTAAAAGATAATACTATTGCTAAAGAACTTACTATTAATGATCCTGTTAGAATGTATTTAAAGGAAATTGGTAAGATTAGTTTGTTATCTCTTGAAGAAGAAACTGAATTATCTAAAAGAATAGCTGAAGGCGATGAGGTTGCTAAAAATAGACTTGCTGAATCTAATTTAAGACTTGTGGTATCTATTGCTAAGAGATATGTTGGTAGAGGAATGTTATTTCTTGATTTAATTCAAGAGGGTAATATTGGTCTTATGAAGGCTGTTGAAAAGTTTGATGCTGATAAGGGATATAAATTTAGTACTTATGCTACTTGGTGGATAAGACAAGCTATTACTAGAGCTATAGCTGATCAGGCTAGAACTATTAGAGTTCCTGTACATATGGTTGAAACTATTAATAAGTTATCTAGATGTCAAAGACAGCTTACTCTTGAACTTAATAGAGAACCTACTGATGAAGAACTTGCTAAGAAAATGAATATGACTCCTGAAAAAGTTAGGGAAGTTATTAAAATAGCACAAGATCCAGTATCATTAGAAACTCCAATTGGTGAAGAAGATGATTCTCATTTAGGAGATTTTGTACCTGATGAAAGTAATATGTCTCCAGAGGACTTTACAATACATGAAATGTTAAAAGAAGAAATTGGTGATGTACTTCTTACTTTGACTGAAAGAGAAGAACAAGTACTTAGACTTAGATTTGGTTTAGATGATGGTTCTAGTAAAACACTTGAAGAAGTTGGTCAAATGTTTGGTGTAACTAGGGAAAGAATTAGACAGATTGAGGCTAAAGCTTTGAGAAAATTAAGACATCCTTCAAGAAGTAGAAAGTTAAAGGACTTTTTGAATGAGTAAATTATCAAAAAGATTAGAAGTTGTATCTAGTTTTGTAGAAGATAATTCTAGAGTAATTGATATAGGCTGTGATCATGGCCTTTTATCTATATATTTAGTTAATAAATATAAAAATATTAAGGTTATTGCAAGTGATATTAATAAAAATGCTTTAGATACTGCTATTAATAATATTAAAAAAGAAAAACTAGATAGTAGAATTGAGACAAGACTTGGTAATGGTCTTGATGTGGTTAGTAGTGATGAGATAGATACCATTGTAATAGCGGGGATGGGTGCTAATACGATAGTGGGTATTTTAAAATATGCTCCAGATAAACTTGTTAATGTTAATAATATTATTATTCAAAGTAATACTGATTTATATTTTTTAAGAAAGAATGTTACTAAAATGGGATATTATATTGAAGATGAAGTTCTAGTGGAGGATAAGAATATTATTTATACTGTTATTAAGTTTAGTAAGGGTAAGAAAAAATATAATTATAGAGAATTATATTTGGGACCTATTCTTATTACTAAGGATGATATATTGTTTAAGAAAAAAAATGATAAGGAACTTAATACATTAAAACTTATTATTAAAAATATTGATAAAGGTCATTATTTATATAGATTTAGAATTAAAAGAAATATTAAAATACTTGAGAGTATTAAATAATATTTCTTTTATTTTAGAATAAATTGGTTTAGAAAAATAATATTCATAAAAATTAGTGACAAAGTTAAAGAAATTTGCTATACTTATATTGTAAAAAGTAAAGAAAGAAGGTGACCCCTTATGAAAATAGTAAATATTTTTGTTAACTCCAAGTTAATTGGGGGGGGGGTTATAATTCTTATAAAATAATAAATAATGGTAATAATAAGACTATGAAATA
>JBJEEB010000040.1:0-29935 GCA_051872655.1 Bacilli bacterium | reverse complement strand
AGTTATCTTGTAATGGTTTCCTAGTCAAAATAAGTTTCACTTGTAAGGCTTAGGGTGTTACTCTCCCATTCCTATCCTATGGTGGTAGTAGTCTATTAATAAGTCTCATTAGTATTGGAATACTATTAAATATAAATAAATATAATAACTAAAAAAGAGTATAATAAATTAAATTATACTCTTTTAATATTTTTTATAACCATACACCATATATTAAAGCTAACATAGAAAGAATAAATCCTACTATCCAAAATAGCTTAACTATATCATTTTCTTTCCATCCTAACCTTTCAAAATGATGGTGAATAGGAGTCATTAAAAACACCTTTCTTTTTAATAGTACTACTGAAGCAATTTGTATAATAACAGTTAAAGTTTCAATTACAAATACTCCACCTATTAATACCAAAGATAATTCATGAGAAGTAAGAATAGCTATCGTAGCCATTGTAGCACCAAGAGTTAAACTACCAGTATCTCCCATAAACACCTTAGCAGGATTAGTATTATATACAAGAAATCCAATTATACTGCCAACTAATACAAAACAAAAGATACCCATATCTGTATTACCTTCAATCCACCAACTTCCCATAGCTATAAGACCAAAAGCCAAAAAAGATATAGCGGATAAACCACCTGCTAAACCATCTAAACCATCAGTTAAATTAACAGCATTAGAAGAGCCTACTAATAAGAATAATATAAATACTCCATAAAACCATCCTAAATTCCAATCAATACCTAAAGCAGATATTCTAAGATAAGAATCTCCTGAAGTAAATTGTCTAAACAAAACGTAAAAAACTAATGCTACAATTAATTGAAGTAATAACTTTTGAAATTGAGTTAATCCTTTATTTGATTTACGTCTTAAACTAATAAAATCATCTAAAAATCCTATTAAAGCATATGAAAAAAATACAAATAATACTATCATCAAATTAACTGAATATTCAATTTTTCCAGTAAGTAGTAAAAAAGTAACTATTGCTATCGTTGGAATAATAAATATTAACCCTCCCATAGTAGGAGTACCAGCTTTACTTCTATGAGCCTCAACATAAACATTAATATTTTGTCCAGCTTTTAATTTCTTTAAAAAAGGAATAGCTATAAGTCCAAATGTTGCAGAACTAATAAAACCAAGCATTAAAGCAAATAACGACTTTGTTAAAGTTAGCATTTTATCACTCCATTTCTAATACAAATATATTATAACATATATAATTTTAAATAAATAGTATCTTTTTATTACTTTACATCAATTTGTAAATTATCTTTTATAAAAAGTTCTTGCCCTCTTAATCTGTTTAGAAGTTAAAGTATCAATATAATTATAAGGATTAATATTATCCCCTTCAGTAATTATTCTTTCAAAACAATTAAGAAGTTCTTTATCTACCCCAATATCATTTAAATAATTAATAAACTCATAAAATTCACTAATATTAATTATTTTTCCATCACATAAATAATTTAAAATAATAATAATATAACAGTAAATATCTGTATTTTCATCAACTACATATTTACAAAAATAAGGATTTTTTATTTCAAATTTATATTTAGAAACATTGCAATCAGAAATTAAAGAAGTTACAATCAAATATTTAGAAATAGGATTTTTATTACCACTAAATTTACCACCATCTAGGTCAATTGTACGTAACATGCCCTGTCTATCCACTATAAAATTATCCTCATGTAAATCTCCCAAATAAAAATTATTAAGTTCAGTATTTTTTCTAATACTTTTCATTTGCAGTAATATATTACCTATTTCTTTCAAATAGTATTTTTTATCATCAATAGAAACTTTTCTATCTCTTAAAACCACACTTAAATTTCTACCAGAAACATAATTAATAGCAAAATATTTTATTACATCATCTTCTGACACAAAAAACTCAGGTAAAACAAAACCTTTAGGCATACACTCTCTATATTTATCTAGTAATTTAATAGCGGTCACATGTTCTTGATATTCTTCTAACGAACTATCATCTATCATTTTTAAAACTCTTAAAATATTATTATATCTAAGTAATAATAAATAACCTCTAGAATTATAAATTCTTAATGGTAAAACTTTAAGCGATTCTATATCTTCCTTTGACATATTAACTATTTCCATAATAACCCCCATTAGCGTCAGTTATTATATCATAATTAAATTAAAAAATCAAATTAACCCAAATATAATCTAATACTTGAACCCTCTATTAATCTAGTTCCACCTTCTGGAGATTGATTAATAACATTATCTCCACTTCCACTATATTCTATTATAAAATTTTTAAGTTTAGAAGTAGCTTCTTTCTTAGATAAACCAATAACATTTTCTACATCATAATATTTTTTATCATACCACTGATATTTTTTTTCTGTACCACCTTCTTGTTTTTCAATATTAAGAGCTACTATTGCATCCTCCATAATATTCTTAACAATAGGAGCACTAACAGTACCACCATACTGCGTAATACCTTTAGGATTATCAATAGCCAAATACACAACAATTTTAGGATCATTAGCAGGCAAAAATCCTATAAAAGATACAATATAATTACCAGTCATATAAACTCCATTATTTACCTTCTGCGCAGTTCCAGTTTTACCACCTACTCTATAACCATCAATATAAGCATTACGTCCAGTACCAAGAGAAACAACAGATTCTAAAGTCATTCTTACTTTTTCACTAGTATCCTCAGTAACAATATTTTCTCTAATGGTAGTAGGTTTAATTTCATTAATAATCTGTCCTGTTTCATGTTCAACAATTCTTTTAACAATATAAGGTTTATATAATGTACCACCATTAATTGCAGCACTAACTGCTGTTACCTGTTGAAGAGCAGTAACGCTAACTCCTTGCCCAAAAGAAGTAGTAGCAAGTTCTACAGGACCAACTTTAGATAAAGGAAATAATATACCAGTACTTTCACCATTCAAATCAATCCCTGTCTTTTTACCATAACCAAATTTATAAATATAATCAAATAAAGTATTTGTTCCAAGTCTTCTTCCAAGTTCAACAAAACCAGGGTTACATGAATTTTGTACTACTTCAAGAAATGTTTGTGATCCATGTCCACCAT
Source organism: Bacilli bacterium (assembly GCA_051872655.1). Taxonomy (GTDB): domain Bacteria; phylum Bacillota_I; class Bacilli_A; order RF39; family UBA660; genus CAG-302. The sequence goes on along the minus strand of JBJEEB010000040.1, from coordinate 26,831 downwards.
GCTTCCAACATTTAATTCTAGCACCATCTACATTAACAGAACCACCATCATAAAAAGTATCTTTGATTAAATCAACTTTACCCTCATTAACTGCAGCACTAAGTGTTAATATCTTAAAAGTACTACCAGGTTCATAACTAGCCCATATAGCCATATTTCTATTAATAGTTTCAGTACTATAATCCTTATAATTATTAGGATCAAAATTAGGTCTAGAACTCATTCCTAATATCTCTCCCGTATTAGGATCCATTGCTATTGCCCAAGCACCATCAGGATTATATTTAGCAGTAGCATTGTCAAGTTCTCTCTCTATTGAAGACTGAATATCATAATTAATAGTAAGATAAATATCTAGTCCATCTTCAGGTTCTACATAGACAGAATTCTTATCAAGATTATTTCCCTTAGCATCAGAAAAATATTGAATAGAACCATACTCTCCAGTTAATATATCATCATATTCAAGTTCTAAACCACTAAGCCCCTGATTATCAATACCAACATATCCAAGTACATGAGAAAGCATCTTATCATGAGGATAATATCTTTTAGACTCCTTAAGTAAATATACACCTTCAAAATTAAGAGCACTAATAGCATCTGCTACTTCATAAGATAGTCTTCTACCCTCTGGATGAACTCTTTCCATCATTGACTTTTTATATAAATGTTCTTCTATTACACTTTTTTCCACACCAAGTATCTCGCTTATTTTTGTAGCCACTAAATCTTTATTCTTAATTTGATTAGGAATAAATACCAAAGAAGTAGTAGTAAGATTACCTGCCACTATTTCTCCATCAACAGTATATATTTTACCCCTATCAGCCTCAATAGGAAGATTTCTACTCCACAAACCACTAGCCAAATTGTTAAGTTTCTTATATTCTATCACTTCTATATAAAATACTTTTCCAATAACAAGTAAAAATACAAATACAATAACTAATAATACTATTTTTATTCTTTTATGTATTCCTTTATTAAACATAGTAGTATCACCTATTAAAAAATATTCTATTAATATTTAATAAATTACAAATAATAAAAATATTAAATTTGTATATTTATTAATTATGTGAAAAAATATTATATAACTTGAATCACTTTTTTTCTATAGAAATGTTTCACATCAATTGTAATACAACAAATATCCACAAAGACCATTTTAATATCTATTGAAATTTCATCATATTAGTGGTATAATTACATATCGAATAAAAGGATGGTGAAAAAATGGGTATTTTGTCGCTTTTACTTTCTGTTACTGGAATTGTAACAATGATGTTTCATTATACTAATCATAGTATCTGCTTAGGCATTGTAACATCAATTTTTCTAATAATATCTTATATCTTAGGAACTATTGGTATGAAAAAGCAATCTAAAAGTGAAAAAGGATTAGATGTTAAAAACTTTAATCCATATCTATTATCTCATGGAATTTCATCTATAACACTTATAATAGGTGGAATCATGTGTATCATATCAAATATGAGATAAACATGGAAATAAAAGTAGTAGTTATTACCGCTTTTATTTTTTTCACCATACAAATCAAGGAATATAATTAAAATTATATTCCAAGTCTTCTTCCAAGTTCAACAAAACCTGGATTACATGAATTTTATACTACTTCAAGAAATACTTGTGATCTATGTCCATCATGTTTCCAACATTTAATTTTAGCACCATCTATATTAACAGAACTACTATCATAAAAAAATAACTTTAATTAAATCAGCTTTAACCTCATTAACTGCAACACTAAGTGTTAAAGTACTACCAGATTCATAACTAGTCAATGTAGCCATAGTTAAGATTATTTCCCTTCAAAATTAAGAGCACTAATAGCATCTGCTACTTCATAAAATAATCTTCTACCATCTGGATGAACTCTTTCCATCATTGACTTTTTATATAAATATTCTTCCATTACACTTTTTTCCACACCAAGTATTTCACCTATCTTTGTGGCTACTAAATCTTTATTATTAATTTGATTAGAAATAAATACCAAAGAAGTAGTAGTAAGATTACCTGCCACTATTTCTCCATCAACAGTATATATTTTACCCCTATCAGCCTCAATAGGAAGATTTCTACTCCACAAACCACTAGCCAAATTGTTAAGTTTCTTATATTCTATCACTTCTATATAAAATACTTTTCCAATAACAAGTAAAAATACAAATACAATAACTAATAATACTATTTTTATCCTTTTATGTATTCATTTATTAAACATAGTAGTATCACCTCTATTATATTTAATAAATTACAAATAATAAAAACATTAAAATATTATTGAAATATTATCTATAATTTGATATATTATTAATAGAAAGGAGTGAACAAAAATGGAAGATACATTTGCAACAGTTTTAGGAGCATCAATTGGTTTAATGATATTTATTATACTAATAGCAGTAGCCTTCTATATTGTATATGTTGTAGCACTTGCTAAATTATTTAATAAAGCAGGAGAAGCTGGATGGAAAGCAATTATACCATTTTATAACACATTTGTTTTAATACAAATAGCAGGACTAAATTGGTGGTACTTCTTAATTGCTATATCTGGAACAATATTTAGCATATTAAACATAGATGGACTAAATTATATTTGTAATTTAGCAGCACTAGCAGTTAATTTCTTTGTATTTTACAACTTAGCTAAAAAGATGAAACAACAACCAGTAGGATTTGCAGTAGCAAGTATTTTCGTAGCACCAATAGTAACTATGGTACTTGGATTTTCTAGTAAATATACCTATGATAAATCCATTGAAGTTAGTCCAAATGGACCAATTGGTGATAACAAAGAAACCACAAGTAATGAACCAGAAAAATACTGTCTAGGATGTGGATGCAAAGTTAAACCTGGAACAAAGTTCTGTGAAAAATGTGGAACAGAAGTAAAATAAAATATCTCATAAGAGGTATTTTTATTTTATTGTAATAAAAAAGAGTTCAATATTAGAACTCTTATCCATTAATTTGTTTAGCTACTTCGTCAGCAAAGTTCTCTTCTCTTTTTTCCATTCCTTCACCAACTTCATATCTTACGAAAGATAACACTTTCATATTTTTACTTTCAACATATTTAGATACTTTCATCTTATTTTCCTTAACGAATCCTTGATCTAATAAACAAACTTCTTCATAAAATTTATTAAGTCTTCCATTAACAATCATAGGAATTCTATTAGAATCAAGTCCTTCATTCTCAGCTTGTTCTGTAAGAATATTTCTTTCCTTTTCTACTCTTTCACTAGGTACAGAATCTTTATCTAAATATAATGGTTTCATAGCAGCTATTTGCATAGCCACATCTTTAGCAACCTCAGTATCAGTTCCTTCTAATACTGCAAGTGTTACTATCTTACCACCCATATGAGAATAAGTACCAAATACTTGATTATCTTCTTTAACAACTAATTCAAATCTTCTAAAAGATAATTTTTCACCAATAGTAGCAGTTTTATCTATTATCATATTTTCAATAGAAGTACCATTAATTTCTAACTTCATAGCATCTTCTATAGTACTAACACTACTATTTAAAATAGCATCAGCAATATCATTAACTAAACCAGTAAATTCTGGATTCTTAGCAACGAAATCAGTTTCAGAATTAACTTCCACTATAACAGCTTTATTACCTTTAACTTTAGCAAGAGCAAGACCTTCAGCAGCTATTCTAGTTTGCTTTTTAGCAGCCTTACTAATACCTTTTTCTCTTAGCCATGTAATTGCTTCTTCCATATTACCATTTGTTTCAGTAAGAGCTTTCTTACAATCAAGCATTCCTGCTCCAGTTTGTTCTCTAAGCTCTTTTACCATATTTGCAGTAATCATAGTATTCCTCCTTATTTTAAATTTTCAATTAATTCTTCTTTTTTCATCTTAGAATAACCTTTAATTTCCTTTTTCTTAGCAAGGTCTCTAAGTTCAGCAACAGTTAAAATATTTAAATCTAATTCTGGCTTTTCATTTTTAATTTCTTCTTTAACTGGCTTTGTATCTTTAACTTCTTCTGTTTCTTTTACTTCTTTTTTATCTTTCTTATTAGAATTCTTTTCTTTAGAAACTTTTTTATCATCTTCACTTACATAATCAACAATTGTACCACCATTAGCTTCAATAATAGCATTAGTTAAAGCACCAAGTACAACCTTAATACTTCTAACAGCATCATCATTACCAGGAAGTACATAATCAACATCATCAGGATCACAATTAGTATCAATAAGACCAAATACAGGTATACCAAGTTTTCTAGCCTCTCTTATTGCATTATATTCTTTAGTAGAATCAACAATAATAACAGCTTGAGGTAACTTAGTCATTTCCCTAATACCACATAAATTCTTATTTAACTTCTCATATTCCTTTTTAAGTCCTACAACTTCTTTCTTAGGTAATTTTTCAAATGTACCATCTTTTTCCATTTTTTCAATTTCTTCAAGACGATTAACTCTTCTTCTAATAGTTTTAAAATTAGTTAAAGTACCTCCTAACCATCTTTCAGTAACATAGTACATATTACTTCTTTCAGCTTCTTCTTTACATACTTCTTGTGCTTGCTTTTTAGTACCAACATAAAGTACTTTTCCACCATCAGCAGCAATTTTATTTAAAGCAGTATAAGCTTCTTCCATTTTTTCTACTGTCTTTTGTAAGTCAATAATATAAATATCATCTCTAGAGTTAAAAATATACTCTTTCATTTTAGGATTCCATCTCTTAGTTTGATGACCAAAGTGAACTCCTGCTTCTAACAAATAGCTCATAGATACTACTGTCATAATTATCATTCTCCTTTCGTTTTGCTTCCAAATATCTCTACTTTAATATCCACCAATTTGGCACTAGGATAATTAAATCAATATTTGTGTATATTTCTTTGAAAAGCCAATAATATATTACCATATTATATGAAATTAGTAAATAAAATTTCTTGATTTTTCTATTTTTTTCACTTCTTAAGCCTAAGTCTTAAGAAGAAATAATGAGCCTAATTTAATAATTAGTCTCATTATTTAAATTATCTTTTTCTTCTTCTAGTCTTTGGTCTTTCCTCTTCTGGAAAAGTATCAAATTCAAAATGTTCTTCCCTATTAGCATTATCAACAATAGTCTTTAAATCATTAAAACTATAATTATAATCAATATCATTAATAGTAATTGTTTTACTATCATCAGTTTGTTTAACTTTTACATCAGAATTAGCAAGTACATTAGTGTTATTTAAACCTCTATTAATAACTTCTTGATGTTCAACAAAAAATTTATTCTTCTTAATATCTTTTAATAATTTATTATTAACAATAACATTAACAATAAAAACAGGTATACTCAATACTATACCAGCAACAATTGATATAATTAATTTATTAATAATAGTTATACCATTAATAATAGATAATCCAATTGAAGCTAAAATAATAGCTGCTACTGTAAATAAGACACTAATAGTATTTGATTTCTTTAATCGAGATTCTTTATCATCACAATTTAAAACTTGTTCAATCATCTTACTCTCTAATTTATTCTCATTACTCTCAGTATTAGGAATAACATAACTATTACCACCAGCAAAATTAACAGTTATACTTTCATCAGTTTTATCATAGTTTAAAACAAAATTCTTTCTCTCATCATCATTTAATGAATAATCTTTCATAATAACCTTCCTTTCAAGTACCAAATATTATAAACTAAAAAACTAAAATAATCAATATATTTTAGTTTTTATTTATTAACTATAAAAGACTCAAATAAAATATCATTATCAATATTTTTAGTATATATAATATTACCAGTATCTTTTTCTCTTCCAATTAATTCACTAGCCCTAGTACTATAAGTAATATCAATAGTAGCTATATATTTACCATCTTTATATTCTACATTATTAGAAGTAATCATAGACACGTATACACCATTACTACCAGCTCTTCTATTACTATAATAAACATATTCCTTATCATATGAAGTGTTACCCTTTTGAGCCTTACTTAAATCAAAATCTTCACCAAATAACTTTTTGTAATAATCATTAAAAGTATTATAATCCAAATATGCTAAAGTAAAATCAGCTATAGGACTTTCATCTACCCTACTATTATCAAATCCACTTAAAACTATAAACTTATCATTATCCCTATTAGTAGATAAAATATATTCCATAACAAATAATTGTCTATTAGAATAATCACTTAATAAATTAGTATCATAACTAATATTATATTTACTACCATCATCACTTTGATGATCGATACCTGAAACAATAATAGTCCAACCTAAAGAACTACCAGTCTCAGCAAGTTTATTATTTATTAGTTTAATTTCATCATCCTTATTAAAATCAACAATTTCTTTTTCTTTAAAAAACTTATTATAAACTATATAACCTGCTAGAGCAAAACAAACTATCCCCATGATAACACATATAATACTTGTTTTTTTCATTTCATCACCAATCCTAATATAAATATACCACAAAAATAGTAAAAAAAGAAGTTAATTTAATTAACTTCTTAAACTTTTATTTAATTTTTCTAGATTCAAGATAATATCTTTTATCATAACTATGTCCCATAGAGAAAGTTTTTCTAGGTAAAGCACCATCTAATATAACAGTTCTAAATAATTCTTCTTTAGGCATTGCTTCAAATAATATAGCAACATTACCTTCTTCTCTTCCCATATTTCTAGTAGTTTCATCACCATGTATATAATCTAGTTTACCTCTATTTTCTTTAAGATATTCATCTAAAAACATCTGAATAGATCCCACAGAAATATTAGACTTAGGATTAGCTATATATAATTTTTTATCCGTATCCTTAGTAACTAATTCAAAATACTCTCCATTACCATCTTCATTAATATCATAATATTTATATAATTCACTAATTAACTTATCAACATCAGTATCAAATATAACTCTATGGATAGGTTCAAATTCTAAAGCATCACTATGTAAATTAACAAGTTCTACTAAAGCATATCTAGAAGGATGATTTAAATATTCTTCCTCACTCATAGTCTTCTTTAAATTCTCATAATTAGCCTTAGCGGTAGCTAGTGAATGATTACCATCACCCATAGCAAATAAAAGTACACCTTTATCTTTAACATTATATTTCTTTTCAAAATAATCTTTATCTGCTAAAGACTCTAAGCCTTCTTCAACCTTAGACATACTATCATTATTTAATTTATACCCCTTAATATGTCCTCCATTTTCCATAAGATCAAAGTCATATACTATATCACTATCAGTAACTTCATTCTTTAAACTCTCAATAATATTTTTCTTTTCATCATCAATCAAAATCATAATATGAGGAAGTTCAAGTAAAGCATTTTCTCTAACTTTAAGTCTAGGTGGAATTCTTTCAATTACAGTCTTTTCTGTAGCTCTAATTAAAGTTTGAGATCCTTTTTCATAAGAATAATCTTCTAGATCAACCATTCCCATAAGACCTTCTCTTACTCTTCCATCAGCCTGTGTTCTCTCTAAATAAACCATAGAATCAGAAAGTTCATAAAATAAATCACTATCCATATATTCTTTCATAGTATTATTAATCTTATTAATTCTTTCATTGACATCACTATTTTCAAGAAATATTTCAGGTAATGTAATTCTAAATGTTGAAGGACTATCACCTACTATCTCTTCAACCCTATTCCAGTAGTCCATTTCACTAGTATATTGATCACATGCAACAACAGACCACTTAGTCATATCAATATCCTTTGGCAATAAAATATTTGCTCTTTTAAATGGTATCATTATATACCCTCCTTTTCTAAACATTATACTACCACACTTTATCTAACTTTTCAATAAAGAATTATTTAAATAAAGATAAAATCATAAATTAAGCATTTATAAATGTAACTAGTAAAAATTTCTTTATCTTATCTACATTTTTAAGTTTATAAAATAAATTTCTTTAAATTTCTAAATTTAAGAAAAAATATTTTTTATTGACTTTAGTTTACAAAAAATTAAAAATAGCTAAATAAATATTTATAATTTTACCATTAGTATCAACAATTTCTGTTAATATTTTTAATTTTATATACTATAATAACAATGAGCAAATGAGGCGGGTTATGAAAGATAGAATTATTAAAGAAGAACAAATTTTTGAAAAAATCAAAGAAAGTATATATAAACTACATCCTATAAAAAAACCGAGAATAGATTCATGGATGTATTATGAAAGCCATTCAAATAAACCAGAAATGAATATTGAATTTTACTTCTTTATAGACAAAGATGATTCAGTTAAAGTACAAGTAGGATTTATGGATGGATGTAGAAGTTTTAAACATAGCGTAGATAATAGTTATTTAACCAATAATATTATTTCGGAAGAAACGATTCGAAAGTTAATTTCATTTATATTAATTAATTTTCCCTATATGCGTTCATTACATAAAATTTCCACTGGATTTGAAATAAATTTCTGTATTGGTATGGAACACGAAGAAGAAGAGGGAATTGAATGTTCTGCTATTGATATTGTATTTGAAACACACCCACTATTATATGATAATTTTAAAGAAGTATTTAATAATTATATAGAATATATAACAGATAATTTTTATACTTATGTAAGTAGAACACCTGAGTTTAAGGAAGCATATGATAAGTGGGCAACGAAAACAAAGAATGAAATTATTAATTATTTAAGTCATGATGAACTTACTAATTTTGTCAGTTTAATCGATGACAATGTAATACGTCAATTATTATCCAGTATGAATATTGATTATTTCTTTAAAATATGTGAATCTTTTCAAAAGAATAGTGAAATGACTAAGAAAAAAATATTAGAATTAAAGAAAAGTACTATGAATACCACTATTGATGAAAATCAATAATTTTTCTATAAATAATTATCTTATTACATTTATCAACATATACTGTATAAAAAGATAATAACTAAATTAGGCTATTATTATACGAGATAATAATAGCCTTTTTCGTGTAATAACAGTAATTATTTAAATAATTTTAATACTTCTTCTCTATCATCAAAATGAATTCTCTCTCCATTTTTTTCTTGATATGTTTCATGACCTTTACCAAGTATTAAAATAATATCTCCTTCCTTAGCATTATCAATAGCATATCCAATAGCAGTTCTTCTATCAGGTATTTTAATATACTTACCATTAGTCTTTTTAATACCAACTTCAATATCATTCATAATATCATTAACATCTTCAAATCTAGAATTATCCTCAGTAATAATAGTAAAATCAGCATATTTACCAGATACTTCTCCCATATCATATCTTCTATCTTTACTTCTATTACCACCACAACCAAATAAACTAATTATTCTCTTAGGATTATATTTCCTCATTGTTGTAAGAATACTTTCAGTAGATACACCATTATGAGCATAATCAATAATAACAGTATATTTATCACTTACTGGTACTATTTCTACTCTACCCCTAACAGCAACCTTAGATAAAGCTTTCTTAATATTATCAATAGTACAACCCAGTAAATAAGTAACAACTATAGCACAAGCGCTATTATAAGCAGAAAACTCCCCAGGAGTATTAACTAAAAATTTATCATTAACTATACCACTAGTAGTCATTTCAAGTCCAATAAAATTCTCTTTTCTAAGTAACTTAACATCATCTATTACTAAGCTAGCTTCTTTATCATGACCATAAGTATATATATTACAAGTACATTCTTTTATCATATCATGATAATAATCATCATCAATATTAAATATACCATTTTTACACATCTTAAATAATAAACTCTTACAATAAACATATTCTTCCATATCTTTATGTTCATTTTCACCTATATGATCCTCACTTAAATTAGTAAATATACCATAATCAAATACCATTCCATCTACTCTACCAACTTTTAAAGCCTGTGAAGAAACTTCCATAACTAAATATTCTACCCCATCGCTTACCATTTCTCTTAAATATTTCTGAATATCATAACTTTCAGGAGTTGTATTAACAGTACTATAATGCTTATCACCGAAGAATACTCCCATAGTACCAATAACACCTACTTTTTTATTATCTTCTTCAAGAATATTTTTAATCATAAAAGAAGTAGTAGTCTTTCCCTTAGTTCCAGTAATAGCAATACTCTTCATATTCTTAATAGGATTATCAAAATAATTAATAGATATTTTAGATAGTAATCTCCTAGTACTAGATACCTTAATAATAGTAGTATCTCTTCTATCAATATCTTTCTCTACTAATACAGCTTTAGCGCCATTTTCTATAGCACTATCTATATAATCATGACCATCAAAGTTTGAACCTGATAAACATATAAATAAAGATCCTACTTTTACTTTTCTAGAGTCATAACAAATATCACTTATCTCTATATCAGTACTACCACTAATAATAGTATAATCTATTCCCTCTAATAATTTATTTAACTTCATTTTTGCACCTCTCTAATAATATTATATATTATTTTCAATATTTTGGAAAAGAAAAAGACAATACTTTACATATTATCTTCTTTTAATTTTTCTGACTCCTGATATTTCAAGTTGACCATCTAGTTCCTGATTAGATAGTTTTACTTCCTCTTCTAATGAAGAAATAAAATCATTATATTTATTTTCTTTTTCTTTTTCCAAATGAACAATCATCTTCCTTTTAGCAAGTTTTGCTTCATTTAACATAGATTCTTCCTTCTTTAATTTCTTTTTTCTCTCAAAAAGATTATTTAATTTACTATATTTTCTATTCAAATTGTTATTTTCTATTTCAATATTATTTTCTACTTCATCTAGATTATATTTTTCTAATTCTTTTTCTTTCTTTTTATTTGATATTATATTTAACATCGCAATACTAATACCTGTAATTGAAGTAACTAAAGATATAATACTAACTACATTAAAATTACCAATAGCAAATGAAGTTCCAAAACAAATGATAGATACAATAGTAGCAATTATTTTAACTTTTAATTTTTTTTTATTTACTTCAAGACTACTAATTATATCTTTAATTGTCTTTCTTTCATTACTTAGATAATCAATTCTATCTCTAATATTAAATAAACTATTATTGATCTTGTTATCAATTTCTTCTATTTCTTTTTCATATTCATTTAATAAAATATTTAAATCAGATATTTCTTTATTTAAACTTTCTATTCTAAATAATATTTCTTTTAATTCTATAATATACTCTTCCATAAACACCACGATTCATATAATATAACATATAAATATTTAAGTCAAGAAAAAAGAAACTATTTAATCTAATTTAGTTCCCTCTATTTTTAATTCATCTTTAAATATTTCTTTAAAACTTACTAATTCTTTAGCAATAACATCAGGATACACTGCTTTAGTAGTTTTTATTGCATCATATATATTCTTAAAATTAATAGTTCTCCTATTTTCATATATAGCATTAGAAAAACATTGTCTAAGTATTACCAAAGCAATATCTGGATACCTCGAAGAAATTTCATAAACTCTTTTAAACTCAGTAGTCATATTAACAATAAATTTCATTATTTTTTCATTAATAAAATCAGTATATGGAAGAATTACCCCAGTTTGTTTTTCTAACTTAGGTAAAGTCTTAAGTAGTATTTCTACAGTCATTTCTTCAGTAGGTTCAGATACATCAACTTTTTCAAATCTTCTTAAAAAAGCTTTATCTCTCATAATATATCTCTCATATTCATAAGTAGTAGTAGCACCAATCATTTTAATAGTACCTCTACTTAATCCTTCTTTAAACATATTAGCTAAATCTAGTGCTCCTTGTGCATCATTACCTATCAAAGTATGTATTTCATCAATAAATAGTATTACTTTTTCTCTGTTTTTTAATTCTTCAACTAATTTAAGTACTCTATTTTCTTCACCATTACCATTAATTAATGCCGTAGTATTAACCCTATATATCGTATATCCTTGTAAAGCTTCAGGCACTTCATTTCTCTGTATACGATATGCAAGCCCTTCAACAATAGCAGTTTTACCTATACCAGGTTTACCTACTAGTACAGCACTCTTTTCTGGAGTAAGAAGAACGAGTATTAATTTCTTAATTTCTTCATCTCTTGCTACAGCAGGATTAGTAATATAAGTAACTTCAGTTAAATTATCAGCAAATCTATCCAATATAGAATCCATAATTATTTACCTCCTAGTAAATAAAGAAATATTAAAACAGAAGCACTCAGTATCATACCACATAAAAACATAGCATCTAAAAAACCACCATTAGTTCTTTTACTATAATCATAGTACATTTTATATTTCCTATTTGTCATAATATCTCCCTTATTTTATTCTTTATATTATCATCATTTATATCCTTAATAATATCCTCAATTAGTTTCTTTTTTTTAAATAATTCTAATTTTTCTTCATAAAAATATAATTTTTCCTCAGCCGTTTTAATATTCTTATGAATTGCATTTCTACTATAACCATTGTTCTCACTAATTTCTCCTAAAGATAAATTATTAAAGTAATAATCTTCAAAATACATTCTCTGCTTATCAGTTAATAACTCACCATAGAAGTCATATAAAATAATTAAATAATTTCTCTCTTCCATATTAATTAATCTTCACAATCGTATAAATTACTTCAATTATTATAGTTAATACTCCTAATGAAAATAATACATAAACAAATTTTTTCTTTTTCTCATCATCAATGTAATAGTAGCAAATACAAAATAGAAACAAAGCAAAAGAAATAAGAGCAGCAGGCATAAAAACCTCATTAGTAATCGCAAAAAATAATAATATCAAGAATATAATTCCAACTATTGTAGATACTATTAATTCTACCTTTTTTAATTTAACAGAATCAAAAACTTTATAATTTTCTTCTTTTTTTGATTTCTTAACTTTATTATTCTTACTAACTTCTTTCTTCATAATTTCACCCTTTCTATAAATCCTTAAATAATCCATAAATATATTTTTCAATATCAAAAGGTTCTAAATCATCAACACCTTCTCCAAGACCAACAAATTTTACTGGTATATCAACTTCTTCTTTTATTGCAAGTACAATTCCACCTTTAGCACTACCATCAAGTTTAGTTAATATAATTCCACTAACATCAGTTACCTCTTTAAAAGCCCTAGCTTGTTGTATACCATTTTGTCCAGTAGTAGCATCAATAACTAACATTACTTCATGTGGAGCATCAGGTATCATCTTTTTTATTACCTTATTAATCTTAGATAATTCATTCATTAAATTAACCTTATTCTGAAGTCTACCAGCAGTATCAATAAGTACAACATCATATTCACCTTTAATTGCTGTATCTATTCCATCATATACAGCAGCAGATGGATCCTTACTTTTAGTAGTAATTACAGGAATATCTATCTTTTTCCCCCATTCAACTAACTGTTCAGTTGCCCCAGCTCTAAAAGTATCTCCAGCTACAAGAATAACTTTTTTACCTTCATTTTTCATCCTATTAGCAATTTTACCAATACTAGTAGTCTTACCAACGCCATTAACACCTACAAACAATATAGCAGTAGGTCCTTCATCACTATAATTAATTTTAGTATTTAAAACCTTATTATCAACATACATAATAAGCATTTCATCAACAATAATTTCTTTAAGTGTATCAGTATCCTTAATATTTTCCTCTTTAACTCTTACCTTAAGTTTATCAACAAACTTCATGACAGTATTAATACCAATATCCGCCATAATAAGAATATCTTCTAATTCTTCAAAATAGTCTTCATCAATATTTCTGTATTTTTTTGACAAATCACTTATTTTAGTAGAAAACTCTTTCCTAGTTTTAGTAAGAGCCTCATCATATTTAACAGCATCCTTATCTTTAACAAAAACACTTTTAATTTTATTAAATAAACCCATTAAAACCTCCTATAAAGTCTTTGTTCTAGTTTTTCCCATTTTTAGAACATTAGTATATTCAGATAATATATTATTTTTTAAGTATAATAGTTTATCTTCTCTACTCTTTCTTCTAGCTAAATCCTTTTCGTAATCATTTAACATATTAGCGTTTAATGGAACAATATAACCACATCTAGGACATATAGTATAAAATTGTTCCCTACTTTCACCAAAACAATCTATACATGAAATTTGATAAATATCATCAGAAGTAAATTCAAAATCCAAACCACAACTATCATTTACTCTTCTATCAAACTCAAAATTATCACTAACTTCACAACATACATTCATATCTATACTTCCTTACTTATAAAGTATAACATTTTTATATTAAAATGTAAACAAAAAGAAACTATTTTGCTTCTTCTTGAGCCCTAGTTTCTCTTATTACTGTAACTTTAATAGTTCCAGGATATTTTAATTCATTTTCAATTTTCTCTTTTATTTCTCTAGCTATCTGATGGGCAGTTAAATCATCAACTTCATCAGGCTTAACCATTACTCTAAGTTCTCTACCTGCTTGAATAGCATAAGCTTTCTCAACACCTTGCATCTTATTACCAATTTCCTCAAGTTGTTCTAATCTTTGAACATAATTTTCACTAGAATCATTTCTAGCTCCAGGACGAGACGCAGAAACAGCATCTGCAATAGCAACTATTGAAGCTATTATACTACTAGGAGCAACTTCCCCGTGATGAGAAGCAATAGCATTAATTACAACTTCATCTTCACCATACTTCTTTGCTAGGTCAACACCAATTTTAACATGTGATCCTTCCATCTCAAAATCAATAGCCTTACCAATATCATGCAAAAGCCCTGCTCTTTTAGCAAGATTTACATTTTCACCCAATTCACTAGCCATAATACCAGCTAGATTAGCAACTTCCATTGAATGAGTTAAAGCGTTCTGACTATAACTACTTCTAAAATGTAACCTACCAACTATTTCAACAAGTTCAGGATCCATCTTTGACAATCCAAGTTCATATAAAGCATTTTTACCAAATTCTTTTATAGTCTGTTTAACATCAGCACAAGTCTTAGCATATAATTCTTCTATTCTTGCAGGATGTATTCTGCCATCTTTAATCAAAGTTTCTAAAGTAAGTCTAGCAATTTCCCTTCTTAAAGGATCAAAACTAGATATAACTATAGCTTCTGGAGTATCATCAATAATTAAATCAACACCAGTAACAGACTCAATTGTTCTTATATTTCTTCCTTCTCTACCAATTAATCTACCTTTCATTTCATCATTAGGTAAAGTAATAACAGATACAGTCTGCTCACTTGTAATATCTGCAGCATATTTTTGCATAGTACTAACAAGTAACTCCTTAACTCTTTCATCAACTTCAAGCTTAGCCTCAGTTTCCATTTCCTTAATATATGCTGCTATTTCCTTAGCCATCTTAGCTTCAACCATCTTCATAACAGCATCTCTAGCTTGTTCCTTTGAATACTTACTTATCCTTTCCAACTCTTCAAGTTCTTTTCTTTTTATTTCTTCCATTTCCTCTTTAACTTCTTGAATTTTTTGTTGTCTATCAAGTAAACTATTTTCTCTTTCTTCAAGAGCATTTTCTCTATTTTGAAGAGCATTATCCCTTCTATCAATATTATTTTCTCTCTGAAGAAGTCTATCTTCTTGTTCTTTTACTTCACTTTTCTTTTCCTTAATTTCTTTATCAGCTTCCAATTTTAATTTATGAATTTCTTCTTTAGTTTCAAACAAAGAATCTCTCTTAATTTTTTCAGCTTCTTTTCTAGCCTTATCTATTATAGTATCAGCCTTACTAATATCTTTTTTATTCTTTAAAAAATTAAATAAAATTACTAAAGCAAGTCCTATTCCCAATCCAAGAACAAATAACAAAATGGAGAGAACAGTTTTGTCCATATAAATACCTCCATTCTAAATATATTTTTATAGAAAAAATCATTAATATTAATTTAAACTATACAAATTAATTTTATCTTAGATTTAACTAGTTGTCAAGTGCTTTACAAAAAGAAAAAACTACTACCTAAGTAGTAATTTTTAAAATATCATCTACTTTTATAATTAGCAGGAACATCAAACTCTACTTCAATCATTTTCATATTTTCAAAATAATTAGCTCTAATTATATTATAACCATTATTAACCATATCTTTTAATCTATCAAAAGAAACAAACATTACACCACCGCCAGAAACAGAGCCATAGGTTCTAACACCACTTTGAACACTAGCAATATAACTTTTTATTTCATCATCAGTAACAGTCTTATTTTCACTAAATTTAAAACTATTATTATTTTCTAAATCTCCAGCAGGTTTAATATCTCCTATAGGTTTATCACCCAAATCACCAGGAATATAAAAACCATTATTCATATCATTAGTTCCATTACCTTCTAAATTTCCAGTAGGTTTAAAATACTTATCCATATTACCTCCCTAAAAATTTTCTAGCAGTTCTAACCATTTGAGCAGAATATCCCATTTCATTATCATACCAAGCAATAACCTTAACTAATTGTTTACCATCTACTTCAATTACTTTAGTTAATGATAAATCAACTACAGCACCATATGTAGTACCAATTATATCAGAAGATACTATTGGATCAAAAGTACCTTTAATCGTTTCATCTTCATTGTTCATAAACATACTATTAATTTCATCAACAGTAGTTTTTTCTTTTAGTTCTAATGATAAATCAATTAAAGAACCATCAGATACTGGAACTCTAATAGCGCCACCACTTAACTTACCATCAAGACTAGGTATTACTTTCCCAATTGCAGTAGCAGCTCCCGTACTAGTAGGAACAATATTCATAGCGCATGCTCTTCCTCTTCTTTCACTAATACCCTTCTTATGTGCAACATCCAAAGTTACTTGATCATTAGTATAAGCATGAATAGTAGTCATAAATCCCTTAATAATACCAAAGTTATCATCAATTAATTTAACTACTGGAGCAAGACAATTAGTAGTACAAGAAGCCGCACTTAATACTTTATCATCATCATCAATAATACTATCATTAACATTATACACAATAGTTTTAACATTACCCTTACAAGGAGCACTAACAAGTACTTTTTTAGCTCCCGCTACAATATGTTTCATAGCCTCTTCTTCTTTAGTAAACTTACCAGTACACTCAAACACTAAATCAACATCTAGTTCTTTCCATGGTAATTTTTCTGGATCCATTTCTGCAAATACTCGCACTTTCTTACCATCTACAATAATACCATCATCATCAAAAGTAACTTCCTTTTCATAATTACGATGATTAGTATCATATTTAAGTAAATAAGCAAGTTGCTCAGAATCTGTTAAATCATTAATTGCTACAACATCAAAATAACTATCTTCCTCCATTAATTTAAATACTAATCTACCAATTCTACCAAAACCATTAATTGCTATTTTCATTTATATCATCCTTTCTTAATCATTAGCATAATTATCAAAATATCCTTGTATATATACTACTGGAGTACCCTTATCCCCTGAACCACTAGTAAGATCACAAAGAGAACCAACCAAATCAACTATTCTTCTAGGAGTAGTACCCAAACTCTTATTCTGACCAACAAGATTAGATTCTTTCTTTCTAATTTCTTCTTTCATAGCCTCATTAAGTTCTTCTCCCTTTAAATTAGCCAAAGTATTATCAGAAACATATTTAAGCTTAATCTCATTAGGAGTACCTTCTAAACCACTAGTATAAAATGGAGAAACAACAGGATCAGCAAGCTCCCATATTTTACCAACAGGATCTTTAAAAGCACCATCTCCATATATCATAACTTCAACATTTTTACCAGTAATTTTCTTTATATCCTGTTGAATACCAATTACTAGTTCCTCTCCACCTTCAGGAAATAACTTAAGTCTCTCATCAGTACTCTTATTAGAACCCAAAAGTCCATATTTACTATTATATCCACTACCATTTATACTTACATTCATAATATTATCAAGTCCCAATATAGTATCAGCATCTCTAAGTACTTTTTTAGTTCTCTCTCTAGTATGAATATCACAAGCAAGTACATTATTAGTATATTTAAGTATATCCCTAGGATTATTAGAAAAAATAAATTCTATATCACAATTTTCTCCTTTGCAAATATCTGTATACACATCAACATAATTAACACCAGTAAATTCATGAACAATATTTCTAAAATATTTATCATAAGTGTCTATTTCAAAAGAATCACTATAAGGATTAATATTATACTTATCAAGTAAATCCTCACTAAACAAATGATTACCAACTTCATCAGCAGGATAAGATAAAACCATATATATTTTATTTACTCCTCTAGCAATACCCTTAAGTATCATAGAAAACCTATTTCTACTAAGAATTGGAAACACAAGCCCAATTTCACCATTAGGATATTTATCTTTAATATCAGTAGCGATATCATCTACTGTTACATAATTACCAGTAGCAATACCTACAACAGCTTCAGTAATTGCCACTATATCTCTATCTTTAATTTCAAATTTTTCATTTTCACTAGCCTTAAGTATAGAATCAACCACTATATTTCTAAGATTATCACCCTCTTTAATAACGCCAGTTCTAATACCTCTAACTGTAGTGCCAACATACCTCATATTCTCACTCTCCTATTTAATTATATAAAATAAAAGAATAAAATAAAAGATTTTTTACTATCATTTGACACTTTTTATACTGCAAATTATATTATTAATACCATTAGATATTACCTGAGATAACTTATCTATTTGAAAATCAATTTCTTTAGGAGTAACAATAAAATTATAATTAAGAGAATTAAGCACTTCATCAATAAGACTAATTCTATCATTATCAGAAAGTTCCCCCATTAAACCCATTACTTCTTTTTTTTCTTCATTACTTAAATCCTTATCCCTAATCTTATCTATATAATTATGCCTATTAAATACAAGTTTATTTTTATATTCATTATCCTTAATATATGAAATATGTTTGAATAAATAATTAATCGTATCATATACAATAATAGAAGATCCAACTACAGTAGGAACTCCAATAGCAATAACGGGAATACCAATAGTATCAGAACTAATTTCTTTTCTCATATTACCAATTCCACTACCAGGATGAATACCAGTATCAGTAATCTGAATACTCTTATTAACCCTACCAATAGTAGAAGCTGCTAATGCATCCACTACCAGAATAATACTAGGTTTAATATCATTAACTATAGACTTAACTATATCAAAAGTTTCAATACCAGTATCCGCCATTACCCCAGGACTAATCTTTGATACCATAAGAGTATCTTTATCAACATCCTCACCAAGTAAAAATAAATGCCTAGTTACTAAAATATCATCTATTACATTAGGTCCTAAACTATCAGGAGTACTTTTTTCATTACCAAGTCCTACTACTAATACAGATTTCTTATCATAATTAGAAAGTATTTTATTTAATTCATTACTAAATATCTCAGTAACTTTTTTTCTATTACCACTATCAGTAACATCATCAAACTCAATAGTAATATAATTACCAACTTTTTTATTAATTATTTTACTATTTTCTTCATCAATATTAACTTTAGTTACCCTAATATCACCAATATTATAAGTATCGCTCTTAATATCAAATTCATTATTTTCTATAGTATCTAACACTAAATCAGTATGAATATCATACTTTTTTAAGTCAATTTCATGATTCATAACTATCACCAGTAATATTTTTTACAAAAAACATCGAAAATATTTGCTTTTTCTATATTTTTTTGGTAAAATTATAATTAGTTTTGGGAGGAGATGAAATTTATGGCAAACGTTAAAAACGCAAAGAAGAAAATTAAACAAATTAACAAAGTAACTTTAGCACATCAACAATTAAAATCTACTGTTAAAAATGCTATCAAAGAAACTGATAAAGCAGTAGCAGCAGGAAATAAAGAAAGAGCTGAAGATAGATTAAAATTAGCTATCAAATCTTTAGACAATGCTAAAGTAAAAGGTTTAGTACATAAAAATAAAGTTGATAGAGAAAAATCAAGATTAACTAAAAAAGTAAATACAATGGAAGTAAAATAATTACTTCTTTTTTATTTTATTTTTTAATATTTTAATTTAAATTGCACACATAATAAAAGAGACCATATTTATTAGTCTCTATTCCGCTTTAAAAAAAACGGTAGTTGTTTTTATGTTATAGCCAAAATTTTCAACTTTTACAATAAATTTAATTCATTTTTTATACTTTCTTGTAATAATTTTGAAAAATTAATACCCTTCATGTCCGCAAGATTTTTCAACCATTCAGGCATAGTTACAGTAGTATTTACCGTTTTAGAAGATATTTTCTTTTCATGCTCTACTGGATCTAATTCTACCATAGTAATAAAATCACCATCTTTTACTTTAATATCCATATAATTAAATGTAGGTTGTGGTAATCTATCTTTATACTCTGGTAACATTGCATATAAAGCATCTTGTGCCATATAATATGCATCATCAAAACCAACACCATAAGTAAAAACATCATCAAAATCAATAAATTTTACATTGTATGCCTCTCCTTCCTTAGAAAAAATAGCTGGATAAAAATATTTTTTCATTTTTTTATAGTAGTTTATGATAGTGTTTCAAGCACAGAAATTAAATTTTAATTCCCGTACTTTTAACTATCTGTGATAAAGTACCTATTGGGATATCACCCTTGTGATTGGGAACTATGCAAATTTTATTACCTTTCTTATATTTCATATGTGACCCTTTTTGACTTATAAGAAGCCATCCCTCTTTTTCAAGTGCTTTTATCACTCTTTTAACAACTACCATTTTCCTCCTTTCATTAACATTATAACATTTTCGCCAACACATGTCAACACTTGTTTATACTTTCAATTATATTATATGCTTCATGACTTAAAATATACATAAAAAGAAAGAGAAATAAATCCCTTTCTATATCATATTTTCTAGGTTATCAATAGCTTTAGTTTTAGCAGAATTCATCTTTCTAGCTAATTTTTTAATATTACCATTTTTAATATTCTGATATAGTGCGGCACTACCTACACCTATACCCATCCCCATTAAAGCCATACCTACTTTGGATTTCATTATTTTATCACCCCTTTAAAATATGACAAGTATTTAATTATATTAAATACCAGTAATAATATTAACTAAAATTTTAAATATTATACTTATTAATAATAAAATCTTTCAAAGTAGTCTTTCTATTATCAACATAATCATTATTAATACCATATATAAAAGAATTAGGTTCTCCCACTATAATAAGACTCTTTTTAGCTCTGGTAACACCAGTATAAACAAGTTTATTATATAGCATTCTCTTAAAATTAGAAGTAATAGGAATAATAACAGTATCAAATTCACTACCCTGAGCTTTATGAATACTAATAGCATATCCATGTCTAAAATTAATAAACTTATCAGGAGTATATTCTACAATATTACCATCATAATTAATATTAATTTGATTAGGAACCTTTTTACCATCAGATACAATAATTTCTTCTATATAGCCAATATCACCATTATAAACATTATTATCTGGATCATTAACAAGTTGTAATACTTTATCATATTCTCTATATATAACATCCTTAAAAGCAATTTCTTTTTTACTCTTATCTTTAGGATTAAAAAGTTCTTGTAACATAATGTTCAAATTATCAATACCATTATTTCCCTTATACATTGGAGCAAGTACCTGAATATCCATATCAGAATATCCCTTCTTAATAGCTTTAGATACAACCTCTTTAACATAAGATAAAGTGTTATCATTATCACTATTAATAAACAAATAATCATCTTTCTTAATAAACAAATCCTCACTAATATTCTTATTCTTAACATCATAAGCCAAATTAAGAATATAAGAACCTTCATTTTGTCTATATATTTTATTTAATCTAATAACAGGAAGACAATCACTATCAATCAAATCTTTAAGTATCTGACCTTCACTAACACTAGGTAATTGATAATAATCTCCTACCAAAATAAGATGAATATCTCTCTTAATCCCCTTTAATAGAGCTTCCATAAGTAAAGTATCAATCATACTAACTTCATCTACTATAATATATTTTTCCTTATTCGGACAATATTCATCAGTAGCAAAAGTATTAGTATCCTTATCCCAACCTAAATACTTATGTATCGTATAAGCAGGAAGCCCTGTAGTTTCCATCATCTTTTTAGCGGCCCTCCCAGTTGGTGCAAGAAGAGCAATATCAGTATCACGTACTCTCTTACTATCCATAATAATATTAACAATAGCCTTAATAATAGTAGTTTTACCAGTTCCAGGTCCACCAGTAATAATCGTAATATTATTATTAACTCCACTCTCTATAGCCTTAAGCTGAGTATCATCATAAGTAATATTATTAAATTTACTATTATCAATATATTTATTAATACTAATATTATTCATAATAGACATATCATTCAAAAAACAAAGTCTTTCACATATATACCTTTCAGCATCATAAAATTTTTTCAAATAATATCTTTTATCTTCAATAACAATTTTACCTTCTCTCACAAGTTGCATAATCAAATAATCAAATTTTTCAGGAGTAATACTAACATAAGTAGATAAATTAAAAGATATTTCTTCTTCTTCCAAATAAGTATCACCATTATTAAAACATAAATTCTTCATGACATAAATAATTAATGCCTTAATTCTTCTATCATCTTCCTCATCTATTCCCATATTAATAGCAATTTCATCAATCTTAGTAAAAGACATATCATCACTATCAATAAGTTCATATATATTATTATTAACAGTATCTAATATTTTATTATTATATTTATTCAAAAAACTAAGAGATTCCTTCATCTCAAATCCAAGTTTAGTAAGTTCTATAACAACACTAGAAGTATCTTGATAATCTTTAAGTACTTCATATATTCTATCAATTCTCTTATCGGTAAGTCTAGGTATATTTTTTAAACAATCTTTATTCTCAAGTATTTTATTAATAACATCATCTTTCAAAGTATCCACTATCTTTTTAGCGGTCTTCTCACCAATAGGAAATAAATCACTAGATAAAAAAATAACAAGCTCTTCCTCTTTAGTAGGAACACAAATATTAAAACCATCAACATTAAATTGAATACCATATTTAGGATGATTAACAACATTACCATATAAAATATATTCTTTCTTATCACTAAGTTTAGGTAAAGTACCAGTTATATTAATAATATCGCCAGTTTCAAAATCATCTATACCAGATTCTTTTATTTTAAACAAACCTACCATATAACTATTAATTTCATTACGATATATTTCTTTATATAAACTACCCTTAATAAAATTATTATCTTCCATATATACTTCCTCTCCTACTAATTATAACAATTTAACTAAATAAAGTAAACAAAAGAACCATCATTTTTTTTGATAGTTCATAATCAAATTACTAGTTTTATACAAATAATCTATCATCTTATTTATTTTTATACACATTTTATATTCATCATTTTCTAACTCTATCTTATCTGGAATAGACATATAACTAAATAAAAGCAATTTTTCCTCTTCCTTTAGAGGATAACTACTTTCATAATAATTAAATAAATCATCAAAATCAAGTTCCAAATAATGATTCTTATAAAAAGATAATAAATCATATATTGGACTATCTATTCTACTCTTATTCCAACTAATAAGATAAGGTTTCTCACTTTTTATATAATGATCAAGAGTAATGTTATTATGAATATTAACAACTCTTTCATTTTTATTATTTTCAATCTTTTTATACCAAGACTCTATCATATTTCTAGAATAATATATACTTTCAAATATAATATTAATATTTCTTGCAATCAAATAAGAAGATGGAGCCATATAAACCTCTTTTTCAATTGAAGTAATCAAATCACTATAATAATTATTAAGATAATCTAAATCATTAACAATATTCTCATATATCTCTTTATTACGATCAATATCAACTTCCCTATAAAAAGTAGTTTTACTATGAAGTAAACTAAGTAAATACATTAAATCCATAGCTTTTTGTTCCTTAGGCTCATATCCACTATCAATATAAGGATATAATTCATATTTATCAAACATAGCTATAGGTTCAGGAAAATAATCAAAAGATCTAGATTTTAAATAACTATAAGTTTTATCTATATCATCATTTTTTCTTTCTTTAACAACAATCTTATCATCAACAATTTTAGCATTAGATAAAATAGTAATCTTATTTATAGGAATATCATACTTAGCAAGTATTTCTCTTAAATTATTATTCACATTTCTTAGGAATAATTACCTTATCTCCAGCCTTAATATTATTAATATCATTATAATTCTCAAAATCCTCTTTAGCAATATCATACTTAGTAAGTATCTTCTCTACTGTATCATCATCTTTAACAATATATACATAATACGTAGTATAAGTTTCTGTATTATCTAAATTGGAAAATAAATCTTTTCCTATATCAACAGTATCATCTCTATCCTGAACATCATTAACTTCTGTTACTTTAACTTCCTCTACTTGAGGTATATCTTCTTTTATATCTTCCTCTACAATATCTTCCCTTTCTTCTTCATTAGTTCTCATATCATCAGTTTCCTCCTCTGTAACATCAACTTCTTCTACAACCTTAGGTTCTTCAGGTAAATATTCAGCTTCAATAAAAAGATCAATATTAACTTTCAAAGTATCCTCATTAATCACATCGTAATAAAAATCTTCAATATCAGCATTAACAGTATTAATATCATATCTAGGATCTAAAGTAATATCAAAAGGTAAATCAAAAGAATACTTTTCTCTATTAATAGAACCCTCATTCATTTTATAATCTCCAGTAATATGAAAAACACCTGATACTATTCCATCATCTAGTACTTCAAGTTCTCTTTCTAATGATATAGAAGTAATTTCACTAACTTTAGTCTTAAAAGGCAATTCTTTTTTAAATGGTATAATTTGTTTCATAATCACTCTTCCTTTCAATAAAGAATATGTAAAATTTAAAAAATTATGAAAACAAATAGTTCTCTTTTTTACCAATTAATGTTATACTTAATTAAAAGGAGGAAAAATTATGGGATTAAATGATCTTTTAGGAGTTAGTTCAAGTAATTATGGACTTAATAGTGTAGCAGCTACTAGCGTATGGATGATAGTTTCAATAATATTAGCAATAATTGGAGGTATAGCATTATACTTTACAGTATTTACAAAACAAAATGAACATAAATTTAAAGGATTCATGGGATGGCTATATAATTTCTTTACATTTAAAAATATGTTATTAGAAACATTATTAAAAATATTATACATAATTGTTGCAATATATATAACATTATCATCATTCTCATTAATATCAATAAGTTTCATAGCATTCATATTACAATTAACTCTAGGTAATTTACTAGCTAGAATAGGATTTGAATTTTCATTATTACTATTAACAATATGCAAAAATACTACTGAAATAAATGATAAATTATCTAAAACAAAAAAAGAAGACAAAAAAGAAACAAAAGAAGAAAAGAAAGATAAAGAGTAATAATACAAAAAAAGAGATAGAAATTAACAAAATTTTTATCTTTTTTTAATATTAAACCGCCACTACTACATTAGTTAAAATAGTAAATTTTTCCTCAATCCATGCCTTTTGAACAGAATCTTTAACATAAATAGTTGAATTAGAAGGAACACTATTAAACATATTACTATAATTTGTAACATTTCCAAAATCGGCATTTCTAAAATCTACTACTGTTAATTTACTACAGCCATTAAACATATTTTGCATATTAGTTACACTTGATGTATCAAAGTTACTTATATCTAATGTAGTTAAACTACTGCAACTACGAAACATATAAGCCATATTTGTTACATTTAAAGTATTAAAATTACTTAAATCAATATTAACTAGAGCATTACACAAATCAAACATATTTTCCATATTTATAACACTCACAGTATCAAAATTATTTAAATCTAAACTTATTAATGATTTACAGGCACCAAACATATAACCCATATTTGTTACTTTTGATGTATCAAAACTGATTAAATTTAAAGTTGTTAAACTACTACAGCCATAGAACATTTGATTCATATTAGTTACTTTTGAAGTATCAAAATTACTTAAATTCAAAGTTATTAAACTACTACAATTAGTAAACATTCCTCCCATATTATTTACACTTGATGTATCAAATTTATTTAAGTCTAAATTTGTTAAAGATAAGCAATTCATAAACATACCACTCATATTTGTTACTTTTGATGTATTAAAATTACTTAAGTCTAAATTTGTTAAATTACTACAGTTTCTAAACATTTGAACCATACTAGTTACATTAGATGTATCAAATTTACTTAAATCTAATATTGTTAAACTACTACAATTAGTAAACATTCCTCCCATATTAGTTACACTTGATGTATCAAATTTACTTAAATCTAATGTTGTTAAGCTACTACAATTAGTAAACATTCCTACCATATTATTTACACTTGATGTATCAAATTTACTTAAATCTAATGTTGTTAAGCTACTGCAACTACTAAACATATAAGACATAGTTGTTACTTTTGATGTATTAAAGTTTGACAAATCTAACACTGCTAAAGTTTTGCAACCTAAAAACATTTGAGACATACTAGTTACATTTAATGTATTAAAATTACTTAAATCTAATGTTGTTAAACTACTACAGCCATAAAACATGGATGCCATAGTAGTTACTTTTGATGTATTAAAGTTACTTAAATCTAATGTTGTTAAGCTACTACAGT
>JBJEEB010000039.1:0-30280 GCA_051872655.1 Bacilli bacterium | reverse complement strand
TACTTTATTATAGTGAATTTTTATTCACCCACACTATTTGACAAAGAACCGAAATACTTTTTTATAATTGTATTTCTCTTTTTAACTAATCTTCTTTTCTCTTTCTAAAATAGTATACTGTATAGCCTATTGCTCCAATACCAACTACCCAAGCAATTAATATTAATGCGTCTCCTGTTTTCGGTGAATCTGATACATCTTTATCATTGTCATTTTTTTCATCATCACTTGGAGTATCTGGATCAATTGGTTCATCATCTATAGGCACATCTGTCCCATCTTCATCAAATTTTTCTTCTTTTAATAAAGCACTTTTTGTAGAATAGATAATTGCATCCCATCTAGTTTCGCAGGCTGGTCTATCAATACTAGCATCTTCAGTACACTCTGTTGCTATCAGACAAGTATCCTTAGAAACCCAAGCTTCTTTTTCTGGATATCCAAAACTACTATAGTCAGCATTATTTTTACCAGTTATAGTCTCATAGCCAGACACATCTGTTCTAAAATAAACTCCTCCTGGTGTATTATTAGTAGCATCATAAGCATAACAGAAAGTGCCACCTGCAGCATATGAATATAATGTATAATTATATAATTTCTTAGATTCATCTAATTTCATTACATTATAGCAAGTTTTAGTAGATACTTCAAGTACATCACTACTACTTTCACAATAATATAATTTATCTTCTTCAGTTAATTCTTCATAAACTGCTTTTAATGTAATATTTTGTGTTGGTTTTTGACTAAAATCAAATTTGTTTCCATTAAGTTGCCATTCTTTAAATTTCATACCATCTTTAATTGGATTTGTTTTAGGATCTCCAATTGCTTTATCACTTGGTATATAACTTGTTCTGCTTGTTGTTCCATCAATAAATTTTCCACCATCTAAATCATAAGTTACAGTATATATAGGTCTAGTATAAGCAACTGTAGCATCCTCATCTATAGTAGGATTATAATTTCCATTGTTAGGTGGTTCTGTTCCCCAACAAGCATATAAATTACTAGGAGTAGAACTAGATATTGTAATAGTACCATCACTATTAACACTTCTATAAGATGAACATGATGAACTAGTACCCCATCCTTGTAAATAATAGCCACTTCTAGTAGCAGTAGGCGTTGTTACTTTACACGAATTTGGACTACTCTGAGTAGTAGTACACTCTGCTGTAGTATTTCCGGTTATTGTTCCCCCATCTGTAGTATTAAAGGTCACACTTAATGTTTTTATATTTTTTGCATTACAATTTGACGAAGAAGTAATATCGTTTTGATAAGCACAACTTCCACTATCGCCATAAAGTCCCCAAACATATGTATATCCTTCTCCTGATAAATTACGACACCTATAACATGCATCTCCTCTTTTACAATTAGTTTGTGAAACACCACTCTTACCTATCCACGTTGAAGGACAACTTTTTTCTAGTATTCCACTACTACTCCATATATATTCTTTAGTAGCGCTACAATAATAACAAGACACTACTTTATGTGCTACTGTACGACAATTTTTTATACCATCACCTAAATATATATCACTATAAGTTCCTCCAGCAGGACAAGTTTGTTCCATACTATTAATTGGATCTGCATGACACAATTGTACTCTTTCATCGTAAGTATATCCACTTGGGCAACAGCCAGGGGCACCATTAACCATACCAATATAGTGCCATCCCGAATCTACACAAGTATAACCAATAGCATATGTAACACCTACGTTATTAAAAACGTTAACTGCTATAAAGCCAAACAAAAAAACAGATATTCCTATTAGTGCTGACCTTAATTTATTAGCTTTGACTTTTTCAATAAAATTTTTCATAAAATTCTCCTTCCCGATGTAAATAAAATTTGGTATTTACATCATGTGCATAATATAAATTTTATTTTAAAAGTTAAGGTTTGTAACTCTTACTTCTATTAATTTAAAATTAGTATGAAAGAAAAAGATTACTATGACAAACACTTAAAATTTTTTCATTGAAAAATATAATATATTTATCACTCCTACCTTACATAATATATGTTAACAAATTTTATCAACTTTTGCAAGTATTATTTCAAAAATAATTTTATTTTTTCTTATCTTATGTTATAATTATGAGGGGAGGTATATTATGAAAATAATAGAACTTACTGATATTCAATTTAAAAATTATGCAAAGATACATAGTTCAAGAAATTATATGCAAACTATAGAGTATGCTAATACTATGAAAAATTATAATAAACTATATCTTGGTTTTATTAATGAAAATGATAATACTTTAATGGGAGCTACCCTTCTTTTAGAAAGAGAAATCTTTAAGTTCAAGATTGGATATGTACCTGGATGTTTTTTAATAGATTATGACAATGATAATTTATTTAAAGATTTTATTAATCTATTAAAAGAATATTTAAAAAATAGAAAATATATTTATTTAACTACTGATAATATTACTACTTATAAAATGTTTGATAAAAATGGTGAAGTATTATACTTTGATACTAATATTATTAAAATTATGGATGAATTATCTTTTAGAAGGAATGGTAAAGTGCCTTATAGAAAAGTAGTTTTAGAAACAGAAAAGACTCCTAGTGAAACTTATAAGATGTTTAATTCTAATACTAAGAGAAACATTAATTTAGCATTACAAAGGGCTATTACTATATACAAAGATGAAAATAATAATATTGATACTTTAATTAATTTAGATAATAATTTAAATAAAGATAGAATTAAAAATATTTTAGATAATTTTAATAATGATGACAACAAGGCTGAAATATATTTTGCTAAAATTGATCCTGAAAAATATATTAATAATTATCGTTTTCTTTTGAAAAAAGAAGATGAGAAGAATGATATGTTAAATAGTATTATGCAAGATTTTTCTATTAATAAGACTTCTTCTCTAATTAATAAAAAAATGGAATCTGATAAAGCTATTACTAAATATAATAATGAAATTATAAAAGCCACTAATATATATACTAAATATAATAATGGAACTATAATTGGTGCTATACTTATAATTAAAAGTAATAGAGAAATATACTTTATGGATGAAGCTTATAATAAAGATTTAGCAAAGATTTATTCTTCACATTTAATTAAGTGGGAAATTATAAAGAAATATCTTGATGAAGGTTATAAAATATTTAATTTTGGTCCTATTAAAAATATGGATAAGAATAATGGAAATTATTTATTTAAAATGGGATTTGGTGGCAAAGTATATGAAACCATTGGTAGTTATGATTTAATTATTAATAAATGGTTATATGGCATTATTAAATTAATTAGTAAAATTAAAAAATAAAGTTATTCCTTAATTGGAATAGCTTTTTATATTAAGAACATATTAATTAATATTGTTAATATAATACCAAGAAAAACACCTACTAATGTTTCTAATGGTTTGTGACCTAATTGTTCTTTTAAATTAGAACCAGTTAATCTATTTACTATCTGTGCTTGTCTCCCACTTTCATATCGTATTCCCATAGAGTCGTATATTACTATTAGAGAAAATATTATTGTTACTGATGTTAGCGGTGATTCTATACCATAATTTAAATAAATAATAGTACTTAATGATGAAACTAATGCACTATGAGTACTCGGCATTCCTCCCATTCCATCAAATAATCTTATTATATCTATTTTTTTTGTTTTGATAGTTTCTATTATAAACTTAATACACTGCGTTATAATCCCTACTAGTATAGGAATAACAATATATTTCATTCATATCACCTATTATATTTTATTTTAAACAGTCTAATAATGTTTTACTTTTTAAATAAATTCCTGAATATCTGTCATAGTAGTCATTAGTAAATTCATCTATTTCTTTTATTACTTCTTTTGATATATCTAATTTTGTTATTTTAGATATATCTACATAATATAACATTCTAATTAAACTTAATGTTTTTGATGATACTATTTTTTCATTTTTATAACAATTCTTACATATATATCCACCTAAATAACTAGATATGGTTACAATATTATGAGTACTACCACATTCTACACATTTATCTATTACTGGTTTAATTCCTAGATAATCTAATAATTTTAATCTTAAAATATTGAATATTACTATATAATCATATCCTTCATTTATTTTTGTTAAACCTGCAAGATAAAGCTCATATATATTATTATTTGGTTCATGATTATATGCTTTTAATATTAATTCAGTTATATATGTTACATAACTAACTTTGTTTATATCTTTTTTGATATTACTATAGTTATTTATTATATCGGCATCTATTAATTTTGATAAACCTTCTTCTTTATAATAAATATTAAATATTCCATAAGTAAAACGATTAGTAACTGCAAAAAAGGGACTCTTTAATTTTTTTGCTCCCTTTGCTATAACACCAATTTTTCCTTCTTTGGTTAATATATTTATTATTTTGCTATTTTCTTCAAAAGGGTACTCACTGACAACAATACCCTCTATCTTTTTGTGCATATTATTTTCCTTCTTTACCATAATTTTTATATTTTAAGTAATACTCTATCTTTCCTGTTTTTTTAAATAATAACCATAAGTCTTCTTTATTCATTTTTATCACCTATTTATATATTGTGGTACTTTTATGTTATTTATTCAAAAAATCTTTATATCCTATCATGTTTAAGAATTTTTCTTTATCTCTCCACTTTGGTATTACTTTTACAAATAAGTCTAAGTATACTTTTTTACCAAAATATTCTTCAATATCTTTTCTTGCTCTAGTTCCTATTTCTTTAATCATATTACCATTTTTACCAATAATAATCTTTTTTAAATTTTCTCTATCAACGATAATTGAAGCTCCAATATTAATAATTTTTTCTTCTTCATATAATTCTTCAACTACACAAGTAACTGAATGTGGAACTTCTTCGTCTGTTAATTCTAATACTTTTTCTCTTATTAATTCTGATATTATGAATTCTGGTGAACTATTAGTAACTGTATCAGAATCAAAGTATTTAATATTATCAGGTAAATACTTTTTTATTACTTCGATTAATCTATCTACATTATCTTTTTTTCTTGCGGATACTGGTATTACTTCAGTAAAGTTATATAAATTCATATATTCCTCTATTTTAGATAATATTTCTTCGCGTGGTAGTTTATCTATTTTATTTATTACTAAAAATACTGGTTTGTTTTGTATGTTTTTTAGTATATCAATAACAAATTTATCTCCATTCCCTATCTTTTCAGTAATATCTACAACCATAATTATGATATCTACATCATTAATAGTGAAATATGCTTGTTTGTTTAATGCTTTTCCTAATTTATTATGTGCTTTATGAATACCAGGAGTGTCTACAAAAACTATTTGAGTATCTTTTTCATTATATATTCCTTGAATTAAATTTCTAGTAGTTTGAGGTTTATTTGAAGTTATAACTACTTTCTTATTTAATATGCTATTTAATAATGTGCTTTTACCTACATTAGGTCTACCTATAAAACTAACAAATCCACTCTTCATAATTTCCTCCTTAAAACTAAATTAATTATATCATGGGTTATATTTTTAGTAAAGAAAAATACTATTTATTTTTTATATATTAGATTATTATTTATATAGAAAAAGAACTATTTCTAGTTCTATTTTAAATCACTACTTCCAAATGGATATGGACATAATTCTTTTACAGTATATACTTCTTTATCACCATCATTACTATATAGAATGACTTCATCATCAATAGTAAAAAATTCATTAATTACTTGTCTACATATGAAACAAGGACTAGATATTCTTTCACTATCACACATTATATATAGTTTACTAAAGTCTCCTTTAGTATAGCCACTGGCGATAGCATTATTAATAGCTACTCTCTCAGCACATATTGTTGCACCATATGAAGCATTTTCTACGTTTACACCACCAAAAGATTTTCCATCTTTCATCAAACATATTGCTGCTACTCTAAATCCAGAATATGGACTATAACTATTTTTTAATAATCTTTTTAAACTCTCTTCCATGTTTATCCTCCTAGTACATTAATTATCTTTGGCAAGAATATTATTACTCCTACTAGTAATGAGAAAATACTCATTACTAATACACTTCCCGCAGATACATCTTTAGCTATTTTAGCTAAATTATTATAATCTTTTGTATATAAATCTACTACTTTTTCAATAGATGTATTTATTATTTCAGAAGTAAGTACTAAAGCTATCATTATTAATATAATAATAAATTCTATTCTACTTATTTTTAGTATATACGATAGTAGTAAAGCTATGATACCAATCACTATTTCCTTTTTAAAATTACTTTCATTTGTTATTACAAAGTTTATTCCTTCTAAACAATTTTTTATACTACTACTGAACTTTCTTTTATCTTTTGATTTCAAATTCATTTAGTAGTTCCTCCTGTTTACTAAACATTATTTTTTCTTCTTCTAATGTCATATGATCAAATCCTAGCAAATGAAGTAACCCATGAGTAGCAAGGAAGCAAACTTCTCTTTCCCTTGAATGATTATATTCTACTGCTTGATCATATGCTACATCAATAGCAATATAGATATCTCCAAGTAACCTAAATGAATCATATACTACATCTGGATTATCTTCAAGGGCAAATGATATAACATCAGTTACTCTATCAGTATGACGATATTCTTTATTTATTTCGTGTATTTTCTCATTACTTACAAAAATTATATTAAATATTGCTTCTTTTAATTCTAATTTTTCTATGACAAAATTCATATATTTTTTTAATTTTTCTATTTCTTTTATTTCTTTGTTGGTATTATTTATTATTTCAAACATTATATTAATCCCCCTATCATACCAAATATATTTATATTAAATGAATATAAAATTACTAATACTAAAATTATTATTATTAAAAGATCTAGTACTGTGTCATTCTTAAATATTTTTACTTTGTTTTTTATAGCATCAAGTCCTATATATACTAGAAAGCCTAATATTCCTCCTATTAAATTTAGTATTATATCATCTATATCAAATACTCTACCTATATAATATTGCACAGTTTCTATAGTAAGTGATGCTATTAATGTTAATATAGTTGCTATACTAAATTTTCTGTTTTTTAATAAATATGATGATAAAAAACCAAAAGGTACAAACAACATTATATTTCCTAAAACATTTCTTATAAATTTAGGAGATCCAAAACTATATCTAAATATTTCTTTAAAAGGTACAAAATTTGATACACCATAATTTATATCTTGAAATGTAACTACATGGAACAGACATAATAAATATATTATTGATATTAAATATATTAATTCTCTATGAAGTAAAAATTTCTTATGCTTGGTTATTATATATGTTATTCTTAAACTGCATATTATTACTAATATTATTATTAACATGGGCCATACATCAGGTAGTACCTCCATAATAGTCTTTTTTATCACTAACATCATCTCCTTTTTACTATATATTAATTATATCTTTTTTTTTATATTTTATCAATATTTTAAAAAAAAAATACCACTTAATAGTGGTACTTCTAATTATCTAAATCATATTTATCTAAATCTTCTGCTATTTCTAGTTGTGATTTAATAATATTTTTTACTCTATTTTTATATACTGTAATATTCTTTTTTAAGAGCATTGCTTCATGTTCAGTCTTTTCAGCATTAAGTAGCGCTTCATGAACTATTGAATTAGCATTATTTCGTGCTTGTTCTACAATCATATTTGCTTCTTCACGTGCTAAAGATTTGATTCTATCAGATGTTTGCTGAGCTGCAAGTATAGCCTCTGATAATTTTACTTCATCAGTTTTTTTCTCTTTTAATTGCTCCTCTAATGAAGAGATTTTTACTTGTAAAAGAGAATTCTCATTATTTAATTTTTCTAGTCTCTTTATGACTACATCAATAAATCTATTTACTTCTTCAACATTATAACCATTTTGTGTTATAGTAAACCTCTTCATAAGTCACCTACTTATCTTACCATTCTAAATCTATATCTGTTTTTTTCTTTCCTTTATCGTCTTCTTCACTAATAGTTCCTTCGACATTTACGTTTTTAGGAGTACATAGGAAAATTCCCATACCTATTTTTTGAAGATCTCCTCCAAGAGCATATACAGTACCACTTAAGAAATCTACTATTCTCTTTGCTTGATCAGGAGTTACCCTTTTCATATTAACGACAACAGTATTTCTTTTTTTTAAGTGATCTGCTATTTGTTGGCTTTCTGAATAAGCTCTAGGTTCAAGTAATATCATTTTTCCACTTCCTGATACTACTGATTTTTCAGCATCGTAATATTCGTCTTCATTATTTTCATCCATAACTTCTTCAGTTACAAATTTTTTTAACTTACTTAGTGCCATAATAAATCTCTCCTATTCTTACTTAATTTTATCATACATTTTTTTAAAATACAATAATTT
The DNA here is from genome assembly GCA_051872655.1 of Bacilli bacterium. Taxonomy (GTDB): domain Bacteria; phylum Bacillota_I; class Bacilli_A; order RF39; family UBA660; genus CAG-302. Next base: position 21,831 of record JBJEEB010000039.1, on the reverse strand, counting down.
TTATTCACAAATTGAAAAATCATATGCAAATTCTTTAGTGTTACAATCATATGTAACCTCAACTGATGTATTATCTGGTTTTATTTCACTATCATCTTTTGGATTAGTTAACTTATCAGTACTTAATTTTAAATCTCCTGATTCTATTAATTTTTCAATTGAAACATTAATTTTACTAGTACTATCGGTACTGGGACAACTAAATCCTAATTCATATTTGTTATTAGTTACATACATTTTAGTAGCATTTATAATACTATCTTCTAGATTATGACATGATTTAATATTGTTTTTATTAATTAATACTATAACATTTGGTACTAATATTAGCATTAATAATGCTAGTATTGCTATTACCATAATTGTTTCAATTAACGTAAATCCTTTTTTATTCATAATATCATTCCTTCTTTTTGAGATAATACAATATCTAGTATCTATCTATATTATTCAGTTGCAGTTCCACCACTACTACTTTTAATATACTTCACTGTACATACTGTGTTAGAAGTTACGCTTTTAATGGTCACAGTGCGTTTAGGTGGACGTGTAGTTTTATTTAAAGTTGAACTGACACTCTGAGACTCTGTACATGTTACTGAACAGGTATAACTACTACTTATAAGTTCTGTAAATGAAAATTCAAATTTCTTACCACTTTCTACTTCTTGTGTTGTAAGTGTTGTTGTTTCTTTAATTAGTTCTACTGTATATGTTACTCTATTATTTAAACTTTCATTATATTCTTCTTCAATACTAGTGATTATACTATCTAATCTATTTTTTTTAGCAGTTAATATTGTTAAATATGTTCCTACTAAAAGAGCAAATAATATTAGTAATCCATATAATATTCCTGTTATAGCAAATCCCTTATTATTTAATTTCATATTTCCTCCTAGTAGGTAATAACTTTCATATTGGTTTCACCTAATTTAGTTTTATCGCTTTCTTTTATTGTTATGATATTAGGTTCCCCATCTGATATATATCTATTTTTTTCTAACATATCAAAAACCATTTTTATATCAAAATCTTTGCCATTATTATCATATGCTCTACATCTTTTTAAGAATGTTTTGTCAAAGTCTTTATCAAAGCATGATACTTCAGGCTCCCATCCTACCCTTAAAGCTGCTTCTGTTTCATAAGTTTTATCATTATATGTAGAAGATAATACATATTTGAAATTATCATGTGTTTTTGAGTATGGACTTCCAAATGGCAATGCTATTATTTTTACATATTTGTTTGGTATTATTTTTTCTAATTCATCATAAACATATACTATCTCTTTTTGTACTTCATCTGCCGATGACTTTTTAATGTCTAAATGCGTTTGTGTATGGTTACCTATATCGTAGTTATTTTCAACCATCCATTTTAATATTTTTTCATTATATTCACTTTGATTAAACATTCCTGCATTTACAAAGAATGTAGCAGTTACATTAGCATCAGGATGATTTTTTTTGAATTCTTCAAGTATTCCTACTGCACTATTTTTATCAATAATAATATTACCATTTTCATCTAGTCCAGTTACTTTGATGTTATCTTCATTACCATCATCAAATGTAAGAATAATAGGACTCTTACCATATTCAACATCTACTTTACCATTTATATAATCTTCTAGTCTTATCATTCTATACCCATGTTCATAATAATACTCTAAATCCTCTCTAAAAGCAGAAGGAGTTCTATTATATCCATCTTTATCAACATTACCTCCTACTGTACCAGTACTAGAACTTGTTTTTTCTCTAATGCCATGATACATCATAATTGGAACTTTACCTAGTTCATTAATGCCATCACTTGCTAGCTTTTCTTTATCTATTTTTCCTTTAGATACCACTATAGAAACTATATCATTTTCTTTTAACTCAGTACCTTTCTTTATATTTTGAGATATTACTTTGTCTTTTTCTATTTCTTCACTATATTCATAACTAACTTCTAATTTTAAATTATTATTTTTAGTAAAATTATTTGCCTCATTAATAGTAGTTAGTTCTATCATAATAATCTTGTTATTTTCCTTTATTTTTCTAGCTAGAAAGAATACTCCTAGTACTAGAACTATGATTACTAATAAAAACATTATAATTTTACTTATATTTAATTTCCTTTTTTTTCTCATTGTATGTATCTCCTATTTACAAGATAATTATAATACATTTTCTATATTTTGAAAAGGGATATTAGTAAGAAAAAAAAGATATTATTATGCATAACTAAAACTTTCATGATAGAGACTTTAGGCTCTATCATGCCTATTAAGACTATAGGCTTAATAGGATAAAGAAAAAATTATAATCTATATAGACTATAATTAATTATTTCTTAAATATTCTAATACTTCATTAAAAGTATCTACTTTAATTATTTCTAAATCATAATTATATTTATTTTTGGTATTTATAGCATCTTCATAATTAGAACTAGGTACAAAGACAATATCCATATTGTTTTTAGCAGCTCCCATTATTTTATATTTAATTCCATCTATTTCTCCTACAGTACCATCAGCATTTATCGTACCAGTACCAGCAATATTTCTTCCTTTAATTAAATCTTCGTTACTTACAGCATTATAGATAGTAAGAGTTAACATTAATCCTCCTGAAGAACCTGATTCACTATTTTTAAATTTAATATCTATTTTAGGATCTAAATCATATTCGTAGTCGGTAACTATTACTACTCCTACTACTTTTCTATTATCTTCAAGTACTACTTTGTTTTCTATTTCTAGTTCCTTTTCATTTCTTAATACTTTAAATTTAATAATATCATTTTCTTCACTATTATTAATAATTTCTTTAATATCTTTTACTTCATCACATACTTTATCATTAACTGTAAGAATAATATCTCCTACTTCAAAATTATTATCTGTAGTTTTAGCCATTACTATATTCTTTTTACTCTTAATATTTATATCTTTTCCAGCTTCCCCATAAGCTACTAGAACTGCTATATCAAGTGAATTATCACGCATTATTTTATTTCTTTCGTTAATTTCTTCGACACTTTCGTTAGATATTTGTCTTTCTTTATTACTATTAATTTCTTCACCACGTAATTTAGCTAATAAATAAGAGAAAGGTGTAGCATCATATTCACTAACATAGAGCATATTTATAGATCCTTTATCTTCCTTCTGGTATCCATCCATTTCTACTCTATCAGTAATATTAATAGTACCACCAGTGGTCATAATGTAATATGGTAATTTTATGGTACAAAATAATACTATAAGTATTAATACTATTATAAATTTATAATTTTCTTTAATAAAGTTTTTTATTTTCATATTATCCTCATTTCTTTTTTCTTATGTTATATCATATAATCTATTATGAAAAAATATTCTAATTTAATTATTGTTATATCAACTTTTATTATTTTTATAGTTATAATTATGAATAAAACTATAGTATCTAAAACTATTATTAATTCTTTTTATATTTGGTTTAATACTCTTTTGCCATCAATGCTTCCAATGTTTATTATATCAGATATTCTAATTAGTTATAACTTTACTAAATATATTCCTAAAAAAATAACTAGTTTTATATCTAAAATTTTTAATATTAGTAATAATGCTACTTTGGTAATATTATTATCTTTATTATCTGGATTTCCTTTAAATGCTATGAATATTAAAACCAGTTATGATAATAATTTTATTACTAAAGATGAAGCTGAACATCTACTTCTATTTAATCATTTTCCTAATCCTTTATTTGTTTTAAATACTGTTGGTTTATTATATTTAAATAATAATAAATATGGAATAATTATATTAATTAGCACTATTTTAAGTAATATAATTATTGGGATTATTTTTAGAAAAAGAAATAATCTAACTAATATTAATTGTATATCTAAAAATAGCAAAAGTCAAACCTTTACTGAGATATTTTCTAACTCTATTAAAAAAAGTATTAATTCTTTACTTATGATATCTGTAACTATTTGTTTATTCTTAATACTTAGTACTTTAATAATTAATATTTTTAATTTAAATAGTTATTTATCTCTTATTACTAAAGCTGTATTAGAAATGACTATGGCTTTAGAACAAATACCCAGTATGAATATTAGTGATATATGTAAAGTTATTGTTTCTTCTGCTATTATTTCTTTTGGAGGCCTTTCTATTCATATGCAGGTTATTTCTATTTTAGATGAAAAGATAAGATATAGAAATTATTTTATTGGTAGAATATATCAAATGATAATATCTAGTGTTATTTCTGCAATACTTATTTATGTAATATAAAAACTGAAGTATTCCAGATTGATTCTTAATATTGATAAATTAAAAAAGTATCATTTCTTAAAGAATGATACTTTTTTATATTAATAATTATCATTAATACCTATTTTTTTAGTACTTTAGATAGTCTTGATGGATTAGAAATAACTCCATTAGGACAATTAGTTTTAAATGCTTCAATAACTTTTGCTTTAGCTTCTTCTGATGACATTGAATATAAATACTGACAATATAATTCATTATAATAACACCAAGTATTGATATAATAAAAGTTATCGTCTTTTTGACCATAATTTTTTAAAACAAAATTATCTCTTTCAAATTTTTTCCAATCCCAAACACTAACTGAAATATCTTCACCGCATTCTAAGCACTTATATTTATTATGATCAAATCCACGCTCTTCTTCATTTTCAATAGGATGTTCTACGTATTGGCAATAATATGGATCATTTAACATCATATAAGAACCTTTATAAATATAAATATCATGTGTACAACTAGTATTCTTTAACTTACCTTTCATCCTATCTTTAAAGAAATTATCAAAATTATTATAAGTTCTAGGAGATAAAGATTTTAAGAGAGATATATCTTTTATATCATAAATCAAAGTTAAATATTCTTTTATTTTTGGATCATTTTCAAGTTCTTTTAATCTTTCCTTTTTTTCTTCTAATGATTGAAAATACTGAAATTCATCTATAATTTCATTTATAAGTTTTAATCTTTCACTTTCCTTCATAATAACCTCCTATTAGCATTGTAATATAATTAATATATTTTTGTCTAGATTATGTACAATTTTTTGACATAAATTCCTATTATATTAAATTAAAAAACTAGAAAAATTACTTCTAGTTCTATATCAAATTATGGTGACCTGTATGGAATTCGAATCCATGAATGTTGCCTTGAGAGGGCAATGTGTTAAGCCACTTCACCAACAGGCCATTAATAATGTCTCTTTTTTAGAGACATTATTATTTTAGCATAAACTTTTTTCTTTGACAATATATGTTTGTTATTTTTTGATTATTTTTGTTTGTTATTTTTTGATTATTTTGCTACTTAAGTCTTTTCTTTTTAAATATTAATACAGATATAAATAAAGTAATGATGATATATATTATTAATATTATACTAGAACTAAGGATACCTTGATAATTTCCATTTAGTATTCCTTTTGTTATTGTTGTGCATCTTGAAAAAGGAAGAATATTACAAATTTTTGAAAAGGTATTTCCAACCATATCAGTAGAAAAATACATACCACTGGTAAAAGCTACTAACTGCACTACAATACTAGCAACTCCTGATGATGATTTTTCTGTAGTTATGCTACCTATTAATATACCAAGTGCTATAAATAATATTGATATTGGAATTGCTACTAAAATGGTATAGATAATATTTATATTAAACTCTAATCCTAAGATAATAGCTACGATAAAGAATAATATATTTTGCAGAAGAACAATAGGAAGAACTGCTAGAATATAACCTAAAACATATTCTATTGGCTTAAGTGGACTTACTCCGAGTCTTGTAAGTAGTAGTGTATTACGATCTTTACTTATTAATGTTGCTGTAAATAAAGTTATAAAAGAAAAACTAAATATAATAATACCTGGAGTAAAGTTTTCTAATTTATATATGTCATTTGGAATCTTAAACTGCTGAAAGATAAATAGTAAAAATAATGGTAATAGAATTGCAAAAATAATACTAAGTGGATCTCTTATTATTTCTTTAAAATTTCTATTTGTAAAAGTTAATATTCGCATTATTCTTCACCACCGGTTACTAATTTTATAAATGCTTCTTCAAGATTTTTAGTTTTTGTCTTACTAGTTAGTTCTTTAACTGTCCCTACTTCAATTAATTTACCTTTATTCATAATACCAACCATATCAGATAATTTTTCAGCCTCTTCCATATAATGAGTAGTAAGTATAATTGTTATTTTACCCTTTAAATTTTCAATAATTGTCCATAATTCTTTTCTTGCTATAACGTCAAGTCCTAAAGTTGGTTCATCTAAAAATAATACCTGCGGGCTATTAATTAATGCTAAAGCAATACTTAGTTTTCTTTGCCATCCTCCTGATAATGTTTTAGCTTTTTGCTTTAGTACTTCTTCTAACCTAAATATCTTAATTAATTCATTTATCTTTTCTTTTTTGTTTTGTATTTTATATATTCCTGCCATAAAGTTTAAGTTTTCTAAGACAGTTAAATTTGATGCAATTGCAGTTTCTTGTGGTGAAACATTAATTATTTCTTTTATTTTTTGTGCTTCTTTCTTGATATCATAACCATATACTATTTCATCCCCATATGTAGGCAGTAATAGAGTTGATAACATTTTAATTGTAGTTGTCTTACCAGCACCATTAGTTCCTAAAAGAGAAAATAATTGTCCTTTTTTGATAGTTAGATTTAAAGAATTTACTGCTAGTTTATCTTTATATTTTTTACTTAAATTATTTGTAATAACAGCATCCATTTTATTTATCTTCTCCATTCATAATTTCATTTGCTAAATATTCAATCACATCTGACTTGACAATAGCTATTCCTTTCTTTTTATCACATAGAACAATTACTGAATCACCTGGTTTAATATCAAACATATTTCTTGCTTCTTTAGGAATTACTATTTGTCCTTTTTCTCCTACTTTACATATACCTATGTATTTATTTTTATTCATTTTTTCCTCCTTAAGTATTTATAGTTATACTTTTCATACTTATTATACTTTATTAATAAAGAAAAAGCAATAAATTTTTAATATTTATTACTTTTACTCTTAGTTACATTTTTCTTACTGGAAATTCTATTTCTGTTAGGTATTCATCACTACTATCTTTATTCCAGCAACCATCAATATAACATTCTCTAGCATTATCAATTATTTCATATCCATTATCTTCAATATATTTTAAAATTATATTATATGACTCTCTTAAATTTTCATAAGGTCCTTTATGGTATATACAAACTGCTGTTATGGGGGTAGTTTGCATGAATTTAATATCTTCTGTTTCGACTCCAAACTTTTCTACTGCCTCTGCATATCTAATCTTAATATTTTTTTCTTTATATTCTCCATCTAAGTAACTTACATAGCAGTAATTTGGTGTTACACATTTTAAGTTAGGATTTGCTTTTGCACATTTTGTTCCTGCCTGTAAGACAAATTCTGATATTTTGCTAAAATCAGATATTATGCCATCACAATAATATATGACATAACTTGGTATTTCCTTAATAAATATTTCATTTTTCATATTATTTTCCTCCAATAAATAGTTAATTTTAGAAAGCTGAGTATCATATATAGTAAGATTTTGTTCTATTTCTTTTTTTCTTTTATTTAGTATATTTTTCATATCATATCCATCTAAAATATTTTTTATATCTTTGATGGATAATCCAATCTGTCTTAAAGATATTATTTTAGATATTTCTACTAACTGACTTGTTTCATAGTATCTATAACCGGTATTTTGATCTATATAAACAGGTTTTAATAGTCCTTCTTTTTCATAATATCTTAATGTCTTTATTGTTGTTTTAGATATACTAGAAAAATCTCCTATTTTATACATTTTTTGCCTCCTATAACATTTATATCATCTACTCTAAGGGGAGAGTCAATATGTTTTTATTAATTTTATTATTATTTATTTTATATTATCTATATTTATTAATTCATAGTCACTACTACCAAATTTTAAGTTAGAAGATGCTTCAATTATATGTGCTCCATTTCTTGATTCAATTCTTTCTATTAAATGCTTTCTTCCTTCATCAGAACTATTATATATTAAGTCAAGACAAGCTTTATCTATAGCAATAGGATCTAATGAGGCAAGTACTCCAATATCTTCCATACATGGATCTTCTGCTTCACTACAGCAGTCACAATCTACACTCATATTTTTCATTATATTAATATAAGCTATATTTTCTTTAAATTTATTATGAACTGATGAAGCGGCATCTGCCATTGCTTCAATAAAAGCATCTTGTTTTGGTAAATCATTCCATAAATTATTTATATCAGTAGTTCTTCCTGCACTATGAATATATGCTTTACCAGAACTTGAAGCTACTCCTATTGAAAGTTGTTTTAAAGCTCCTCCAAATCCTCCCATAGGATGTCCTTTAAAGTGGGATACTACTAACATTGAATCATAGTTATCTATATGTTTTCCAACATAATTCTTTTTTATTACTTTTCCATTTGGGATATCTATTATTTTATCTGGACCTTCGCTATCCATAATATCTACTTCAAAGTATTTATTCCACTCATGTTTTTTCATTAATTTACTATGTTTTTCAGTTGTATTTCTTTCACCATCATAAGCAGTATTACATTCTACTACTATTCCATGTACTTTATTAATAATATCTTTCATAAGATCTGGACCCAAATAATTTTGATTTCCTTCTTCTCCAGAATGTAATTTTACTGCTACTTTTCCTTTTAAATTTACTCCTAGCTTTTCATAAAGTTTAACTACTGAGGTACTACTTATTTCTTTTGTAAAATATACTTTTGATTTTTCCATTATCTTATCTCCTTTATTTATATTCATATTTATTATAGCATTATTAGAAAAAAAAGAAAATGATTATTATTTAAAAAATGAGTCTATTAAAACTCATCTTTCATAAGAAAATCTATTAAATTAATATGTTTTATATACCTAAATTGATTTTTTGTAAAGTTAAAAGAACTTCATTAAAGTTCTTCTTCTAATTTTTTTATTCTTTCTATTATTCTATCTTTACCTAATAATCTCATTATTTCATATAAATCTGGTGTCATACTCTTACTAGTAAGTGCTACTCTTAATACTGTTGATATATCTGCTACACTACCTTTATAATTATCTGGATTATCTTTATATTCTTTCATATTACTAGAGTATCCTAGTTCATCTGTTAGAAGTTTTATATTATTAAACCATACCTCTTTATCAGTAATATCATAGTATTTATTTATGTAAGTATTTAGTATCTTATTTATTTCTTCTTTATTAGTAATAGTACCCCATTCATAAGTACTTGGACTATATAATTCATCATACATATAGAATATTTGATTTTTTATTTCACTATAGCAAGCATAATCTTTTCTAGGTTTCTTTTGTTCTCTTTCAATATTTAAAATATTTTTAGTATAATCTTCATACTTTGTAATTAATTCATAAAATTCTTTATCATATTCTTTAGTCCATTTTAGTAATCCATTATATACTTCATCTTTAGTTAATTTACTTATATAATTACGAGAAATATTATTTAATTTTTCTAAATCATATAATGCTCCAGATGAAGACATCTTTTTTGGAGAAAATTTAAAGTCTATGAATGTCTTATCAGGATTAGCATTATGCCACTCTTCATAGTTAGAGTTTATGATAGTCATAAGTGATTCAATTACAGCCATTCCTGGATATCCTTTTTCTTCATAGTAACTCATTGATGCTTCAGGATCTTTTCTTTTACTGATTTTTCTTATTGAATCTCCATCTTTTTTTATAATTAGTGGAGTATGAATATATTTGGGTGGTTTAAATCCAAATGCCTTAAACATTTCTATATGTTTAGTAACACTAGGTAACCATTCTTCTCCTCTTACTACATGAGTCGTATGCATTAAATGATCATCTACAACATGGGCAAAATGATATGTAGGAAGCATGGTATCACTTTTCATAATAATTTCATCAATATCATTTTCGCTTAAGCTTAATCTTCCTTTAGCTAAATCTTCAAAGGTAATTTTATTATTAAAATCACCTAGTGATTTAAATCTAATAACATAAGAGTCACCATTTTTAATCCTAGTTATTACTTCTTCAATATTAAGATTCCTACACTTAGCATATCTACCATAATAACCTGTACGCATTTTCTTTTCTTCTTGGTTATGTCTTAAATCTTCAAGTGTTTCTTTAGAACAAAAGCAAGGATAAGCTCTACCCATTTCAATAAGTCTTTTAATATAGGCATGATATATTTCAATTCTTTCACTTTGAATATATGGTCCATAATTTCCTACTATTTTATTATTAAACTCATATTCATTTGGTATTATTTCATATTTATTTAAGGTTTCCATTATTAATTGGACAGCTGTTTCAACTTCTCTTTTTTTATCTGTATCTTCATTTCTTAAATAAAATATGCCATTAGAATTCTTTGCTAAAACATAATCTATAAGTGCTTGATAAAAACCTCCTATATGCATATAACCAGTAGGACTAGGTGCAAATCTTGTGACATATACTCCTTCTGGTAAATTTCTTTCTGGATATAATTTTTCATAATATTCTACATCATGTTCTAAATTAGGAAATATTAAATCCGCTAAATCTTTATTTGTCATTTTTTTCACTCCTTTATTTATTTTTATTATTTATATTAGGTATACATTATACCCATTATTCTTTCTTATAAATATAATATCTATGAAAGGAGAATGGTATTATGTACGGATGTGGATATCCAAGTTATGGCTATGGTTATGGTGCAGGTGGATACTGGATAATTATAGTTATTCTAATTATATTCTTTATTTTATTCTGTGGTAATGGATGTTGTGGATGTAATAAAAATAGATGCTGTAACAACTAATACAAATAATATTTAAAATAAAGCCCTTATTTAAGGGCTATTTTTTATTTGGTTGCCCCAGTTAGATTCGAACTAACGAATGCCAGAGTCAGAGTCTGGTGCCTTACCGCTTGGCTATGGGGCAGTAATAACAATATAATTATAGCATTAACAAGTAAGTTATTCAAGTTTATTTTTTAATTATTTGCTCATTTTTTTAGTTATAGTAAAAGATAACTAATTAAAGTTATCTTATTAATTTTTCAAGCTTCCTATTGAAACTACATATACCCCATCTTCTCTTCTATAAGAGTAATTACTACCAGATAATACCATTAAAAATGCTGGTTCGCCACTTTTTGATATATCAACTTTATTTTTAAATTTTAATAAATTTTGTGCTGCTTCTTCAATATAACCAGAACCAAGTTTAATTTCAATTGCTCCCCATTTGCCATCTTCCATTTTTAATATAGCATCTACTTCAAAATCAGTCTTATCTCTATAGTATGATATTTCTCCATCTAGTAATTCAGAATATATTTTCAAATCTCTTATACACATATTTTCAAATAAAAAACCAAAATAATTTAAATCTCTAATTAAATCCTCCTTAGTTAATCCTAAAATTGCTGTAGCAATGGAAGGATCAACAAATTCTAATTTTGATTTCATTCTTAATGGAATAGTGGATCTAATATTTAAATTAGTAGCCTCTACATTTTCTATCACAAATAACTTTTCTAAAGTATTTAAATAGTCATCTAAAGTTGGCCTAGATATTTCATCTATAAATTCTTTTTTTACATCTTCTATTATTGTACTGTTGGATACAGGAGTAGATACATTTCTTGCTAAACTTTTTAAAACTGCTCTCATTTTTGATGGATTTCTTTCTATTCCATCTATAGTATTAACATCTTCTTCAATTAAACTAGCAACATATTCTTTAGCAACTTTATATTTATTATTGCCTTTAATATCAAGAGAAGCAGGCCAACCTCCTCTAACTATAATACTAGCAATATCTTCAAGTTCTAATTCATTGGTAGCACTTATATCTTTACCATCTAAAATATCTTTTAATGATACTTTTCCATTAGAATCTCCAGATTCATATAATGACATTGGTCTCATTTTTATTCTAGAAAATCTTCCTGTTCCTGTATGCATTGTACTACCTTTTTTTGGTTTAGCAGAGCCGGTAAGAATATATTGTCCTTTTAAACCTGTTTTATCAACATCATTTCTAATAGAATCCCATATAACAGGATACATTTGCCATTCATCAAATAATCTTGGTTTCTCACCATCTAAAAATAATGATGGTTTTGTATTATTAATAAAATCATAATCTTTTTTCTTATCTGGATCTTGAAACTCTATTTTACTTTTTGAATGCTGACTAGCAGTAGTACTTTTGCCACACCATTTACATCCTTCAATTAATATAGCCCCCATATAAGATAATTTATCTTCCACTAATTGATCTACTACTCTAGGTAAATATTTTTTCATACTATCATTTCCTTTCTATATATATTTTATACTATTTTTTCTTTTTTGTAAATATTCATTTTACATTTTGGAATAATTTTATTTTACATTTTAGAATGTTTTTATTTTATATTTTGGCACAATAAAAGATAACTAATTAAAGTTATCTTATTACTATATTTACTATTCTTCCAGGAATAGTTATTATTTTTACTATTTCTTTTCCTTCTAGCCATTTTTTAATTATCTCACTAGATAGTGCTTCTTTTTCTAAATCTTCTTTAGAAATCTCTTTACTTACTTTTACAGTATCTCTTACTTTACCATTTACTTGAACTGCTATTTCTATGGTATCATCAATTGTTTTTGATTCATCATAAGTAGGCCAAGGTTCATATGCTATAGTATTATTATGTCCTAACATTTGCCATAATTCTTCTCCTAGATGTGGACAAATTGGACTTAGTATTTTTACAAATCCAGTTGCATATTCAGTAGGTAAATATCCTTCTTTATATACTGCATTAATAAATATCATCATTTGACTAATTGCTGTATTAAAATTAAGTGTTTCATAGTCATTTGTTACCTTCTTGATGGTTTGATGATATACTTTTTCAAGATTTTTATTTTCTTTATCTATTACTTTATTTTCTTCAAAAATTCTATATATTCTATCAATAAATTTCTTTGAAGCATCTATTCCAGCATTACTCCATGGTTTATCTGCTTCTAGTGGTCCCATAAACATTTCATATAATCTTAGGGCATCTGCTCCATGAGATTTTACTATATCTGATGGATTTACTACATATTCTGGATATCTCTTACCCATCTTAATATTATTTTCTCCAAGTATCATTCCTTGATGAACTAATTTTTTAAATGGCTCAGGTACTGGTGAAATTCCTTTATCATATAGGTAATTACACCACATTCTAGAATATAATAGATGTCCTACAGCATGTTCAGGTCCTCCAACATAAAGATCTACTGGCATCCAATGTTTTAAGAGTTCAGGATCTGCTAGAAGATTATCATTATGAGGATCTATATATCTTAAATAGTACCAAGATGAACCTGCTGCCCCTGGCATAGTTGATGTTTCCCTTTTTCCTTTTACACCATCTATAACAACATTTTTCCAATCCTCAGCGTTTTCTAGTGGTGCCATACCATTTTTCCCTTTATAATCTTTCATTATCGGAAGTGTTAATGGTAATTCATCATCTGGTACTAATTTAATAGTACCATCTTCCATGTGTATTACTGGTACTGGCTCTCCCCAATATCTTTGACGGGCAAAGATCCATTCTCTTATTTTATAATTTACTTTTTTAGTACCTATTTTATTTTCTTCAAGATATTCTATCATTTTATTAATAGCATCTTCCTTATTTAAACCATTTAGAAACCCACTATTGATATGAATACCATCACCAGTATAGGCTTCTTTTTCTATATTTCCACCTTCAATTACTGGTATAATATCTAAGTTAAATTTCTTAGCAAATTCATAATCTCTTTCATCATGGGCAGGTACTGCCATTATTGCTCCATTTGCATAACTTGCTAGTACATAGTCACTTATCCAAATTGGTATCTTCTTATTATTTACTGGATTAATAGCATATGCTCCAGTAAATACTCCTGTTTTTTCTTTACTAGCATTTGTTCTTTCTAATTCGGATTTTGCTGAGGCTAAATTAATATATTCTTCTACTGATGATTTATATTCATTAGTAGTTATTTCTTTTACTAAATTATGTTCTGGAGCTAAAACACAATAAGTAGCTCCAAATAGAGTATCACATCTAGTAGTAAATACTGTAAATTCTTTATTAGTACCGTCTACTTTAAATATTATATTGGCTCCATAACTTTTACCTATCCAATTCCTTTGAATTTCTTTAGTTGATTCAGGCCAATCTAGATTATCTAAATTATTAAGTAATCTATCTGCAAATTTTGGTATATCCATAGACCATTGTTTCATGTTCTTTCTTACTACTGGATATCCTCCTCTTTCACTTTTTCCATCTATTACTTCGTCATTTGATAAAACTGTTCCTAATTCTTCACACCAATTAACTGGCATATCTATGTATTTAGCATAACCATCCATATATAGTCTTTTGAATATCCACTGTGTCCATTTATAATATGCTGGGTCAGCAGTTGATATTTCTCTATCCCAATCATATGAAAAGCCTAGTTCTTTTAATTGACCTTTAAATGTTTTTATATTTTCTTCAGTAAATGCACTAGGATGATTGCCTGTTTTTACTGCATATTGTTCTGCGGGTAATCCGAAAGCATCCCATCCCATTGGATGTAAAACATTATAGCCTTGCATTCTTTTCATACGTGATACTATATCAGTAGCAGTATATCCTTCAGGATGCCCTACATGAAGACCTACTCCTGATGGATAAGGAAACATATCTAAGGCATAATATTTTGGCTTACTGAAATCTTTAATATCAGTCTTAAATGTCTTATTTTCATCCCAATATTCTTGCCACTTTTTTTCTACTTTTCTAAAGTTATACATTTTTCTTTCCTCTTTTCTTTGGTGCGTCTATCTTTTTTATGACATTTTTTTCTTTTGTGGTATCCTTTTTCTTAGTTGTACTTACCATACCATGTTTTTGATAATATCTACCTAGTATTCCATAGCAAATAATTATAAGTAATATTATAACAAATATGCCCACTAGTAACTGCCATATCCATTTATTTAGTAATTTTGTTACTACCATATACGTAGCATCTATAATAAATGTATTTATAAATTCCGTAGCATATATGAATTTTTTATAATTTATTTTACTTTGGTCTAATCTATATAGACTAACTAAATAATAAAATTCTACTGGTACTTTGTTAGGATTATATTTAGTTTTCTTTCTTACAAATATAAGCCAATATAAAATAAATACGCCTATATAAACAATAACAAATTCTAATAATATATTTAATACTTCTTTCATAAATGCCTCCTGTATAATTTTGTATTATACTATGATTTTTCAATATATTCAAGTAAATTTATAAATACATTAATATATTTTTTATCTAATCCTTTTCTTTTTAATTTTCTTATTTTAATTCTTTTTTTTCTTACTTCTAGGTCACTAAATAATATTTTATCTAGTTCTTCTTTTAGACTAGTTTTTATCTCAAGATCAAATAAGATATTCTTTATTTCTTCATTTATTATAATGTCTGATCCTACAAGTATATTAGTACCTTTTATGTTAACATTGATATCTCTACCTACAATAGCATTATCTATTCTTATTATAAAATCATCTCTATCATAATAAGTACTATATTTTATACTTTTATCATCTATATTTACTTCACTAATATTTCTAGTATTTTTAAATCTAAGTAAGTATGTTCTTCTAGATAATAAATTTTTACCATCTTCTCTTGATATATTAAGATTATAATCATCTTTATTATACTGATAACTAAATTTTGTTATCATATATAAACCCTTTTTATAATTATTAGAAAAGCCATCATCTTCATAAAAAGAATATTCTCCATTATCTAATGGATATATATTTAATTCTAAAATATTTGGAATTTCTTCTTTAATATTAACACTATTTGGCACTATTGATCCTGCTTTAACAAATACAGGGTAATCTTCTTCCCTATAGAAATTAGTATAATATTTGTTACCAATATATTTTTTACCATTTAAATAGTCAAACCAAATACCATTTGGTACAAATATTTTTTTTATAGATCTTTTTATAATAGTATTTTTTCTTTCTGTTATTGGTGCTACAAAAAAATTTCTGCAGAAAAAGTACTCATTTTTATATAATGGTTCATCAATTATTTTAGGATAATCATAGTAGAATGGTTTTACTAATCCATGCCCTGTTTTGTGATAATTATAACTTTCACTATATAAATATGGTATTAATTTATATCTTAAATTCATGTAATAAATAATATTATTTTTTATTATACTATTCCATTTCCATGGCTCTCTTTTATAATATACTCCACCTTCACTTGCTAAAAGGAATATTGGTGAAAAGCAAGAAAATTCTATATATCTTAAATATAATTCATCTTCTTCAATACCACCATGGTATCCTCCTATTGGATGGGCTATAAATGATAATCCCATATTATATCCTTGAAGATTATATCTAGGAAGTAAATTTAATGTAGTCCAATTTACTAGGGTTTTACCACTCCATATAATAGGATATCTATGCATAGCTATATTAGTATTTCTAGATAGAGTTAAACCTCTGGTATTTTTTATATTACTCATTCCATGATGATAATGATCTATCTTCCATAAATTTATTCTATCTAGTGGATTATTATAATCAATACTATAAATAGATACTCCTAGATTATTTAAATTATTTATAAATATATTTAAATATATTCCTATTTTATCATTAGATAGTGGAATAAAATTTACTTTATCTAAATTAGTATAATTACTAATAAAATTATATTCATTGGTACCTTTAATAATATTAGTACTAGGATTTATTGTCACTCCTAATTTTATATTATAATTATTTAAATATGTACTTAAATATTTTAAATCAATACTAGGTATTAAACTACTTCCATTATGCCAATAGTCTCCTAGTAAAAAAATAGATATTGGTATATTATTAATATTAAATTTATTTACTAAATTAACTACATCTTCAGTACTATAATTATCATTCTTATACCAAATAGCTCCTAGTGCATATCTAGGTATTAAACTAGGATATCCAGTTAGTGTAAAGTAATCAGTTAAGCATCCTTCAAAGTCATTATTATATAGTATTAAATATAAATCTTTAATATTTTTATCTCTTTCAATAAAATTATCATTCTCATCTAATACTAAAGATTTAGAATCATCTATTAAACATATTCCATCTAAAGAATATAATCCTTTGTCTAAAACTATCTTATCTTTAATACTATCTATAGAATAGTTAATACCTCTCATATTTCTTATTTCTTTACTACCAGCTTGCCATTCTTTATTAGTACCATTTATTACTGCTTTAATATTACTACCAAAAGTAGTAGATTTAAATTCACTATCTTTTACATATGTTAAAGTAAATATACCTGTATCTATTTGCACTAGAGTATTACTCTCAGTAATAGAATATGGTACTTTAGGAAAAGATCTATTTATAACTAAAGATGTAGCTCTATCTTCAAATACACCACTAGGACTATATTCTAATCTTATCATTCTAGGAGATAACACTGTAAATCTATATTTATTCCCAGTAATATAAGAATCTTTATCACTAATTAATTTGTTTCTATTTTCAATATAGTAATTACTTATATTAGCCATAATATCTTTTCCTTTCTATTCTTTTTATTTATTAAAATTCTCTATAGAATAATTCTATATGGATTAGTACTTGTTCCATCTCCCAATCCTATACCAATATTAGAGTTTAGATATAGGACTGGAACTATTCTCATATAACCATAGGTATAACAAAATCTTAAATAACCAGATTTATTAAGGCAATATGCTCCAAATGCAATATTACTATTATGTGTTAATAGCCAGCCAGCTTCACTATAAACAGTTAACATCCAATTTACAGAAGTACATGCTAAATTATTATAATTTTCTAACGTTTGTGTACAACTTCCTAAATCAGCAGCATAGCCATAATCTGATGGATATGCTATAGCTATCTTTCCTGTCCATTTTGTTGGTCTTCCTGTATATATGGTCTCCCCTTTTTCATAATTATATATTTGATCTGAATACACTGAATAATTATCCCATCCACCTAAATTCCATGTCTCTTCTGCAATCATGTTTCTCGTTATATCATCTTTAATTCCAGTACTAGTAAAATCACATGTCACAGTAGCATTATTTTGGTCTGTAAAACAAGTCCCACTTTGTGAATTATAATATAGACTTTGTCCATAACCATTATCATTTGAATCTATAGTATAATAATCACTTGGATTTAATAGCTTCATTAATCTTGCTGTTGTCCAGTCATTTTTACCAGTGTCAGCTTCTGCTCCAGTTGTTGTATCTTTATTATCCCAAGCATACTCTCCTATTGATTCATTTCTAATTATTTTTAATTTGCCATCAAATACTCCTATTATCCTCCATAGTTCACATGTATCTGATGTTTGATTTGAATAATCAGAACAGTTAAAATAGATATAGTTATCAGGATTAGCTCCATAATATCTTATATTACCACCATCTAAGTTTTCTGTAGTTCCACCTAGTCTATCATTCATTAAATTTACTGAAGTGGCATAATTATATTCAATACTATTATTCGTTACTATTGTTTTTGAAGCATTAGTATATAAATTTATAATCTTTTGTGATGCATGATCAGGAAACATTGATGCATAACAATCAACTGATATACTAAGTGATTCATTAGATATATCTCCTAGTTCTTCATTATTATCTAACCAAATATATACTGTATATATTTGTCTAGTGGTTTCTAAGTATAAATTTTCTAAAACTGTTACTTTAGAACCAGCAGTTGTTCCTTGTAAAGAGCCTGAACTTAATACTTCGTTATTATTTACTACTGAATATTTAAGAGCGGGACTATTACTTAAATTAGTACCTATGGTATTAATTGTTAACTCTATTTTACCATATATATCATAAGTATCATCTTTCTTCCAAAATTCTATATTGCTGCTACTACCACCAGTATAATCAGTACTTGGATTTAATGTAGCTGATGTTATATCACTACCTTTGACATAGTTAATATAATAATCAAGTCCATGTGTTGTTGTATTTACTCCTAAATTTTTTGATAGAAGGCCTATATATAATGCATAAGTACTACCTATTATACATATTACTAATAGACTTATTGAAATTATCATAAATAGTTTATCTTTTTTCACTATTATCACCTTACTTTTCTACTAATACAATGATATCATAATATAAATAAAAGTGCAATAAAATTGCACTTATTTTTTGTTTATTAATTTTCTAATTATGTAAAATAAAATGGTAATAAATATATAGAAAATTACTACTAAAATACTACTTATTATACCTTGAGTATCTACTTTTACTATTAGAGTAAATAATATTAATATTAGACATAAAATTATGTTTTGATAGATAATATTTAGAATGTTATTAAAATTATCTAAAATATTTATTTTTAATTTTTTATTTATAAATATTATACTTATTATTATACTTATAGTCATACCTATTATTATAGATAGTATTCCTCCAAATGATAGATTATATCCCATACGATAATTAGCATTAATAAGTGGTATTTCAAATATTAATTTAATTATTAGTCCACTTAAAAGAGATATTTTGTTTATTTTATTATTATTTACTTTTATACTAGTATCTATTACATAGTCATATAATGTATAAAAGAATAATAATATAATTAAGTCAAATAGAAAATTATTAGTATTAAATAATAATCTACATATTGGTCCTGATATAATCATTAATAATATACATATACTAAGCAAGTAATTGATTATTTTTACTATATGTTTGTTGAAATCATTATAATTAAAATCTAAATATTTTTTTAATAGATAATTAATATATCTTATAAATGTTATTCCATAGAAGTAAACATTAGTTATAATTATACTGGTACTTTTATAACTATAGTTATATTTACTTGTTAGTATATAATATAATATTATTATTGATGTATATATATAACTTTCTTTAATAATACTATATATTACTATATTATTATCAATATTGAATATGTTTTTTATTAATTCTTTGTAATTATATTTTTCTTTTACTTTGTTTTTATTTTTTCTAAAAATAAAAATATGTAGTAATAATATTATTATTAAGAAAATAATTATATTTACAGAATATAGTATTATAATATTTATATAATCTTTTAAGTTAAATACTTTATATAGTATAATATTTGTTATACTACTTATAATTATTATTAATAATTCATATATACTTAATAGTTTGTTACCTAACTTTTTATAATTTATTTTTTCTAAATATACTCCTGTTAGTTTAATTAAAATGATTGTTAATATAAATAGTACTGCTACTATATTTACTATGTTTAATCCTTCTATAGAAAGAATATTTCCTAGTAAGAAGGATAATAATGCAAATATAGTAAATATTATACTAACTGCTATTACTGATATTTTATATATTTTGTATTTGTTTTTATATTTTTCTAAAACATTATTTATACTTATTTTAGAGAAGGTATTATATAATAAAATACCTAGACTGGAACTTATTACTAGAGTAATAATATTACTATTTTTAGTAATATGACTAAATAATATTATGAATAATATAAATAATAGATATATTATGTTTACTTTCTTTTTCATTATTCACCTGCATTTAAATGTATCTTAAAATCAAAATTTTATATTTTTTTTAAAAAACTATTGCTATTTCTTTTATGTTGTTGTATAATTTATGTTGTCTGATGTCTTGGTAGCTCAGCTGGATAGAGCAATCGCCTTCTAAGCGATCGGTCTGGAGTTCGAATCTCCACCAGGACACCACTTTGAATTAAAACCTTGTTTATCAAGGTTTTTTATTTTTATATTTATTATGTTATATAAATTTATATTTGACTTGCTACTGCTTCTATTTTAATATTTAGATTAGTGTTATCTACATCATTAGTAGCTAGATTACCATCTATATAAAATATTATTAGGTAGTTATCAATCGTTCCGTCACTATTAAGTTCTTTTTCATAAGCTGTTATCTCTCCAGTACTTGTAATAGTACCAGTCTCTAATATATCAAACTCTAATCCTTCTAATTCTGTACTACTAACTACTGGATAATTAGAAGCATCATAACTTGCTACTACATAATGTAATGCTCCGGCACTGGTACCAGATGATGAATATATACTTGAAACTGCAATAACATTTAAATTTATTGTTAATTTTGCATTTAACTTAGTACATTTAGGATCTTTACCTGCACTTAAATTAGTAACAGCCATGCCTTTTTTTATAGTTATTTTATCTGGTGTTACTAATTTATTAGCATCTATAAGAAGTAAATCATCAGTTACTGCATTACCTTCAGTATAATTAATATCAAAGCATGAAGTATTACCACTTACGAATATTTTATTACTTTCCCATGTAAACCAAGCATAGGTAAATCCTGCAACTAATATAATAAACAATATTACACCTATAATTGAACCAATTATCTTCGCTTTTTTTATTTCTTTCATAGTTATCATCTACTTTCTGTATTAAGTATATCATTTAGTAAATTATTAGTCAACAAAATAAATTTTAAAAAATAGGAATAAATCCTATTTGTATTTTAAAAAAAGAAGTGCACAATTGTTGTGCACTAAGATTTATAACATGA
>JBJEEB010000038.1:0-8398 GCA_051872655.1 Bacilli bacterium | reverse complement strand
TCCCATCATTTCTCGTACGATTCTATCGGACAGCCTTATTGTTCCCACCAGAACTAGCATATTGAATATAAGTTCTCCTACATATTTCCAAACCATAGTAACAGTAGCTGCACCTGTATCTACTGATGGCGAGCTTGTTACAAATGCTGAAAATATTACACATGCCAGTACAATTATTGCTCCCTCTAAACATACTGCTATATAACTTTTTAAAAAACTCTTACCAATATTTTGTGTAGTTTCTCCAGCAAATGATGCCAAAGGTATTGGAGCTATCGCTGTGTACATATATAATTTAAAGAACCTACCATATACAGTAAGAATTAAAATAAATGACAATACTGTTACAAAAAGTCCTCCAAGCAATGTAACTGCCCATAATGGAATACTCTCAAAAAATCCACAATTATTAACTGCATCTATTATTGATTGTGGTAATGACATGCTACTTGCTTGAAATGAACTTTTTGCCATTATAGTTGTTACTATTCCCTGAATTATTTTAAATACTGCAAGCATTAACTCTAGTCCATAAGTAACAATTCCTTTTGCTATTGCAAATCTTAAAAATAGTTTTACTGCTTGTTCTGGTCTTTTTAGTTCTGAAAAATTAGTACATGTTCTAACTACTCCAACTACAAAAAATAATACAAGCAATGCTAACCCTATTGCCTGTAATGCACCATTTATATTAAGAATAATATTCCATATAGCTCCACCTTTAAAATCTGCTGGACTTTGTGTAACTAATGTATATATTTCTGACAGTTTTCCATTCCAAGTGTCTAATGCGTTCTGTAAATTTCCTACAATCCAATTCACATTTAAGCACCTCCGTTCTTATAATCTTCTATACTAATGTCGCTCTCGATTTCATCTCCCCAAGAATCCCAACCTTGCACCTTTTTTCGTGCAAAAAGTTCTATTCTTGGTAAATCGCCAACGAGTTCTACAATTTTTTCTCTAACAATATCTGGTTTCTTACTATGTTCTTCTATTGGAGTATCAATAATTTGATGTACTTTTCTGCTTATTCTTTGAATTTTGCCTTTTGTTGCAATTAAACAAAGCTCTGAATTGGCTCTTGTCCAATAACCCATACCCCAAAACCATGAGTTAGACTTTTTGTTTTTCTTTACCCATGCAAAACCGCATGTTTTATAAGTAAATCCCCATGCTTCAATGACTTTTATTGCTTCTTTTAAGCATGGATAAGTAATCCAGATAAACAAAATACAATTTTCATCTGAAATATAATTTATAAAGTCTTTTAAATTGATAATATCATCAATATTCATTGTATTATAATGGCTTTCTGCACTCCTACCACTACCTTTTTTAGACCATACTTTATATTGCCAGGGGGGATCTGCATATATAATTTGATATTTTTTTGCCATTAAATCGCCTCCTTAAAATAAATTTAGACAGGTAAAATATCAAAATTGATAAATTACCTGTTGCTAATATTAGCCTCCTGTTATAATGTTTAAAATTTCTTTAGCAAATGTGATTACTATACCACCAGCCAAAGTCATTATTCCATTAGCTCTTTGTGTAGGATCATGTGATTTTAAACTCATTCCAACTTGTACAACTCCAAAACCTAAAATAATCATACCAACTGCTCTAATCAAACCAAAAATAAAATTTGATAAATTGTTTACTACACTTATTGGATCATCTGCTGCAAATACATGTGATGCTTGTGCTACAAATAAAGCTACAACATAACCAATAATTATCGCTATTCTCTTCAAAATTTTCTTAAATGTTTTATTTTCTTTTCTAATTTTTCTATTTTCTTTTAATTTTTTCATGATATTTTCCTCTCTTTCTTATTTACATAATATTTGTTCTTATGCACAAAAAAAGCCCAGAGTATTATTTAATAAAAAATAAACTCTGGGTTACTAGATATTGTTAGCAATGTCAATATCTTCTCTGTACATATTCTCAATTTCTTCATCTGATAATAATTCAATACCAGACTCTTTTGTTTCTAAATCTATAATATCTTTTGTATCAATTTGTATATCATCTAAATTAAATGATATTGTTCCTATTGCATTCTCTGTTCCGCCATGTAAATATGGTTTTACAGCCTTATTTCCAATAGGTGTGTATATACTATTAAAATGTTCTTTTAGATTAAATTTAAAATCTCTTACAGGTCTTTCTCCTCTAATGAATAATAAAGCATAGTTATTATCTAACATTCTAACCTCATCTGGAGTCAATAGTTCTCTTCCAGCCATCTGGTCGTTTTTAGAATAATTACCATGTGAACCATAGCTCCTACCATAGGTGTTGGTATCTATTGTTTCTTTGCCTAAAAGTTCTGATACATACTTGTGCGTACTTTGTTCGTTTCCGACCGCAAGTATAAAAATTCATCACAATTTCCAACAATGCTCTCCCATTGTTTCTCAAACAATGCTTTAAGTTGTGCTAGATTTTGTAAAATGATACTTACAGAAACTTCTCTTGATCTCATTACAGACAATATTTTATCAAAATCATCTGGTAAGCTAACATTCGCAAATTCATCCATCACAAAATGTACATGAACTGGTAAACTTCCATTATATTTATAGTCTGCTAGATAAAATAATTGCTGAAATAGTTGTGTATATAGTATGCTTACAAGAAAATTAAATGATGTATCATTGTCTGGTATTATCGCAAATAATGCTACTTTCTTTTCCCCTAAACTTGGTAAATCCAATTCATCTGTTTGTGTTAGCTGTGCCATACTTTCTAAATTAAATTTTTCAAGTCTTGATGCTAATGTTACTTGAATAGATTTTAATGTTTTAGCTGAGCCAGAATGATATGCCCTATAATATTTTAGTGCTATATGTTCTGGGTTTTTTGTTTCTAATCTATTAAAAAGCATATCAAGTGGACTTACATAGTCATCATCATCTTCTTTTACATCTCCAGCTCTTAACAATTCCATAACCATAACAAAGTTTTGTTCTTCCTCTGGAGCTTCGTATTTCAAGTAAAATATTAGTGCTAAAAGTAACATACTTGCAGCAGTATCCCAAAAGGGATCGTTTGTTGTGCTTCCCTTTGGAGTAGTAGATTTAAACAAGTTAGTAGATAGCTTTTGAACATCATTATCAGTTTTTATATATACAAATGGATTATAACAATGTGATTTTTCCATATTGATTAAATCTAATATTCTAACTTCATATCCGTTCTTTTTCTAGTAAATAACCTGTATCTCTAACGATTTCCCCTTTAGGATCTAGTATAACATAAGAACTTGTGCATTGCATAACATTTGGTTTGCAATAACTAAATGTTTTACCAGCACCAGAACCACCTATTACTAGAACATTGACATTTCTTCTATGCTTTTTTCCATTTAATCCTACAGAAACATTTTTAGTTAGTATCTTATTATAATTATTAGGTTGCTTATATTTTTTATTTAGTTCTTTAGCCTCGCCCCATTTAGCTGAACCATTTTCCTCTCTCCTCCTGTAATTTTTTCTTGTAGATTCATATACTAAAATAACTAAAATATAAATTAGCCAAAAAATAAGAATAGTTTTTATGCTATTCTCTGATAATATTATATTAAATGGATTTGAAATAGCTATACTACCATTTTTAATTATTTCTACTATTCCACCTTTAGTATATGGTGCTAAAAGGAGAGCTAACCAGGTAATCGGTACAATACCAATTATATATAAGACTCTAGTAATTTTCTTTTCATCTTCCCTCACGAATATACTTCCCTTTTGCATTCTTATTTAAAGATAATGCTCTTTTATTTGTTGGGGCATTAAGTAAATGTACAATTAATTTGTCAATGATTTCTGTATCAATGTTTTCTTGTAATTTTGCATTTCTAAATTCATTTAAAGCATTTAACATTAACTTATAATCGTACTTATCTAAAGTAATAGTTCTCGTTTCTTCCAATTTAAAGTACCTCCTTATCTATTAAATTTTACTTTTTTATTAGTTTTCTTTGGAGTATGCACTACATCTTTACTAATAGCTTTTTCTTTTGTTTTTAATTCATCCAATTTCTTTGCTTCTACTTTAAGCTCTGCAAGTTCTTTCTTTACTGAAGGTTTTTTAATTCCTTTAGATACCCCTTCTTGCATCTTTGAAGTCGTTAAGGAAGGCTCTGACAGAGGGCTTTTTTCTGTCTTTGCCACTTGGAAATTTTCTTGTGATATTTGCTCCTTTTGTATAGGCTTTTGTGCCAATATATCTTCTAGCTGTTCCTCTTTTGATTTTTCTTGTACTCCTTTTTCTTTTTTCTGTGCTTCTCTGTTTTCAATAGATTTTGTAACTTCTGTTTCAATTCTTGTTGTATCTACTGTTGTTAGCTTAAATCTTTCAACTATTCTATTTATTCTTGATGCATCTTCCTCTTTTACCATAATGTCCACCATACCATCTAGCTCTTTATTGTTCTTATCTACCAATGCACAATATGAAATTCCATAGTTTTTAGCTTCTTTTGCAAATGTTTTTAAATCTTCTTTCTTGATTGTAAATATTTTTAAAGGCTTGCCAGCTCGTAGCATATTATTTAGTTTAGTTTTGCCTTTTGTTTGCTTTTTATCTTTCATTATTGTATAGATCATTGCAGCTACATTTTTTGCACCACTACCTGTTAGTTTTGCTAAAACCTCAAAACCCTCTAAACTTAATCTTACAACTTGTTCTGATACATCTCCATTTACACTCATAAACAATTACTCCTTTCCTTTTTTATTTTTCTCTTTTTTCTTATCTTTAGTTTCTTTTTCCAATTCTTCTTGCGTATCTAATTCGGTTAAGTTCTCATCTATCTTTGGTACTCTTGTTTTAATATCTTCGCATAGTTCCACCTTCTTTCTCAATTTGATTATTTTATCATTTAAAGATGAAATTTCTTCTGCTATTTTGTGCATTTCGTTTCCATCTTTTGATAACTTTCTTCTTGCCCAAAGTCTTTCTCTTTGGCTTAATAATTCATTTATTTTGTAATTTGTTTCATCTTTATAATTTATTAAATCATCTAATGTTTTTATATTATGAGCATGCAAAAATCTTGCTTCATTTGATAGTTCCTCCATTCTTGATACATCTGCTCTTATACTTGCTGGTAGTTTTTGTTGTGGTATATTACTTGGAAATACTTTAAGCAAGTAACAATAGTGATAATATAAAGCAACAAACCCTTTTGCTTTGGCTCTTTTATGCCTTTTAGTAAAAGGGTATTTAACTTTTCTATAATTATAAACACTTTCTATAAATGGAACACGAACCGCTTGCTCCTCTAAAATTCTTCTTTTGATATTTTCTATTGTGTAATTCTCTCCGTATCTTCTTTCTATTCTAATATTTCTCTTATAAGGTTCTTTTCTAATACTTATTTTATTAGCTCTAAATGTAATTTCATAATCTAATTTTTTCATTAAGTATAAAAAGTCATCATAAGAATATGCTTGTCTAATTGCAAGATCTAAATCTCGTTTTGCATTGTTAGAATAGTTATCTGTATATAGAGATTTCTTATAGTAATTATCAAAATTTATCTTGCTTTTCTTACATGGTTTTTCTGGTAAAACACTTAATCCATATTCCTTACAAATTTCATCTGAAATATGTCTTAATCTTGCTGTATTAGTTCTATTACTATAATATTTTAATCCATCTTTAAAAGATACAGAATTGAGTACCAGATGATTATGTATATGATTAGTATTAAGATGTGTTGTAACAATTACTTGAAATCTATCTCCCCACATTTCATTTGCAAGTTGCACTCCAATTTTATGAGCAATTTCTGGACTAACCTCTCCTTGTACAAAAGATTGGTATCCATGAAAAGCTAAAATCTTATCTTCTTTATGATAAAACATTTTTGCATCTTGCATTTCTTGATAAGCTGAATCTGGTTCACAATTTATTCCAGTAACAAAATATTCTTTTTCTGTCTTATCTGAATTTCTTGCATAATTTATTACATCTTTTAAATCATCTACTATCATTTCATAGCGATTATTAAATTCAATAGCTTTTGTTTTTTCTTTGTTAGTTGCATAAGCTACAACATGATCCACTCTTTTTACAACTTTCCATAGTTTTGTAGTTGCCATCCTACACCTCCTACAAGTATTTTTTCTTAACTTCTTTAGCAAATTTGTGCCATTCTTCTGCCTCTATCTTATAAAAATCTTTATCAATATTATTTGTACTATTTGCCTTATGTGCTATTTGATTAAGATTAACTCCTATTTTAGAAAGTTGTTTCATTACCTCATAAAATTGTATATCTGGTTTTTCTTTTATTTGTTCTTCCATTAGGAGCTTTCTAAAATATTCGCCATAAGAAAGGTTACACTTTTTACAATCTGCTATCAGTTTTTCATTTTCTACTTCATTAAGCATTATATCTTTTCTTATATATCTTTTTCTCAAATCTCTCCCTCCTGTAACTCAATTTATAAAATGGGGATTGGGGCTTGCCCCATTGTACAGAATTTTGAAACACGATTTTTCGTGTGAACAAATTCATTGCTTGCTAGGACAAGAAATCAAATTTTAGCATATTTTATCGTACTGCATATTGTTCCTTGTTTTGTACTTTATTTATTTTATATTGCTCAATTTCTTGTCTTTTTTTTAATCCCAATTTGAAACATAAATAATCATTTGTGTCTTTTCCATAAGGAGCTGGTATATCATAAATATTGTACCTATCAAGTGCTATAATAAGTGCCTTTGTTGCCTCCCTACCAGCTCTATCATTATCAAAATGTAATACAATATCTTGTATATTTTTGTTTTCATCTAAAAAATTTTGTACTGCTATTGGTACTTTACTATTCTCAATATTCTTACTTGATTGATATACTCCAGCTAGTGCTAAAAGGTTTTGATTTTGGTAATCATAACCCTTTATTTTTAATAATGTTGCATAAGATAATAAATCTAT
Source organism: Bacilli bacterium (assembly GCA_051872655.1). Lineage (GTDB taxonomy): Bacteria > Bacillota_I > Bacilli_A > RF39 > UBA660 > CAG-302. Next base: position 1,437 of record JBJEEB010000038.1, on the reverse strand, counting down.
ACTGCTTTCAAAAATGTGTAATGAGTTATTATTTATTTTACTTAACAATCTAAAAGAAAACTCTTTTGAACTTCCTTTTGCATCTCTCATTATCTTTTTTTCATTTGTACTTCTGCACCCAGCATATCTAATATTGTGTTGTTTATCATACCCTAGAAATACTACATTGTTTGTTTTATCTTCTTGATATATAAGATTATTTTCTATACAATAATTTATAATATCCTCATCAATTCCTCTATTTTTAAGATACTCTATAACTGCTTTATTAGTTGTTGCTTTCTCTGGAATAACTAATCTTTTAGGTTCATTATTATTCGTACTTTCTGTTCTTATATAGGTTGTAATATCTCTATTTAAAACAGAACTTACTGCCTCTTGTAATGTCATTTTTTCTACTTTCATTAAATAATCTAAAGCTGTTTTTCCAGCCTCATTTGTAGAAAATCTATGCCATAATCCATTACTTATAATTACACTATCATGTGCTTTTAATGAATATGTACCAGCACCTTTTTTTACAAGTTCTGATGGATTATTGTTCATAAAATATGTTAGTAAGTCAATTTGTTTTGCTTGTTTTACAATTTCTCTTGGTACAAATTTTGACATTTATACCACCATACCTTCATCTTGCATTAAGTTTTCTAGATTTTTTATTTGTTCATTATATTGTTTTATTAAATCATATTCTTTTAATGTTTTTTCTAAATATTTCAATGCTTTTTCAAAAATATTAAGTTCCAATAAAAGAACAAAAGAATTCGGCAATTCATACATCTTTAACCATAACCTAAAATGTTCTGATGCATATAATAAGTCATTAGATTCAATAAATTCATTTATATCTATTTTTTTAAATTCATTGTTATTACATAACAATTTAAATGCAATTTCAATTTTATTAATAACTAATGTATATGAATATTCCATTCCCCCTCTATCAGAAATATAATCTTCTAAACATTGTTTATTTCTAATAAAATTCTCTATTCTTATATTATCTAATTTTTCAAATTTCCAAATCAATTTTTCTTTTTTCTTCATAACAATTCCTTTCCAATAAAAAAGAAGTTGATATACTCAACTTCCTATTATTATTTAATTTTAAAAGTTTAATACTTCTTTCATACCTAACTTAAAACATAAATCTTTTTCCATATATCCCATATCAATATCTATTTTTCGTAATTTTACAAGGGCTTTCATTTCTTCTTTATTTAAGTTAATTGGTTTTAAATCTTCAAATACCTCTATAGCATTTGGATATTTTTCGCTTATTTCATTGTACTTTTTCTGTAACTCTTTATATTCTTTTGTTTCAAATGTATATTTTCTTTTTTGTTCTTCTAACCAATCTGAAAAATTATTTGCTTCATAGTTAAGAAATGTATCATTGTCTTTTATTTCCATCTTATTAGCAAAAAATTCATTTCT
>JBJEEB010000037.1:0-8409 GCA_051872655.1 Bacilli bacterium | reverse complement strand
AAAAACTTAATTATCATATTCATAACTTCTTTATCTTCTTCAGTTATTTTTTTGTAGTCAATATTATCATAAATCTTATCACTCTCTTCTTCTGGTTTATCAATTTTTTCTAACTTTTCTAGTCTTTTTTGAATACTAGCTGCTCTTCTATAAAATATTTCTCCACCACTAGGTCCACATAATCTTCCATATTCTTGTAGTCTTTTAATACTATTTTGCATAGCTTTTATTTGTTTTTGCTGGTCTTTATAATTTTTTATTTCTAGTAAAAGCCTATTTTCGCTTTCTTTAACATAATAACTATAATTTCCATGATATACTTCTATGCCTCTTTTGGTTAATAAATATATTTTATTTATAACATTATCCATAAAATATCTATCATGAGATACTAGTATCACTGTACCTTTATAATTATTTAATGTTTTTTCTAACTAAACCATCTTATTTATATCTAAGTGATTAGTATGTTCATCTAATAATAGTACATCCGGTTCTTGTAATAATAGTTTTATTAATAATATGATTGTCTTTTCTCCTCCTGATAGAGTATTGAAGTTTCTATTTAACATTTCTTCAGTTATATTAAATATAGGAAGTATTTTTTCTATTTTACTTTCATATTCATATCCTCCTATACTCATAAATTTTTCTTGAAGATTTGTATATTTGGTTATTGTTTTATAATCATCTGTTAATAATTCATTTTCATATCTTGTTAATTTTTCTTTTAGTTGTAATATTTCTTTAAAGGCACTATTTATATAATCCTTTACTTTTATATTATGATCTTCTGGTATTTGACTTAAGTAGCCTATGCTAATATCTTTTCTTATAGATAGCAAGCCGGAATCAATAGTTTCCTTACCTGATATTATTTTTAGAAGGGTGCTTTTACCACACCCGTTTGGACCTATTAACCCTACTTTTTCACCTTTTTGCACAGTTATATCTATATTATTTAAAACTGTATCAAATCCGAAAGACTTACATACTTTACTTATATTTATATCTATCATAATTGTTTCCTCCCATTAAAAAAGTTATATGAACATGCATCCATATAACTTTTATTTATATATAGATGCAGGCACGACAAAAACTCACACCAACATCTCAATTTTTTTACTTTTTAATGAGAATAAGGTGTGATATTTATAGTGAACATGATTACATTACCTATATGTCTATACATAAATATCCCTCCATTAGTAATATATTATAATTTTTTATTTTTGTCAAATATTATATTAGCAGTAATACTTATTGGTTTGTTCCATTCCGATTTTATCTGTTTTTTCGATGCTAATAATTTCTCTATTATCAAATAATTTATCAGTAGATTCCCATATATAATCTTTAGGAGCAGTAAAGGTAAATTCATAATTATTATTTTTTTCTAGATCTTTTCCTATTATTTTAGATATTTTTATGGTAAATACTCCTTCTACTTGGTATTCATGTAATGTTACATATAAATAGTTTTTATCATTACTATCATTTATATCATCTATATAAAATGTTCTTATTAAGTTACATGGTTCTTCTTTTTCTTTTAAGTTATTTTTTTCTTCATTATAGTTAAATACTATTAACAAGCTAATCACTAAAATCACTGAAAATAATAATATTAATAAATAACTAATTTTTTTCTTTTTATTATTTTCTTTGTTTTGATTTACTTTCCCTTGAAGTAATTCATCTGATGATATTCCTAGGTTATCACTTAATTTTTTAATAATGGCAACATCAGGTAGTGACTGTCCTCTTTCCCATTTAGATACGGCTTTTCCTGTTACTCCTAAAAGATTTCCTAACTCTTCTTGAGTTAAATTCTTTTCTGTTCTTAATTTTTTAATCAATTTACTTATTCTATCTATTTCCATAAATAAGCCTCCTTTATTTAATTTTATTATAGCAGAAAAAAAGAAAAAGAATTATACTTTATTAGTAGAATTACTCCACTATTAGTAGGATTCTTTATTATCTATGTTTACTTTTTGATTTTGTGAGTTCTTCTCTTAATTCTTTGATATATTCTATTATATTAACATATTTATTTTCTTCTTCACTAAAGTACCAAATAGATGTTAAATCTTCTAAAGGGATAGCTCCCATTTGACCTTCTATTACTTTATCTGCTGGTGCTTCTAGGACTGGTCTTTTATTGTAATAAAATAATTTATCTCCTCCTCTAGACCAGAATAATTCTTTTTTATGGCTTCCTTTTACTTTTTCTTTGGCTCTTACATATCCTGTATTTATAATATCTTCTATTTGGTTCATACCTGTTACTCTATATACAGAAGTATCTTTTGTTTTTAAGGAAATTGGATTATCTTTACCAAAGGCCAATTTTTGTACAAATACTCTATTTCTAGTACTTTCTATTCTATCATCTATTTCCATATTTACTCCTTATTTATTACTATTCTTTCACTAATTCTTCCTTCATCATCTTTTATCCAAACGTAGTATTTTTTATATTTAAAGTAAGGTACTTCTACTCTATTGTTTTCTATTTTATTCCAACATAATGCATTATTATCAGGTATACTTTTAGTAGTCTTCATACAATATGCTATGGGTTCTCCAATTGTTGTTATTACTATTTTATCATTATTCTTTTCTATTTTATCTATTCTAGCAGTCATTTCTTCAGTTGGCTTAGAATAATATTTATCATTATCATTATTTGGTAAAATATTCTTGGCTACAATAAAACTGAATACTGCTAGTACAAATACTCCTATTGTTATAATAAATGTACTACTATTACTTTTCATTTTTAACCTCCCTGTAATCTTTAAATAATTTAGTATATATTGGTTTTACTAATTCTCCTAATACTAGCATAAGTAGGCATGAACATATTGTTATTATAATATATTTTAGTTCTATATTTGGTACTATAAAGAATTTTCTAATAGGAGTTACTAATACTAATATTTGAATTAATATTATTGAAAATACTCCTAGTGTTAATTTTTTATTTGAAAAGATATTTTTATTTAATACTGATTTCTTAATATTACGACATGAGAATGAAAATAATAATTCATGAACAATTAAGAAGATAAATAATAGTGAACCTGCAGTATTTAGATCAATAGTCTTTGCAAAAAATATATATAATCCTAACATTACTACTGATTTTATAATGGCTCCTATTGCTATTTTGGCAGTTAATAGCGGAGTAAAGAAGCTTTCATTATATTTATTTGATAAGTTATTTTCCATTTGATCTTCTGTTTTCTTTTCAAAGGCTAACATAATAGCAGGTATTGAATCAGTTACTAGATTTAACCATAATAATTGTAATGTTGTAAACATTTCCATATTTAAAATCATAGATACGAATACTAATATTACTTCAACTATATTTCCTGCTAGTAAGTATAATATTATTTTCTTTATATTAGCAGTTATTCTTCTTCCTTCTTCGACACCATCTACGATCGTTGAAAAACTATCATCTACAAGAATACAATCTGCTACTTTCTTTACTACTTCGGTTCCTGTTACTCCCATACCAATTCCAATATCAGCTTTTTGAATAGCGGGGGCATCATTGACACCATCTCCAGTCATTGCTACGACATAACCATTACTTTGAAGGGCTTCAACAATTCTTAATTTCGTACTTGGTGATATTCTAGCATAAACATTATACTCTTTGACTGCTTCTTTTAATTCATCATCAGTCATTTTATCTACTACTTTACCTGTAGTAGCTTTATCTTCACTATCTATAATACCAACACTTTTAGCAATGGCAGTGGCGGTACTTATGCTATCTCCAGTTATCATAACTATTTTTATACCAGAATTTTTACAAATATTTATGGCAGTTGGTACTGATGCTCTCGGTGGATCCATCATTCCTATTAATCCAATAAATATCATATTTTTTTCTGAATTATCTAGATTTTCTGTTTTATATGCTAAAGCAAGTAATCGAAGTGATTTTTTGGACTCTTCTTCTTCTATTTTGAATATTTTTTCTTTATATTCTGATGTTATATTATATAATTTTCCATCTTCTAAATAATAAGCACAATTAGATATTACTGAATCTAAACTACCTTTAGTAAATGAATACTCACTACCATTTATTTTATTTATAGTACTCATCATCTTTCGATCTGAGTCAAAAGGGTATTCTTTTATTCTTGGAATATTTGTTATAAGATTATTTGTTTCTTCAAGATATTTATATATAGCTACTTCTGTTTCATCTCCAAGATATTTGTCATTATTCTTGGTTACATTTTGACAAGCTGATAGACAATAGTTATGTATATTTATATTTGTAATATTATCTTTTTCACTATATAGTTTGTTATTTACATAGAGGCTTTTTACTTGCATTTTATTTTCAGTTATTGTTCCTGTCTTATCAGAACAAATAATATCAGTTGAGCCTAATGTTTCAACAGAAGACATCTTTCTTATAATTACATTTCTTTTAGCCATTTCGGACATTCCTAGTGAAAGAATAATTGTTATAACAGATGACATTCCTTCAGGAATAGCTGCTACTGCAAGTGATATTGAAAGCATTAAGATATCAAAGAAATCATTTTTCTTAATAAGTCCTACAATCATCATAACTATTATTATTCCAAGTATAATATATGTTAACACTTTACTTATTTGATTTACTTTCTTCTGAAGGGGAGTTAGTTCATTTTTGTTATTCATAAGGCTAGCTCCTATTTTACCTAATTCAGTATTCATAGCGGTACTACATACTAAAACTAAGGCATGTCCATTTGTTACATTGCAGCCAGCATAAACCATATTTTTTCTTTCATATAATTCTTTTTCTTCATTTATATCTTGAGCATCTTTCTTAATACTTTTTGATTCTCCAGTTAGAGTTGATTCATTTACTTCAAGAGACTCTGATGTTATTATTCTACAGTCAGCTGATACATAATCTCCTGCTTCTAGTTCGATAATATCTCCAGGTACGACTTTTCTTACATCGATATTTTGTTTTATACCTTCTCTTATGACATTGTTATTAGTAATAAACATTTTATTTAACTCTTCAATAGCTTTATCAGCTTTCTTTTCTTCTATAAAACTTAGAGTGGCATTTATAACTACTATTACTAATATTATAATTGAGTCAACATATGATTCTTTTTGAATATATGATACTACAGCTGAGAATATGGAAGCAAATATTAATAGAATTATCATTAAATCATTGAACTGACTTATAAATATTATGAAATTTGATTTTTTCTTTCTTTCTGTTAATTTATTTTCTCCATACTTTTCTAATCTAATATGAGCTTCTTCTTCAGTTAAGCCATTGATACTTGTATTTAATTCTTTATATAATTCTTCTAATTTTTTATTATAGTATTTATTTTCTTCTTTCATCTTCTTACTCCTTTTTATATAAAATATGAAACTATAAACATTATAATCATAATGATAAATATTATAATTAGTAATATTTTACTTATATTAATTAAGATATTTTGATATGATTTTAGTATTCTGGTTCCACAATTACGACAATATTTGTCGGTAGTTCTTATTACTTTATGACAATTTAGGCATTCTTTCATTACTATAACCTTTCCTTTATTACTTTTATTATTTCTAGGGTACTTTTATTAGAATTTTCTTCATGTAAATAATAGTCATGTATGGCTTCAGCAATTACTTCATCATAAATGATATTACCATTGCTACTCTTATGTCCGGCATATCCTGAGATGTTACTCGAGAATTCAAATATATTTAAATTGGTATTATATTTCTTATTATAATTTTGCATTGACTGTTCTACTAATTGTTTAGAATATATTTCTTCATTTAAAATATTTAATACTCTCTGATATTCATTATAATTATCTTTTGTTACTAGTGTTATATCACTAATATTATTTGTTTTTAATAATGATACAAAGGTTATATAATGACCTAATTCATGTGCTATTAATGATTCGTAGGAGGCTCCTATTGGATACCAATTTTCTTTAGTTATATTATTTGTTCCTTTATTTAGAATATCTTTGTTTAAAAAATAATAACTATTTAGTAATATTTGAGTTTTATTTACTTTGTTATAATTGTCTATACTATTATTTGTGTTTACAAAGGTATATATTGGTTCGAAACATGCTATATAATCTTCGCCAACTTTAGCATTGGTTATTGTTATATTTGTTAAGTACCCTTTAATACTTGGAAATATACTATATACTTTGTCTATGACATTCTTTATTTTAGTGGATGTTTCTTCATCTACATCACATAAGCTAACACTTGGAATGTTGTAGTTTTCGCTTATTTCTTTTTCTATTATTGAGATATTAATATTTCTTTTACATTGCCATGATTCTTTGGTTATATCCTTTTTTATTAACTCTAGTGCTTCTTTATTGGTATTTACTACTACACCTGTATACTGATTATCAGTATTGATAAGGGATATTTTATAGCCATATTTTAAACTATATATTTGTTTTTTTATTTCTATGTATGGTCTAAATAAATCTTTACCGCTTATTAGTGTCATAATGGTAAAAACCACTATTAATAGGGCTACTAATGTAAATATAGAGCCTAAATTGCTTTCTCTATATTTTATTTCATTTGGTTTATTTTTTAAACTTAGATATCCATGAGGAGTTAATTCTCCACACTTTGGGCAAAAATTATCATCATTTTCTAATTCTTCATTACATTTTATGCAATTCATAATAATCTCCTCACTACTTTATATAATTATATCACATTTTGTCGTATTTGTTTGTAAAAAAATAATATTTTTGCTTTTAATGGGAAAATTATATTGGGTGTTAGATATGAACTTTCAAAGATTGGTAGAAACAAGAGAAGATTTTAACCTTAAGCAAAAAGATATTGCTAATATTTTAAATATTACGCAGCAATCTTATTCTTTATGGGAAAATGGTACTAAGATTATTCCTTTAAAACATCTTAATTCTTTATGTAATTATTATAATGTTAGTATAGATTATATGTTAGGACTATCTAATACTAGGCATTATGATGTTATTAATACTGTTATTGATAAATCCCTTATTGGTAAACGATTAAGAGAGTTTAGAATAGAAAATAATATAACACAAATGGAACTTGCTAAATTACTTAATACTACTCATTCGACAATTAGTGCTTATGAAAGTGGAAAAACTACTATTCTTACTGCATTTGCTTATGAAATATGTAAAAAATATAATATTTCTATGGATTATTTATGTGGAAGAACAAATGCTAAAAACTAGAATATTTATGTATTCTAGTATGCATAACTTTTCTATTTAGAAATATAATAATAGTACAATAATACCTTGACTTTTATTGATAGTTATTGTATTATTGTATTACCGGAGAGAAATCTTGTCAGGTCGATAGCTCAATGTTGATTTTTTTAAATTAAGTGTGCTTTTAAGTACACCACTTGAGTTGGGAGGAGACTTATGTCTCCTTTCTTTTTTATGGAAAAATTATTTTATAATCTATAAAATCTAAGTTATCACTTATATTATTTTTATTTTCGATATTATCTTTTACCTTTCTTCTTGTTGTACCTGCAATTAAGTCGGCAGCTTGTACTAGATAACTTTTTCCCGAATCTTGGTATGACAATACTATTTCTAATTTACCATATAAAACTTTATTATAAAAAGTATCATAATTAAAATTTGATATGCCATGTAATAATTCTTCAATTAAACCATCTTTCAAATTATAATAACCATTACTCTTAGTAGATTGTTCATCTATATTTATTATTAATCTTACATTTTTATGTGAGTCTATTTTTTTGTTTTTTATTGACTCTTGTACTACGCTTTTTATTAATCTTCTTATTGTATAGTCTATGTATCTTCCTTTAGAAGCTTTATTATTTATTATATAATCATATACTTTATTATTATCTATAATTAGTGCTATACTAAAGTATGATTTTATATAATTCATTATTCGTCTTTTATGTTTTGGTTTAATATTGGTATTTTTTATTTCTGTGCATTTTTTATTGCATTTTTCTACTTTACAATAGTGACATTTTATTTCATTTATTATTTTACGATATTGCGTTATAAACTTATCTTTTTCTTCTTTTGATAAAAATACTAGACCGGCATATACTGTTATTTTTTCTTTCCTTGTCAATTTTCCTGAATCGTCTAGATTTATATATATTTCTTGATAATCTTCTTTTTTGTTCATGTAATGACTCCCTTCAAGTATTTAATGTTTATTATAACATTTGTACTTATAGTTGTCATTACTTTTTATTTATTATATCAACATCATTTGTGGATAAAAGAAAAACTATAGATATTATCTATAGCCAGACTGTTGACAAATAGGTAAATAAAATTACTTATTTGTCTTTTTTTGACTATG
>JBJEEB010000036.1:0-31023 GCA_051872655.1 Bacilli bacterium | reverse complement strand
CCAGATTTTATATAGCCTGGAGATGATTTTTATATTAAAACTGTCAAACTAGGGTGAAAATATCTACCTAAATATTGAATAATTTTTATATAAATGCTATAATTATTTTGAGGTTACAGGACCCTGTTAATTTTTAGTAATGTATAACATGATAATTTATTACCACCATTAGAAGCTCGTTACAGGACCCTGTTAATTTTTAGTAATGTATGACCTGAACCAAAAGGATTATCTGGATCTTTTTTGTTACAGGACCCTGTTAATTTTTAGTAATGTATGACCCAGGTCAACACTATTTAGACAAAGTGTTGCGTTACAGGACCCTGTTAATTTTTAGTAATGTATGACTGATAGCATAATCAACAACATAGCAGAAGTGTTACAGGACCCTGTTAATTTTTAGTAATGTATGACGAATGGAAATATCAAAAAGTATAAAGGAAAGTTACAGGACCCTGTTAATTTTTAGTAATGTATGACTTATTAATTTTATTTGCTTCATCAGCAATGTTACAGGACCCTGTTAATTTTTAGTAATGTATGACAATGCTCTACTGGTTATCAATGGCTTTTTTGTTACAGGACCCTGTTAATTTTTAGTAATGTATGACAAATGAGTAACAGAAGAACAGAAATCTTTGGTTACAGGACCCTGTTAATTTTTAGTAATGTATGACTGAACTTGGAGGTTATTTAGTAGGTCAAAGGTTACAGGACCCTGTTAATTTTTAGTAATGTATGACAAATGAGTAACAGAAGAACAGAAATCTTTGGTTACAGGACCCTGTTAATTTTTAGTAATGTATGACTGAACTTGGAGGTTATTTAGTAGGTCAAAGGTTACAGGACCCTGTTAATTTTTAGTAATGTATAGTTCTGCAATAGAGTAGAGGAGTACTGCATTGAAAAAGGATATAAATGTTCAAAAATAGATGGTTTAAAGTATTATATGATGATGGCTTTGCCTTAGTAAGAAAATCAAATACAGGTCCAAATATAACTACTAGATATGAATCATCTAATAAAGAAAAATTAGAACAAATAAAGAAAGAATTTGATAATTTAATAATTAAATATAATAAAGAAATAGAGTAGAGTACCCTATTTCTTTTAAATTAAAATAAATCTTTTGAACTATTATTATTCTTTTTACAAGACATACAATCATCTTTATGACATTCACAAGTATTATCATCATCATGAGTTTCATCATCTTTATGACAACTGCAGTCAAAATTATTAGACTTATTTAACTTATTATTAGATTTATCTTTCTTGTCTTTTTTACTCATTTTAATTACCTCCATTAATATTATTAACAGCAGGTAAGTTATTTATTCTAGAACATCTTAATAAGAAAAAATTGGTAATGTTCTTTCTTTTGTATAGAAGTTAACATAATATTGATTATAGGAACTTAAATATAATATTAAAAGATGATTAGTTATTAAGCTAAAATTTACCAAATAAATTTAAATTTTTTAATATTAAATATTTTATATAAATTTTTATTATAAAATTTAATTCAATTAATAATTATAATTATTATTCACATATAATTATATTTTATGCACATAATAAAATTAACTACATTATATTTATTATATAGTTAATTTATATTTTAAATAATTAAATAAATAAATAAGTTTATATCATTAATATTACTCTACTTACTTCCCTATTTTTTAATTAAAACAAAAGTAGGGGAAGTAACTTAAAATTTTTGAGCCATAATTTCCGCTATTTTATCTAATACTTCACTAGCATTTTTTTCATCAATTTTTGAATATCCTAGTTCTCTTAAAGCTTGTATTTTAGCAGTATTTAATTCTTGTGTACGAGATAATTTTTCTTCTTTTTTAGAAGCAAGCATATTTTCCCATTTTTTATGTGACTCAGTAAGTTTTGTCCTTGAAGCTCCCCCATTACTATATAATGTCATAGCAGAGTACATAATACTTTCAAATACATATTGATTATTTTCATCAAAAGCAAATTTATTAGGATCAGTATAACCATAATTTTTAGAAAAATATCCTAAAATATATTTTAATTCTTTAATAGCATTAAGGTTTTCAATAAAGTGATGTAAATAGTTAACTGTAGCAAGAGCCTCCCCTTCCCTACCTTTATTCTCAATTAAAATATTCTTAATCATTAAAATAATATCATTAATTAACTCTATTTCTTCTTTTTTTAAACCTGTCAAATCAACGCTGCTGACATCTTTTTTATCTTCATCTTTATTGCTATCAAAAATTTTACTACCAACATTTTGTAAATATTCTTTATTTATATCTAAAGATAATATTTCATTAATACTCTTTACATTTAATAATTCAAATAGCATTTGACACTTTTCATTAGGAAGTTTTGATAAATCAGAACTATCCAAATAATTGTAAACCATTTGTCTAGAAACTCCTAAATATTTAGCTAGATTAACTTTTGAAATATTTGCTTTCTTTAATATTAAATTTATTTTTTCTACAACATTCATAATTATGTAAGCCTCCTATTGTTTACCTATATATATTGTAACATTATTACTAAAAATATGTCAAGTAATTTAGCAAATTAAAAATAATTACAAGAAATAAAAAAATAATAGTATTTACACTATTATTTTACATCTTTGATAATTCCTCCACCTAGACATATATCATTATCATATAATACACAAAATTGTCCAGGCGTTACAGCTTTTGATTTAACATAATTTAACCTTAACATATTATTATCCAAATATTCAACTTCTGTATTTATATCAGGTTGTCTATATCTAAACTTACATGTACACTTATTTGGTCTTTCATCTGTCAAATAGTTAAAGTCTTCAATTATAGCTGTACTAGAAAATAGATATTTATTTTCATCACCTATAGCAATATATAAAATATTTTTATCTAGATCTTTTTTAACTACAAACATTCTATCTTCAGTACCACCAATATTTAATCCTCTTCTTTGCCCTATAGTATAATACATTAGTCCAATATGTTTACCAACAACTTCATTAGTATCAATATTAACAATATCACCAGGAGTATTAGGTAAATAATTTTCTAAAAACTTAGTAAAGTTTCTTTCACCAATAAAGCAAATACCAGTAGAATCCTTCTTTTTAGCGGTAATTAAATCATATTCCTCTGCTATTTTTCTAACTTCCGGCTTTTCAATATCTCCAAGTGGAAATAATACATTTTTAAATACATTTCTATCAACATAAGCTAAAAAATATGATTGATCTTTATTTTTATCTTTAGCTTTAGCTAATTTACCATCAATTAATTTAGCATAATGACCAGTAGCAATATAATCCGCTCCAAGTTCTTTAGCTTTATTTACAAATAAATCAAACTTGATATATTTATTACACATAACATCAGGATTAGGAGTTCTTCCTTTTTTTAGTTCATCCAAAAAGTAAGTAAAAACAAAATCCCAATATTCTTTAACAAAATCAACTCTATGAAGTGAAATACCTATTTTTTCACATACTGCCAATGCATCATTATAATCTTGTTCTTGAGGACAAATATTATTATTTAAATTAGGATTACCTAAATAATCATTATTAATAGTACTATCCCAATTTCTCATAAATAAACCTATTACATTATATCCTTGTTTTTTTAATAATATCGCAGCAACTGAACTATCTACACCACCAGACATACCTATTACTACTGACTTCATATTTACACCTCTTCAGGTATTAATTATATCATAAATATCCCTTTAAATAAATAGTTTTATCATTACTTTTAATAATGATGGTACTAAGTATCCTTCAGTTAAAGAAGATATTAAACCAAGTATCAAACATATTCCTAATACAAGAGTATATTTTTTAAAGAATTTCCCTAAATTAACACTCTTATCCTTAAAAAAAATCAATTTAAATAAATATTTTGAAAATAGTAAAGTATACACACCAAGAATTAAAATAATGAGTATATTAATAAGCTGTGAAGGAAAAACATATACTAGAGAAGCTAATATTCCCTTATACTTATATATTAAAATAAATGAAGAAATAGAAAACCCAATTACAAAACTTTTCAAATAAATAAAGAAAATATTAAAAATAATACCAATAATTGACATACCTAATATCCAAGTAAGCATTATAAATATTAAAAATTCTATCATACTATTTTTAAAAGCATTAATATTATTAATATTATTAGTATTAATATTTGTCATAAAAGTATTAATTTCATTAATAACTAGATTTTTATCATTTTCATTTAATACAACTAAAAAAAGGCATCCAGATATTATTCCAAGTACTATAATAAAAATTACAAATAAATTTACTTTCTTATTAGGTAAAATTAGAGCAAGTCCACTATTAAATTTCTTATTCATATCTTATCACCACTTAAATATATTAATTAAAGATTGAAATTATGAATAATATTTAGTATAATTAAATAGAGGTGTATAAATAAATGAGTAAAAAAAAGAAAAAGACCAAAAATCTTGGTACTAAAATATTTGCTTACGTAATGCTTGCCCTAGCGGTAGTTTCAGCATTAACATCAATTATAGCATATGCACTTGCTTAAAATTAAGTGCTTTTTTTATTTTATAAATAAATATAATAAAAGTAATGATATTCCAAAACTAATAAATCCAAGAAGAATATAAGAAACAAAGCCTTCATTTGTTTTTACTTCTTTTTGAATTATTTTATTTTCTTCATGAGAAATTTCTCTTGTCATACTACTAAAAGTTTCCGTTTCCATTTCAATAGTCTTTTCTAATTTAGGTTCTTCATTTTTTCCTACCACAAAATTAATACTAGGAGTTTCAACCATATCATAATTATTAAAATTATCACTTTGTTTTACTAATTCTAAAATAGTTTTATATTCAATTCTATTATTATATCTAGATACAAACCAATTAGTAAAAGTCTTAAAAGAGTCATTATTAATTATATAAATATTACTATTAACTTTAATATTATTTCTGGTAAGAAAACTATATGCATTATTAAATATATTACCCAAATAACTATCCAACTTTTGATATAATTCTAAGTCTTCTACTGTTCTTATTCTATCTAATATATCATCATAAAAAATTGGTAATATAAGTGTCACATTATAATTATCAATACTCTTATAATAATTAACAAGTTCATTAGTAACACTTTCTAAAGAATTCTTATTCAAATCATAAGACTGATAATTACCTTTTAATCTAAGAACAATATTAGTATCAAAATAATCAGTAAATGGAACTAATATATAAAATCCATAACTTGGAGTACTTATATAATAAATATTATGTTTATTTAATTTACAAATAAGCGTCCCTTTCATATTATCCTCCTACACTACTATATAAGTATACCAAAAAAAAAGCAACTTGTCATTACTTTTTTAATTAAAATAAAAATTTTAAAAGCATAAATATAACACCTATAGTAAAAAATATAAATAGATACTTCTTATTATCATATTTTCTAGCAGCAGGCAATAATTCACAAAAAGATATTTGAAGCATAATTCCTGCAATTAAAGAAAACAATATACCAAGAATAGTATCATTAATAAAAATTTTTAAAAATATAAAGGCAAGTAAAGCTCCTAGTGGTTCAGATAAAGCAGAAATCAAAGTATAAAAAATTGCTTTCTTCTTACTACCAGTAGAATAATATATAGGAACAGATATACTAATTCCCTCTGGAATATTATGCATAGCAATTGCCAAAGTAAGAGATATACCCATTTTAACATCACTCGAAGTAGCTACAAAAGTTGCAATACCTTCAGGTAAATTATGTAAAATAATTGCTATCATTGATATAATTCCAACCTTAAATAAAGACTTATCCTTCGTATTTGTCATAGGTTTATCAGGTAAATAATAATCAATAATCATTGATATAATTATTCCCAAAACAATAGCTAAAATACTAATTATAATAGTAGTACTATTCTTAAGATTATTTCCCAGTAATAAAATAGATTCTGGTATTAAATCAGTAATAGAAACTGTAATCATAACACCAGCAGCAAAAGATAAAGAAGCCATAATTATTTTATTATGATTCTTACTCTTTATATAAATAACTAATACTCCAAGCATTGTAGAAAAACCCGCAATAAAAGTAAGAAGAAAAGCAATAAGAGTATTATTCATCATATCACCTAGTTAAATATATGAAAAAAAATACTATCTATACTAGTATTTTCTATTAAATAATTTTCTTTCCTTCCTTTTAGAAGTACTTTTATACTTCATAAGTAAATAATTATAGTCAGTTTTATATTCTCTTACATCAGTATTAATTAAACTTTCTTTTATTACATAATCTCTATTACTATTATCAGTAGTATATTCTTTTTGATTTAATAAATCTATATATATTAAACTATCTTCAGAATACAATATTGTTTTTTCTATTCTTGAAGGCTTAGTATATTTTTTTGAATGAAATATTTCACCAACATAAAAATTATTTTCCATAATTAAAAATACCTTTAAATAAATTACTACTAATAACATTAAAATCTAATTCAAACAAATAATCAATATCAAGAGTATTCTTAATATCATCGATAATATATTTATATTTTCTAATAATATCATAAATATTAATAAATGATATAATAGTACAAATAATAGCCAAAATATTAATAATCAAATAATTAAATATACTACTAAGTAATAAAACAAAGGATAATTTAAAACATACACGTAATATTTTAATAATCATTTGCATAAAAAAGTAATTATAATTATATTTTGCTTCTTCAATTTGATTATTTAAAAACACTCTATTCATACTATCTCCTTCTTCATAGGTTAATATTTTACAATAAAATAGATTCAAAGTCAAGAAAAATAAGGAAATAGCTAAAAATATGGCAATTTTTTTCTTTAATATTTTTAATAATACTACAAATAATAATAATGTAGTCTGTGAATAATTAAAGGAGATGTATTTTATGTTTTTTAAAAAAATAAAAAACACTACTATTCTGCTATTTCTTTCATTATTTATTATTCCAACATATGCTCTTGCTTATTCAGACTATGTAATTGCAGGAGGAGAAAATATTGGTATTGAACTTAATTCCTCAGGTATAATTATTGTAGGTACCTATAGTATTAATAATATTAATCCAGCAAAAGAAGCAGGATTACAAAATGGAGATAAAATAATCAAAATTAATAATAAAGATGTAGATAATATTAGTAATATGCTTTCAGTAATAGAAGAAAGTAATAATAAAGAAAATTTATCCATTACCTATTTAAGAGGAACAAAAGAAAACACAGCCAATATTAAATTAGTCAAATCAGATGACAATATCTATAAAACTGGACTATATGTAAAAGATAGTATTACAGGAGTTGGTACACTTACCTATATTGATCCTAATACTAAACTATTTGGAGCTTTAGGACATGAAATAATAGAAAAAAATACTGGTCAAAAATTAGAAATAAAAGATGGTAAAATCTATAGTTCTACAGTTACGGGTGTTACCCGAAGTAGTATTGGTAGCCCAGGAGAAAAAAATGCTAGATATGATAGTTCAAAAGTATTTGGTAAAGTTTTTGAAAATACCAATAAAGGAATCTTTGGAACTTACACAAGTGAAATTCCAAATAAAAATCTATATAGCGTAGCTAAAATAGACGATATAAATACAGGAAAAGCCAGTATATTTACTGTAATAGATAATGACAAAGTTGAAGAATTTACTATTAATATTTTAAAAATTAACAAGAATGATTCCGTTACTAAAAATATATTATTTGAAGTAACCGATGAAAGATTATTACAAGTAACTGGTGGTATAGTCCAAGGAATGAGTGGTAGTCCAATAATTCAAGGTAAAAATATTATAGGAGCAGTAACTCATGTAGTAGTAGATGATCCTACTAAAGGATATGGAATATTCATAACTAAAATGTTAGAAGAAGCAGAAAACTAAAAAAGAGGATTATTCTCCTCTTTTCCTAGATAATATAATATTTAACATAAATAGCCAAAATTATCTTTAACATTTTCTATCAAAAAAATACATATTAGACTAAAATAAAAAAGTTAAAAATATTAAATTTTCAACTTTTTTATTTATTTACAATTTAACCTAATAATGTATATTTTACTTTAACAGCAGAATCCAAATTAATATCAGTTGTAGTATCTATAATTATGTATTCTCCTGAATCTATATTTTTATTAACTATTGCAAGTATTTCTGTGAAAACATTATCTTCTTTATCAATAAACTGTAGATTTATGGCTTTTATTTCTTTTTTATCATTATAGTTATTTTTTATTTTTAGAGATGTATTATATCCATATCCAATTTTTTTGATATCTACTATTGATAGTTCTAATTCACCTATTTTAACATTTTCTTTTATTAAACCTACTACATTGTCACTATAATTTGCTTGCTTATTATGATGTACTACAAATGTTATACCAACTATAAATATTAATATTATTATAATGAAAACTATTAATATTATATTTTTCCTTTTTTCTTTATTCATATTACCTCCATCAACAGCTTGATTGTTCTTCAAGTACGAATGAATCACTAACGTTTGAACCTACATACCATGATTTATACTGAACACATCTACTACTATCACTACCGCAAAAACTTTTATCAACAGAAGTACAATCTGTATATATTCTTTGATTTCCACATACTCCACCCACTATTGTGACAGTACTACATTTATTAACAGTTGAAGAAGCTGGTCCATCAAAACCATAATACTTGACTCTATAATAGCAGCCTTCACTTGCAGTAGATGTTTTTTTAATTTTTACTTTAGAACAAATTCCAGCTTTATTAGTACAAGAAGCATATATACTAGCATCATTATATGGATGACTAATTATACCATCATTATCCGATATATTGTAATCAGTATTTTTATAATCTTTTGAAACAAAGCCATATCTTTCAATTCCATCTTGGTACACGACAGAATCTTTTATTCCACTAAGTGTTGTGCAGCCAATTTTAACTGTATCATCAATTTTATAAATGATAGGTTTTTGAGTATCAGTTCTAAAATAAATATATTTACCGCTACAATTACCTGCTGCATCACATATTTTAAAATAAAATTTTCGATCACCATCAAGTTCAACACCACGATTATAAGATGTAGACCCATTAGATAATGAAATATTGTCACTCACTAATAAATCGTCATCATTAAGTTCTCTTTGAAATTCGTAATTATATTTAAATTGTGCTGTAGTAGTGTCTATTCCAGTTTCTTCATCACTAAACGTGTAATAAATAGTTACATTATATGGTAACCATGGTAGCAAATTATTTTTACTACTTGAATACTTATCAGAGGAAATAGTAGCACCTGTAGAAGTATTATATAGTGTGATTTCAACTATAGGTGGATTTCTATCTATTTGGGCAACATATGTAGTAACTCCACTACAATTATTATAATCAGATTTACTACATGCTTTTGCATAATAAGTATTATTATTTGTCACATTAATTTGCGAAGAATATTTTGTAGTAATATTATTACCACTTGTTCCATAGAAATAATCAACATCATCACTAGTATTAGTTAATGTGAGACTAAAAGTACTAATATGCCAAGATTCTGAATCTTTTCCATCGCTAGCAATAAACTGGGGTGTATTAGGAATCCAATTGACGCCAAGTATAACAATACAATCTCCATTACTTGCATCACAAAAGTTACTAGATGTAAGGGTTTCATCAGATTGACTATATATTTCTCCTTTACATTCACCACTTAAACATATCCACTCTTTACCAGCAACTACAGTATAACCAGTTCTACTTACATTAAGATAACTTGAATTATTATAATTAGGTAAGCCATTATTACCAATCGTAGTATTATACTCTATTTTGCTTAGTAAATGACTATTATTTTTTAAAACAATACCATTTGAATCTACAGAATAAGGAGACCCAGAAACTAGAGTACCATTATTAACGCTAAATTCTATAATAACTTTATTCTTTTTCCAGCCAGCATAAATGGTTTTATTCGAAGAATAATTATATATATCTGTTGGTATGTATTGAGATATTCTTCTTCCTTCATTTATACCATAAGTTAAATAATGATTATATAATTTGTCAACATCGTAACCAAAGGCATTATACAAATCACTATATGTATCAGCATAATAATTTAGAGGGATATCTTTATAATCTGAATTGTACCATCCAATAAAGGTATAACCTGTTCTACTTGGAGTACATAAACTTCCTATTTGTGAATTATACACAACGTTTTTTGTAGTACAACCACTTCCACCATTATTATCATAAGTTATAGTATATGTGTTTAATTTTGTTACTGGATAGTATGTTTCGGTAGTATTTATTGATTTTAAAGTATTTACATCCCAACTACTTGTAGTGGCACTACTATTTGTATTCCAGCCAATTACTTGATATCCTGACTTTTCTATACTTGGGGATGTTATACTACAAGAATTACCTTTATTTGCTAAACACATTAATTCTATGTTATTTGTTTGTCCTCCTATAGTATCAGCATTTCCTTTATTAAATGTTGTTTTATATAAACTAAATTCTTTAGTACTTGAATTTAAATTATCACTTTTATCTCTCGTTTCAGCAGTTACTGTAATATTTCCTGGCGTATTATATGTTATTGATATTTCATTATCTGATACTTTATACCGAGTATCTTTAGTTATATTATTTACACTATCGTTATTACAATTATATTTATTGTCATCTAAACTACAAGTACTTACATTTTTACTTGATGTTCCATCTATTGTTGATTTGAAATAGTAAAAAGCATCTCCTATTATATTACTATTATCATAAGTTATTTTTACACTATTATTTTTATTAGTATCAACTGCTATAGTTGGATCAACTATATTTTGTGTTTTTACTGCTACTGCACTTGAACATGATACTGATTCTCTTTCCGATTTCTCACATACTCTTGTATAGTAAGTTGTACCTTGTGTTAACTCTTCTAGTGTACATTTGTTATCAATTATTGTTCCTTCATTATTCATATTTGTTGAACTATAACCATATTCACAATGTCTTTCTGTTATTTTTGATTCAAACTTTGCATCAGTAAAATTTATGTATACTGTATCTGTATATGACTCGGTATCTCCTATTTGAGTTCCAGTAGTAATATCTTCATTTTTTATGTTACCAGTACATATTTGATATGCAACAGTATCAGAATTACTTCCAGTTAATATTTCTTCTTTTTCTATAACTTTGGTAGTTTTATTTTTTACAACTACAACATAATCTACTATTTCACCACCATTTTCAACACTATTAGCATTTTTATTTAGTAGTCCTTTGTTAATAAGTTCTTCAATAGTTACACAAAAATATGTATTCTCATAACCAATTATATTTTTCCAACTATCTTCACCTAATTCACCAGAATATGTTCTAGCAGCTTCTTTAACACTAGTTAATGATAAGATTGTACTCTTTTCCTTAGCTTTATTTACTGAACTAATTATACCATATGTAGTAATTCCTAATACTAATCCTATAATTAATATTGTTGCTAGTAATTCTATTAAGGTAAATCCTTTATTAGATATTTTTTTCATTATTTATATCACCTACCATAACTAAATTATATAGTAAAAAGAAAAAAAGAGCAAGATATTTTACATTATAATTAAAATAAAATATTAATTCTCTAAACCATTTACTATGTTATTATCATATTTATTTTCAAAAAAAGAAGATTCTATTCACTCACAGTAAAATCTTCTAATTTACCATTCTCAAGCATAATTTTATTCACTTTATCAGTAACCTTATTTAATTTATCAGAACACTCTTTAGCTAACTTCATAGCTTCAGTATACTTGTTAATAGCATCATCTAAAGGTACTTCGCCACTTTCTAATTCTTTAACAATTTCCTCAAGTAATTTAATTTTTTCTTCAAAAGTTATTTCTTCTTTTTCTTTAGCCATTATTTTTCACCTACCTTAATAATTTTACTTTCAATATTACCATCTTTTAAAGATATAGTAATATTTTCTCCTTCATTAATATTCTTAATACTAGATAATACTTTATTATCTTTTTTAACAATAGCATATCCCCTATTTAGAGTATTAAGTGGATTTAATACTTCTAATTTAGATATAATATGATTTAACTTTTGTCCACTATATTTATACAACATATCTGGATTATTTAAAATATAACTATTCTTAATAGTAAATAATTTTACTTTAACATTATCTATAGTCTTAGTAATAGCTTTATTTAAATTATCTATTAAATTATCTAATTTCTGTTCCTTAATTTCATACATAGATAATGGTCTAGAAAGTATATAACTATTTTTAATATTATCTAATTTTTTATAATTAACACTAATAATATTATTTAACGCATTATAACTTCTAGTAGTAGCAGTATCTAAATAAGTTATAATCGTATTAATATCTGGTACAGCAAGTTCTGCAGCAGCAGTAGGAGTTGGTGCTCTAAGATCTGCTACATAATCAGATATTGTAATATCAATTTCATGACCAACAGCAGATATTACAGGTATATCACTATCATATATAGCTCTAGCTACTACTTCTTCATTAAAAGGCCATAAATCCTCTAGTGATCCACCACCACGTCCTACTATCAGAGTATCCAACTCTAATTTATCTTTTAAAGTATTTGCTAATTTTATTTTATTAGCAATATCACCAGCAGCATTATCTCCTTGTACTAAAGCAGGAAATAGAATTGTCTCACATACAGGATATCTCCTCTTAATAGTAGTTAAAATATCTTTAATCGCAGCACCAGTCGGTGAAGTAACTATACCTATTCTTTTAGGTATTCTTCTTATTTTTTTCTTTTTACTCTTATCAAATAATCCCTCATTAGCAAGTTTTTCTTTTAACTGTTCAAAAGCTACATATAATGCTCCTATTCCATCTTCAAGCATTTCTTCTACATATATTTGATAAGATCCACTAGCTTCATATACATCTATTTTTCCAGTTACTAAAACCTTCATACCATCATATGGAGTAAACTTCATATTTCTATTATTAAAAGAAAACATAACCGCATTAATTCTACTATTTTCATCTTTTAAAGTAAAATAAAAATGTCCCCTAGAATGTGCTTTAAAATTAGATATTTCACCTTTTAAATATACTTTTTTTAGAAGTAAATCATCATTAATAACTTCTTTAATATATTTATTAACCTCAGTTACAGTAATATAATTATTATTCATATTCTTCACCATATAAATTTATAATTAATTAGTATCCAATTTTTCACGATATATTTTATCTAACACACCATTTATCATTTTAGATACCTTCTCATCAGAATAATTTTTAGATAATTCTATAGCCTCATTAATACACACTAAATCTGGAGTATCAGTATATACAAGTTCATAAACAGCTATTCTAATAATAGCTTGATCTGTTAATCCTAATCTATCTATAGACCAAGATTCAATATATTTATCAATATATTCATCAATAGTAGTAATATTATCTAATACACCATTAACTAAATTATTTAAGAATTCAGTATCTATTCTTTTTCTATCTTCAATAGCAGTACCATCAAGTACTTCATCTATAATATCACTAACTACATATTTAATATTATTTTTTTTATATAAAAGAATTTGATATAATATAGTCATTGCCTTTTCTCTAGTTATAGTTCTATTTGTTTTCATAAAATACACCTCTTAATAATTCTACCACAAAAAAAGAATATTTTAAACATATTCTTTAAATTATTTATTACTTTTCTTAATTAATTTTGCATGCACTACTGTTCTCTCTGTATCAGAATAACAAGTACTAAGAGTAAGTATCTTATCATTTATATTTAAATTAGTATTAAAATTATATATACTTCGGTTCTTAATTATATTTAAAAATTCTTCATAATAACTATCACTATTAAACTCAGTAGTAATATAATAACTCTCTTCAGGTATTTTATATACAGAAAAAATTTGCCATAAAGTATTTTCTTCTTCTGTAGATAATCTAATAATATGATTATCTTTATTATTATACCAAGATGATTTTAGTACTTTACTAAGAGAACCAAACATAGTTTTATCAAGTCTACTGTGAGCATATAAAATGGTATTTTTATTATCTAAATTATTATTATTACGATAATCTAGGAATACCCAACCCGCTTCATTATAACTTTTATCAAAAGAATGATCTAAATAAAAAGAATTATTATTAGTCTGTACATAAGGATAATTAATATTAGTATTATTAACATTAATCCAACCAACAGTATCAGAATTTTTTTCCTTTAATTCAGTAAAGTCAACATTAATTAATGGAAAAGTTATATAATACCAATAATCGCTTTTTTTATCATCATCTTCATTTACTAACTCAGTATTATCATCATCTTCCCTTTCTTCAATATTAACAGCATTAATAATTTCATTAGTCATACTAGAAGTATCCTTATTATCTTTCATCCATAATAAAATTTTAATAATGCAAATAATTAATATAATTACAAAAAATAATGTTAATAATGTCCATATCTTTCTTTTTAGTTTTCTCTTTTTCTTAACTGATTTTACTTTTATATTTTCATCACGATTATCATCAAAATCACTATAAATATTTTCATCTAAAACAATATCATCTTTAACTTTATGATCAACATTATTATTATTATAAGTATTATCCCTATCAAAATAATTTATTTCATCATTATATGCATGTTTAGGAATATATTTATCCTCGTTATTCATAAGAACCACCTATTATAATTTTACTAAATTTTTAATATAAAGTCTATAGTAAAATATAAGAAAAAGAATAGGCATTAGCCTATTCAATTAATTATCCATTTACTTTAGAATTTCTCTTTTTTAAAGAAATTATAGTACCAACACTAGCTAAACCAAACATTCCAAGAATTAGTGCTAAGTTAATATCAGAAGTTTCTGGATTCTTTTCTTCAGTCTTTTTCTCAACTTTTTCTTCTACTTTTTTAAATTTTGCACTGATCTCAACATCAGAATTAACAACAAATTTACCATTTGTTACAACAACTTCTTTGCCATCTGCATCCAATACTTCTATTTTATCTAATTCATATCCTTTATCAGGAGTAACTGTAATAGTAACCATTTCACCATCAAGGACAGCAAAATTATCTACTGAAACTTTACCATTAGAAGATTCAAGTATATTGACAAAGAAAAGTTTTTTATCTCCAACAAAAATCTTTCCATTTTTTTCAATTAAACCATTACCATCTAAAACTGAACCTTCTTCAAAAGTAAGTGAAGCATCTTCAGAAATAGTTAAAGTTACTCCATCATTAACAATTAAAGTTTTACCTTCAGGAATAATTAAGTCTTCATCAATTATAAGATCTTCATTGATAGTAATTTCATCATGACCATTTTCAATAGCATCTTTTAAACTTATATGGAAAACACTCTCTGTTCCATTACTAGATTTAATTGGAAATAAAATTTCATAAGAAACTTTAATATATTCTACTTTAGTAGGAGTAGCAGTAGCAGGATTCTTATCTGACCATACCATCCACCAATCAAGATTGTTATACATAAAGAATCTAAAGTTTTCACCATATTTAAGTTCACTTGCATCAGTAATACCTAACTTATTCATTAAATCTTGTCTACAAGTAGTAACACCATCACCAGCAGTATCACTTTTTACCCATTTATTATTAACGCTATCATAATATAGAATACCAACACCAATAGGCCATACAGTTTCAGTATTACTAAGATCATCTTCTCCTATTCTTGCAAGTATATCAGCTTTTATTTCATCAACAGTTTTAGTATCACTATGATAATAATAATAGTTTTCTTTATACACTGGAACATTTCCAGTATTTGGGGAAATACCAATATAGAAAGTGCTAAGTTGTGCACCTACCCCTGGTTTTTGATTAAGAATCTTATTAATTGATTCTTCATTTACTACAAGAGATACTTTTAAATTATTAACATCATTCTCAGCATCATAAGTTTTAGTAAATGTTGTAATTCCTCCAAGTCCATCATTAGCAGTAATTTTTTCAGTCAAATCAGTTGCATAAACATTACCTGCAGAAACCATAAAAACTGCAAGTACTATAGTAGATAATTTCCATATCTTTTTCATTTTAATTCTTCCTTTCTTAACTCGGATATAATGTACTCCTATCCTCATATTAAATGTAGCAAAGAATTAAAATTTTTACAAGTACTATGTCAAAAAAAATATTAATTTGTCATTTATTAGTATAAAAAGTGTAAAGTTAAAGTAAGTAATTAACTATTAATATTTTCTTCAATAATAGCCTCTTTATATTCGGTAATATCTTCAAGTACAGTAGCAAATAAAGATAAATTAAGATGCCCTTCAGTATCGTTTTCACTAACTACAATAACATTTTTTATTTCAGTAATGTTTTTATATTTAACAAGTAGTTTCTCCTTAGCTAGTTCTACTGCCTTTTCTTTAGCAGTATCATAAGTATATATTTCATTTATAACTTTAGTTTCATATTGATATTCATAATTTAATGATATAGGTAAAATATTACTAATAAATATAGCTTTAGTATCTTTTTTAAAATTCTTATATTTATTAAAATCAAATAAAGATATTCTCTTATTAATAAAATTAAATACAAGTACCTTTTTCTTATTACCAGTATATACAGTCTCATTATAATAATAAGGATATTCTATATCAATAGTATACCAAACTTCTCCTATTACCTTCCCTCTAGCAGTACTAGGTATTTTTTCATTATTAGGAGTAGTAATATAAGAAGAAATAACAATATCACCTTTTTTAACATAAGTATTAATATCTTTTATTTTTTCACCAGACTCAGCTTCAATACTTCTAATAACAGCATTTTTTGAAGACACAATATCATAATTTTTATTATCATCATCTTTTCTATTAATAATTCTCTCTTCTACTCTAATAGTATATTTAGTACCATTTCTAATTATTTCCATCCATTCTAAACTATTTTTGTTATCATTTAAAATTTCTTTTTCAATTTTTTCTAAAGTATTATAGTCTTTAGCAAAAGAATACTTTTTTATACCATGTTTATCTAATTCATTAGTAACTAATTTAATTATTTCACTATTAGAATGAATTACTTCTATACTAAATATCATATTAGAAAGAATATATATTAAAATACTTCCTATTAATAAAAATAATAAAATAAATCTATTCTTCTTTAAAAATTTAATAACATGTAACTTACCATAATATCTAACAATTTTAACATCATATATAGTCTTATATTTTTCTATTTTTTCTAAATCATTATAATCAATTATCAAATCAACTTCTTTATAACCCCTTGGTATTAGTCTAACTATATTAATATTATTATTAATTATTCTTCTAATAAAATTATTAATATTTCTACCACTAACTCTAATTTTAATATTACTAGAAAATATTCTAAATAGTTTTTCTTTCACAATATCAACTCATTTCTATTTATTAAAAGAAATACTTTCTATATTACCTGTAATTAATAATTCTTCTTCCATCATCTTTGAAATAACAAGATTAGTACCAATAATTATATATATATCATCTAAATAATTAATACTTATTTTAGTATCAGAAAAATCAAGTATTTTAGAGTAATTAATAATATCTAATTTATTATTTTTATATATTATACTAAATTTTTTATCATTAACGTAATCACTTAATGCTCTAACTAATTTAATTTTTTTCATATTAATATATATGATTAATAAATAATAATTATGTAAATATAATAAAAATATTAAATTTTATAGGTATTCGTAGTGCATTTTTATTTTAAATTATCATAAGTTATATTGAATATAAAAAAGGGGTGGATTATATGTGTAATAATGAAAATAATACTTGCGAAAATTGCATCTCCGATATCTTAAAAGTAATACTAATTCTTCAGCAGAGCGTCTGTGGTAATGATTGCTGTCTAGAAACTTGTGATAAAGGTTTTCTAGGACAAAGCAGTAATATGTTCTTTAATACTAGACCAATAGTATTATATAGTTGTAGTTCAGGTGATGACCCTATAGCAATGCCTATTAGTAAAGATCCTAATATTACAACGACAAGCACAGTATTTAGAATAGAAAAACTAGATGGCTGCTGCGCTACATTTAGAGTACTAGCACCAAATACCGAAGAAGGAAGTGTATTCCCATATGAAGCTACTAATTCTTTCTTTACAATGAATTTAGGCTGTGTATGTAGAATAAGATGTCTAGATGATACATTTGTTGATTGCATATAAAAAACAGGTTATATAGCCTGTTTTTTGTTTTTTATACTAAAAGTCCTAGGACTTTTAGTGGTATTTTTATACTTATTATATATAAAAAAGTAAAATTCTATTATTTTTTTTTAATACATTTCTTTTTTTGATTTTGATATTTCTATTTAATACTTGTTAAAAATAAAAAAAGATTATATAATAATCTTAAGATTGGAGGAAATAAATATGAATAATGATAAAAAGGAAAGTTTATTAAAGCTTAAATTAAAATTGTTATATTATAAAAAAAGGTATTCACAAGAAAATTTTAAATATAATGATTCTCCTGATAAAGGTGGATATAATCATCGTGATGCCTCATTAGAAAAAGTTCAATATTACGAAAGAATGAAAAATGAAATACAAGAAAAAATAGAACAAGTTAATAATAAAAACGAAAGTAAAAAAAGATAGTTATAAAAAATATCATAAAAATATCAGAAGTAGATTATTAAGGCTACTTCTTTATTTTTATAATAAAAAGTAGACAGTTATTTTTTAATTTTGTCTACTTACATATAATATCACTTAATCTTAATATTTTAATTATGAGTTTCTTAAAGTAGCATTATACTTTTTAGATACATCTTCAATAATTTTATTAAATACCTCTGTCACTTCTTCCAAAGTTAATGTTTTATTAGGATCTTCAAAATACAAATTAAATGCAAGTGATTTTTTATTGTCACCCAAACTAACATCTTCATATAAATCAAAAATTTCAATATTAGTTAGTATTCTTCCTCCTACTTTCTTGATAGTTTTTAGTATATCTTCTGAAGTAATATTTTTGTCAAGAATAAATGCCAAGTCTTTACTAATACCAGGAAATTTATTAATTTCCTTATATTTCATCTTAGATATCTTAATATCCTTAAGTATAGATAAATTAATTTCAAAAACAAAGACATCATCTTTCATAATATTAGGATGAATTTTACCAATTATACCAATTTTTTTATTATCAATATATACACTAGCGGATTGTCCTGGATGTAATTCACTAGGCAAATCTTCCTTTTTATAATAATATCTATTACCATATCCTAAATAATTTAGAACTTGCTCTAATATTCCTTTTAAAATATAGTAATTAACTTCTCTACTAGCACCAATACCATTATAATATTTTCCATTCATTAAAATAGTAAGTTTTTCTTCTTCAAAATATTCATTATTATTTGTATAATAACTTCTTCCTATTTCAAAAAGATTAATATTCTTATTATCACGATTAGTATTATATTCATATACATCTAATAAACTAGGAATTAAACTATATCTTAAAGTACTTCTATCTTCAGTCATAGGATCTTTAAGTCTAATAGAATCAAAAACATCATTAGTATATTTATGTACTTCACTTTCTTTAATTAAAGAATAAGTAAGTGTCTCAGATAGTCCTAAATCACAAAGTAAATGTCTAATACTCCTATTAATTTTGTCTACTTTACCCATTCTAACTGGAAGAATCATTTTTCTACCTTGAATGTTATCGATGCCATATATTCTTCCTACTTCTTCAACTAAATCTTCCTCTATTTCAATATCTGTCCTTCTAGAAGGAACAATAACAACTACACTATCGCCATTATCTTTAGTAGTAAAATTTAATCTCCTAAAAATATCTAAAACAATATCTTTACTAAGTTCTATTCCAAGTATTTTATTAATTTTACCATAAGATATTTCAATTTCTTTATCATTAATATCAATATTCTTATGTTCTAACATTCCACCTACTATTTTTGCATCAGCATATTTTTCTAATAGACAAAGACTTCTTTCCATAGCCATATAAGTTCTTCTTGGATCAAGACCCTTTTCAAATCTATTTGAAGCTTCACTCCTAAGTACCTTTTTACTAGTCTTTCTAATTAAAGTAGGATTAAATATAGCACTTTCTATTATAATATTTTTAGTATTACTTTCTACTTCAGTAGATAATCCTCCCATAATACCCGCTAGTCCTACAGCACCACCTTCATTAAATATAACAATATCAGTATTAGACAGTTCTCTATTCTGACCATCTAAAGTAGTAAGTGTTTCATTATCTTTTGCCATTCTAACACCTAAAGTATTTCCTAGATTATCAGCATCATAATAGTGAAGTGGTTGTCCAGTTTCAAGCATTACATAATTAGAAATATCTACAACATTATTAATAGGCCTAATACCACTACTAATAAGTCTATTCTTTATAAAAGTTGGGCTCTCTTTAATAGTTACATCACATACTTTTCTAGCTAAAAATAATGGACAAGCATCAGTTTCTACTTTTAACTTTAGTTCATCATTAATATTTCCAGTACCAGTACTATGAGATAAATCAATATCATTTACTTTTTCATCATAAATAGCACCAAGTTCATAAGCCATTCCAAGTATACTTAGTAAATCTCCTCTATTTGAAGTAAGTTCAAAATCAATTACTTCATCATCTAATTCTAAATATTTAATAGCATCTTCTCCAATAGGAGCATCACTATTTAGCTCACAAATACCATTTATATCTTCATCTTTTAAAAATTTATGATCTAGTCCAAGTTCTGCTATAGAACAAAGCATACCATTAGACTGGGTACCTCTAATAGTACCTTTTTTTATTGTACCTCCAGGAAGTATTGCTCCAGGAAGTGCGACAATTACTTTAAGACCTTTTCTTACATTAGGAGCACCACATACTATTTGTAGTACTTCGTTGCCAACATTTACTTTACATACATGCAAATGATCAGAATCAGGATGCATCTCACACTCTAATACTTCCCCAATAACTAAATTGGTACAATTAATTAATCTACCAGCAGTATCATATTCATTACCAACACTAGTCATTTTTTTAGCAATAGTATTAATATCATCATTTAAATTAATATAATCACTAGCAAATTTTCTTGATAATTTCATTACTCATCATCCTTTCTATCAAATTGTCTAAGCATTCTAACATCATTAGTATATAAATATCTAATATCAGGAATATTGTATTTAAACATAGCAAGTCTATCTAGACCAGTACCAAAGGCAAAGCCAGTATATACCTCTGGATCATAACCACCCATTCTAAGAACATTAGGATGAACCATACCTGCTCCTAGTACTTCTATCCAGCCAGTATTTTTACATAATGAGCAGCCCTTACCACCACACTTAAAACAAGATAAATCCACTTCAACACTAGGCTCAGTAAAAGGAAAATAACTAGGTCTAAATCTAACTTTAGTATTATCTCCAAGAATCTTCTTAGCAAATATTTCTAAAGTACCCTTTAAATCAGCCAAAGAAATATCTTTATCAATAACAAGACCTTCTACTTGACCAAACTGATGAGAATGTGTAGCATCATCATCTCTTCTATATACTTTACCAGGACATATAATTCTAATAGGTCCTTTTTCAATATTCTCTTCCATTACATGTGCTTGAGCACAAGAAGTTTGAGTACGAAGTAAATATTCCATATCAATATAGAAAGTGTCTTGAGCATCTCTAGCAGGATGACCATCAGGCACATTAAGCCTTTTAAAACAATACTCATCAGTTTCTACTTCTCTTCCAGGAATAACATCATACCCCATACTAACAAAAATATCTTCTACTTCTTCAATAATTCTATTAAAAGGATGTAAACTGCCATTAGTAATTTTTTCACTAGGAAGAGTAATATCAATTGCTTCTTTCTCTAATTTTTTATTAATTTCTTCCCTTTCTAATTTATCTTTGATTTCTTCAAATAAATGATTAAAGTAAGTCTTAACTTCATTTACTTTCATACCATATTCTTTCTTATCTTCATTTGATACTTCTCTAATCCTACTTTGAAGTAAAGTAATAATACCTTCTTTTCCAAGATATTTACTCTTAACATCATTAAGTTCATTTTGTCTACTAACAGAACTTAAATCAGTATAAATTTGTTTTTTAATTTCTTCAATATTCATATTATCCTCCTCTAAGCATTCTCATATAATGCTATAACCTCTTTCTTATTTAATTCTTTTTCTAAAGATTTAATATCTTTAATAAACTCATCATGTTCCTTAGTAATATCTTCAGTTTTAGTTAAAATAACCTTTTCTATATCAGACACACCATATCTAATCAAATATAAACAATTTAAATTAACATTACGAGAATTATTAATAAGTAATTCAAGTAAATATTTATTATTACTTTTAATTAATTCTTCATAGCTAGCATAAGATATATATTTAAACAAATAATTAAGTTTATCCTCCATCACTACCTTCTTTCTAAAAGAAAAAAGATGATACCATAAAAGGACGAAAAAATATCCGCGGTACCACCTTTCTTTATAACATAAGTTATACTCTTAAATCTTTAACCAGATTAACGGTATAAAACTAAAGGGTGAATTCATACCAAGTAATTAACTCTTCTTCACACCAGCCAAGAGCTCGCTAATAATTACTATATAAGTACTACTATTTCCTTATCATTGTCTTATTTTCTATTTATACATTTAAATAATCTTTTAATTTTAGTACTTTGATTAGTTAAAATATCCTTTTCATTTTTTTCATAACTATATGGATATGGAAAATTAAACCCATACCTATTTATATAATCAATTACTGCATTACAAAGTATATATCTTTTATTACATTCATTATTTTGTATAGCATAATATGGCTCAATTTGAGCTAACATTTTGATATAACTAACCCTTTCATAATCATTCAAAAATGGATATGCCTCATTAACATTAATCTTACACATAAATATATCATCAAGTAGTTTACAATCTCTATACTCAAAACGATACTTAGGATTATTTTTTAATTCTTCACATAATATTTGAATTGTTTTTTGTATCATCATATAATTACTAGTAACACAACTACTAAATCTACTTATATTATCTAGTCTATAAATATCTCTATTTTCTGTATTAGTAATTATTTTTTTGGCAAGGTAACCATCACGTCTAGCAACTTCTGAATATTCTAATTCTTTAGGATACATCATGCATATTGCATTAGCAATTATTGTGCTATTATAAATGTATTCAGGTTCATCTTTTATTATACTCTCTTTTTCAGGAGAACAAACATATTCTATACATAATGCTTCAATTGCCTTAGCATACAAGTACAATCCAATATCTGCTCCTAAATCTTGCATTTGATATAATTGTTCCTTAGTTGGTAAAAATACCTTTTTCATAACTTGCCCCCAATATTTTATATAGTCATCAAATCTTTTTCTTTATCCTTTAACTTTTCATCAATAACTTTATTATATTCATTAATTAAATCTTGTACTCTTTCATTGCCTCTTTTTTCTTCATCCTCAGGTAATTCTAAATTTTCTAATGCCTTATTAGCATCTTGTCTAATATTTCTTAAAGCTATTTTAGCTTCCTCTGCTAGTCCTTTAACTTGCTTAACAAATTCACGTCTTCTATCTTCAGTAAGTGGAGGTATAACAATAAATACAACCTCGCCATTGTTATTGGGAGTAACTCCTAAATTAGCTTCAAATATTGCCTTTTCAATAGCACCTAAACATGATCTATCAAAAGGTTTAATAGATAATTGTCTAGCTTCAGGTACAGATATGTTAGCCAAACTCTTAAGAGGAGTTGGAGTACCATAGTATTCTACCATAATACCATCTAACATATTAGGATTAGCTCTTCCTGCTCTTACATTAGTAAATTTACTTTCTAAAGATTCAATTGTTAACATCATTTTTTCTTCAGTATTATTTAATATTTCTTCCATAAAATCTCCTTTTTTACATTAATTAATATATCATATTTTTAAATTAAATACAATATCTTTTTATCTTATTTTTTATTCATTTCCAGTTACTACTAACAATTAATATTATGCATCCAAATAGAAAGATATCTAACTTCTAATAAAATTTTAATTTACATTAAATATAATTTATAGTATAATATTCTCACAAAAAGAAGGAATAGTATATGAAAAAATATAAATTATCACTAGATGACTATAAAAATATAAATAATTTAATCAAAATAGCCAAAAATATTTATTCATTATATCAAATACTATATAAACTAGATATTGAAGATAAAAAAAATACTAAAGAATATAAAGATATAATAAAGCAAATATCCATTCTCAAAGAAGGAGAAAACAAACTATATAATTTAGATTTTTCTAAATATGAAGAATACTTATCTTTTATATTAGACAAACTTTCTAGTAATGTTAATGTTAAAACTACTGAAAATATTATTAACTTAAATTATAATAATCTTCATTTTCAAAGAATACTAATTACTTTATTTAATAAAATGATGAATCATAAAGATGCAGGAAAAAAGTTAACACCTAAAGAACTAACAGAAATGCAAAAATTAATTAAAGACATTAATATACCAAAATTATTTAATGAAAGTATAAAATTACAAGATAGTATCAAAGAAGACATTTTAAATGCTTTTCTATTCTTTCTCGAAGAAGAAATAAACTATAAAAGTAATAAATACTTAAAAAATAAACTACTTAAAATAAAATATCATACTGCATATATTAATCAAAATATCGAGAAAGAAATGTTAAAAAATAATTTTAATTTATCAGATTTATATCTAACTTCAGAATTAACTTCAGAACTATACAAAATAGATAATAAATTATACAAAGATATGATAAAAAACTACTCTATTAATACTATTTTAGATCAAATAAAAGAATTATTAAAATTAACTGATTCTGACTTTCTAGAAGATAATACAAATATTACCGCTATTGCAAGGACCTGCTTATTGCGTGCTTGTCTTATAAATCTAAATGATGATGATATAATGACACTAAATGAACTATTTCATATATCAATTGAAGAAGATATTTATCTAATATTTCATTACGAAGATCGAATAAGCGAAAGTATCATAGCAGATGCATTTAAAAAAGTTAGTAATGATAGGCAAAAGCCTAAAATCTTATCATTAAAGCAAAAATAAAAATCTACGTTAAAGTAGATTTTTTACTTACTTTTTTTATTATTTTTCTTTATTTCTTTTAATATTTCTTCAAGTAACAATTCTTCATTACTTTTCTTAGGTTCTTCTTTTACTTCTACTTCTTTCTTTTTCTTTAATGAAGTTAATTTATTAATAAACTTAACTATTAAGAATATGCAAAAAGCTATAATAAAGAAATTAATAATATTATTAATAAATGAACCATATTTAATCTGAGTACCCGGTATAACTAAATTACTAAAATCTATCTTACCAATAATAAGACCAATAGTTGGAGTAATAACATCATTAACTAAAGAATTAACTATACCAGTAAAAGCAGACCCTATTACAACGCCTACTGCTAAGTCAATAACATTTCCCCTTTCTATAAATACTTTAAACTCCTTAAAAAATTTCTTCATAATACCTCCTTTTTCAGTATATATTTTACCACATAACATTAATATTTAAAAGAAAAATTAAATATTTAAACAAAATTAGCAATCTATATTGACAATTGCTAATTTTTGAGTATAATATATAGTGTAGAAAGGAAAGTGATAAATATGAATATGAATAATCCTTATGAAGAAAATTTACAAAAGCCATTAGAAAAATATGGTAGAGATATTACTAAAGCCGCTAAAGATGGTAAAATAGATCCAGTTATTGGCCGTGATGAAGAAATAAGAAGTATAACTAGAATACTATCTCGTAAAACTAAGAATAATCCCGTTCTAATTGGTGAACCAGGTGTTGGTAAAACTGCCATTGTTGAAGGTTTAGCACAGAGAATAATTAAAGGAGATGTTCCAAATAATTTAAAAGATAAAACCATTTGGGAACTAGATATGGGTGCTCTAGTAGCAGGTGCTAAATACCGTGGTGAATTTGAAGAAAGGTTAAAAGCAGTTCTAAAAGAAGTAAAAGAATCTGAAGGAAATATAATTATGTTTATTGACGAAATACACATGATTGTAGGAGCAGGTGCTCTTGAAGGTGCTATGGATGCCGGTAATATGTTAAAACCTATGTTAGCTAGAGGTGAAGTACACTGTATTGGTGCTACTACACTAAATGAATATCGTAAATATATAGAAAAAGATGCTGCCCTAGAAAGAAGATTCCAAAAAGTATTAGTAAAAGAACCTACTGTATTAGATACTATTACTATACTTCGTGGACTTAAATCTAAATTTGAAGTATTCCATGGTGTAACTATTAAAGACAAAGCACTAATCGCCGCTGCTACCCTATCAGATAGATATATTACTGATAGATTCTTACCAGATAAAGCTATAGATCTAGTAGATGAAGCTGCTGCCACTATCAAAGTACAAATGGAATCAGTCCCTACTGCATTAGATAATCTTGAAAGAAATATTATGAGATTAGAAATAGAGAAAGAAGCACTAAAAAAAGAAAAAGATAATATTTCCAAAGGAAGAATTGAAGAAATAGATAAAGAATTAGATAATCTTAAAATAAAAGAAAAAGAATTAAAAACTAAATGGGAAGAAGAAAAAACTGTTAATACTAAGATTAGTAAAAAGAAAGAAGAAATAGATAATGCTAACTTCAAGTTAGAAACAGCCGAAAATAACTATGATTTAGAAAACGCCGCTAGATTAAGACATGGTATTATTCCAAAACTTGAAAAAGAACTTGCCGAACTTGAAGAAATAAACAAATCTGAAATACTATCTGATACAGTCGATGAAGAAAGTATTGCAGCAATTATTTCCAAATGGACCAATATCCCAGTATCAAAATTAGCTGAAGGAGATAAAGAAAAATTATTACATCTTGAAGATAAAATGAAAGATAGAGTTAAAGGTCAAGATAATGCTATTCACTTAGTTACTGAAGCAATTATTCGTTCAAGAGCAGGCATTAAAGATCCAAATAGACCTATTGGTTCATTTATCTTTCTTGGTCCGACTGGTGTTGGTAAAACAGAAGTAGCAAGAACTCTAGCCTATGAATTATTTGATGATGAAAGACATATGATTAGAATTGATATGTCTGAATACATGGAAAGTCATTCTGTAGCCAGATTAATTGGTGCTCCTCCAGGATATGTAGGATACGATGAAGGTGGTCAACTTACTGAAGCAGTAAGAAGAAATCCCTACTCTATTGTCTTATTTGACGAAATAGAAAAAGCTCATCATGATATATTCAACGTATTATTACAAATACTAGATGATGGTAGAATTACTGATGGTCAAGGAAGAACAGTAGACTTCAAAAATACTATTATTATTATGACATCAAATCTAGGTAGTGAATATATTCTAGATAATAAAGAAAATGCTAATGAATTAGTAATGAGAGAACTACGTAGTACCTTCAAGCCAGAATTCATAAATAGAATAGATGAAATAATAATCTTTAATTCCTTATCAAAAGATGTAGTATATGATATTCTAAATAAAATTATTAAAGATATAGAATACAGATTAAAAGATAAAAATATCAAAATAAATGTTACCGATAAAGCTAAAGCTTTTATAATAGAATCTTCATATGATGAAAAATATGGCGCAAGACCAATCAAAAGATTTACTCAAAGAAATGTTGAAACATTAATCGCTGAAGCCATCATTAATGATAAAGTACCTTTTGGTAGTACCATAACAATTGATCTTGATAATAATAAATTAATATTAAAATAAGAAAGGATAATCCTTTCTTATTTTAACTATTTAAATCATTAAATTCATTATTTAAAGTATTATATTTTTCACTAATTTTATTATCTGGAGCTTTTTCTAACTCATACCAACCTTTTCTAAAAGAAAGTTCAAATACTTCTCTCTGAAGATTTTTAATTTCATTAAATATCTCATCATATTTAGAAAATAAATATTCATTAGAGGCTTCAGTTAAAGAAATAGTATAATTTTTTTCCATATTCTTAAGTAAAGATAAAGTACTATCTAAATAATCTTTATCATTCAAAGCCTTACCTTTTGGTACTTCTGTCTTTGGATTAGAAATTTTATTATTCATAAGAACCTCCTAGTATATTAAGGATATTAGTCATATTATCATAAAGCATATTACTAACTTTACTTATCATATTTTTAATCTCTTCATCTTTAATATTCTCTAAAGAATTAAACATTTCCTTATAACCAGAATAATTCCAATTAAACATATCAGATAAATAATCTAAATCTTTGCCTGTAACAATATTAGGTACTACATTATAATTTTCCATATATAAATCTCCTTTCCATATTATTATGGGTAATTTATAATAATTCTAAACATAAAATGTAAACAATTGTCAATAAATATTGACTTTAGTTTATATTTGCTATATATTTATTCTAGGAGGTATAGTAAATGAAAGATAATAATGATCTAAAAGACATAGATGAAGCAATTGAACTTTTAAATAATCAAAGAGACGCAATAAAAAAAGATCCTAACAAAGAAAATAAAAATAAAACAATTAATTATAATGGAAGCATTTTCAGTAAAGATGAAATGGATCCAACAGAATTAATTGATAAATCAAGAAAATTAAGAGAAGCAAAAGAAGCTGCTGATAATTTTCCAAAGTCAAAAACCAGACTTGAAAAACAGCAAGAAAAAAGAGAGTTAGAAAAACAAAGGCAAATTCTTTTAGCAAAGCAAAGAGAAGATAGAAAAAAACATTTCAAAAGAATAATAGCTACTATTCTAACAGGCTCTACTGTAATAACTGCTGGAGCTTATGCTGCTGCTAAAGTAGTTCCAAAAATAGAAAATAATATGAAGATATCTGCAGCAACAGATGAACTAACAAAATTAGGAAAAGAGAACTTAATTAGTTGCGAATTAGGAACACAAGTAGATGGTAATTTTAAAATTGGAAATAATTCTGTATCAGATTATAGTAAACTACATGCTGATAGTCCACTTGAAGTATATATCTATAAGCTAGCAATGAATAATTCTGAAGAATTCAATAAATTCATTAGAAGCGTTTCCTATAATGATGGCCTATACTGTTATGAAAGTTATGAACAATTTCTAAGAATTAATGGATATTATGATCAAACTAAAAATAGTGAAAGTGCTGAAGTATTTGAAAATATAATGAAAGGTACAATACTAGAGGCAATTGAAAATAAAACTATAAGTTCATATGCTGAAGATGAATTTTATACTTTTGATATGGGCAATGATACAAATAAAACTAGATAAAAATAGATAAGAAATCAATCAAATCTTATCTATTTTCTTTTTATTCTAATACCATAAATAGAGTTACCTCTATAATTACCATTTTCATCAAAATCATTATCATTTTTATAAGTAAATACATTCAGTATAAAGTTTTCTACCTCATCTATACCATCTACAGCATATATTTTAATTGAAGTAATCATAGTATTATCTTGCATCTCTTCTAAATGACTATAAAAAGCATTGTCTTCTTGATTAATATCATCATATAAGTATACATAAAAATATTTTCCAAATTTATAAATATCCGGTTCCAAGAAATTACCATTAAAATTAGTCCCATCTTTTAAAATAAATTTAATATTAAAACCAACCTTATAATCATCAATATCACTATACATATCATAATACTTATTCCAAGTATCTTTAAACTTATTACCATCTATTACATCATCATCAGTAAAAAACACTTCAAAAGAGCCTATATCTACTCCACTAGTAAAATTAGTATAATAAGTATCAACTAATTTACTTTTATTATGATAATTATTATCATATAAGAATAAACCTAATTTAATAGGATTATTATCAGTATACTCCTTTTCTTCAATAACATTATTATCTTCTTTAATAACTTCTTTTTCTTCATTATCTTTCTTAATAGAACATCCACTTAAAATAACAATAAATATAATTAACAATATTTTCTTCATATAATTCTCCATTCAAATTTAATAAAATGGTGCGATAGTTAAGATAATACGAAACCATCACAACAAATAAATAAACAATTTAATTCTATAACCATTATAGCACATATTTTTATTTTATCAGCAACAATTTTGATAAACTTTAACATATTCAATTTCATAAATAAGTGGAATGTCACTATCTTTTGGTTTTAACCTTTTTCTATCAATAGCTAAATTAAGTAATATATAATATTTTTTCTTCATCTTTCATAAATCTTCAACTCCTTTTCAATTGCTTGGATTTTAAAATTAATTTTACAACCTTAACATTAATATTCCTTCTTCACATGTTTGTCACTTTAAATCTAAAAAGTGTAGTCTAAATTCAAAAAAAGAGGTATCAAAAGTATTAAACTTACGCTTATATACTTAGACACCTCATAAAATTATCTTCTTCTTGTTCTACTTTGTTGAATTTGTTGAAATCGACTTTCCATGTAATCTTCATAACTTACTGTTTTTTTGTCTTCATATGTTATTTGTCCTTCTTTATATTCTTTAGGAATTCCTGTTGTTACAACGGCTCTACCATAAGCATCTTCATTGAAACCACAAACAACTCTTTTTGGTTGTACTTGTTTCATTAATAATGATAAATAATCTTTTTCAGTCATATAAATCCCCTCCCTAATTAGTTATATATTCTATCATAAAATGTATTAAGTGTCAATTTTTGTAAATATTGTTAATATAAATTTGAAGTGCAACACTTCACTATTGAAAAAGACACGTGAATA
>JBJEEB010000035.1:0-8648 GCA_051872655.1 Bacilli bacterium | reverse complement strand
CCTGCAAGAATAGCATTTTCATCATATTTTTTTATAATTTCATTTACCTTTGTTACTTGTTCATTGAGTTCATCTGTTGCCATTTCATATTTTGAATTTATAATAATCATTTGATATTCATCATTTTGGAAAATCTCTAGTAAATCTTCTGGTAAGACTTCTTTTGGTATGCCTAAATCTGCTATTTTTGAATAACCTACAGTCCATTCAATACCTTCTAAATTTTCTATTTCATCTAGCATATTATTTACTTGATAATCTGGAATGTCTTTATCTACTAATAATAATTCCATAGATACCATATTGAATTTTTCTTTTAGTTCATTGTTAGCAGATACACTTTCTAAAGATTCAGGTAATGACTTATCTAAATTATAATAAATATCTGTGTTTTTATAACCATAGAAC
Source organism: Bacilli bacterium (assembly GCA_051872655.1). Classification (GTDB taxonomy): domain Bacteria; phylum Bacillota_I; class Bacilli_A; order RF39; family UBA660; genus CAG-302. The sequence continues at coordinate 8,240 of JBJEEB010000035.1, read as the reverse complement.
GCTATTGGTAATATAATTATAAATGCTATGGCAATTATTTTATAATGTTTTATTACAAAATTCTTAACTCCTGTAAATTTAGGGAATATTTCTTTATGTTTTGTTTTTTTAATTAAGTTATTTAATTCTAATATCATAGCTGGAAGGATTGTTACTACACAAATTACTCCTAAAAATACACCCTTTGCCATAACAATTCCAATGTCTTTTCCTAAAGTAAGGTTCATACTACATAATGCTAAAAATCCTGCTATTGTTGTAAGTGAACTTCCCACTACTGATAATAATGTTTTTCCAATAGCATTTGCCATCGCTTCCTCATTATCTTGTATTGTTTCTTTTTCTTGCATGTAACTATGATATAAAAAAATGGCAAAGTCCATTGTTACTCCTAATTGTAATACTGCACTTATTGCTTTTGTGATATAAGATATTTCTCCTAAAAATATGTTGCTTCCCATATTATATAAAATAGCAATTCCTATATTTAAAAGCAATAAGATAGGTGCTACATAAGAATCTAATGCTAACTCTAATATAATTAAACATAAGATTACTGCTATTACAACATAGATAGCAATTTCAGAATCTGATAAATCTCGTGTGTCTAGTACAGTTGATGTCATTCCACTTATTTTGCAATGCTCATCTGTTATTTCTCTTAGAGTTTGAACTGTCTGCATTGTGGTATCTGCTGATATTTGGTCTTTAAAGGTAACTAACATAATTGTTTCATTATCTTTATATATTTTTTCTTTTATGTCATCTGGTATCATTTCTTCTGGAATACTTGTGCCTATAATATCTGCAATACTTACAACCTTTTCTACATTGTCTATTTCTCTAAAATTTTTTTCTAGTTTTATAATATCTTTTGTATTCATATCTTCTAGCAATACTACTGAAAATGCTCCCATATTAAAATCTTCGGACAGTATGTTTTCTCCCTGTATAGTTTCTACATCATCTGGAAGATATACTAATATGTCATAATTGATTCTAGTTTCTTTCATTCCAATAATAGAAGGAATTAATAGTAGTAAAGCAATTATTAAAATTAATCTTCTGTGCTTACAAATTGCCTTTCCTAGCTTGTGCATAAATAATACTCCTTTCTCTAATTTTCAATTAATTATATTACTTTATTTTATGCTACGATAATTTTATTAACTTTTGTATTATACAATAATAAAATGAATTAATAATGAACTCCTTTTAGTGATTTTATATGTTAGTAATTAAAAATAAGATATATCACTTGTAAAATGTTATATCTTATTTCTATTCTATTTATTACTAATAATAACTAAATATCGTCAATCGAATTAACCTTTTTCTCATGTTTCTCTTTTATTCTTATATTAACTTCTTGCGTAAATATTGTATATATAATAGATAAAATTGGTACTCCCAATAAAATTCCTGCGATCCCACATAGTTTTCCACCAATTGTTATGGCTACTAAAACCCACATACTTGGTAATTGTATTACATTTCCAACTACTTTAGGATAAATAAAGTTTCCTTCTAATTGCTGTAAAATTATGATAAATATAGCAAATACAATAGCTTTTATAGGATCTACGGTTACAATTAATAAAAATCCAAATATGCCACTAAACCATGCACCTATTACTGGAATTAGTGCTGTCATCATCGTTATTAATCCTATGTTTTTTGCATAAGGTATTTGTAATATTATCATACCAATACAACACAATACACCTAATATAACAGCTTCTTTACATTGTCCTGTTACAAAATTATTAAATGTATTATTAGATATTTGCAATACTCTAAAAATTTCTTTTCCTGTTGGTTTCGAGAAATATGCAATTACTATTTTTCTTAGTTGTTTTAAGAGTTGTTCTTTATTAATTAATATATAAAAAGCAAAAACAAGTGCAACAATACAATCTACTGTTTTAGAAAAAAAAGAACTTATTAAATTTACACTACCAGATAAAATATTACTTAATAATTCTTGTGATTTATTTGAAATGTATTGCTGATTTTTAGAAATATTTGATTGTATTGTATCTTTTATTTGTGGATATTCTTTTGCTAAATCTAAAACTACATTTTTAACATTTTCTATTGTATCTGGCACTTTTTGTATAATTGTATCAATTGAATTTATTAAATCTGGTATAAATAAATAATTGATTGCTACTATTATTAAAATAATTAGCATAATTGATATTATAATAGATAATATCCTTACAAACTTAGTTTTGTATGTCTTATTCTTCCTATTTATTATTTTTCTTTCTATTATATTAAGAGGAATATTTAGCACAAAAGCTAAACCTCCTCCTAGTATAAATGGGTATAATACTTTTCCTATGTTTGATACTATAGAAACATTGTTCACAAAATAAGTCAATAAAATGGTAAATGCTATAATTCCTAATATATATTTAATATCTTTCTTTTTTATTTTCTTTCCCACCTTACATTTCTATTATCTTTTCCCAAGGTAAATTATCTTTTCCAAAATGTCCATAATTTGTTGTTTTTGTATAGATAGGCTCTTTCAATCCCAAATATTCTATAATTCCTTCCGGTGTTAAATCAAATTTATCTTTAATCACATTTACAAGTTCTTCTTCTGTTTTTTCACTTGTTCCGAATGTATTAACACAAATTGATAATGGTTCTTTCATTCCAATAGCATAGGCTACTTGAATTTCACATTTTTTAGCATAACCATTTGCAACAAGATTTTTTGCTATATGCCTTAACATATATGCAGCTGACCTATCTACCTTGCTTGCATCTTTTCCAGAAAATGCTCCCCCACCATGTCTAGAATATCCTCCATATGTATCTACTATAATTTTTCTTCCAGTCAATCCTGTATCTCCAAGAGGTCCACCAATTACAAATCTTCCTGTTGGATTAATATATATCTTTGTATCCTTATCCATCATCTCTTTTGGTATTGTTGTACATATTACTTTTTCTATAACATCTCTTTTCAAATCCTCCATTGAAATATTATCTAAATGTTGTGTTGATATTAAAATAGTTTCAATTCTTTTTGGTTTATCGTTTTCATATTCTACTGTTACTTGTGTTTTTCCATCTGGTCTTAAGTATGGAATTTCCCTTGTCTTTCTAACTTCTGCTAATTTTTTTGATAACTTATGAGCCATCTCAATCGCATAAGGCATATACACTTCTGTTTCATCACAAGCATATCCAAACATTAGTCCCTGATCTCCTGCTCCTCCTGTATCTACTCCCATCGCAATATCTGGACTTTGTTTTGTTATTTCTGCTTGAATTTTACAGGTTCTATAATCTATATCTGTATTTTCATTATCGAATCCAATTTCTTTTATTTTTTCTCTTACTAGTTCTCCTATTTTCAATCTAGCTGTTGATGTTATTTGACCTGCTATTGTTACGGTATTTGCTGATACAAATGTTTCAATGGCTACTCTTGAATTCTTATCTTGTTTTAAACATTCATCTAATATACTGTCTGATATGTAATCACATAATTTGTCTGGGTGTCCTTCTGTTACACTTTCTGATGTAAAGTAATAATTTTTCATTTTTTTCTACCTCTTTCTCTTCATTTAATTATTAAAATATTTATTTTCTTGTTATAATTCATTATTTTTAAGGCTCATATAGTAATCCGTATTAAATGCAAAATAAACAAAATCATTCCATGATTCTATATTTATATTTTCTCTTGTTCCTTCTTTTTCTTTTATTAATTCAGTAGCATAATTTATTATAGTTAATATTTGCAATATACATGTAATAACCATAAATACATTAAATAAAGTGTCATTTATAATATTAAAATAATTCATATATCCTAAAACTATTGTTAATCCAATAATCCACATCTTTATTTTTCCAATTATGCTTACCCTTGTTTTTTTCCCTAATATCCATCCTATGGAATTAACAACCAGAATTGTAATTTCAAGGACTAGCATTAACCAAGGAACTTTGGATTTATGTGTTAATGATATAATTAGCATTATGTTTAATGTTTTATCAGCTAATGTATCCATATAACTTCCATATAATGTTTGAACATTATATTTTCTAGCTAATTTCCCATCTACAAAATCAGTCAAAAAAATTATAATTATACTTATAATAAAACATTGACTCGAAATTTTATTCTTCACAACAGGCAATAATAATGAGATTATTAGCCTACCTGTTGTGAGTAAATTAACAAAAATTTTCATTTTCCTTTTCTTCTTTCAATAATCATACCATTCAAAATTTATCTTTTATTTCATGCCCATTTTTTCTTTATATTCTTTTGAGTAATTTTGGTATCTTCCCTTATTATGTTCTTTAACTTTATTTTTTGAATCACTCCAAATCTTTTCAGCCTCTAGTTTCCAATTTTGTGCATATTCATCACATTTTTCACATAAATGTTCTACTTTTTCTGGAGATTCTAAGTCTGTTGAATGAGCTCCTGTTTTATTTACCATATCTCTTAATATGTTTGGATTTTCAAGCATTGGACATGGTCTTAAGTGATTTTCATTAAATGGTTGTCCATCATGATATGCCATAAATAATGGACTTTTTAGTATCTCCAATATAGACTTATCATGAATATTTGCATTTGAATAATGTATAAACACACAAGGTTCTGCATCTCCTGCTGAATTTATATGGAAATAGTTTCTTCCTCCTGCTATGCATCCACCAACATATTCACCATCATTTTGAAAATCCATTGGGAAGAATGTCAAATCTGGATATTTTTCAAAATCTCTTAATTCACGAATCCTTTTTATCATATATTTCCTTTGCTCTGGTGTTGGAAGTAATTCTTTTACTGCATTGTTTCCAACAGGCATATAATGGAAAAAGAATCCAAATTTAGCACCTTTATCTGCTAACATTTGTATAAATTCATCATTGGTAACTGCTTCTATATTTGCTCTTGTATAGCAGATTGATGTACCGAATAATATTCCATATTTTTTAAGCAAATCCATTGCTTTCATTACACCTTGGTAATGACCTGCTCCACGCCTTCCATCATTTGTTTCTTCTGTTCCTTCAATAGATAATTGAAATACAATATTTCCTAATTTTTGAATTCTTTTACAAACTTCTTCATCAATTAAACTAGAGTTTGTATAAATTGAAAATTCACAATCATAATGTTTCTCTGCTAGTTTGAAAACATCTTCTTTTCTAACCATAGGTTCTCCACCAGTTAGCATATAAAAATGAATTCCAAGTTCTTTCCCCTCAGTAACTATTTTATCCATATCTTCAAAGCTCAAATTGTGTTTATGTCCATATGTACCTGCCCAACATCCAGTACAATGCATATTGCAAGCATCTGTTGGATCAAATAGAATAAGCCATGGGATATTACAATCATATTTAACTCTATTTTTTCTTATTTGTTTTGTCGAATAAAATAATGATTCATATACAAAGTTCATGATAAATGTTTTCGCAACATTAGGATTAGCATAGTCTAAAAAACTATTTATAATTTTCATCCATCTACTATCTGGGTTTTCTAGCATTTTACGATATCTTTCGTAATCTTCCTTCTTATAGTCATCTCCATAAAATTTTTCTGAAAGATCAATTAGTTTTGAAATTTCCTTATTTCTATCTTTCTCCATTTCCTTTAAAATTTTGTCTACTATAATCTCAACACTTTTTCTTTCCATTTTGTGTGTCATTGTTGTTCCATTTTTTGCCATAATAAAAACCACCTTTCTTAGTTTATTTAATATTTTATAAAAATTTTTTTATTTTTTCGCCGTCTTTATATCCTTTTTGATATAGTGTTTCTAATTTTTCTTTATCTTTCTCTAATGTTTTCATATGTAAATCATCATCTGGTGCTATAATTAAAACATTTCCTTTTTTTACATCATTTTTTAATAAATTTTCTAGTGTTGAATTGTATAACTCACATCTATTAACTAATTTTTTAGTAAATTCAGGATATTTTCTTTTTAACTTTCCATACAAAAGTTTTCTATTTCCATCTGATTTTCTATAATCTATTGGTCTTGTCAATATTACAATTACTTTTGTACATCCATTTTCATATGCTTTTTTTATAGGTATTGGATCAGTTATACCTCCATCAAAATACTTTTTTCCTTGCCAATTATATTCTTTGCAAGCTATTGGAATACAACATGATGCTGCAAAAACTCCATAATCATTTTTTATTAAATCTTTTTTATAGAAGTATTCTGGTTCTCCTGTTTCTGCATTTGATGCCACAACCACCATTTCACTATTATTTTTCATAATTTGGTCATAATCTAAAGGATATTCTCCACCCTCGTTAGACAATGTACGATATACATAATCCAAATCAACATATGAGCCTTTAGTTTTATAATTATTAAAGCTAATATATTCTTTTCTAAATGCGTATTCTTTATAATACACCTTATTTCTTCCTTTTTGTTTTGCTATATATGATGCTACATTTGCACTTCCAGCAGAAACACCAATACAATATGGTAAATAAATTTTATTATCTAATAAGTAATCTAGAACTCCTGCACCATATATATCTCTTAATCCTCCTCCAACATCAATTATTCCAATTTTTTCTTTCATATCTTACTCCTTCTATTATGCTGTTTATTTTATATTAGAAGCACGAATTAGATATTAATTGTTTTTACTTGTTAATTATTGTTATACTTTTCATCATATTCTATTTGGGCATCAACAGCTTCTAAATATGCTAATTTTGCTTCTTCAGCAGCTAATAAAGATAATGCTATACAATCTCCCGCATATTCAAGTTCATTATCAATATAATTTGCTAGTTTTTCCTTATCTCTTGCTTCTTTTTTGTCTTGTATTTTTTCTTTTGCTACTTCTATATTTAATCTTGCTTTTATTAACTCTGATGAAATTTTACTTTTTGATTTTTCTGAAGCAATTCTATAATTTTCTTTTAGTGCTTCCACATTGCTTTTTGTATCTTCTAATTTTTCATCTACCTTGTCTTTAGTTTCTAATCCAACTATAGCAATTGTTTCTGCTGAATCTTTAATCTTTTCATTTAGTTCTTTCATTTTTTTGCTTAAATTTTCCATTTTTTCTTGTTTATTCATAAAATATTTCTCCTTCATTTTTTATTTTATCTTAGATAGTTTATACTAAGAAAATAAATTAATTATGAATTAATTTACACATTCCTTATTATGTTTTATTATTAAAAAACTTCTTTTACATTTTTCATAAATATTACATCTTCAATAATATCTATAATTGAATATACTATCATCATGATTCCTATTGTTACAATTACAGCTCCTGAATTCATTGTTATATATAAGCCACATATAAACATTATTATAGATAAAATTAAACTGTGAACCCATATATTTAATTTTAATGTTTTTAATTTTACAGATAAACTCATTCGCATAAATGAACTATATATAATCCATACTCCCACTATAATTCTAAAGATAGAACCTATGGTATTACTATATACTATTGTAACAATTCCTAAAATACAAGCCATAAGCCCATATATTAAATTATAATTATAAAAATCATATTTTCCTTTTGATGAAAAATAATTAATTATTTTTCCAATACCAACTACAACAAATATGATGCCTAGAATATAGGATATTGCCTTTACAGTTCCCTCTGGCTTCCATATTACTATTATTCCAAGTATAGCAAATATAATCGATTCTAAAATAGAGATCCAACCGGTTTTTTTAAAGATTTTTTCAATATATTCCATAATCTATTATTCCTCCTCTATTATTTCATTTTTTAATACTTTTTCTGTTTCACTTTCATTATTGCTTTCTATTCCCTGCACTTTAACATTTACACTAATAACTTTAAGTCCTGTCATAGATTCTACATCTGTTTTTATCTTTTCCTGTATCTTTAATGCAACTTCTGGTATTTTCGCTCCATATTTTACAATTATGCTTACATCAATTTTTACATCTTTTTCATTGATTTCTACTTTTATGCCTTTTCCTAAATTCTTTTTTCCAAAAGCCTCTGAAATTCCTCCTGCAAATCCTGTAGCTACTTTTGCAACTCCTTCAATTTCTTTTATTGCTACCCCTGATACAACACATATCACATCCTCTGCTATTTGAATGTCATTATTCGTTTCTTCTGTTTTCACTTCATTTTCTTCCATAATAGATTCCTCCTTTTTTATTTTTTGATTATAATATACAATAATGAACTTACTATGAACTTTTTTCATT
>JBJEEB010000034.1:0-2243 GCA_051872655.1 Bacilli bacterium | reverse complement strand
GACCTTGTCAAGATTAGTGTGTAAATTTTTATATTTTATATAGAAGGCAGTACAAATATATGTGCTGTTTTCTTTTATTCAATTTTCAATGTGCTCTTTGTCAATTTTATAAATTTAAATATTTTGTATATCTTTCTCCAAACAATTCAACTAGTTGTGGTTGTATTGTTTTCCAATTTGCTATTGGCTTTTGCCATTTTTCCTTTAGTTCTTTTAATCTTAAGAATATTACCTTATATACTGAGCTTTCGCTTGGAAATGCTCCTTTTCCTCGTGTTACTTTTCTTATTGCAGAATTTACGGATTCTACAGCATTTGATGTATATATGCATTTTCTTATTTCTGCCGGTAACTCAAATAATGGCTCTAAATATTGCATAAATTCTTGAACTTTCTTTACTACTTTATTATTGTCTTTTTGATATTTTGATGTAAATTCTTCTAATCTGATTTTTGCATCATCTAAGCTTGTACTCGTGTATATTTTCTTGTAATCTGCTATAATTTCTTTGGCCTGTTTCTTTGGACATAAACTATATATGTTTCTTGTTAAGTGTACGACACATCTTTGACTATGTGTTTTTGGAAATGCTTGTTCTAAATTTCCTTTAAATCCAGCAATACCATCACTTGACATATATAATATATCTTCAACTCCTCGTTCCTTTAAATCATCAAATACGTTGCCCCAAAAGCTTCCGGATTCTGTGCTATCTATCCACATTCCTAATATATCTTTATAACCATTTGCATCAACTCCTATTACTACATAAATAGCCTTTTTATCACTTGCTAATTCATCTTTTATTGGTACATAAAGACAGTCTGCATATGTGAATACATATAATGGTTCTAATTTTCTATTTCTCCATGCCTCTGTTTCCTCTGAGACTGCTGATATTAACTTGGTTATATCATCTTTATTTATTTTTACTCCATAAATTTCTTTTAGTGTTTTTTCAATGTCTCTTAAACTCATTCCTTTAGCATATAATGCAATACACTTATCTTCAAATCCTGTTAATCGAGTTTGCCCTTTTTCGATTATTATTGGTTCAAATGTTGCTTCTCTGTCTCGTGGCGTTTTTACTTGAATATTTCCATATTTTGTTTTTACTTTTTTTCCCTTACAATAGCCATTTCTGGAATTTGTTTTATCCTTTTTATGCTCATATTTTGAATATTCTAGATGATTTTCAAGCTCGGTATCTAATAATTTTTGCATTAATGGTTGCAATAAGCTATCTAAGAAGTTCTCCACATCCATGCTACTAGTAATTTTTCCATCTTTATATTGATTGACAGCCTCGTTTATGATGGCGTCTCTGGCTTCTTTGCTAATTTGTATTTTGTTTTCATTTTCTTTATTATCTTTGCTGCTCATAAAAGTTCCTTTCTATATCAATTCTAATCCTGGATAGAGTTGTATAATATCATTTAAAATTAAAGTCCATTCTTTTTTTTGAAATGAAGTAAAACCAAAATATTTATTAATATTATTTTCTCGTAATTTATCATATATTTCGTCTATCTCAAGAATATACTGGTTATTTTGATTAAATCCAATTCTTATTCTATCATAAAATTCCATATTTGCCGAGTGTTTAAATATTAAAATGCGAATATTATAACTAAATTTGTAAATGGCTTCAACATTGTTTAAATATTTTTCTATTAATTTTTGATGTATCACGTTATTGTAAGTAGCCTTAAATGCTTCAAGTGCTTGCTTGTAATCTTCTAAAGTTTTTTGAGTATATAGTGCTTTTATTCTACCTACTACATTCTTCGAAGATCTTTCTGAAGTATACTTGTAAAATTTGGGGGCAATATCTGTTAATGAATCCACGAATATAATGTTTGGAAATGCTATTTTAGCAGTCCTCTTAATATTTTTGTTATCATCAACAGATAAAAACAAAATATTTTGAATACCACGACTTTTTAATCCTTCAAAACAGTCTAGCCAAAAATGTTTATTCAATGGCCTATCTTGATACATATTAATAAATTGTCTGTTCCCTTTTCTATCGATACCGATAAATGTATAAACATCAGTTTTTTCAATAATATCAGCTTTTTTGATATTTAACTCATTCTTGATGGCATATATAATGATATATATATCATCGAGCCTTCTTTTTACTAATTCTTTTAAAGTAAATTGTTCCATTTTTTCCTCCATTCTTTTGCACATAAAAATATAGCGTGTAATAAATTTACACACTATATAATACACTATC
>JBJEEB010000033.1:0-107994 GCA_051872655.1 Bacilli bacterium | reverse complement strand
AATAAAAAGTGAGCACAAACTCACTTATTTTTGAATTCCTTGACTGAACTGTAACAAATAGTTATGCTTTTTTTAATATAATTGTATATTTTTTTTTATAAGTGTGATAAAATTATTATGGAGATGATGATAGTATGACTACCAAGAAAGATAATAACAACACAAAGAAAGAAGTTACTAATAAAAAGAAAAAAAATAATAAAAAGAAAAAATACAAATTTTTAGATAAGTTTAAGATACCTAAAAACAAAAATAAGGATTTATATAATGTCAAAGAAGTAATAATCGTAATGATTTTTTCTATAGGAATAGGATTCTTAATGTGTTTTGGAATAATTAGTATCTTTACTGGAAAAAACTACTTTAAAGTAACAAGAGATTTAGATAAAGTAATAGATACATACTATGCTATTGTTGACAATTATTATGGAGAATTAGATAAGAACTCAATAATTGATGGCGCAGTAGAAGGCATGATTTCTTCAGTAGGAGATACATTTACCACTTATACAACAACTGAAGATACTGAAGCATTTAATGAAACAATAAATGGAAGTTATGAAGGAATAGGATGTAGTGTTGCAACATACAATGATGGTAAAATAGTTGTAATAGAAGTTTTTGAAGATTCACCAGCATATACATCTGGACTAAAAGTAGGAGATATAATTACCAAAATAGATAACAATAGTCTTGAAGGAAAAAACGGTACTGACGTATCAAATTATGTTAAAAATAGTGGTAAAGACAAAGTAGTGCTTACTATAATTAGAGAAAGTGAAGAAAAAGAAATTACAATAAATTTGAGTAAAGTAGATATACCTTATGTATCTGGAGAAATAATTGAAAAAAATAATAAAAAAATAGGATATATAAAAATATCATTATTTGCTAACAATTCTTACAACCAATTTAAAAATAAATTAGAAAAATTAGAGAAAGAAAATATAGATGGTTTAATAATAGATGTTAGAGATAATAGCGGAGGCTATCTAACATCAGTAACAGACATATGTAATTTATTCTTAGAAAAAGGAAAAGTTATTTATCAGTTGCAAGATGAAAGCGGTACAGTAAAAAAGAAAGATACTACTAAGGAAAAAAGAACATATGACATAGCAGTAATAATTAATAGATCTTCAGCATCAGCTTCTGAAATACTAGCCTCAGCAATCAAAGAAAGTTATAAAGGTTTAGTAGTAGGAGAGTCTAGTTATGGAAAAGGAACTGTTCAGCAAACAAAGAAATTACTAGATGGAAGCATGATAAAATATACTACTCAAAAATGGTTAACACCTAATGGAAATTTCATAAATGAAATAGGAGTAACCCCTACAAACGAAGTTATTTTATCTGAAGATTATTATAGTAATCCAAGTATAGAAACAGATAATCAATTACAAGAAGCATTAAATTTATTAACAAAATAAGACTTTAATAGTCTTATTTTTTTTCAGTTTAATATAATATATTGGTGATACATATGATTGTTAAGTATACAGAAAAAGAAAAAGAGTTACTTGCTAGACTTATGCGTGCGGAAGCAGTAGGAGAAGGAAATTTGGGCATGCTTATGGTAGGTAATGTTGGAATAAATAGAGTAATTGCAGACTGTTTAACATTTAAAGATGTAAGAAGTATATCTGAAATGATTTATCAAAGTCCAGGAGGATTTTCTGGGACTTCTAGTTCACTATTTTATGGTAATCCTACAGCTCTAGAATTATCGCTAGCAGATCGCGTAATAAGAGGAGAATATTACTATCCTGCTACTAATGCATTATGGTTTTATGCTCCATCAGAAGGAACATCTTGTAAAAGTGTCTGGTGGGATCAAGATTTTTCTGGAAGATATAAAAATCATTGTTTTTATGAACCAAATCCAGGAGTATGTAAAGAAATACATTAATGATAAATTTGATTAAAGGATTAATAATAGGTATAGGTAAAATAATACCAGGAGTATCTGGATCTATTCTTGCTATAACATTAGGAGTCTATGATAAATCAGTAGAGTATATAAATAATTTTAAATATAACAAAAAAAATGGGGTAAAATATTTACTACCACTAGGAGTAGGTATAATAATATCAATAATAGTTTTTAGCAAATTAATAACTATATTATTAGATAACTATTATTTACCTACAATGCTATTTTTTATTGGTCTAGTACTAGGAGGTTTGCCTCAAATAATAGAAAAAGTAGAAAAGAAAAATAACACTATCACAATATTATCGTTTATTATTATTTTTATTGTATCAATAACTAATATAAATAGTAATTATATTATGAAAGGAAATATTTTAGATGTTATAATAATATTTATATCTGGTATACTTGAAGCGATAGGCACAGTAGTACCTGGAGTATCATCTTCAGCATTACTCATGATATTAGGAACATATAATATTATAATATCTTCTATTGGCAACATAACAGATATATCTACAATTTTAACTAATATAAAAATAATAATACCATTTATTTTAGGATTATTACTAGGTATTATTTTTCTAGTTAAAATAATAGATTACTTATTAAAAAGTAAAGAAAAAGAATTATATTCATTTGTTTTAGGAGTCCTCCTATCAAGTATTGTTCTTCTTATAATAAAAACATTCAATAGTAACTTTAACATATTAGAATTAATGTTAGGATTAATATTACTAGTAACAGGTATAATAATATCTAACATTATAAAACAAAAAAAGCCATAAGGCTTTTTTAATATACAAATGGTGACCAGTATGGAATTCGAATCCATGAATGCTGCCGTGAAAGGGCAGTGTGTTAAGCCACTTCACCAACTGGCCAAAATGGTGGGCCTGAATGGACTTGAACCATCGACCTCACGCTTATCAGGCGTGCGCTCTAACCACCTGAGCTACAAGCCCATTTTTTGCATTGCCACAATATTATAACATACTAATTATAAAAAAAGCAATACCAAAATAAGATTTTTATATATAAATATTAATAAAATGGTGTCCCCTTAGGGATTCGAACCCTAGACCCACTGATTAAGAGTCAGTTGCTCTACCAACTGAGCTAACGCCCCAACAAAGTGTAATAATAAACACAATCAATATTATATCATATATTTTTAATTTGTAAACAAATAAAATAAAATTTATTGAAAAAAGTTCACCTTTATGATATTATGTATACATAAGGAAGGTAAATAAATATGGAAAAAAAGCAAAATAATAACAGTAAACAAGATAATAATATGGTTATGTTATGCATCTACATTGGATTAGCTTTTGTACTTACAATTTTAGCAATATATTTTTTGACTAAGTATTTATTTTAAGAGAATATAGTTCTCTTTTTTTCTTTATAAATTATAGTAATAAAATTGACTTTTAAGTAGGCATTTGCTATAATTTATATGATAGGTAATGGTGATAAAATGAAAAAAATTGGAGATAAAAATTTCTGGATAATTTTAAGTTTAAGTATTATAACTTTAATAGCATTAACAATAGGAGTAATCTTTTTAACAAGAAAGTCATCAAAGGAATTTTATAGCGCGGGATATATAATAAATAGTACTACTACTAAAAGTGATAAATACTACTTTAATGATAATACTATCTATAAAGAAAATGTCTTTGGTGAATATACATTTAAAGATGTAGATAATAAAGAAGTTAGTACTAGCAAAGACAATTTTATTCATTATTTAGATAACTCATTATCATTTATGAAAAATGGTGTTATTTTAGATTTAGATAACTTTAATGAAAAAATAGTACCATATTATAATATTACTGATAAAATAATTTTAAAATACAATAATGGTGGATATACTATTGAAACAAATGACAAAACCCTAGTATTTGGAAATATATTAGGAAGAATAACTGATAACAAATATATCATACTTGGAAGTGATATTAGAATAAAATTATCAGGAAATGAAGAACCAGTAAAAGGAAAATACTTTGAATTACTTTTTGTTGAAGATGGTATTGTAAAAGTAGAAAATAATGAAGGAAGTTATCAAACAACTACCGAAGGAACAACAATATTTGTTGGAGACGATATAAAAATAGATTTAGGTACCAAAAAAGTATTTTATGGTGAAGAAGAAAAATTGACATTAGATGAAATGACTATTGATGGAAATGAAAATATTGATATAGATACCTCTAAGGTAAAAGAAGAAAATAAAGGTAATAGTAGTGATTCAAACAATAATACTAATAACCAAGAAAATAATAATGGTAATAAACCAATTGATACAGATAAAAATGAAAATAATAATAATAATGGAACTAATGGTGAAGAAACAGTTGAAATAAAGAAAGAAGTATCTGTAGACTTAGTAAAGGCACTAGTAGATATCAATAGTCTAAATGCTACCATTCAAGTCATAGATACTGCAAATGCAATAAAAGGTAATTTAGTTTTAACACTTTATGATGTTGATAATAATAAAACAACATATACTAAAATTCTATCTACATCTTCTGACCTTCAAGAAGTAGTAGTTAATTCATTAACACCAAATACTAACTATTATATGTCAGTAAAAGATTCAGAAGATTATGAATATTTGGCAAGAAATTTTATAACAAGTAGTTTGGATTTAAGTTTAAAAAGAGAAATGGTAACTACTAATTCAGTTAGTTATTCAGTAGATTTTAGTAATGATGATAATATTAAATCGGCAACAGTATCATTATACAATGAAAAAAATGAAATTATAAATAGCTATACAATTGATAATGGTAATGATACAAGTATTGAATTTAGTGGATTAGAAAGTAACAAAACTTATAGTGTAATACTTGATAATGTTATATTCAAAAATACAAGTTATAGTAAAATATATACAATTAATTCTTCAGTTCAAACATTAAAAGAAAAACCAACAATAGGTAATATTAGCGTAAAAGCAAATGAAGAAAATAAAACATTTGAACTTATTATGGAAAAACCTGAAGATAAAGATAAAAGTATACAAAATTATATTTATAAAATTTATGATGTTGATACTTTGGAAGAAAATAATATTGATACTATAGCTCCAGTATATACATTTAGCACTATTAATTTAAAAAATGAAGTATTAAAACTTGGAGAAAATGGATTACAAACAAATAAAAATTATGTATATAAAGTAACAGTTAGATATTATGATAATTATAAAGAAAATGAAATAGATACTTCTTTAAGTGGACCATTCATTATTGCAGGATTACCTACAATTACATTTGAAGAAAAAGAAATAGATTTTAATTCAGTACATTTACTATTAACATTAAAAGATGAAGGATGTACAGTACCAATTCCAGGAAGAAGTTGTTACGACGATACTAATGGATTTATAATTAAGTATCGTGGGGGTAGAGACACAGAAAATAAATATATAAGCAACATAACATTTGATCCAGAAACATTAACATATGATTTAAAAGTATCAGGATTAAGTGAAAATACAACTTATACATTTGAAGTATGGGGTAATTATGACTTACATAATGACAAAGGATTGCAAATAAATAAAATATTAGGAACTTATCAAGTGACAACAGCAGGTATGGAAAGTCTCACAATGTCAAATTGGAAATTAAATAACTATTCAAATGAATTGCCAATATCAGTAAATACTGAGTTAATTGCTACCATACCAAGCAGTACAATAATTGATAAATTAGATTCCTTTAAAATTAAATTATATAAGGGAAGCGATGTGTCTGGAGAACTTCTTGGTAGTTATGATGTAATAGGAAATGATAATATCAAAACAAATTACTATAATAAATCGTTTAATATTAATTCTAGTCAGTTTGGTATAACAGATATAAATAATTTAAGAGAAGTATCAGGTGGTAAATTAAGTAGATACTATACCATTGAAATAGCAGATGCTTACGATAGTGATAAAACAAATAAATTTAATATCCAAGACAATACATTTAAATACGAAATACCCGCAATACTTTTACTTGAAGATGAAGTATCATCACCAGAAGTAATAGTGGAAGAAATAACTAAAAAGCAAGCAGAGTCTGGAGAATATGGTGATTTTAACGCTTTAGGAATTAATAAGTATTTATCTTCAAGTACAGTAGTAGGATATAAAGTAACAGCAAATTTTGACAAAAACAAAATACAATCATATTTTCAAGGAGATAACCCAATTGTGGAATTAAACTTCTATGCTAATATGGAAGGAAAAACAATTGAAAAAAAGACAATAAATTTCTCCGAAGATGAAACATATACAACATACTTTTTCTTAAAAGATGGTACTGATTATAATACTATAGATAACGATCTAAGAAGAGGTAATACTTATACATTTTCTATGGATTTAAGTCTAGATACAAATAATGATAAAGAGATAGATACATCATATCCAAATAAAAAACCAACTAGTATAGCATATACAAGCACAAAAGAAGAACCAAGAATAAACATGTATGTTGACAGCAGTACTTCTAATTCCATAACCTATAAATATACAGTAATAGATTATGATAATGCTTTAGTTAAAGAAGAAGATAAATACCTAATTTACTATACAGTAGGAGAAAGTGAAGAAGAATATACTACTGAAATATCAAATACCGCTAGTATGGAAACATTTACTATATCAAATTTAATTAACAACACCATTTATAATTTATCATACAAAAAAGCATTAACAAAAAGAGAAACTCCAAATAGTATTAACTTTAAATATTATTTTGATGGGTATCATGATGCTAAAGAATATAATCTAGGATATGACTTAAAGTATTATGATTTTGATAACGAAATAACATTAATCTTAAATGATAATGAATTTATAAATAGAATCTCTGCATATCTAGTTACTTTAACTACAGGTTCATTAAAATATCAAGAAGTAATATCAAATTTATCAGATTGTGGAGAAAACAAATGCATTAAAATTGACTATGCCAAAATAAAAGACTTTAAAGGAAAAGAAACAACAGTCACACTAGAAGCCTTCTATGATAATGGAATTGCAGGATTTAGTAGTAAGAGCCTTCTAGGAGATTATTTCAAAAACCTAGGATTAGTAGATAATGATTCAGCAAGCAAGGTAGGATTTATATATCAAGAAGTAGGTAATACTGCTCCTGGAAAATATTATTACATATATAGAAATTCAAGCAATAGAATAGAATCAGTAATAAGTGAAACCCCAAAAGGAATACTTGGAATAGATGCTAAAATATATAAAGAAAGTAATAAAACATCAACTTTGACCACTAGTAATATGGTGGATATAACAAAAAATACCTTTATAAACTATGGAGAAATAAGCTTAAATTCAGACGTGGATGTATTAACTAATGGTATTAAATTAAAAAGCCATAATATATATATTACTCCTAAAGTATTAGATAAAGTAGAAATACAAACTACAAATAATAAATTTAAATTTACAAGTATTATACCTAAGGTATCAACAACAATAACACCACTGATTAATGGAGCAGTAATGGATATAAGTTTATCTATAGATACCGATACATTAGAAACAGATTATGTAAAAACAGATGGAAAATATAAATTTTATATTGATATTTATACAAAAGATGAAGAAAATAATTTAATACTAGTTAAAACAGTAGAAACAGACTATGAAAATCTAACAAATATATCATTTGCAGGACTAAATCCAGATAGTACTTATTATTATAAAATAAGTGCAGATATGAATAAAAATGGAACAAAAGTAAAAACACCTTTGTTTGCCCAAGGTAAAAATGGTTATATTGAATATATTGGTACATTAAAAACTTTAGGAAAAGAAGATATATTAAAAAGTGTAGAATATTCACATAATTCACAAAAAGGAGAAACAGTATATAGT
The DNA here is from genome assembly GCA_051872655.1 of Bacilli bacterium. GTDB lineage: Bacteria > Bacillota_I > Bacilli_A > RF39 > UBA660 > CAG-302. Next base: position 100,150 of record JBJEEB010000033.1, on the reverse strand, counting down.
TCTAGAACATTAAAGGTTACTACAGGTTTAAAATCAAAAGAAAACTTTAATGTTAAATATGAATTATATGATATTAATAATGTTTTAGAAAAAGAAGGCATTGTACTAAATGAAGATATAACCAGTAATAGTAACGCTATTTTTACTACTGATATTTCAGGTAATGACTTTGTTTTTGGAGGAGATTACCATAGATTAGTAATTACTGCAGTAACAATAGATGCAGAACCAAAAACATTAGAATTATATAATGATAAATTAAAACAAACAACATTATTTAATGAACTAAAAAAACCAAATATAACCCTTAATCAAAGCACAGGAATTGATGAAGTAACAGGAGAATATGATTATTATATTTCTTATAATATAGTTATTGAAGATACTGATAGAGTAATAGAGGGTGGTAAAGTAAATATTGAACTAGAAGATTCTACATATACCAATGCTTGTCCAAATGCAGAAGATTGTAAAGTAGAAGTAGACTTATTTAATCTTACTTGTAATTCAAATGGAACTAATAGTAGAATAAAATCTTGTTCAGTTACTGAAAATACTGCTAATAACAAATTTACATTAAATATAACATATAACAAACTAGAAGCAGATACTAATTACTTTATATATATATATTCAGACATTTATCGTAATAACTTATCACTAACAAATAAAGAAGAAGTAGTATATGTTAGAAAAGGACAGTATACAAGAAGTGAACTTAACTTTTCACTAGGTTCTCCAACATTAACTGCTAAAGAAAATAAGTTAATAATGACTTTTGTTGGATCAACTAATGTTCCAGACTCAATAAAGGGAATAGAGTATAATGTTAACGAAGAAGGTGCTGGCAAAATATCTTCAGGTATGATGGGATTAATACCTTCAGGTACATCATCACTAGTATCAGACGCTACAAATTATGGGGATATAATATATACACTTGATAAAGATGGATATCCTTATATAGAAATACCAATACCAGAAGGTAAAACATTAGGAAAAACTAACTTCATAACCATAACATACTACTACGAAGAAAATGGTAATTTAATAAAATTATCTATAAATGGAAAGACAGTTCAACAGTACTATGTTAAAGATGTTAGCTAAGAAAGGAAATAATTATGAGAAAATATGATATAAAAAATAAGAGAAACATAGGAATAATTATAGGAATTTCAATTATAATTATTATCATGTTTTCTCTAGTTATAAAATTTTTCTTCTCACAAAATAGAGAAGAATACAGTGTATCTGGGGGAAGTATAGTCTTTGATAAAGATAAAACAATAATAAAATTAGATAGTCCAGGTATAATAAAAACAAAATGGAAAGGAGAGTATTACTTAACATATAAAGATAAAGATTATGAGTTGGGTAATACAGCCCTTGCCTTTAATGAAGATACTACTGAAATTAAGTTATATGGAAGATACTATGAAATTTCTAGTGGTAGTGAAATAAATATTACTAATAATGAAACAATAATAAAAAATTCTCTACTTACTAAGTTTTATAAACTAGCAGATCGAAAATATCTCATTATAGATAAAGAAATAAAATCAGTAGATAATCTTTTATCAACAACAGATTTCCTACTAGTAGAATTAGATAAAGCAGGAAATGCAACACTTACTAATCATAAAGTAAATTTAAAAACATTTTCTGAAACATCAATTATTACATCTAACTATACTTTTGATATTGCTAATGAAATATTAACCTATGGTAGTGACAAAATAGATTTAAAGAAAATAATAGGATCAACTAATAATTATACAAAAGAAGACTTGGTACCAGAAGAAAATAATACAAATAACAATGTTAGTAATATAGTAATAAATGATAATAACAATACTAATAATCAAGGTACTGAAGGTAATAATGGTAGTAATAGTGGTAGTAAAGTTGAAGAAATAAAGAAAGAATCAAAACATACATCCGTAGTATCTGTAACATCCACTATAAATAAAATAATTATTGATTATGTTGTTTATGATCCATATAAAGAATATACATCAGTATATATGGAAGTGAAAAGAGAAGATTCAAATAAAGTAGATATAATTTACCTAAATAGTTCAAATACAAGATATGAATTAAAAGATATATTACCGAATACAAAATACAATCTAAAATTTAAATATACAACCATCGAAGATAATATAGAAGTAGTAAAAGAGTTTGGTACTACTGATATTTCCACTAAAAAGCCAAGTTTATCACTTAAAGTAACAAAAACTAGGGTAGGAGAAATAACATATGTAGTAACAACAAAGGATAATTATGATTTAACCTCAGCAACACTAGAAGTAACAATAACTGATAGCAAAACAGGTGAAGTAAGAACTATTACCAATAATATTAATATTAGTAATAATATGAGTAATACAGTAAAAGTAGATAATGTATCAGATGGAGATATTATAGAATTAAAATTAATAAATGTAAAATCTGGAGATACTATTATAAAAGATTTAACTGCTAGCGATAAATTCATTTATTAGGGAGGTACTATGAAAGAATTTATAAAAGAAAAATATAATATTTTAATTCCCATCTTTCTAGGAGTAGTAATATTAATAGCTCTATTCTTATATGGAAGAGAATATAAAAATAATAGATATGCCTATGAAAAAGAAGAAATTGTCTATCAGTACTTTTCTACAAACAAAATAGAATATAAAACTACAGTAAGTAGAAATAAGAAAAATGTTATTTTAGATATATCAAGTAAAGAATTCAATGTCAGTTTAGATAGCACACCAATATATATAAAAGATAGTGATAATGTAATATTTCCTAAAGAAATGAGTATATTTTTCCCAATCAAAGATAAACAATATGTTGTAAATGCTTTGACAGAAATATACAAAAAAAATGATTTATATTATCTAAATCAAAAAGGAATAAATAAAACATTTGACTATATGTTTCTATATGATGGAAAAGACTTATATTTCTTTCTAGACACTGTAAAAATAAAATTAGGAGATAAAGAGATAACTTTAAGTCCAATGTCATATCTAAATTGTTCATACCTAAATCTATTATCCTATTACGACAAAGAATCAGATACATATGAAGTAATAGAATTAGATAATAATACAAGTACTATATTGGTAGAAACAGAATATATGACTATAGATGTAGCAAGTGATAAAGTAATTTATAAAGATGATTTTACTATGCTAGTAAATGAATTTAGTTCATTACCTAAACTAGTAGATAATATAGATAATAATAAATAGCGGAGCCCATTTAAGCTTCGCTATTTATCTTTTTATCAAAATTATGAGTACCATCATTAATCTTTTCTAATGTTTCAGTAGTTATCAGAAAATAAGTATCTCTATTAACATTAGTTTCACTAACAGGATCATCCCAAGTCAAATCTAAATGATACCATTTACCATCTAAATATACTAAGTTCCAAATATGTCCATCATTACTTATTTTATAGTTGATAATATTTAGTTTATCTAAAAATATAGCCATTGCATCAGCATAACCATTACAAGTACCATATCCATCTATCAAAACACCATAAGCAGTATTAGATTTATAAGTATTATCATTTCTATTATTATATTTTAATTTATCATATTCAGTATTATCAATAATATAATCATGAATAACTTTAATTTTTTCTCTTGTAGGCATACTATTAGTAATTTTATCATCAATTACCTTATCAACAACCTTATTAATTTCTTCTATTTCTTTATCTGTATAAGCCTTATTAATAGTAACACCAATTTTATAATTACCACCATAAGTAAGTTTAATATTATTAGAACTATTATAAGGATGAACAAAATTATTTAAAATAGATATTATATTTTTAAATTCTTTACCATCATTATTTGTAAGACTAGCAATATCACTACTATAGGAAGTATAATCTTTATCAATATATCTTTCTAAGTAATTAGAACCACTATTAATAGCATAATATATAAAATCTATTAATTCTTTTTTATTTTTAATACCAGTATCAGTATAATTATTAACATATTCAAAATTATCCTCAAGATAATAATCATTTACTTTAATATCAGTACTAGAATAATTTTTATTAACAGTATATTCATAATACTTATAAATAATATCCTTTTTACAAAAAGCACATACCGTTACAAGAACTATTGATATAGTACCAAATGCTATAATTAATTTACCACCTTTTTTTTCTTTTTTCATCTATTCACCTCTCTTAAATTCATTATACCATTTAAAAACTATGTGGTAAAGTTAAAAATAATACTTTTTTAAAATATTTTATTACACTATAAATTATTAATGAAATTTAATAACATTACTAAAATAATTAAAAAAATATAAGAAATAAATTTTAAAAAATATACTATACTTATTAACTAATATTTGGTATAATTATAGAGAAATATGGAGGTTATATACATGGAAATAAACTATAAAAATCCAAAAATATACCTATTGAGTGGTAAAGCAAGAAATGGAAAAGATACAATAGCAGGCTATCTAAAAGAATTTTACGAAAAAGATGGAAAAAAAGTAATATTTTCTCGAGCGGGTAAATATATTAAATTCTATGCTATGGAAATGACAGGATGGGATGGTAGTGAAGAAACTAAACCAAGAACATTACTTCAAGAATTAGGGACAGAAGTAATAAGAAATAAACTAAATAAAGCAGAAATGTTTATTGAAAGACAGATTGATGATATAGAAATATATTCATATTTTTATGATGCTATTATAGTACCAGACATCAGACTTCCAAGAGAGATAGATAGTATAAAAGAAAAATTTAAAAATGTAGTAACAATCAAAGTAGAAAGAATAAACTTCGAAAGTAACCTATCTAGTAGTGAACAAAAGCATAGTACTGAAACTGCTATGGATAATTATAAAAACTTTGACTACGAAGTAATAAATGATACCCTAGACAAGTTAAAAGAAGATATATATAAAATCTACAAGGAGGAGAATAAATGAAAAAATTAAAAGGCAATGAAATAATAAATATGTACCTAAACTTTTTTGCAGAAAGAGGACATACAATAATAGAATCAGCTTCACTTATACCAAAAGACGATCCTACAGTACTTTGGATAAATGCTGGCGTAACACCATTAAAAAAATATTTTGATGGTACTATAGTACCTAAAAATAAGAGATTAACTAGCTGTCAAAAGTGTATTAGAACAGGAGATATTGAGTCTGTTGGACATACTGCTAGACATCATACCTTCTTCCAAATGTTAGGAAATTTTAGTATAGGAGACTATTTTCGAACAGAAGCAATTACTTGGGCTTATGAATTACTTACCAGTCCAAAATATTTTGATATAGATAAAGATAAATTATATGTAACTGTCTACACACATGATGATGAAACATATAATTTATGGTTAAAACTTGGTATAAAAGAATCTCATTTAGTAAAATTAGATGGAAATTTTTGGGAAATAGGTCCAGGACCATCAGGGCCTGATACTGAAATATTCTATGATAGAGGAGAAAAATACGATAAAGAAAAGAAAGGTATTAAATTACTTCAAAATGAAGAAGAAAACGACCGTTATATTGAGATATGGAATAATGTATTAAGCCAGTTTAATGCCACAGAAGGATTAAAAAGAGAAGAATACCCAGAACTACCTAGTAAAAATATTGATACAGGTATGGGTGTCGAACGAATGGCTTGCATTATGCAAGGAACAGAAACTAACTATGAAACAGATCTATTTATGCCAATCATGAAAGGTATTGAAGAAATAGCTCATATTCCTTATACCGGACAAATGGAATTTAAAGTAATTGCAGACCATGTAAGAACACTAACTTTCGCACTAGCAGATGGAGCAGTATTTGAAAATGTTGGAAGAGGATATGTATTAAGAAGATTATTAAGAAGAGCTTCACGTATGGGAAGAAAATTAAATATAAATAGAGAATTCTTAAGTGAATTAGTAACAATTGTTGTAGATAACTATAAAGAAATCTATCCATATTTAGTAGGAGAATCTTCAAAAGTAAAAGAATTAATTACAAAAGAAGAATTATTATTTCAAAAAACACTTCTATCAGGTGAAAAACATCTTGAAGAATTATTTACAAATAGTAATAAAGTAATAAGTGGAAAAGACGCTTTCAAATTATATGATACTTATGGATATCCAATTGAACTTACTATAGAAGCAGCAGAAGAAAAAGGTTTTACTGTTGATATAGAAGAATTTAAATCATATATGAATGCTCAAAAAACATTAGCAAGAAGCAGTAGAAAAGTAGAAAATAGTATGAATATTCAAAATGATGCCTTGATTAATTATAAAGAAAATAGTGATTTTGTTGGATATGAAAAATTAGGATTAGAAACAGAAATAATAGCTATTATGAAAAATAATGAATTTGTAGATAGTTCTAACGAAGATTGCTATATTTTCTTAAAAGAAAATCCATTTTATGCCGAAAGTGGTGGACAAGTAGCAGATTCTGGATATTTAAAAAATGATGATTGTAAACTAGAAGTATTAGATGTCATAAAAGCTCCTAATGGACAACATATGATTGAAGTAAAACTACTAGAAGGAACAATAAAGAAAGGTTCTAAAATACTTACACATGTATCTAAAGAAAAAAGATTTAATATAATGAAAAACCACTCTTCAGTACACTTACTTCAAAAGTCACTTCAAGATTTACTAGGAGAATCAGTACATCAAGCAGGTTCTAAAGTAGATGATAAAACATTAAGATTTGATTTTAACTATCATGGAAGATTGTCTGATGAATTAATCTTAAAAGTAGAACAATTAGTTAATCAAAGAATAAATGCCGGCTATGAGACAAAAATAGAATATATGAGTTTAGATGAAGCAAAAAAGAAAGGCGCAATGGCATTATTTAGTGACAAATATGGAGATATTGTAAGAGTAGTAACAATTGGAGACTCAATTGAACTTTGCGCTGGAACTCATATAAATAATTCAAAAGATATAAATAAATTTGCTATAGCAAGCGTTGAAAATAAAGGGTCAGATACATTTAGAATAACAGCAACTACTGATACCAATATAACAGAAGTATTAAGTGAAGAAGTATCTAAATATAATGAACAAATGCTAAAACTATTAGATAAAGCCAAAAAGATAGTTATAAATGCTAAAGAATTAAATATTGATTTAAAATTTAATTTCAATATAGCAAATGATACTCCTACAAGTTATAAAGATATTATAACAAATAAAAATGAATTAGAAAATTTAAAAGAAAATTTAAAGGAATTAGAAAAAGAGTTTACTATTAAGAAAAATCAAAAATCAGTAAGTGATCTATCAAGTTTCTTAAGTATAAAAGAAGAAATAAATGGTATTACTACTATAATAAGCATCACTAATGATTATGATATATCTACATTAAAACAAATAGTATCAGCATTAAGTAACCAGTTAGATAATAGTTTTATATTACTAGCTAATCAAAATAAAGATAATAGTGTTAACTTTATAGCAAAAACAACATCTAATAGAGTAGATTGTGGTTCTATAATAAAAGAATTATCAATATCTTGTAAAGGCAATGGTGGGGGTTCTAAAGTATTTGCCCAAGGTGGAGGTACAGATGGAGCTAATATAGCAACCTTACTTATGAAAATAAAAGAAACAATAAAAAACTTATAAATAATAAAAATATATTAAAATCTCACCAAAGTGAGATTTTTGTAAAATTTGCAATTTTTATTATTATCTGCTATAATTATTAAAGTCTTTTACTTAACAAAGAAAGGAGAAGTTAATTTGAGTAAAATAAAATTATTTTCACTAGGAGGACTAGATGAAAATGGTAAAAATATGTTTGTTATTGAAGTAGATAAAGAATTATTAGTTTTTGAAGCAGGATTAAAATACGCTGATGAATTTACTTTAGGAATAGACTATATAATACCAAACATAAATTATTTAAAAGAAAATAAAAAAAGAATAAAAGGAATATTTTTAACCCATGGACATGAAGAAAATATAGGTGCTTTACCTGACATAATGCCAGATCTTATTGGAGTACCAGTATTTGCTTCAAAATATACTTTAGATATCATAAGAAAAGAATTTGAAACTTATAATATTGACTCTAGTAGTTTAAAAGAAATTAGAGCTAATGTGCCATTAGAGATAGGAAAAATAAAAATTTTCCCAGTTAATTTATCACATTCTACCCCTGATAATTTTGGTTATGCTATATATACAAATGATGGAGTAATATTTTATGCATCAGATTTCGTAATAGATCCATTAATGAAGGGACCATATAAGACAGATATTGGAAAACTTGCCTATATAGGCAAACAAAATGTTTTATGTCTTCTTACAGAATCATGTTATGCTGGTATAGAAGGTTTTACTTCGCCAAGACATAGAATTTCTGATTTAATAAAAGAAACTTTAAACACAGCAGATGGTAGAATAATATTCAATGTATTAGATTCACACTTATATCGTATTCAAGAATTATTTAATGAAGTAGAAAAAACAGAACGTAAAATAGTAATAATGGGTAAAAGACTAAAAAATATAATTGATTCTGCTATTGAAAATAAATATTTGAAAGTAGATAAAAATATAATAGGTGATTTATCTAATATCAATGATAAAAACGTTGTAATATTAAATGCCAATGAAAAAGAAAAACCATATTATAATATAATGAAAATAATAAATGGGTATGATAAATTTATTAAATTAACTGAAGAAGATACTATCTTTTTAGCAACACCTATATTTGAAAACAGGGAAAAAACTTTTTATCACTTATTAGATGAAATATCTAAAATAGGCTCATCTGTAGTAACTCTATCTTCACATAAATATTTATCACATCATGCTTCTAAAGAAGATTTGATGACTATGATAAACTTAATGAATCCAAAATACTATTTTCCAATAAGAGGAGAATATAAAGATCAAGTATTAAATGCTGAAATAGGAGAACTATCAGGTATACCTAAAGAAAATATTCTATTAAAAGAAAATGGAAATGTAGTTTTACTAGAAGATGGTAATTTAAAAGAAGAATTTGAAAAAGTACCATGTGGTTCAAATTTAATAGATGGTAATTCATCTGATGACATAGGAGAAATGGTATTAAAAGATCGTGAAATACTATCAGATAATGGTATTATGATTATTTCTGTTACATTAAATAAACAAACTAAAGAAATAATATCAGGACCAGAAGTTCTTACTAGAGGATTTGTCTATGTAAGAGACTCTTATGAATTAATAAAAGAAATAAAGAGAATATCAGAAGAAATAATTCTATTAAATACAAGTAGTTCTAGATATATAGAATACAATAAAGTAAAGAATTCTATAAGAGATGAACTATCAAAATATTTAATTAAAGAAACAGGTAATAAACCAATGATTATTACTGTTATGCAAGAAATATAGTCAAAAGGCTATATTTTTTTTTCAAAATACAAAAAAACTATTTCTTTTTACTCCTTTTTTTGTTATAATGTAGAAGAGGTATAATATGAAAAAAGTATTAATACTATGTGCATTATTAATATTATGCATTGGTTGTACTAGAATAGATAACATTGAAGATTATAAAGTAATAATAGACGACGTAATAGAAGAAAATAATATAAATACTAATACAGTATCAATGGGGTATAAATATTATTTACCGATTGGAGTATCAAAAATATATGATAAAGATTACAATCAAAAATTAAAATATGAGGATGTATATATGTATTTATATGTTGATGCTGTAAGCTATTATTATCGTAATCCACTAAATTTTAATAATGAAACAGGTAAAGATTTTTATTACAAGATAAGTAGTGGAGAAAAGATAGGATATGTGATAATAGATAAAAATGATAATGATTATTTTCTTAAAATAGTATATAATTATGCAAAAATAGAATCACATGTACCAAAAGAAAAAATAAAAGAAGTAATGGCAAATAGTATGATTATACTAAATAGTATTGACTACAATGAAAATTTAATAGAGAAAATTCTTGAAGATGAATATTATTCATCAGCAGCAGAAGAATATAAAATAAAGAAGCCAGATAATACTGAGAGTAAATTTTCTGAGTATTTAAGCGAATATGTAGTAGATGAGGAAACAGTTATTCCTGATTTACCAGAATATTAACAAAGGGAGATATGACTATGAAATTTATTGATAAACTAAAAGATTTATTCACTGATGAAGAAGAAGTAGTGGAAACAAAAGAAATAGAATTAGAAAAAACAGAAAAAGATGAAGAAGAACACAAACTTCCTACTTTTATGCGAAATAAAATTGAGCAAGAAGAGAAAAGAGAAGAAATTAGAAAACAAAGAGAACAAGAGAAGGATAAAGATATTATTAGTGACAGAGAAATAATAAAAACTAGAAGTAATAATTTCTCATTTCCTATTGACTTAGACGAAGATGAACCAGTAGTAAGGAATTTTACAAGTAATTCTTCTAATAACTATAATACCTATAATGGAAATAAAAATGTTTTAGATAAAGAAAAGAAAGTAGCAGAACTATATACTAAAAAAGAAGAACCAAAACCTAAAAAATTCAAACCAACTCCTGTTATATCACCAGTATATGGAGTTTTAGATAAGAATTACACTAAAGATGAAGTAAAAGTTCAAGATGAAAATTCATATGAAATAAAAAGACCATCAAGAAAAGTAGATTTTGAAACAGTTAGAAATAAAGCATTTGGTAGTCTAACAGATGACATTAGGAATAACCTTTGTGAAAATTGTGAATTATATAAAGAAGTAAAGATAACAAAAAATGCTGACAAAGTTCCCACTATAGATGATGATAATCTTCTAGCGGATATGACTGATAATAATACTAAAGATGTTACTTTAGAAGAGGCTGAAGATAATTATTTTGATTTTGGTGTTGATTATGAAATACCTAAGAAAGAAGATAAATCTAATGTAATTATTAATGCTAAAGAAGTAGAAGTAAATGATAGTAATGTAAAAATAGTAAATCATAACAATACTGAATCAGTAGCTGAAAAGATTGAAGTAAAAGAAGAACTTCCAAAAAGAACTACTAAGAAGAAAGAACTAGAGGATACTAAAGAATTTGAAAAAATTTCTCCAGAAAAAACAATAGATGAAGCACTTAATGTTACTGATGATATACCATTAAAAGAAGAAAATAAAGAAGATAATGATATATTTAATTTAATTGATTCAATGTATGAAGGAGATGAATAATAATGACTGTAAATGAAATTTTACCAGTAGTTTTATATATATTAGGTGCTATTTTATTGGTAGCATTAATAGTATTAACTGTAAAGTTAACAATTACAGTACATAAAATAGATAAAATTGTAGATAATATTACTGAAAAAGTTACTGCATTAGATGGAGTATTCTCTATAGTATCTGCAGTAAGTAATAAGTTTACATTCATAACAGACAAAGTTGTTAACATTATTTATACATTAATTGAAAAAATAACTAAGAGAAAGGAAAATAAAAATGAGTAAAAAAGGAATTGGAAAGTTTGTTTTAGGAGCATCCCTAGGAGCAGGATTAGCATTATTATTTGCTCCAAAGAAAGGTTCAGATTTAAGACGCGATATTAAAAGAAAATTAGATGATTTTATGAAAGATGTTGATAAGCTTACAGTAGAAGATATAAAAAAAGAATTTACTGTTAGAGTAGATAACATTAAGAAAGAATTAGAAGATCTAGATAAAGAAAAAGTAGAAAAAATAGCTAAAAAGAAAGCTAAAGAGTTACAAAAAAAAGCAGACGAATTAATAGATTTAGCTAAAGAAAAAGGAACACCTGTTCTTGAAGGAATAGCAGATGATTTAAAAAACAAAGTAATATCTGTATGTACAGAAGTAATAAAAAAATTAGAAAAAGGAGAATAGTCAGTTAATGATTATTCTTTATTTATAGAAAGGACAAAGAATGAAAATACTAATAACAGGAGCTTCTTCAGGAATGGGTCGTGACATGGCTAGATATTTAAGTACTTATAACTTTGATTTATATCTAGTATCTAAAGATAAAAAAAAATTAGATAAAGAATTCAAAGATTATAAAAATAAAATAAAAACTTATAGTTATGATTTATCTAAAGAAGAAGAGTGTATAAAACTATATAAAGAAGTAAAAGATGAACAAATAGATATTCTAATAAATAATGCTGGCTTTGGGGATGCTGGTAAGTTTACTGAAACAAATTTAGATAAAGAAATGAATATGATAGACTTAAATATAAAAGCATACCATATTCTAACCAAATTATTTTTAAGAGATTTTGTAAAAAGAAATTATGGAAGAATATTAAATGTTGCTTCAATGGCAGGCTTTATGCCAGGACCATATATGGCTACATATTATGCTACAAAAAACTATATAGTAAGTTTATCACTAGCTATCTATGAAGAATTAAAAAAAGATAAATCAAATGTAAAAATATCAATATTTTGTCCAGGACCAGTAAGAACTAATTTCAATAATGTAGCCAATGTAAAATTCAATATACCATCATTAACTAGTCAGTATGCAAGCAAATATGCAATAGATGGTATGTTTCAAAACAAACTAATAATAATACCACCAAATATGAAAACAAATTATTTACTTACAAAAGTTATGCCACAAAAAACCATACTAGCAGTAAATAGCCTAATTCAAGAAAGAGATTATAAGTAATTTCTTTCTTTTTTCTATAAAATATTATATAATAAAAAAGAAAGAAGGAATACTATGAGTTTTACCAGTACTGTAAAAGAAGAAGTAACAAGATTAAATACCACTAGATTAGAAGATATATCAGAACTATCAGCAATATTTAGAATATCTGCAGATATAAATAAAAATATAACCTTATCATTAGAAAACAATTCAGTAGCCAGAAGATGCTTCAAATTAATAAAGAATATCTATGGTATAGCACCTAAAATTACAGTAAGAAATAAAAAACTAGGTAAAGGATTTACATATATATTAACTATAAATACAAATATTAAAGAATTACTTGAAGACTTATCAATAATGGATAATGGAAAATATTTATCAGTACCAAAAGAATATATAGTATCAGATGAAGATAGCCTAAGAGCCTATCTAAGAGGAATATTTCTCGTATCAGGATCAGTAAATGATCCTAAAACATCAAGATATCATTTAGAATTTGTTTTAGATACAAAAGAATATTCTGAATTTGTAAATAAATTATTAAATACCTATAATTTAAATAGTAAAATAATCAAAAGAGAAAGAAATTATACCGTTTATATAAAAGAAGCAGAAAAAATAAGTGATTTTTTAAGAGTAATAAAAGCCTTTTCAGCAGTAATGTACTTTGAAGATATAAGAATATATAGAGATCATAAAAATATGACCAATCGTCTTAACAATTGTGAGCAGGCCAATATTGATAAAATATTCCTAACAGCTTCTAAACAAGTAAAAGATATTGAAAAATTATATGAATTAGATATGGTTGATACTTTAGATGATAAATTAAAAGAAGTAGTAGAGTATCGTATGAGATATAAAGAAAGTTCATTGTCAGAATTAGCTAGTATCATATCAATAGAAACAGGAACAGAAATAACCAAATCAGGATTAAATCATAGATTTAGAAAAATAAAAGAAATATTAGAAAAAGTTTTAAAAGAAAAAGAAAAAAATGTCAAAAAATAGTTGACAAACAAATATAAATATTATACAATTATGATATCTAATAGATAAACACTAAAACATATTAATAGTAAATATATAGAAACGAAGTTTGTTCAGTATATTTACCCAAATAGAAGTTTTATTTGGTATCTTAATATGATAGTGTCACTAATGGGTATTAAAGTAGAGACTTTAATTTCTTATCTTACTATTAGATATACATATATGTATGAGAGAAGAAACTCATCAGATAAGAAGCTACTTTTCATTAACTGACAATAATCAAAAGTAGTCATTCATTAAACTTGAGAATATACCATTTGTCAGATGGTATGTTCTTTTCTTTTCTTTTATTTAAAAATTTGATATAATGGGGAAGAGGTGTATATCTATGAAAGAACTACTTAGTCCTGCTGGTAACATAGAATGTTTAAAATCCGCTATTAATAATGGAGCAGATGCCGTATATCTAGGAGGAAAATCCTTTGGTGCTAGAGCATATGCTGGTAATTTTAATAAAGAAGAATTACTTGAAGCCACTAATTATGCCCATCTATATGGAGTAAAAATTTATGTTACTGTAAATACCATAATATATAATAATGAAATAGAAGAGTTTTTAGATTACATAAAATACCTATATCAAATAGGAGTAGATGCTCTTATCATGCAAGATATTGGAATGATATCATTAGTTAGAAAGAAATTTCCAAATATTGATATTCACGCCTCAACCCAAATTCATAATCATAACAATGAAGGAATTAAATTACTAAAAGATCTTGGTGTTACTAGAGTCGTATTAGATAGAGAAATGTCACTAGAAGATATAGAAAAAATTAATGTAGATATCGAAAAAGAAGTATTCATACATGGAGCATTATGTAATTCATACTCAGGATGTTGCTTTTTTAGTAGTATGAATGGTGATAGAAGTGGTAATCGTGGAGAATGTACACAGCCTTGTAGATTACCATATAAATTAATCAAAAATGGAAAATACATAGATACTTCAAATAAATATCTATTAAGTACCAAAGAGTTAAATACTACCAAAAATTTTGATAAATTAATGGAATCTGACATAGTTAGTTTTAAAATTGAAGGTAGAATGAAATCACCATCTTATGTCGGTTATGTTACAAGAATATATAGAAAATTAATAGATAATTATAAAAATAATAGCGGGCAAATAGTTAATCAAAAAGAAGAAAACAATTTAAAAATACTATTTAATAGAAATTTTACCAGTGGTTATCTATTTAGTGATAAAGTAATGAATACATTTACTTCAAATCATCAAGGACTTGAAATAGGTAAAGTACTAGAGGTAACCTCTAAAAAAATCAAAATTAAACTATATAATGATCTATATCAAGAAGATGGTATCAGATTTAAAAATAGTAATAAAGGTATGATAGTTAACTTTATCTATAATGAAAAAAATTTATTAATAAATAAAGCTAGTACTGGAGATATTATCTATTTAGATAATAAAATAAATCTTAAAGATAAAGATACCTTAATAAAAACATCAAGTAATTATCTAGATAAAGAAATATTATCAGTAGAAGAAAAGAAAATATTAATAAATATAAATGTACTATTAAAAGATAATTATCTAGAAATATCCTTTAGTGATATAGCTGGTAATATAGTAAAAGATAAAGTACCAGTAGATATTCCCCTTAATAGAAGTACTACAAATAATGAAATAATAGAAAAATTATCCAAACTAGGAGGTACACCATTTATTATTAATAATATTATTATAGATATAAATAAAGATATCTTTGTTAATATGAAAGACTTAAATAATATAAGAAGATTATTAGTAGATAAATTAATAATAGAAAGAACTAAAGTAAAGAGAAATATTATAATTAATAATATAAAATTAGATTATAAAGAAAATAAAGATTATAATTATGAAATATCAGTACTTGCTAGAACTAAAGATCAAGTTAAAGCTTCTATAGATATGAATGTAGATAGAATCTATGTAGATGAAGATTTATATAATATCTATAAAGATAATAATAAAGTATATTTAAGATTACCTAGAGTAGTAAATGAATATAACTATAATAGTAAAAATATTCTAGCTACTGAACTAGGAGCTATTAATAAATATAAAAATAGTGATATAAATCTAATTAGTGATTATTATTTAAATGTCGTAAATAACTATAGTATTAAGTTCTTACTTGATCATAATGTCAAAAGAGTAACCTTATCACCTGAAATAAATTATAATCATTTAGAAGAATATATTAAAGATAAAGTAGAACTACTAGTATATGGAAAAGTAGAACTAATGCTTACTAAGTCTTGTCCTATAAAAGAAGTAAATATATGTCCTTGTAATAAAGAGGATATTTACTATCTAGAAGATATAAATAAAAATAAATATAGAATATTACATAGTAACTGTTTAACACACATTATGCATTATAAAAATATTGACTATTTAGATAAAATAGAATATTATAAAAGTATTGGAATTAAATCTTTTAGATTAGAACTATTAGATGAAGATTATAATGAGACTATAAAATTAATTAATAATATTAAGAATAAATAATTATTATTCCTCTCACACTTTGTTGTTCGAGGTTTTATGAAGCCTAAGGTCTTCATAAAAAATTAGTTAAGGAGGTATAACATATGTATACTAAAAATATTAATATTTATAACAAAATGGAAGGTAATTATGTTTTAGACAAAGATAAAACTATTACAGGATATGCTTCAATTGATAAACCATGGCAGAAGTATTATACCAAGGAAGCACTTACTGCTATTATTCCAGAAATGACAGCTTATCAATATATGGTAAGTAAAAATCAAGATAATTTAAAAACTACAGCAATTAATTATTTTGGTAAAAAAATAAGTTTTAAAGAATTCATAGAAAAAATTGATGAAGCAGCAAGAAGATTATATAATTTTGGTATTAGTGAAGGTGATGTAGTAACTGTTATGTCAGTAGCAAATCCCGAATTAGAAATACTATTTTATGCTTTAAATAAACTAGGAACTATTATTAATTTAATAGATGTAAGAAGTGATTATAAGCAAATAAGAAAATATCTAACTGAAGTAAAATCTGATACTGTTTTAGTTATGGATAACTTTTTACCAGAGTTTGATAAAGCACTAGAAGATGAAGAAGTTAACTCACTAGTAGAGAGAATTATTACTTTAAGTCCTTTCAACTCAGTATTGTTTCCATTTAATAAATTGATAGAAAAAAAGAAGAAAAAAGAAGATCCAGAACTTTATACTAAAATAGAAGAAATAAAAAATAAGGATAAATATATTAGTTGGAATGAAATGATGACAACTACTAAGTATCACTATCCACATTATCCTAGATATAAAAAAAATACTGTCGCAGCCTATGTACATACTGGTGGCACAACAGGTGTACCAAAAACTGTTAAATTAAGTAATGAAAACTTTAATGCAATGGCTATTCAGTATGAGCATCTAGGAGCAAATTATAATAAAGGAGATACTTTTCTAAATGGAATAGTACCATTTGTAGCTTATGGTATAGTAGTTACAATTCATATGCCTATGTGTTTAGGAATGACTAACATTATTGCTCCTATACTATCACCAAAAGAGTTTACCGACTTTATGATTAAATATAAGCCAAATCATACTATAACAGTTCCTACTTATGTAGAAAACTTTATCGAAGATAAAAAGACTAACTCTATGAATTGGTCATTTCTTAAACATTTGGGTGTTGGTGGTGATTCGTTTTCTAAAGATTTAGAAGTTAATACAAATAATTTTTTACATATACACAAAAGTAGTGCACTTGTTGATAAAGGATATGGAATGACAGAATTATCATCTTCATCCATAACAACAATAGATGGGGTAAATAAGTTAAGTAGTCTTGGTATCCCCCTTCCTTTAAATACCTATGGAATATTTAAAATTGGAACAGATGAAGAACTTAAATGTGGTGAAGAAGGAGAAATCTGTATAACTGGTCCTACTAAAATGCTTGGATATTTAAACAATAATGAAGAAGAATCAAAAGTTATAAGATTACATAGTGATGGAAAAGAATGGATACATTCAGAAGATATAGGTTATATTGATGAAGATGGATTTCTATTCTTTGAGGGAAGATATAAAAGATTAATACCACATGGAGGATTCAAATTATATCCATCATATATTGAAGGGATAATTATGGGACATCCTGAAGTAGAAAAATGTTGTGTTATAGCAATCCCAAGTGTAGAATATGGAGCTTCTCCCGAGGCACATATAGTGGCAAGAAAAGATAAAGTAGAAGAACTAAAAAAAATAAAAGAAGAATTAATAGAATTATGTAAAGATAAATTACCATCAAATTCACAACCAGAAGATTTTATTTTTGAAGAAGAGTTACCTCTTACTTCAGTAGGAAAAGTGGATTATAAACAAGTAGAAAAAATAAGAATAAAAAAACTAGAAGAAAGCAAAAAATAAACTTTCTTTTCTTTTTTATTTATGTTATAATCTCTATAGAGTAAAGAGGTGTTTAGTGTGAAAATCAATAGTACAATATTTTTTACGTTAGCCAGTTTATTTTATAGTATTCTTTTAATGATAGCATATTTTTCTAAAGATAAGATAAAAACACCAGAAAATAGAGTGTATTCTAAAATAATAATAATTAATTTTATTGGAATAGCACTTGAAATATTTTGTACCATTTTTGCGGGATATGCAAGTAGTCATTTACAATTTTATACGATATTAAATAAATTGTATTTAATATATTTAATAGTATGGTGTTCAATATTTGGCATATATGTATTTTTAATATCTTCAAATGAAGAAAAAAATAATTTAAAGAAATATATGAAAAAAATAATAAATATGTATTTAATACTTGATATAATAATAGCTTTGTTAATAATAGTTTTACCAGTAGAGTTTAAGTATAATGAATATGGATACGTAATTTACTCTTATGGAAAAGCCACCAATATAGTTTACATAGCAAGTTTCATATCAATAATTCTTATGTCTATGTGTTTAATAAAAAACTTTAGGAATATTAAAAGTAAAAAATATCTTCCTATTTAT
Source organism: Bacilli bacterium (assembly GCA_051872655.1). Lineage (GTDB taxonomy): Bacteria > Bacillota_I > Bacilli_A > RF39 > UBA660 > CAG-302. Next base: position 81,367 of record JBJEEB010000033.1, on the reverse strand, counting down.
ATATATTTATTATCTGGTACACTAATTACGATTATTCAAAAAGCAATACCAGAATTATTGTTATCCACTTCAATGGAAACATTCATTACTGTAATAATGTATTTTACCATAGAAAACCCAGATAAAAAATTACTCGAAGAAATACATACTTCTAAGAAATTAGCAGACTCTGCTAATGAAGAAAAAAGTATGCTTATATATAATATGATGAGTGATATAAAAAGTATTGCTAGTGATATAAATAAATCATCAGAGATAATACTAAGTAGTAATAACATTGAAGAAAATAGATTCTTTGCTAGAGAAATAATATCTTCTAATAATAAGTTATATAGTATGGCTAATGATATATATAATATAGATATGTTAGATAATATTAATATAAGGACAGTAAAAACTAAATACAACATTAAATTATTACTAAAAGAGATAGTAACTAAAAATAAAACTAAATTTAGTGATAAAAATATAAGTTTTAGATTCAATATAGATAGTAATCTTCCTGATAGTTTATATGGAGATAATATAAATCTAAAACATGTTTTAAATACTATACTAGATAATTCATATAAATATACAGAAAAAGGATTTGTAGAATTATCTGTAAATACTATATTCAAACATGATATAGCAAGATTAATAATCAAAATAGAAGACTCTGGTATTGGAATAAAAGCTGAAGACATAGATAAATGTATTAATAAACATCCTGATAAAGAAGATAGCTTATATGGAGCAAGAAAAATAATTAATTTACTCGGAGGTAATCTACTTATAAGTAGTGAATATAATAAAGGTACTATTGTTACCATAATATTAGATCAAAAAATAGATACATCTAAAGAAGAAGATAAATATAATAATTATTTAGATGATAAAAAAATATTAATAGTAGATGATAATCCTTCTAGTATAAAAATAATTACTAAAATATTAAGTAAATGTAATATTAATATAGATACTGAAAGTACTGGTAAGATAGCATTAGATAAAATAAGAAAAGGATCTAAATATAATTTAATTCTCTTAGATGAAGAAATGCCATACATAAGTGGAGAAGTAGTAATGAAAAAATTAAAAAATATCAAGAACTTTAGTACCCCAGTTATATTACTTACTAAAAATAAAAGTATACCATATACAGAAGAATATAAAGAGAGTGGATTTACTGACTATATACTAAAACCAATAGATAAAGATGATTTAATAGAAAAGATAAATAAGTATTTGAAATAGAATACTTATTTTCGATTTTAATATTTTGGTAAAAAATATCAAAAAAGTGTGAATTTCAAGAGAAAAATTCTTTTCTGTACATTTTTATACTATCATTCTACTAGAAGTATTGACTTTTATAAATTATTATCATATAATATCAAACAAGTCTTGAGTTGTTTGCTCGAAGCGAAGCTATATATTATTGAAATCTTTATGGGAGACGAATGAGCAGACATCTGTTTTTCGTACTCCGCTTTTTTGTATGTGTGGGAACACCTTTTTGTATGTGTGGGAACACCTTTAAATTCTAAAAACTATTTAGATGTTTCAGAAATTATGAATTCTGTACAAACTATAAAAAAGTATGTTAAACATGATAAATTAACAACTATATGCATTCGCTCTACAGTTCTACCAGGGACTTGTGATTTTATTAGTAAAAAAACAAACTTTTCTGTAGTTCATAATCCTGAATTTCTATCACAGGAAACTGCTATAGATGATTTTATAGGGGCTAAAAGAATTGTCATAGGATCAGATAACGAAAAATCAATGAAAAGAATTCTAAGTTTGTATAAAAGATTCGAAAAATATTATAATGTAGAAATTCCTATAATAGCAATGAATACAAAAGATGCCGAAATGGTTAAATTTGTCGCAAATTCATATTTAGCAATGAGAATATCATTTATTAATGAGATAAGCAATTTATGTAATTCTATTGGTGTAAATATTGGAAATGTAATTAATGGAGTTAAATATGATGAAAGAATTGGAGAAAAGTATTTCAAATATGGCATTGGCTATGGAGGATCTTGTTTACCGAAGGATACTAATGCAATATTAAAATTTTCAGAGTCTAAAAATTCAACATTGTAATTAGTTAAATCAACTATAGAAATAAACAATTTACAATTAAAAAAATGTTTTAATGTTATAAAACATGATTTTTCAAAATTAAAAAATATAAAAGTTGCTATTTTAGGAGTTACTTTTAAAGCTAATACTGGTGATATTAGAAATTCTTGTTCTATATATTTAACAAAAAAATTACTAAAAAATAAAGCTAAAATTAATGTATATGATCCAAAGGGAGTTAATTCATATAAAAAAATTTATGGTGATAAAGTAAAATACTATGATGATATAAGTCAATGTATATCTGGATGTGAAATCATTATAATTGCTACTGAATGGGATATTATTAAAAAATACAATTTTAATAATATTAATGTAAACAAAGAAACTTCTATTTATGATTTTAAATCTTGTATTGATACAACTGATAAATTTAATTCAAATATTAAATATTAGTCATTAGGAGGAAATAATAATGGATAATAAAATAGTGAATGCTGGAATTAGATTAACAAGACAATGTAATATGAAATGTATGTATTGCAATATTCAAAATACTGTGCGTAAGGATTTAACTTTAAGCGAATGGAAAAAGGCAGTAGATATTATTAAAGATTTGGGGGCTAGAGAAATAGTTATATTAGGTGGTGAACCCACTTTATATCCAAATATAATTGAACTTGTTGAGTATATATCAAAACAAGCAAAACTAACTTGTAATTTAACTACTAATGCTTTTGGCAATTTTGACTTGGTAAGACAATTATTTGAAAATGGATTAAGTTCATTAGGAGTCAGTATTGATAATTTAGATCTTAAAAATTCTATTAGTCCATTGAAGGCAAAGAATGGTTTGAATTTAATTGAATATCTAAATTGCAATTATGATAATCCTAACATAACAAATTATACTGTTTTAAATAAGAAAAATGTAAATTCAGTAATAGATTTAATAAAACATATGAATGAAAAAGGTGTTAACACTTATATTTTACCATTTCACTGGGGAAATGAGGGAACATTTGATCATAGAAAGAATAATGAAAAATTTGCTTTCATAACAAATGAAGATATAAGAAATTATATAGATACAATAGATAAAATTATAGATATGAAAAATTATGGTTTTAAAATTAAAAATTCTATAGAATTTTTAGAAAATTCAAAAAAGCATATCAAAAATTTAGATTGGAAATGCAATGGTTTATCAGAATTAAGGATTGATTCCGATGGAAAACTTGTATGTTGTTGCGATAAAATTGGTAATGTAAATAAAGAATTTACAATTTTCAACTTAAAAGAGAGATTAGATGAATTTTATTTAGAAAGAGAAAAAGATGTCGAAAATTGCAAAGGATGTTTATGGCCAAGTTCTTTTGAGGCAGAACTAAAAAGGAGAAAATATTAAATATGGAAGATATGCACATTCATTTAAAAGAAGCTCTATACAATCAAAAATTATTTGATATGTATGTAAAAAAATGTATTGACTGCGGTATAAAAAAGGCTGTTTTCTTAGACCATGGTAATAGAATTTCTATTAAGCATAAACCAGCTCTTTCTACAAAAGATGCAATAAACCAATTAGATAAAAAAATTTCTGAATTTAGATTAAGCAATTTGGCTAATAAGATAGAAATATTAAAAGGTATTGAAATAGATTATTCAAATAATTTGGAATTCAGAAATGAAACATTTGATATCTTAAATTATGGAAAATTTGATTGGATTGTTGGGGCTATTCATAGTATAAAATTTGATAATTACGGAAAATATTTAGAAGCAATAATTGATATGATAAATAATTATGAGATAAATGTAATAGCACACATAAAAAAAACAGATCAATACAATATGTATGATAATTTATTTGAAAAAATTTTAACTATATGTAATAAAAAGAAAATTTTGATAGAAATAAATACAAGTGATAGGTCAAGATGGGATGATAAACAGCTTTATTATATGTTGGAAATGATGAAAAAAAATAATGTAAACTATGTTTATTCATCAGATGCTCATAAATTTGAAGATATAGGATATATGATTGAAGAGGTAAAGGTAAAGGTCGAAAAATGGGAAAAGACAAGATAAAGATTTGGATATTACATGCTGGAATAGATCACCCTAGTCCATATTTTTATAATTTTTGCTCAGAGTTAAATGCTTATGAAAATTATGAATATGTTATAAATCCAGAATTACCTTTAGAAGAAAAAGTAAATAAAGGCATAATTTATTTTAATAGATTAAAAAGATTTTATAATAATGCTGAAACTGCTAATAAATTTTTAAGCAATATTGATTGTTTGAAACAAAAAGGATGGAAAATAGTTTGGACGCTTCATAATTTTTTTCCAATAGATAGAGAATTAAGTTATATAGATGAATGTGTAACAAATGAATTCATAAAAAGGTGTGATTTAGTATTTACAGTATCCGAATATATGAAAAAAAGCATAAAGAGATATTTTGGTATTGATGCAATAAATCATGGTATTGGAATAAACAAATTAAATAATAATTATGTAAATCCTAAAGTGAAAGAAATTAAAAAAAGTAAAAATTTTACATTTACCTTTATAGGTAATATATATAAATATAAAATGATTGATCAAGTAATAGAATCGTTTGAAAAAATGGATAATTGTCGTTTAATTATCGCTGGAAGAGAACCCAAAAATGCCAATGTAAATATTGAACATTTAATAGGTAATAAAGAAAATATAATACACATAGATAGTTTTATTGATAAAAATGATTGGAAAGAATTATCAAAGATTACAGATGTTTTTATAAGTATTTATGATTTAAAGTTTCCAGCATTTAAATATGGTTTTTTCCCTTCAAACTATATAAATATTGCTAAAACAGGAATCAAATGCATTTCACCAAAAAGTGACATAATTGAAGAATTAATTTGTAAGGAGCAATTGATAACATATAATTTTGATTCTGAAAATGGTTTATACAATGCTATGTTAAAGGCAAAGTCATTAGTATACACCAAAGTTTATATTGAACAGAAATATAACTATAGTTGGAAAGAAACTGTTAGTAAATTTGTAAATGGTTGTAATAAATTATTTTAAATGTTAGATGATGATAGAGATGAAAAATGTATTATTAAGTATTATTGTTAACACATATAATTGTGAAAATTATATGAAACAATGTTTAGAAAGTATAAAAAATCAGTTATCTCCGGAATCAGAATTAATAGTCGTTGATGACCATTCAACTGATAACACTTTCGAAATAATTGAAAAGGAAATTCACAATTTATCAAATTGCTCATACTATGCTATTAATCACTCTGGTATATCAAATTCAAGAAATTTTGGATTGGAAAAAGCAAAAGGAACCTATATTATGTTTATAGATGGCGATGATTATATAATGGAAGATGCCATAATTAAAATAATAAATTATTTGAGGGCAAATGATTATGATTTAACTTTGTTTAACACAATCAAATATTTTGATAATAAAAATTATTTTGAAATAGAAAAATTTTCTTTACAAAATGGGCAAAATTTATCTGAGGAAGATTTAATTAATAATAAAATATGTGCTAGGCCATGGAGATTTATTTATAAAAGAGATATGCTTAAAAATAATTCTATTATATTTCCAGAAAATTTGGTATATGAGGATGAAGAATGGGTTCCTAAAGTTATCTACTATTCTAAATGTTTAAACTTTCTAAATGAGTATGTATATGTTTATAGAAAAAGAAAAGGTTCAATTACTGATAGTAAGGATATCACATATATAATGAATTTGACATCAATTATTGAAAGAACTTATAACTGGAGTTTAAACTGTACTAATAAAAAAAAGTATATATATTTTTCTTTAACTCGTTGTATAAGAAATGTTTTAGGGGAATTAAACAATTTTGAACTGCCAGAAGAAAAAAAACTTATACTTGATTGGTATAAAAAAAATAGAAACATGATAAAGAATATTTTAGAATATAATAAAAAATTAAAATATTCTATTAATATTTTGGGCCCTAAAAATGGTATAAAAATTTATAAAAAAATATTTAGAGAAAAATATTTTATTACTAAAGAAAAAGTCTCAGATATTAAAAAAGTTTCTTTTTAGGAGGAAAAAATGAAAGATATTATAATAGTTGGTACTGGAAAAGCTGCTTTACTTCACTATAATTCTTATAATAAATTAAAGCAAAAAGGAAAAATATTTTTTGTAGATATAAAAAATCATAGTAATTATATTTCAAACAATAGGATATATTCTACTATACAAGAATGTATAAAATCTAATGATTTAAAAATCAATAATTTTATAGTAGATATATGCACACCAAAAAGTGAATTTTTGACAATCATAAAGAATTGCAAAAAATTAGGAATAAAAGATATATTAGTTGAAAAACCTTTTGTAATAGATGAACAAAAAGCAACAGAATTAAATAATATGAATATAGTAATGGTTGAAAACTATTTGTTTTCCAAACTCACACGAATTATAAAAAAATATTTAGATGAAAATAATAAAGAAGTAGATTTGATATATACTAATTTTTCTAAAAACAGGATTTCAGAAAGTTTAGCTGGTAGAGGCTATAGTAAAGATGTAACATTAAATTATGAAATTGAAATTCCACATCAAATATATTTAACACAATATTTCTTAAATAATCCTAGTAATATTTATAACAATATTACTTGCTCGCGAGACTTAAAAATAGATAATGTGTCGTTAGAAAATCATGGATATGGGTTGATAATATCAAAGTACAACGATATAAATATTATATATGAAAGTAATCTGACATCAATTATTGTACAAAAAAGAATTATTATTTGTACGAAAGACGGTTATACAATAGAAGGAAACTACGCAATATACTCAAATGAATTAAAATTAATAAAACCTGCGAATATGAGTGTATATTATAATGGCAAAATTATATATAATGAAGTTATAAAAGAAGATGATAATTTTACTTATTTCATTGATGCTACTTATTCATACTTTAATAAAGGAACATTAAATCCTAATATTATCAATATAAGTTCATTTTCTAATGTTATGAATTTATATTGTAATAATTTATTAGAAAGAAAAAATAAGAATAGGTAGGTGTTTAAGCCATGACAAATGTTATCAATATAGGTGATTTAATAAATTTAAAAATTCATGCACCGCAAGAGACATTAATGGATATATCAAAAAGATTTGTTAATGCAAAGAAAAGCAGTTATTATGATTTTGAAATTTATTATAAAAATTTTGTTTCTTTTCCTGAAATGAGTGAAGGAATAAAGGTTTATCCTTTTCGGAATGCAATGTATATTGTTAATCAAGTTGGTGAAAAAATTATTTCTTATTCTCCTAGACAAAAATATTCATGTGAAAACATAATAATAAGAGAAAAAAATAAAATAGATATACTCTGTCGAGATGATTATGATAGTAAAATTCTGATTAGACTAATAACTGAATTGCTAATTAGAAAATTGTTAGAGAAAAAATTCTTTCCTATTCATGCCTCCTGTATAATGAAAAATGATGAAGCTATACTATTTTTTGGTAAAAAAAATAGTGGAAAATCTACAGCATTATTAACTTCTGTTCTCTTAGATAATGCTTATCCAATATCAAACGATATAACATTTGTTGGTAAAAAAAATGATAAATGGTATGCTTTTGGATTGCCATATGATATCACATTTGATAAAGATTTGTTCTATCAATTAAAAAGTGAAAAAATAAATTTAGAGATTGCAACCAAGACATCAAAATATGAAAGCAATAAAATTAGATTTGATATTTCAGAATTTGTTAATTTATTTGAAACAGAATGGGTTTGGCATGCTCCTATATCAACTGTTAACTTTGTTAATTTAAGTAAAGAAAATATTTTTTTGGAAACTTTAAATATTTCATTTAAAGATATTATGCTTAAATTAGATATGTATGGAAAAGATAAAAATTTTTCTTTTGGAGATTATTTAAAAATTAATAACTTATATCCACTATTCAAATATGAAACATTTTCTAGAGAAGTTAATGCTAATAAATTGGAGGGGAATATATTAAAATATTATTTGAGGAGGAAATAGAAATGCAAAAAGTATCTATAGAGTATAGCATAGTAAGTCGCGGTACTGAAAAATATAATAATTGTGGGTATATGGCCATTAGTAAAATATATGATTCAAATAGATATATTTTAAATGTTGATCACAATGTAAAAGAGGCAATTTTAAATACGGGCTATTTAACAGCTAAATCTTGTTATGATATAGAGAATATTGTTTTTTCTAGATTTCAATTAATAACAGCTTTAACTTTTGAAAGAATCAAATACAGGATTAATGATAATATTTTAATATTAGGATTAGGAAATATTGGATTAAGTTGCTTAATGTATTTATTGGATAATAAATTTAAAAATATTTCTATTTATGTTAGAAGTAAAAATGATAAAATTTTAAATTTATTAAAATTAATAAAGTTACAATATAACGTTGATATAAATATAATTTCTGAATTAAATCATAGCTATCAATATAATACTTATATTGATACTACAGGAGATTCCTCAGTTTTAAAAAATATATTTGACTATGCTAATTTCAATAGTATGATTATTATTTTAAGCACTGCTAGAGATGATAAATACTTAATATCTCCATTAACAATTAATCGTAAAAATTTAGTTGTAGTAGGTGGACACGAGTTAAACGGAATAGATAGCAAAAACAGACAATATATGTTTGAAAAAATTTTAAAAATTAATAAAAATAAAAAATTTTTAAAAGATTTTATAAATGAATATACTTTTTCAGAAGAAAAGTTAAATGAAATAAAAAAACAAAAATCAAATTTTATTGAAATATTTAAATATTGATGTAAGTGAGGTGATATCTATGAGTGCCTTAATTGTTTCTGATTACGATGGAACATTGAAAAAAGATGATAGTATAGAAAATATGAAGAAGAACACAGACATGTTAAAATTCTTTCTTAATGATGAAACTAAAATTATGATTTCTACAGGAAGATTATATAAATCCATAAGAGAAGAAATTGATAAATTTGATGTTCCGTTCAATTATATGTCATGCGCAAATGGTAATATTCTATTTGATGGAGATTTTAAAATTATTTTTAAAACAAATATTGATTCAAAAATAATAATTGATTTAAAACCATTTTATGATCAAATACTTGGAATAGATCCATTAGATGAATATGGTATCTTAACACCCAATAATCCTACTGAATATTTAATTCATTTAGTTGAGGAACAAAAAGTCAGGCGACAAGTAGTAAATATGCTTTTGTCCTCTCCAAATGTTGATTATTGTACAGAAGGTAATAACAAATATGCTATTCATATTTTTACATTATCAAATAAGATAAAAACAATAGAAATTGTTAAAAATGAATTGAATTTATCAGATGAAGAAATATATACTATAGGTGATGGTCCAAATGATTTGGATATGATAAAAAGATACAATGGATTTATTGTTGGAAGTTGCTTTGATAACAATAAAGATTTGGACTATCTTCCTAAATTTGAAACTTTTTATTCTTGTGCGGAATGTTTACAGCACACTTTGAAAAGAGGAATGAAAAGATGATAAATTGTACTTATGTCATAAACAAAAGGAAATTGTATGTTTATTGTGAAGTTGAAGGATATTGTAAACAAATAGAAAAATGGTTGAGTGTTTATAATGTTATATTATCAAGTAAATATGATTTTTACATTAAAATTTATAAAAATAAAATAATATGGAATATAGATGGAGTTGATAAAAGTATTAATGGAGTGATAAAACATACGGATTTATATCCCTTATTTTATAATGCACTTGCAAATACAATATTAAACGAGTCCAATATACTTTTACATTCGGCAGTTTTGTGGTATAATAATACAGGTATTTTGGTGGTTGGAGATTTCAATTCTGGTAAGACAACTTTATGTCTAAAAGCATTAAAAAATAATATGGAGGTAGTGTCGGCAGATCAAACTCATTTGTATTATATAAAAAATAAAATAATGTTAAAACGGGGTTCACAATATATGAAGATTGATACAAATAATGAACTAATTTTAAAAAGTAACAATTCTGAAATAGAAATTAAGCTTATTATAAATATAGTTGGGATTTGTGATGAAGGGAAGTTGAGTTTTGATTTAGTAAATAATAAAGACCATATAATTAAAAAAATGTTTAAATTTTGTACATGGCATTCAGATATACCATTGTTTACAAAACCAATTATGTTAAATATTGATAGAATAAAAGTATATAAATGGTTATCAAAAGTTAATATACCATTTTATAATGTTAGAGGAGATCCAGAAAATATCATAAGAAAGATAAAGGAGGTATTGAAGTGATTGAAGAAACTGTTTTTACAAATGAAAAAATAATAGAGGTAGTAAAAAATATTTATAACATTGATGTTTATCAAGTTGAAAAATTAAATCGTGGTAGTGCCAATTTATATTCTTTGAATGCAAATAAATATATATTTAAAGAATTTCAAACAAAATATACAAAGGAAGAGATTGATAAAGAAATAATTATAATCAATCACTTAAAAGAAGATGATATTCCAGTCCCAGAGTATGTAAAAACAATATCTGGTGAATATAGTTTTGTATATGAAAATAGAATTGTGATAATGCAAAAGTTTATTGATGGTTATACAATGGAATCAAATACTGGTAATTATGATCAAATTTTAGAGTCTGCTGAATATTTAGGTAAGATTATTAAGAGTCTTGAGACATTAAAAATTGAATTACCTAGTAATGATGTATCAAGTTGGTATTCAAAAGAAACAATTAATGAAAGTATAGAAAAACAACAGAAATTATTACAAAAAGTATCTGCAGATACTTATCCACAGATATATAGAGATTTAACGGATAAAATTTTTATGTTAGAATATGTAAGGGATAATTTAGATTTCAGAGATATGGATAAATTAACTGTTATGAATACCCATGGTGATTATAGTGTGTTACAGTTTATGTATAAAGATGGCAAGATAAATGCAATAATTGATTTTGTGTCAGCATGTAAAATGCCAATTGTGTGGGAAGTAATAAGATCTTATAGTTATATAGATCCAAAAGCAAAAAAAGGAAAAATTGATATTGATAATTTAGTTCAATATGTAAAAAGATTTACTAACTATATAGAGTTAAATAAGTATGATTTCAAATTTATGTCATATTTATATTTAGTTCAACTTCTTGGAAGTACATTTGGATATAAACAATATATAGCTGATAATTCTAAAACAAGCTTATTGGATTTTGCATTTTTCAGAACAAGTTTATGTAAATATTTATTTGAAAATGCAGAAAAAATAACTAATGTTTTAATGGAAGAATTGTTGAATAACAATTAGTTATTAGGTTAGGGGGAAAAGAAAAATGGGAAATATTTTTAATGAAGAAAAAGAATATTTAAAATATGTAAAAGAAAGTCTAGAAGAGGAAAAAGAATATTGCAAAAAAGAAATGCATGAGATTCCTAAAAGATACACTAATGTATTGCAAGGAGATACTTTCTTAGTTGAAGGCTTAATGTCAACTCAAGCAACTCAACTTAGAAAGTTAGAATTGTCGGAAAAGAAACCATATTTTGGTAGAATTGACTTTCTTTCTGATGGTAGTAATAATGTAGCAAAAATATATATTGGAAAAACAACAATTCATGGTAAGAATAATGAAAATGTAACAACAGATTGGAGAACTCCAATATGTAGTTTATATTACGATAGTGGTTTAGGTAGAGTTAGTTATGAGGCACCATCTGGATTAGTACATGGAGATTTAAAACTAAAACGCCAAATTATTATTGAAGATGGTAGACTAGTAGATGTATTAGATACAAGTTTAGTAAGCAATGATGAGTTATTACAACCATATTTAAATGTTAATGCGGATAATAAGATGAAAACAATTATAGCATCAATACAAAAAGAACAAAATGAAATAATTAGAAGACCTATTTCAGAAAATATTATAGTACAAGGTGTGGCTGGTTCTGGAAAAACTTCTGTAGCTTTACATAGAATTGCATATTTAGTATTTAATTTAGAGAAGAAAATAAATTCAAGTCAATTTTTAGTAATAGGCCCAAATCGATACTTCTTAAATTATATATCATCTATTTTACCAGAATTGGAGACTGAACCAGTTGAGCAACAAACTTATATCGATTTAATAAATAGTCTTACAAATGAAAAATTAACATTAGATACTCAAAATACAATATTTAATCAAAATAAGGAACAAGAAGAGTATAAAAAAATACAAGCATTTAAAACTTCGCTTGATTATAAAAAAATAATTGATTGCTTTATGAGTGATTATTTATCAAATGGTATTGTATTAGAAGGATTTAAAATTGATGGTGAAGAAATATATAGTGCAGATGAAATAAAAAAAATACTATTTTCAGGTATCAAATCTTATCCAAATTTTGATAGTGCTTGTAGATATTTTGTCGAAAAATTTAAAAATAATATTGATGAAATATATAGCAATTTAAATCAAAAATACAGGCAAATATATACAAGTGGTTTGTCAAAAGATGATCCTATTAGAAAAGAAGCAGTTTCAAAAAGTACAGCATTAGATAGTTTAGTAAAAAAAGATGGAGTTAAATTACTTAGAAATTATTTTAAAAAATTACAATTAGGGCCATTAAATATTTATAAATTATTTGTGGCCAATTTAGGGCAATATACGAACGAATTAAGTGACATTGAACTTTTAAAACTTCAAAAAAGTACATTACAAACATTAAAGAGAGGAAAAGTTACTTTTGAAGATCTTCCATCATTATTACATATAAACAATCTACTTTGTGGATGTAATCAACAATATAATCATATAGTAATAGATGAAGCTCAAGATTATGGCTTGTTTCATTTTGATGTGCTTAAAGAAACCTTTCCAAATAGTACGTTTTCAATATATGGTGATTTAGCACAATCCATATATTCTTACAGGGGTATAAAAGATTGGGAAAGTGTAGCATCAGAAATATTTAATGATGACTGTTCAATTTTAAATTTAAATAAAAGTTATAGAACAACTATTGAAATTACAAATAATGCAAATAAGATTTTAAGACAAATGAATTTGAATGAGGCTGAACCGGTAATAAGACATGGTGGTGAAATATCATTTGAAGATTTTGCTAAAATTGATGATTATAAAATTGGCAAAATAAAAGAATGGTTAGATAAAGGATACAAAACGGTAGCAGTTATTTGTAAAACCGATAAAGAAGCAGAGAAAACTTATAATTCTTTAAGTAAATATGGAATTGATATTACCAATATAAAATCCAGTGATGTAGAGTATAACGGTGGTGTATTTGTATTAACAAGTGCATTGTCCAAAGGTTTAGAATTTGATGCAGTTTTAATAAATGATGCTTCAAGCAATGTGTATGATGAAAATAATATGGATGATATGCACCTTTTATATGTTGCTGAAACTAGAGCATTGCACGAATTAGATGTTTTATATGACAAAGTATTATGTCCAGTATTTTCAAATAAAAAATCTATTAGTAAGCCAAAAACTTTAGTTAGAAAGTAATTAAAAACATGTTAAAATATCATAGAGTATGTAAATAATTTTGGTTCTTTGTCAAATAGTGTTGTTAGACAATAACTTTGATAAAGAGCCATTATTTGAAATAGAATACTTATTTTTATACTTTAATATTATTGATGAAAAATATCAAAAAAATGTGTTGACAAAATATAAAATAAATTATAAAATTAAGGCAAGTGAGGAGATATATAAAGCTATCTCGGGTGAAATTACCTACACGAGTTTATAGTAATAAGCACGGAGTCACTATTCATTTATGGAATAGTTATCTCTTGTGCTTTTTATTGTATTAAGTGTAAAATAAATAATTTAAAATATTATGTGGAGGTCTAAAATGAGAATAGGTATTGATATGGATGATACTATATGTTCTACTACTGAAGAATTAATTAAGTATCAAAATAAATTTTTACTAGAGAACAATATATATGAAGATGAATTATGGAAATATTATAAAGACGTATTTCTGGAAAAGAATTTAGAAAAAATATATAACAATGCAAAAATTAAAGATAATGCTAAAGAAATAATTAATAAATTAAAAGAAGAGAAACACGAAATATACATTATTACTGCTAGAAGTGAAAATTATTTATCTGATATTTATAAAACTATTTATGATTATTTAGATAAATATAATATTAAAGTGGATAAAATAATTATTAATAGTAAAGATAAAGTATGTGATTGCAGGAAACATAATATTGATATAATGATTGACGATAGTATCTATAATTACAATAAATTAAAAAATAGTTGTATTAAAGTAATACTATTTGATGATGAGAATAAATATGCTGATATTGTTGATAGAGTAGGTTCATGGAATGAAGTAATAGATAAGATTAATATTTTGAAGGATGTGATTGATATGATTAAATATTATGATGAAGAGGGATTTATAAAACCAACAGGTATAAAATTTAGAGAAGGTCAAGATGAAAACATTATTTTACCAAAAGTTGCTGTTGGAGTATTCTCTAGACATTCATTTTTTGATGTTGTAGAAAAGTATAGTTGTAAAGAAGTTGGTTATATTTCTTGTGCCAATATGGAAAGAAATATCTATATATTGAAGTATAAAAATATAGAATTAACATTTTTTATGGCCGGTATAAGTGGTCCTTGGATCAGTGCAGATATTGAAGAGTTACATGCCCAGGGTGTTAAAAAAGTTATTATAATAGGTAACTGCGGAGTTCTTGATTCTAAAATAGATGATTGTAGTATTATTATTCCTACTAGAGGATTCAGAGATGAAGGAACTAGTTATCATTATCTTCCTTCTAGTGAAATGGTTGATATAAATCCTAAATATATAGATGATTTCATTAAGATACTAAATAAATATAATTTTGCATATACTAAAGGATACACCTGGACTACAGATGCTTTTTATAGAGAAACTCCAAAAAAAATAGACTACTTTAAACAAAGAGGTGCTATTTGTGTAGAAATGGAAGGAACTGCAATAGCGGCCGTTTGTCAAAGATTAAATATGGACTATTTTACTTTTTATTATGCTGGTGATAACTTAGATGGTGTTGAATGGGATGAAAGAAGTTTAAATGGATTAACAAAAATTGATAAAAAGAAAGAAGTTATGCTATTAGCTTTAGAACTAGCATTTGTCTTAAACAGTAAGTAATACCAGAAAATTAAAGACGTACACATTAAAAAAATATTTGTAAGGAAGACCATAGGGCTTCCTTACATCACTTAAGATCTTAGACTTAAGTGGATAAAATAAACAAAAATAATTGACAAAACAAATATTTAGTCATATAATTAATACATATTTGAAAGCAAAGAGAAGGACACGATTATATATATTTTATTTATAGAGAGTTAGTGTTTGGTGTAAACTAATAATAAAAATATATAATTACTACCTTTGAGTGAAATGCAAACATTTCCGGTTAATACCGTTATCAAAATTAAGACCAAAGAAGGATGGTACCGAGATATATTCTCTCCTTCAAAAGGTCTTTTTTTATTAAAGGAGGTTTTAAAAATGAAAAATAATTATATTCCAGTAGATGCAAGAAATGAAGGAATAAAAGAAAAATGGTACTTAGATGTAACAAACTTAGGACTAGAAGATTTAATAACATTAAGAAAAGAATTAGAAGGTTCATCAGTAAGCTGTTTAGATGCAGTTATTTATGATAGAACATGTACATCAACATTTGTGCATCAGATGAATAATGAAAGAAAAGAAACTGGAAAGAGAAATTATAAAAAGAAAATGAGAAAAAGAAATTAAAATAAATCAAATAAAAAAAGGAGATAGATAATATGATAAATATTAAAGAAAATGAAGATTTAAATAGATTAAATCACTCTTGTGCTCATTTACTTGCTCAAGCAGTAAAACACCTATATCCATATGCTAAGTTTTGGGTAGGACCAGTAATAGAAGAGGGATTTTATTACGATATTGATTTAGGTGATAATGTCATAACTGAAGAAGACTTACCTAAAATAGAAAAAGAAATGAAGAAAATTTCTAAAGATGGTAAGAGAATAGTAAGACATGAACTATCTAAGGAAGAAGCATTAGAAATGTTTAAAGACGATCCATATAAGATTGATTTAATATCACGTATGGATGAAAATGAGCAAGTCATTTCTTGCTATACTCAAGGAGATTTTACTGATCTTTGTAGAGGACCACATGTTGATACAGTAAAAGAATTAAAATATTTTAAATTAATTAAATTTTCAGGAGCTTATTGGAAAGGTGACGCTAAAAATAAAATGCTTCAGAGAATATATGGGGTATGTTTTAGAAATGAAGAAGATTTAAATAATTATTTGAAAGAATTAGAAGAAAGAAAGAATAGAGATCATAGAAAAATAGGTAAAGATTTAGGTATATATTTTATTGATGATTTAGTTGGTAAAGGACTTCCAATGTATTTACCAAATGGTTTTATATTATGGAATGGGCTAGAAAATTATATTAGAAATAAAGAAATTAAAAGAGGATATAAACATGTATTAACACCTCCTCTTGGAAATGTAGAATTATATAAGACTAGTGGTCATTTAGAACATTATAAAGATGCTATGTTTCCTATAATGGAAGTAGAAGATGAAGAATATGTTTTAAGACCAATGAATTGTCCTCATCATATGATGATTTTTGATCATGATTTACATTCATATAAAGATTTACCTTTAAGAATTGCAGAAATAGCAAGAGATTGTAGATATGAAGCATCAGGAGCTTTAAAAGGTATAGAAAGATTACGATCTTTCTGTCAAAATGATTCTCATATTTTCTGTACACCAGATCAAATTGAAGAAGAATTTAAAGGAGTAGTAGATTTAATACTAGAATGTTATAAAGAATTAGGAATTAAAAATTACAGATTTGAATTATCACTTCGTGATCCAGAAGATAAAGTAAAATATCATCAAGATGATGAAATGTGGAATAATGCTGAAGATAGACTTAGAAAAGTTATGGATGATATTGGTGTACCCTATGTAGAAAAAATTGGAGAAGCTGCCTTCTACGGACCTAAACTAGATGTTCAAGTAAAACCAGCAGTAGGTCCAGAGATAACAATATCTACTTGTCAAATAGATTTTTGCTTACCTATGAAATTTAATTTATCATATATTGATAAAGATGGAAGTAAGAAGACTCCTGTTGTTCTTCATAGAGCAGTATTTGGTTCTATTGATAGATTTATTGCCTTCTATCTTGAAGAAACAAAAGGTGCATTACCTTTATGGCTTAGTCCAGTACAAATTAATATTATTCCAGTTAATAATGAATATCATTTAGAATATGCTACTAACTTACTAAATAAATTAAAGGAAAAAGAACTAAGAGTAGAATTAGATTCTCGTGATGAGAAAATGGGTTATAAGATAAGAGAATCACAAATGAAAAAAATACCTTATACTTTGGTATTAGGTAACAACGAAAGAGATAATAATACAGTTACTTATCGTAAATATGGAGAAGAAACTACTACTACCATAAGTATTGATGACTTTATAAGTATGTTAGAGAAGCAAATAAAAGAATATAAGTAATATAAAAAGTGTAAAGTATAATAGTTACTTTGCATTTTTCTTATCTATTTGATATAATATAAGTGGAGGTATTATGAAAGAAAAAGCACTTGAAGTATTAAAAATATTATATGAACATGGTTATGAATCCTATGTAGTTGGAGGATATGTAAGAGATATTATCCTCAAAAGAAAAACTAACGATATTGATATATGTACCAGTGCTACTCCAAAAGAAATATTAGAAATATTTGATAACGTTATTGTATCAGATATGCAATATGGTTCAGTAGTAATAGCCTATAAAGGATATAAATTCGATACTACGACATTTAGAAAAGAAATAAAGTACGAAGATAATCGTAAACCAGTAAAAATAAAATATATTAAAGATATAAAAAAAGATTTATTACGAAGAGATTTTACCATAAATACATTATGTATAGATAAAGATGGTAACATTTTAGATATATTAAATATAAGAAGTGATATAGATAACAAATTACTTAAGACAGTAGGTAATCCAAGATACAGAATAAAAGAAGATTCACTTAGAATACTTAGATGTATTAGATTTGCTACAATATTAGATTTCAATATAGAAAATAAAACTAAACATTTCTTAACTAAGTATAGTTACCTATTAAAAAATCTTTCAATAAATAGAAAAAAAGAAGAATTAGATAAAATATTTTTATCTAAAAATAAAGAAAGAGGAAGAAAATTATTATTAGAATTAAATCTTACAAATGCTTTAGATTTAGATAAATTAGCTACAATTACTATGTGTACTGATCTTACAGGTATTTGGTGTCAACTAGAAGTAGATAATATATATCCATTTACTAAAGTAGAGAAAGAACAAATGACTAAGTTAAGAGAACTATTAAAATATGATAAGATAGATAATTATTTATTATATAAATATGGTTTATATTTATGTACAGTATATGCTGAGATAAAAGGAATATCTAGAAAGAAATTAAGTACTATGTATTCTAATTTACCAATACTAACAAGAAAAGATATAAATATAACTGGTGAAGAAATAAGTATGATATTAAATAAAACTCCTGGTAAATATATTAAAGATATACTTGATGATATAGAATTAAATATCTTAAATAATAATATTAATAATGATAAAGAAGAAATAACAAAATATATAAAAGATAAATACTTATAGAAATATAGGTATTTTTTATCTCCTTAAGACTTTAGTCTTAAGGAGTAAAAGAGAGCCTTAAGTGTAAGTCTCTCTTTTAAAAATTATGTATTGACATAAACATATATTTATAATAATATAAAAATTAACATGATAAAAGGGAGGCAAATTAGTATGAATGAAATAATTACAAAAGATGATATTAAAATAGAGAATATGATATATGAAATAAATGGTAAACAGGTAATGTTAGACTCTGACTTAGCAAAACTATATAACTGTAAAAATGGAACAAAAGAAATCAATCAAGCAGTAAAAAACAACATAGAAAAATTTCCCGAAAGATATTCATGGAAATTAACAGAGGAAGAAAGTAGATTTTTTTTGGTCAAAAATTTTGACCAAAATATTGAAAAAAGAGGAAGTAAATATAATAAACCTAGAGTATTCACTGAACAAGGAATTACAATGCTTGCTGGTATATTGAAAAGTGAGCTAGCAGTTAAAATGAGTCTTAGAATAGTAGATACTTTCATTGCTATGAGAAAATATATTAATATTAGTTTAAATAACACATATTTACTTAAAACTAAGTACTAAAGAAAAAAATAATACATACTAATTACTATGAAATATATATATTTAATAATAACATTATTTTTAATTACAGGTTGTACTTATAAAGAAGACTATAAAGAAGACTATAATATACTTGAAGACAATTCTATTAGATTTATAAAAGAAAATAATAGTACCACTTTTTTTATAAATAAAGATAATATATATTATTTATTACCACTATCTAATAGTTCATTTAGTGAAGATGTAGACTACCTAATAAAGATAAATAATACTAAATATAATATAAAATATAAAGAAGAATATATTTTAAAAAATGATATAGTATTACAAGATATAGAATTTAAAATAAATGATAAGATAGAAATAATAATAAATAATAAAAAATTTTGCATATATCTAAAAGAATTAAATAGAGATAATTTCATAGATTGTGATTTTATATACTTATATAATATTGATAAAGATTTTTATATAACATTAAATAATAATATACTAGTAGTCTTTTATGACTCTTATACTAAGTTTAATTATAAGTTTATGTATGAACTATCTAGAGTATGGATAGATTCTTATACCATAGATAGTACTAGTTATACAACACTTACTTTATATGAAGATAATTTTAATGTTTCTTCATATAAAATAAGAAGTAAAACTATTCACAAAGAATAAAAAAAATAGTATAATCAATATGGAGGAAGGATAATATGAATAAGAAAATATTAATAATAATTTTAATAATTATAATCATTCTTCCAATAGGAATAATCATATATCCTGTAATAGAGAATAATAAATATCAAAATAAATTACTTGATAATATATATGAAAATACAAGTATTAAAAATATTGAATATCTAAATAAAGATAATAATTATTATATAATTAAAAATAAAGATAAAGTGATAGTGTTAGATTTAAATTATGAAGAAATATATAGTATTAATACTAACGAATTAATAGATAGTAATTTAGATTTAACATATATAAGAAATAATTTATATTATAAAGAAAGAAAAAAAGAAAACAATAAATTAGTATATAAATATTTTGATGTAAAAACAAATGAAGAAGTATATACTACTACTCTTGGAGGTTCAAATGAATGAAATAGAAAAAATACTAAAAGAAAAGCCAATAGTATTACCTAGATATTTATTTAATTACTATTTAAGATTAGGCATTACACCAGAAGAATTAATAATATTAATATTTGTTATGGATAAAGGTGATAAAGTAATATATAATCCACTAGAACTAAGTGAAGAATTAGGTATGGACAAGTTCAAAGTAATGGAATTACTAAATAGTCTAAATGAAAAAAAGATTATATCTATTACCGTTGAAAAAGAAAAAAATAAAAGTGAAGAATATATATCATTAGATTTATTATATAAGAAGATAATTAATTTAATAATAGACAATAAAGAAGAAAAAACACTTGACAATAGCGATATTTTTTCTATCTTTGAAAGTGAATTTGGTAGACCAATATCTTCAATGGAATGTCAAATAATAAAAGGATGGATAGATGATGGCTTTTCTCACGAATTAATAATGGAAGGTTTAAAAGAAGCTATCTATAATGGAGTAACAAGTCTTAGGTATATTGAAAAGATACTATATGACTGGAGAAAAAAAGGATATAAGAATAAAAAAGATATTCAAGAAGCAAAAAATAAATATAGAGAAAGTAAGAAAGAAGTAAAAGATGTCTTTTACTATGATTGGTTAAATGATGATTAATACTATTATAGAATACTTAGATGAATTATATCCAAATCCCAAATGTGAACTCGAGTACACTAAAGATTATGAATTATTAATAGCTATTGTAATGAGTGCACAAACTACTGATAAGAGAGTAAACTCTGTAAATAAAATATTATTTAAAGAATATCCTACTATAGAAGATTTATCTAAAGCAAACATTAATGATATTGAAAAAATTATTAAACCAATAGGAACATATAAAAAGAAAGCTATTTTTATTAAAGAAATAGCTACTAAATTAATTAGTGATAATATAAAAGTAATACCAAATGATAGAGATTATTTAAGTACCCTTCCAGGAGTAGGTAGAAAAACTATAAATGTTTTCTTATCAGTTATATTTAATGAACCATCTATCGCCGTAGATACTCATGTAAATAGAGTAAGTAAGCGTCTTGGACTAGCTAAGGAAAATGATACAGTTCTCGAAGTAGAACAAAAACTTATGAAGAAAATACCAAAGAGTAGATGGAGTAAAACTCATCATCAATTAGTTCATTTTGGTAGGTATAAGTGTAAAAGTAGAGGGCCAGAATGTAGTACATGTAAGCTAAAAAATATATGTAAGTACTATAAGAAAAATACCAAGGAGCAATAATGAGATTTAAAAGAATATATATAGAAATAACTAATATCTGTAATTTAAACTGCTCTTTCTGTAGTACTTCAAATAAAAAGAAGAAAGAAATAACTCCTGAAGAATTTAAAATAATACTAAGTAAAATAGATAAATATACAGATTATATCTATCTCCATGTAAAGGGAGAACCACTTACTCATCATTATTTAGATGAAATACTAAATATATCAAAGGAGTATAATAAAAAAGTATGTATAACTACAAATGGAGTATTCTTAAAAGATAAATTAAATATATTAAAAAAATATGATAATATCTATCAAATAAATATATCACTTCATAGCGAGAATAATAAACCTAATTATCTTGAAGATATAATATATTCTGCTGATAAATTATCTTCATACATCAGTTATAGATTTTGGACTTTAGATAATAATAAAATGAGTAATAAAACAAAAGAATATATAGAAGTATTAAAAAAAATTTATAATATTAATGAAGTATACGATGGAGTAAAACTAAAAGATAAAGTATATCTAAGTTTAGATAATGAGTTTACTTGGCCTAGTTTAAATAATAATTATTATAATGAAGTAGGATATTGTCTAGGAGGTAAGTCTCAGCTAGCAGTACTTTCTGATGGTACAGTAAGTATCTGTTGTTTAGATAGCGAAGGAATATCTAATTTAGGTAATATTTATACTGATACTTTTGAAGATATTCTAAATAGTAATAAATTAAATAATACGATAACTAATTTTAATAATAGAAAATGTTATTTAGATATATGTAAGCATTGTTCATATAAAGAAAGATTTAATAAAGAATAAAAATATTAAATAATAATTGTCAATAATAAGTAAAGAGAAAGTAAAAGAGTTTTTACTTCTTTTATTTTGTGTTATACTAAATATAAGTGAGGTATAATATGTGTGGAATAAATGGAATAGTAAGTAAAGAAAAAAATAAAGATAAATTAATAAAAGAAATGAATAATAAGATAATACATCGTGGACCTGATGCTGAAGGAATATATGTTGATAATAATGTTGCCTTAGGACAAAGAAGATTATCCATAATAGACCTTGAAGGTGGTAATCAGCCAATATATAATAAAGATAAGAGTATCTTAATAATATATAATGGAGAAGTATATAATTATAAAGAATTAAAAGAAGAATTATCTGAATATGAATTTCAAACTGAATCAGATACCGAAGTAATATTACATGGATATGAAAAATGGGGACATGAACTTCCTAAAAAACTAAGAGGTATGTTTGCTTATGCAATTTATGATAAAAATAAGAATGAAATATTTATATCAAGAGATCATTTTGGAATAAAACCATTATATTATTACAAAAATAAAGAAGTTATATTATTTGGCTCTGAAATAAAAAGTTTTCTAGTTCATCCAAAATTTAAGAAAGAATTAAATAAAGAATTATTAGGACCTTATTTAACATTTAGTTTTACTCCAACTGATGAGACTTTCTTTAAAAATGTCTATAGACTTCCAGGAGGACACTCTATGACTATTAATGTTAATACTAAGAAGATAAATATTGAAAGATACTTTAAAGTAGAGTTCTCTAATACCAAAGAAAGTTTTGAAGAAGTAGTAGAAGAAATATCCAAAGTAATGGATGATTCAGTAAAACATCATCTAATAAGCGATGTTGAAGTAGGCTCATTTCTTTCTAGCGGAGTAGATTCATCATATTTAGTAAGTCTTGCTAAACCAGATAAAACTTATACAATAGGTTTTGATCTAGCTAAATATAGTGAGATAGATTATGCCAAAGATTTAACAGATAAATTAAATATAAATAATATTAGTGAAAAAATATCCAAAGAAGAATATATGAAAGCCATACCTGAAGTTTATTATCACATGGATGAGCCAACCGCAGATGGTTGTGCAATAGCAGTTTACTTTCTATCAAGACTTGCAAGTAAAGATGTAAAAGTAGTATTATCAGGTGAAGGAGCAGACGAATTTTTTGGAGGATATAATAGTTATGATGATAATATTTATACTAAACTTCCCTTATTTATAAGAAAAACACTTGCTAGTATATGTAAAATTCTTCCTAAAAATAAAATAACCAGATATATCATAAGAAGAGGTATGTCCCTTGAAGAATCATATGTTAGTATTAATAGAACTTATTATGATGATGAATTAAAAGATGTACTTAGAAGTAATAATTATATTAAAAATAAAGATATTGTAAAAGAAGTATATGATGAATATAAAGGATATAATAAATTAAATAAAATGCTTGCTATAGATATAAGATATTGGCTTAGTAATAATATTCTTACAATTGTAGATAAAATGACTATGGCTCATTCTATAGAATCAAGAGTACCATTTACTGATATAGATGTATTTAAAATATCTAGTATATTACCAAAAAAATATAAAGTATCAGAAGGTACTACAAAAGTAGCATTAAGAACTGCTGCTAAGAAAGTAATACCAAATGATGCCTATAAGAAAAAGAAATTAGGATTTCCTGTACCAATTAGAGAATGGATAAGAGAAGATGACTTTTACAATGAAATAAAAAATACTTTTAATACTGATATAGCTAAAGAATTATTTAATAATGATTATTTAATAAGAATATTAGATGAACATAAAAATAGAGTAAAAGATAATTATCGTAGAATATGGGCAGTATATAGTTTCCTTAAATGGTATAATGAATACTTTATAGTAAGATAAAATTGATAGAAAAAATTATTTAATTAATTTACATTTTAAAGTATAAATGATATACTTTAATTAGATAGGAGTAGTGATTATTATCAAAAAGAAAATATTATTAATTTTAGCTACATTGTTAATGGGTTTTGGTACTATTTATAAGCCTGTACAAGCAGATTCTGGATGGGATTCAGACTACGATTCTGGATGGGATTCAGGAAGTGACTGGGGTGATTCAGATTGGTCATCTTCCAGTAGTTCT
This sequence comes from Bacilli bacterium, assembly GCA_051872655.1. Lineage (GTDB taxonomy): Bacteria > Bacillota_I > Bacilli_A > RF39 > UBA660 > CAG-302. The sequence goes on along the minus strand of JBJEEB010000033.1, from coordinate 56,528 downwards.
TCAGGAACCTATAGTGGCAGTAGCACATCGGGAGGATTTATCGCCTTAGTAGTAATAATTATTATCGTTATCGTAATTATAAAGTCAAAAAATAATAGAAATGGTGGTAATGGAGGAAGTTCTAATATAACTAATAGTGTAGGTAACTATAAAGATATAGATATTGAAAAGATTCATAGTATTGATAAAGATTTAAACATCAATGAATTTAAAACAAAAGTATTTAAAACATATAAAGAACTTCAAACAGCATGGATGAATTTTGATACAGAAACAATAAGAAAATTAACAACTGATGAAATATATAATATGTATAGTAGTCAGTTAGAAACATTAAAACTAAAAAAACAAAAAAATATTATGAAGGATATTGAACTTATTGATGTTAAAATAATTGATATCTATAAAGAAAATGATGTAATTACCATTGATACATACTTAAATGTAAGATGTTATGATTATGTAATAAAGGAAACAACAGGTGAAGTAGTTCGTGGTAAAGATAACGCCAAAATAAATATCAAATATAAATTATCATTTGTTAAGTCAGCATCTAATAACAAGAAAGAAGAAAAATGTCCTAACTGTGGTGCACCAGTAGATATAGTAAGTTCTGCAACTTGTCCATACTGTGATAGTACTTTAGTAAAAGATGCTGGAGATTATGTAATGAGTAAAAAAGTGTCTTTAGGGCAGACTCTAGAAAGGTAAAAATATGGAAGATTTTAACGAAGCAATGTTTAAAACAAAAGTAGATAATATCTTTGTAAAATTATATACTTGTATTATGAAAGGTGATTTAACTGATGTTAAACACTTCATAAGTGAAGATTTATATAATATGTTTATGACTAAGATAAATGAGTTATCTAGTTCAAATAAAAGGCAGATGTATGATGAAATAAATGTTAAAAATACTTCTGTAATAAGTAGAAATATTATTGACAATAAAGAAGTTATTGAAGTATTAATAGTATCAAGATACATGGATTATATAATAGATTTAGATACTGGAAATCTTGTATCAGGAGATGATACTAGAAGAATAGAAAAAAATAATATCTTAAGATTTGAAAAAAAATTAAATACTAAAGAAGTAGGCCTTGTACGTAAGTGCCCAGGATGTGGAGCTAGTATAGATGTTAATCGTGCAGGAAAATGTGAATACTGTGATACTATCTTTAATCTAGAAGATTATGATTATATATTAGTGTCAATAAATGTAAACTATAAATAAAAAATGATATAATGAATAAAAAATATGATATAATAAATAAAAATAAGGAGGAAATAATATGGGATTAATAAAAGCTTTTACTACATCTGCATCTTCTACTTTAGGAGATCAGTTTAAGGAGTATGTAACATGTCCAACTATGGATGGTGGTGTATTAGTACAAAGAGGATTAGTACATCATGGAGATGGAAATAAAAACCCTACAGAAAATATAATATCAAATGGAAGTGCAATTGCTGTACCTGAAGGAACTGCGATGATGGTAATAGAAAATGGAAAAATACTAGAATTTTCTGCAGAAGCAGGAACATACACTTTCGATAAAGGAACTGAAACAAGTGTTTTTGAAGGCGGTTTTGGAAAAGGATTAGTAGATGCAATTAAGAAAATGGGTAAGAGAACAACTTTTGGTGGAGAAGCAGCCAATGACCAAAGAGTTTACTATATAAACTTACTTGCTATTACTGGTAATAAGTTTGGTTCACCACAACCAAGAAAAATAACTGATGATAAATATGGAATGCTTGAAGTAACATTTTTTGGAGAATATGCTATAAAAATAGATAATCCAACAGTACTTGTTCAAAATGTTATTGGTTCAAATGCTAAAGATACAATTTACTATAGTGATATTCTCGAAGATCAATTTAAGAGTAAATTTGTTGAAAAATTAACTCAAGCTATAACAGTAGTAATGAGAAAACATAAAATACCATTTGGAGATATTGGGATGTATAACACTGATATTGCCACTGAAATGAATAATTTATTAGAAAAAGATCTAGTAGAAAAATACGGTGTTAAAATATCAGATGTTGCAATATCGGATATTAATTTAACAGATAAGTCAATGGAAAGAGTATCAAAAATAGATGATGCTACAATATTCTCAAATAGTGCTCTTCAGTCAGGACTTATGGCAAATGCCAGTGCGGAAGCTATGAAAAATGCAGCATCAAATAGCGGTGGATCCATGATGGGCTTTATGGGAATGAATATGGCACAGCAGTCAGGTGCTACAATGATGGGAGCAGTACAAAATAATGATACACTTCCTAAAGAAGAAAGAGAAGTACCAGAACCAGGCAGTCTTTTCAAAAAAGAAGAAGTAAAAGAAGAAACTACTGAAGAAAAAATAGTATCAAATGAAGAAATAAAAGAAGGACCAAAGTTCTGTCCTAACTGTGGAACTCCAACTAGTGGTGGTAACTTTTGTACCGTTTGCGGTAATAAGCTAAAATAAATATATAGATAGTGACAAAAAAGTTACTATCTTTTTAAATTAATGTATGTTATAATATCAAAGAGGCAGTATAATATGAATAAATTGGGTATAAGTAATGAATTTGATATTGAAAACATAGAAAGAAAAATAGTAGAATATAAAATGAGTATTCTTGATAGTAGATTTACTTTTAACGAAAAAGTAATAGGATTAGAATACTTAAGAAAAATACACAACTTTCTTTTTGGAGATATCTATTTTAATGCAGGAACTTTTTCTAAAAGAGTAGATGAAGAAGTTATCAAAATAGCTGAGAAGATAATGTTTGATATTTATAGTTTATTAGAATATATTAATTATGAAGAAGTCAAATTAGAAATAAATAATAAATTAGAGGAATTAATAAATCTACAATTATTTGATGATGGTAATCATAGAGTAGTAAGTAGCTACTTTAAATTGATTATAGAGCCATATATAAAGGATAATAAAATAAAAGAATATTGTATGAGGAGATGACCAATATGACTGATATTGAAATAGCAAGAAGAATTATTCCAAAAGATATTACTGAGGTAGCCAAAGAACTTGGAATAGAAGATAAAATAGAATTATATGGAAAGAATAAAGCCAAAGTATCATTAGACTTACTAAATAATAATAAAAAAAGTAAATTAATATTAGTAACAGCAATTAATCCCACTCCAATGGGGGAAGGAAAAACAACAGTATCTATATCATTATCTGATGCCTTATGTAAGTTAGGTAAGAAAAGTATACTAGCCTTAAGAGAACCATCATTAGGACCAGTATTTGGTGTTAAAGGAGGAGCAACAGGTGGTGGATACGCACAAGTTATTCCTATGGAAGATATAAATTTGCATTTCACTGGAGATTTTCATGCCATAACCACTGCAAATAACTTACTATGTTCAGTAATAGATAATCATATTTATCAAGGTAATAATTTAAATATTGATAGAGTGACATTTAAAAGATGCTTAGATTTAAATGATAGGCAGTTAAGAGTTATAAAAACAGGGTTATCAAATGAATCTAAAATAAAACAAAGAATAGATGGTTTTGACATAACTGCCGCTAGTGAAATTATGGCTATTTTATGTCTAAGTAAAGATTTAGATGATTTAAAAAGAAGATTAGGAAATATAGTTATTGGATATAATAAAGATGGTAAGGAAGTAAAGGCAAAAGATTTAAAAGTAGAAGGAGCAATGACTGTTTTATTAAAAGATGCTATAAAACCAAATTTAGTACAGACGCTTGAAGGGAATCCTGCCTTAATTCATGGGGGACCATTTGCTAATATTGCCCATGGATGTAATAGTATAATAGCAACAAATATAGCTATGTCACTAGGAGATATCACTGTAACAGAAGCAGGTTTTGGAGCAGATCTAGGGGCAGAAAAATTCTTAAATATAAAATGTAGAAATATAAGTACTCATCCTAACGTCATAGTACTAGTAGCCACAGTTAGATCTTTAAAATATCATGGAGGTATGCCTAAAGAAGAAATAACAAAAGAGAGCATAGAATACCTAGAAAAAGGAATGAATAATTTATATAAACATATTAATAATTTAAAGAATATCTATGGACTAAATATAGTCGTAGCCATAAATAGATTTAGTACTGATACTGATAAAGAAATTAATTTTCTAGAAGAATCTCTAGATAAAATAAATATAGATTATGCTACTACTAATGGATATTCTCTAGGTAGTGATGGTAGCATCAATTTAGCTAAAAAAGTTTTAGATAATCTAGATAAAAAAGATAACTTCAATTATGTTTATGATATAAATGATAGCATTAAAGATAAGATATATAAAGTAGCTACTAAAATATATGGAGCTAAAGATGTAGAGTATTCTATAGAAGCAGAAGAAGAATTAAATCTTCTTGAAAAAGAACATAGTAATATACCAATATGTATAGCTAAAACACAATATTCACTATCAGATGATCCTAAAAACTTAGATTCTAAAGATGATTATAGCATTCATGTATCTAATGTTATTCTAAAAGGAGGAGCAGAATTTATCGTAGTTTTAACAGGAAATATAATGACTATGCCAGGATTACCTAAGGTACCTAATAGTGAAAATATAGATATTATAGATAATGTTATTGAAGGAATATTTTAATTATTCTTTCTTTTCTTTTAATAATATGATAAAATACTAGAGAAAGAAGGAAGAAACATGAAAGTAGGAATATGTTCTTTAGGATGTAAAGTTAATATATATGAGAGTGAATTAGTAACAAATATATTAAAAAATAATAATTATGAAATAGTAGATTTTGAAGATATTGCTGATATATATATAATAAATACTTGCAGTGTTACTAACGAGAGTGATAAAAAATCTAGAAAAATGATAAATAGGGCTAAGAAAAATAATCCTAATGCTATTATTATAGTAATGGGCTGTTATAGCCAAGTTAATGCCGAAGATATTGATGCTGATATAGTTCTAGGTAACAAAGATAAATCAAAAATAGTAGATATTATTGAAGAATATAAAAAGATTAAAGAAAAGAAAAAAATAATCTACGATTTAACAAAAGTAGACTTTGAAAAAATGGAGATAAATAATTTTGATAGCCATACAAGAGCCTTTGTAAAAATACAGGATGGTTGTAATGCCTTTTGTTCATATTGTATAATACCTTATGTAAGAGGTAGAGTAAGAAGTAAAGCACCTGAAGATGTAATTAATGAAGTAACTACATTAGTAGAAAAAGGATATAAAGAAATAGTTTTAACAGGTATTCATACAGGTAGATATGGAATAGATATAGATACTAGTCTTGAAGAATTATTAAATAAATTAGTAAAAATACCAAATATATATCGAATAAGATTATCATCTATTGAAATAAATGAAATAACTATTGGTATAAAAAAATTACTAAAAGAAAATAAAGTAATGGCTAAACATTTACATATACCACTTCAGTCAGGTAGTAATAAAATACTTCGTCTTATGAATAGAAGATATAATAAAGAAGAATTTTTATCTATGGTAGAGGATCTTAAAACTATTGAAGATATATCTCTTACCACAGACCTAATCGTAGGTTTCCCTAAAGAGACAGAAGAAGAATTTAATGAAACAATAGATACCTTAAATAAAATAGGTTTTACTAAAATACATACATTTCCTTATTCTAAAAGAAAAGGAACACCAGCAGCCTCTATGGAAGGGCAAGTATCTCCTGAAGTAAAAAAAGATAGAGTTCATACTATCTTAAAACTATCAAATGAAAGTGAACATAATTACTATGAAAGTAAAATAGGTAAAGTATATGATGGAGTAGTAGAAGTTCATTCAAATGGTATTATTTTAGTTCATACATCTAACTTTATACCAGTAATAATTAATGATAAAGTAGAAGAAGGTAGTATTGTAAATGTTAAAATAGAAAAAGTAGATAACTTAAAAGTATATGGAAGAATAGTATAAAATTCTTCCTTTTAATATAAAATGAAGAGTATCTTTTTTACTCTTCATTATATTTATCAATTAAAATTACAGGTCTAACACCACGTCCACCTCTACCACTAGTATTAACATCAAAAGCAGTAACTGCATTTAATTTTCCTGTATAATGCATAGCATAAACATTATAAGGATTTGAACTAGTATAATTAGAAGTTAATAACCAATATCCATATGGAGTAGTAGAACCATACTCAGCTTTTAAATTCTCATAAACAAAACTATATTGATTATCTTCACCAGAACAACTATAATTAGTAGATTTATTACATCCATATGCTTTTGCTTCTTCTAAAGTTAGCATTCTCGCTCTAGCAGTTCCATTAATAATATTATTAGTATCATCACTTCCAGTAACTGTAGTGACACCATTTTGAATAGTGATTCCTTTATATGTACCAGAATTTTTAGCATTATCACTATTAGTATAACTATAATTTTCAATAGGAGTTATAAAATCCCATCCAATAGTTCTAAGATTTAATTCAGTAAGTGCATTAATAGGACCTTTAGTATAAGCTTGTTCCATAGTTTCTTCATCTGAATTATAATTATTCCAAGAGGTAGTTTCACCTAAATTTCTATCTAATATTAATGTTAACTTTGTACCATCATCATCTAATATATAAAAATTATATGTGGTATTATTATTTACTCTAACTTCAATATTTGAACCAACACTACAAGTAGTTTCATTATCTATACAACCAAAATCAGTAGAGCTACCATTTAAGGAAGATATAATAGGATTTTTTTTACTCTTATTACTATTAATAAGTTCGTTAATATCAATTAACGCTGTCCAATTTTCTTCATCAGTATATTTCCATTCGATAGTAGTATCATTTATTCTAAATTCAACTTCTCTTCCATCTTTACCATCAACGCCATTTATTCCATTAGTTCCATTAGTACCATCTTTTCCATCAGTACCATTAGTACCATCGATACCATTTTTGCCATCAGTACCATTAATACCATCTTTACCATCAACGCCATTTATTCCATTGGTGCCATTAGTACCATCCTTACCTTTTAAGTCATCTAATTTTATTAAATTAATCCACTCACTTGAGGTAGATAATTTCCATTTTAAATAACCATCACTTGCTACTAATTGAACTTGATTATTTTGATTATTCGTATCTACTTTTTGAATAATTGTTTCTTTTTTTGGAACTACTATAGCATAAATAGAAACTCCAACAGCAATTAATGATAAAATAATAGAACCCTTACTTTTAATAAAATTCATATAATTATCACTCCACTTCTACTTTAACTATATCCAGTATAAAATAAAATAAAGAAAATTACAATACAAATGTAAAAAAAAGTCGAAAATTAACATTAAGTTAATAAGAAAATATCATATATATTATTTATGGGAAATTGTGTAAATCAATTGACATAGAAAAAGTCTAATGCTATAATTCATATAGTCAAGATTTATGTTTAAATACATATTATAAAATCGGAGGTAAAAATGATTAAATTATTAAAAAAATTAACTAAAAAAGATTGGCTATTTGTATTTATAAGTATAATTTTAATAGTATTCCAAGTATGGTTAGAATTAAAAATGCCTGATTATATGTCCAACATTACACAGTTAGTTCAAACTAAAGGTGCAGATATAAAAGATATCTTACGTGAAGGATCTTATATGCTTTTATGTGCTTTAGGTAGTTTATGTAGTGCCGTGATAGTAGGATATTTTATATCTAATATAGCAGCATCATTTTCATTCAATATAAGAGAAAGTATCTTTAAAAAAGTAATTAATCTAGATACAAGTAAAATAAAGAATTTTTCTACTAGTAGTCTAATAACTAGAACTACTAATGATATAACTCAGTTAGAAATGTTAATAGCTATGGGACTTCAGCTAATGATAAAAGCACCAATCACTGCAGTATGGGCTGTTACTAAAATACTAGGAAAAAGCCTAGAATGGAGTATGGCAACAGCAGTAGCGGTATTAATCCTAATTACAACAATTACAATTTTAATGATTATAGTTATGCCTAGATTTAAAATAGTTCAAGGACTTATCGATAAGTTAAATTCAGTAACTAGAGAAAATATAACTGGTATTAGAGTAGTTAGAGCATTCAATGCTGAAAAATATCAGGAAGATAAATTTAATAAAGTAAACAATGATCTAACTAATAATCAATTATTTAATCAAAAGGCCTTTAATATATTAAGTCCTATAATGAATATTGTAATGCACTCCCTAACACTTTCCATTTATTTTATAGGAGCAATTTTAATAAATAATGCTCTAATGAGTGAAAAGATAGTTTTATTTGGAGATATGATTGTCTTTTCATCATACGCTATGCAAGTTATTATATCTTTCTTAATGCTTGCTATGATATTTATGATGGTTCCCCGTGCTAATGTATCCGCAAAAAGAATAAATGAAGTATTAGATACCAATACAACAATTAAAGAAGGAAATATTGCTAAGAATAAAACAGGATTAAAAGGTACAGTAGAATTTAAAAATGTATCATTTAAATATCCAGATGCTGATGAATACATTCTAGAGGATATTTCATTTACAGCTAAAGAAGGAGAAACAGTAGCCTTTATAGGATCAACAGGCTCTGGTAAATCAACATTAATAAATTTAATACCAAGATTTTATGATGTTACTGATGGAGAAATACTAATAAATGGTATTAATGTTAAAGATTATGAAGAAGAATATTTACATAATATTGTAGGATATGTGCCACAAAAAGCAGTTATGTTTTCTGGTACAGTACAATCAAATATTACCTATGGCAAGAGTATTATAGGTAAGCCAGATAAGAAAAAAATAGACGATGCATTAAAAGTATCTCAAGCATATGAATTTGTATCAAAATTAGATAAAAAAGAAAACTCACATATAGCTCAAGGGGGTACTAATGTATCAGGAGGACAAAAACAAAGACTATCTATTGCAAGAACAATAGCTAGAAATCCTGAAATATATATTTTTGATGATTCATTTAGTGCTTTAGACTATAAGACTGATTCAGTACTAAGAAAAGAATTAAAAAGATACACTAAAAATGCTACTAGTTTAATTGTAGCTCAAAGAATAGGAACTATTATGCATGCTGATAAAATAATAGTCTTAGATAAAGGGAAATGTGTTGGCGTAGGTACTCATAGTGAACTTATGAAGAATTGTAAAGTATATAAAGAAATAGCTTTATCACAGGTAACAAAGGAGGAATTAGAAAATGCATAACGAAGAAAAAAGAAATCATCCTCCAAGAAATCATGGACCAATGAAATCTGTAGAGAAACCAAAAAATTTTGGAGAAGCACTATCAAAATTATTCAAAAGTTTAAATGGCTTCAAAGTATTAATAATAACCTCTCTCTTACTAGCGGGTTTATCTGCAATACTATCTTTAGTTTCTCCTAATAGATTATCTGATTTAACAGATGAAATATCTAATGGATTAACTATTAATACAGAAAATATGGAAAAGCTAAAAAATGATTTATCCACTAATTTAAATGAAGAAACTTTTCCTGAACTTGCTAAAAATATGCTTAATTTAAATATTGATGAAAGTACTATCTATAAAGTAAATACTTCAAACATATCTTCTGAAGATAAAATGCTATTTAATGATATAATAAAGAATATTGATAAAAATAATATAATTAATTCAATTAGTATTTTACCTGAATCAGTATTAAATATCTTACTTGAAGACTCCAATTATAATAATATATTAATAACTAAAGAAGATAAAATAACATTACTAAAATCTTTATCTAGTTATAATAAAGAAAGTACTGATTATTCATTTATAAATAATATTCCAAGTAGTATAAATACTATATTATTTCCAGATTCGGTAATCGATAATATAAATATAACTACTGAAGATAAAGTACAGTTTATAAGTAAAATGTCTACTTTAAAAGAAGATTCTTCAGCAAATGATATATACAAAGTAGTAGAAACTCTTCCTGATAGTATTCAAAAATTAATTAATCCAAAGATGAATATGAATAAAATTACAAAGATGGCTATAATACTAATTACAATTTATATTATAAGTGCATTATTTAATTATCTTGAAGGATTATTTATGGTAAAAGTAGCCAATAATTATGCTAGAAAACTAAGAAATAAAATATCATTAAAAATAAATAAATTACCACTTAAATTTTTTGATCATAATTTATCAGGAGATATCTTATCTAGAGTAACAAATGATGTTGATACAATTGCCCAATCACTAAATCAAAGTTTATCAACACTAGTAGCTTCAATCACCTTATTTATAGGTTCAATTATTATGATGTTTGTAACTAATTATATATTAGCTATTACAGCAATTGTAGCTAGTTTAATAGGATTTGTTCTAATGTTTATGATATTAAATAAATCACAAAAATATTTTACAAAGAGACAAGTAGAACTAGGAAATTTAAATGGATATATTGAAGAAATATATTCTGGATTAAATGTTGTTAAAACATGTAATGGTAAAGACGAATCTACCAAAGAATTTGATAAATTAAATAAGAAATTATATGATTGTAATAAAAAAAGTCAATTCTTATCTGGATTAATGCAACCAATAATGGGCTTTGTTGGTAACTTTGGTTATGTTGCAGTATGTATAGTAGGAACACTTCTAGTATCAAATGATATTATATCATTTGGTGTAATAGTAGCCTTTATTATGTATGTAAGATTATTTACTAATCCATTATCACAAATAGCTCAGTCTATGACATCACTACAAACTACCGCAGCTGCATCTGAAAGAGTATTTGCTTTCCTAGAAGAAAAAGAAATGACTAAAGAAAATAATCTTACTGAGAAGTTAAATAAAGATAAAGTAAAAGGAAAGATTGAATTTAAAAATGTTAAGTTTGGTTATGATGAAGATAAGATAATAATAAAAGATTTTACTGCTACTGCTAAGCCTGGTCAAAAGATAGCTATTGTAGGTCCTACTGGAGCAGGAAAGACAACAATGGTAAATTTACTTATGAAGTTTTATGAAATAAACTCTGGGGATATAAAAATAGATGGAGTATCCATAAAAGATTTAACCAGAGAAAACATTCATGACTTATTTACCATGGTACTTCAAGATACTTGGTTATTTAATGGTACAGTAAAAGAAAATATAGTTTATAATAGAAAAAATATTAGTGATAAAAAAGTAAAAGAAGTATGTGAAGTAGTAGGAGTAGATCACTTTATTAAAACATTACCTAATGGATATGATAGTTTAATAACAGATACAGATTCTATATCAGCAGGTCAAAGACAACTACTTACTATTGCCAGAGGCATGATTAATGATGCACCATTCCTAATATTAGATGAAGCTACATCTAATGTAGATACTAGAACAGAAGAATTAGTACAAAAAGCTATGGATAAATTAATGGAAAATAAAACTTCATTTATAATAGCACACAGATTATCTACTATACGTAATGCTGATTTAATATTAGTTATGAAAGATGGTAATATTATTGAAACAGGTAATCATGATAAACTTATGAAAGAAAATGGCTTCTATGCTAGTCTATATAATTCTCAATTTGAAAGTTTAAAATAGTATTCACTCTATTATAACCATAAACAATTTTATTTATTTTCTTCTCAATATAATAACGATTTAAAAAACTTAATAAAATTATTGTAGATGAATTCATAAAAAATATATATTGACAACATTGATTTAGATACAACCAATAAAAAAGGATCAACGATCCTTTTTTATCAGTCCTAAATTTAATAATAATTAATATAATATATATTAGTGAATTATGAAAATTAAGTATAATATTATTTCTATTTTTAATAATAAATATTCTCAAAATGTATTAAGTAATATTATAAATTTCAAAAAAATATTATTAAAAATAAATTAATAAAATTATAGAAAATAATTGAAAAAAATGATATTATTATATTGAAAAGACAAGTAAGTATTTTCAAAAATTAGATTAAAAAAGATTGGAAAATGATAAAAAATACTTTCTGATATTTAAACTAGAAAAATTTTAATTTAATTTTAATAATATAAAAATATAATTTAGTTGGTGATACATTTGAGAATATTAATAGTTGAAGACGAATATAGTTTGGCAGATATTATTGCCAGTAGACTTAGAAAGGAAAGATATAGTGTAGATATTTCTAATAATGGTGAAGAGGGATTAGATTACGCTCTTACAGGAATTTATAATCTTATTATTCTAGATATAATGCTTCCTAAACTTAATGGTTTTGAAATATTAAAAGAAATAAGAAATAAAAATATTGATACAAAAGTTATTATGCTAACTGCCAAATCGCAATTAGAAGATAAATTAAATGGCTTTGAAATAGGAGCAGATGATTATTTAACAAAACCTTTTCATTTGGAAGAATTAGTAGCTAGAATTAATGTTCAGCTTAGAAAAAAAGATGTAAAAGAAAATAAAGATTACATTGAGTTTGGAGATTTAAAACTCAATATGAAAAATTTTAATTTGCAGTGTACAAAAACTGGAGATTCTATTTGCATAAGTTATAAAGAATACCTAATATTAGAATACTTGATGCTCAATAAAAGTCAAATTATTTCTAAAGAACAAATATATGATAAAATTTGGGGGATTGACAAAGAATTAGAATCAAATAATTTAGAAGCTTATCTGTCTTTTATTAGAAAAAAAATAAAAATTATAGGTTCAGAAGTAAATATTAAAGCTATTAGAGGTTTGGGATATAAATTAGAGGTAAAATAATGAAAAAACTAAAGAAAAAAATATTTTGGACTTTATTTTCTATATTATCCTTATTTTTAATAATTCTATTATTTATATTTAATTATCAGGATTATCAAAAAGAAAAAGATAATATTCAAAATAGTCTAACTAGAATAAATACCGTTTTTGAAAAAGATAGAAAAAAACCGGGAACTTTAGAAGAATCTAACTTGGCTAATGTTAGTCAAAGAAAAGAAGAACTTGAGTATAGAATATTTATGGATTTAACAGTTTATACAGTATTGTTAGATAAAGATGATAATATAATAGATATAATTAGTCATAATGAAAATGAAATTGATGAAGAAAAAATTAAAGAAGTATCTCAAGATATATTAAATAGCAAAAAAATTGAAAATATAAAAATAGGTAATTTATATTTTGAAAACTATTCCTATTTTTATATAGAAGGAAATAATTTAACCATTATAGATAATACTATAGTTAAAGAAACCTTATTAACCTCTCTTATAACTTCACTTATTATTTTCATGTTACTAGAAATGATTATTATTTTAATTGCTAGAAATCTTACTAATTGGATGATAAAACCTATTTATGAAAGCTTTAATAAGCAAAAACAATTTATTGCAGATGCCTCTCATGAGTTAAAAACTCCATTATCAGTGATAGTAGCTAGTGCAGAAGCTTTAGAGGAAGATATGAGTCAAAAGAAATGGCTAAATAATATCAAATTAGAATCAGAAAGAATGAATAAACTAATATCAGAACTACTTGATCTAGCTAAATTAGAAGATGGTACTAGAAAAGAAGAACATTCTTTAAATAACTTATCAAAAATAGTAGAAATGTCCGTTTTAACATTTGAAAGTTTAGTATATGAAAATAATATATCACTATATTATAATATTTCAAAAGACTTAAGCTTGATCTGCGACGAAAATAAAATAAAAGAATTAATGTCTATACTTTTAGATAATGCTATTAAACATAGTCAGCAAGATGGGGAAATTACTATTAATTTAAGAAAAAATAAAAATGAAATTATTCTAGAAGTTATAAATAAAGGAGAACCTATACCAAAAGGAGAAGAAGAAAAAATATTTGAAAGATTTTATCGTGTTGATAAATCCAGAAATAGAAATGAAAATAGATATGGTCTTGGATTGGCTATAGCTAAGAGTATTGTTCTAAATCATAATGGTAAAATTGCAGCAGTATCTAAAGATGGATATACAACATTCAGAATAATATTTAAACAGATTTAAAAAAATAATCTGTTTTTTTAATATTATTTTAATGTTTTATCTTTAAAATAGTTCTTGTAGCTAGAAAAGGAGGAGATTATATGTATATAATCAAAAATGCTATTATTTCAATTACGAGAAGTAAAGGAAGAAACCTATTGATAGGAATTATTATTATTGTAATATCCTGTGCAACTGCAGTAACATTAGCAATAAGAAATTCCGCCAGTTCATTAATAGAGTCATATCAGAATCAATATGATATTACTGCTACAATAGGAATAAACAGAGAATCAATGCGTGGTGAAATGAAAATGGACAAGAATGCTACTGAAGAAGAAAAAGAAGCAAGCAAGGAAAACATGAATAATATATTTTCCTCAATCAGTAACCTTACTATAAGTGATATTGATAATTATGGTGATAGTGAATATGTAAAAAATTATTACTATCAAGAAAGTGTTGGTGTTAATTCACTAGTATTAGAACCCGCTAGTGGAAGTGATGATAGTATTAGTCAAAATCATGGCTTTAGTGGTAAACAAGATTTTCAAAACATATCAAATAGTGATTTTACATTAATAGGATATTCCAATACTTTAGGAATGGAAGAATTTATAAGTGGTAAGTATTCAATAACAGAAGGAGAAGTATCAAGCGATCTTGATTCTAATAGTTGTGTTATTAATAGTGAACTTGCAGTATTGAACAACATTGAAGTTGGTAGTGAAATAACCTTTGTTGATCCTGATAATAGTAATAATACTATAAGTTTAACAGTTATGGGTATATTTGAAGAGACAAGCACATCAGCAGATGCTATGGGTATGTTTACCACTTCAGTCAATACTATTATTACTAATACATCAGTAATTCAAAAATTAATTGATGGAAATGGAAGTATAAAAGTAAATACCAATCCAACTTTTATCTTAACTGATAAAGAAGTAATAGAAGATTTTGAAGAGGAATTAACAGAGAAAGGACTTAGTGAGTACTTAAGTGTTTCTACAAATTTAGAACAAGTAGAAGAATCTACCAAGACAATATCAAATGTATCAAATTTTGCAACTACATTTTTAATTATTACACTATTAATTGGTGGTATTGTATTATTTGTAATCAATATGATTAATATTCGTGAAAGAAAATATGAAATAGGTGTTCTAAGGACAATCGGTATGAAGAAAAGTCTTTTGACACTTCAGTTTATGACTGAATTATTAATAGTATCAATAGTGGCATTATTTATAGGAGCAGGTATTGGTTCATTAATAAGTGTTCCTGTATCTAATAGTCTATTAAAAAATGAAATTGCTGAAGCCGAAGAGCAAACTAATAATATAAATAAAAATTTTGGTAGAGGAGAAAAGCCAATATTTGAAAATATTAGTGGTGTAGCAGTAGTAGAAGAAGTAAAATCTATCGATGCTGCAGTAGATATTAAAGTATTAGGACAATTATTTATAATAGGAATATTATTAACATTAATAAGTTCTTTAGCATCAATGATTAGCATTCAGAAATTTTCCCCACTTACAATTTTAAAGGAGAGAAGCTAATGGAAAAGAAAATATTAATTTTAGAAAATATCAGCTATCGTTATAGTGATGCTGAGGAAAATAACTATGTATTAAAAAATATTAATTTTGACTTTGAACTTGGAAAAACTTATGCAATTAGAGGGAAAAGTGGAAGTGGTAAAACGACATTACTATCTTTAATAAGTGGACTAGAAACTAAATATGAAGGTAAAATACTTTATGATAATAAAGACTTAAAAACTATTGACTTAGATAAGTATCGTAACACCAATATTGGTATAGTTTTTCAAAGTTATAATCTTTTACCACACTTGACAGCAATGGAAAATATAATATTATCGATGGATATTAGTAATATAAAAGTAAAAGATAAGAAAAAAAAGGCAATAGAACTTATGGCAAATGTTGGTTTAAAAGAAGAACTAGCTTGTCGTAGAGTATTAAAACTATCTGGAGGTGAGCAACAACGAGTTGCTATAGCAAGAAGTCTCTCATATAATCCGAATATTATAATAGCGGATGAGCCTACAGGTAACTTAGATAAAGACACTGAAGATGAAATACTAAAAATATTCAAGAAACTTGCAAAAGAAGAAAACAAATGTATAATTATAGTTACACATTCAAAGAATGTGGCAGATAATGTTGATATAATATATGATTTACAGAAAGAAAGGCAAAAAGCGAAGACATAATATGCTTAAGCCTTTTTATATTAACTAATCATCATAGTATTGATGACAATTATAAAAAATATTATAGATTTAATAAATATTAGACAATTATTTTATATATTATTACTTTTAAATTATTATATTTTAGAAAAACAGCTTCTTTTGAAGATGTATTCTAACATAAGTTTTTTTATAAATTTATACTCTAAAGGTGGTACATTTTAAAACTTCTAGTTTTATTTTAATATTTGTGATAAAATACTAGAGAAAGAAGGAATAATATTATGATATATTTTGATAATAGTGCTACTACTATGGTAGATGATAGAGTATTAGAAACATTTAATAAAGTATGTAAAAATTATCCGGGAAATTCAAATTCATTACATAGTCTAGGAATTAAATCAAAAGATCTAGAAGATTATGCTACAGAAAGAATTAGCAATTTATTAAAAGTAAAGAGAGGTGAAATAATTTATACCTCAGGAGCTTCAGAATCAAATAATACAGTATTAAAAGGAGTAGCATCAAAATATAAAAATCGTGGTAATCACATAATTACAACACCACTTGAACATTCATCAGTACTAGAAACTTGTAAATATTTAGAAAGTAAGGGTTTTATCATTGATTATGTCAAAATAAAAGAAAATGGCTTAATAGATATTGAAGATTTAGAAAAATTAATATCAAATAATACTATACTAGTATCGATAGCTTATGTTGATAGTGAATTAGGTATCAAACAAGATATTGATACAATAAGTAGAATAGTAAAAAAATATCCTAAATGTTATTTTCATGTTGATGCTACCCAAGCAATTGGTAAAATAAAAGTAGATTTTACTAATATAGATTTCCTTAGTATGTCTGCACATAAAATATTTGGCATCAAAGGAATAGGAATACTAGTAAAAAAAGAAAATATTGCTATAGATAATTTAATTCATGGAGGAAAAAGTACAACTATTTATCGAAGTGGAACACCAGCATTACCATTAATATGTAGTCTTATGAAATCCTTAGAATTAATTATTCCTAACATTGATAATAACTATAAATATGTGACAGCTTTAAGTAATAAACTTAAAGATAATTTAAAAAAATATGATAAAGTACATATAAATAGTACTGAAAATAGTATTCCATACATTATTAATTTTAGTATAATTGGAATAAAACCAGAAACATTCATTCACGCTATGGAAGAAGAAGAAATATATATATCCACTAGAAATGCTTGTTCCACTAGTGATGTTTCACTAGCAGTAAATAGTCTCTACCATAATAAAGAAATATCTAAAAGTAGTATAAGAATAAGTCTAAGTTATAAAAATACCCTAGAAGAAGTAGAAACATTTATAGAAAAATTTAATAAAATATATAATAAATTAATGTTTAAAAAATAAAAAAATGATACATAATAAAGATAGATTAAAGAAGTTTTAAAATTAGGTAGAAGTACTTAATAATAAAAACTTCTTTTTCTTTAACAAAATTCTACATATTTAGCATAAATAATGTTTTATAATTGACAAAAAAGAAAAATCTGCTATAATAGTAAACCATCTGAAAGAAATTTTTGGGGGTTATTATGACAAAAAAGAAAAAAATAATATTACTAATAATATGTATTTTAATAGTATTAGTAGTATTAAGTTTATACTTATATAAAATAAAGAATAATAAAAATTATTACTTAAATGTTGATATTGAACCAAATAATAATGTTAATAATCCTATTAACTATGAAGACGTTATCAATAATTTAAGAAAAGAATATAATAATGAAGATATCAAAGGTATTCTAGAAATAGATAATACAGATTATATTGTCCCTGTACTACAAGGGAGTGATAATGATTATTATCTAAATCATGATGCCTATGGAAATAGAAGCGGTATGGGTTCTATATATCTAGATTATAGAGTAGATATAGATACCAGTAAAAAATTATTAATTTATGGTCATAATTCTTCAAATATAGATATGCCATTCAAAATACTTGAAGAATTCTATGATAAAGATTATTATGATAATCACAAATATGTACTACTAACTACAAGTACTACTAAAAAGAGATATGAAATATTCTCTGTCTATGTAGAAACAAGTGATTTCTCTTACATGGATGTTAATTTTGTAAGTGATAAAGACTATCTTGATCATCTAACAAAGTTAAAAGAAAAATCAATGTATGATACTGGAGTAGAAGTAACATCTAATGATGAAATACTTATTCTTCAAACTTGTAGTACACATAAAGATTATCATAATTATCAAAAAAAATATTTATTAATTATATTGAGGAGGGTTTAAATGAAAAAAAGTTTAAAAAAGTTTACTAAAATATTAGTACTAATAGCAATGATATTTTCTGATTTGATGACACCAATCAAAGTATTTGCAAATGAAATGTCTGATACAGACCCAGTAAAAGGTGATATTGGTATTAATAATAAAGTAACAAATGATGGCAATAGTATTACTGTATCTTCAGGAAGTCTTGATGACGAAGGCGATGTTTTAGTTACTAAAACAGTTAGTAAGACTAATACTGAAGGTAAATATGAAGTAAGATTTAAAATTGAAGGAAAGGATGTTACAACAACAACTACTTCTACAAAACCAATTTATGCTGTTGTGGTATTTGATAGGTCAGGAAGTATGTATGAAGAAAAATGTGATTTTCTATTCTTTAGATGTAAAGAAGTAAAATATTCTTCAGCAGTAAATGGCGCTAGAACATTTGCTAAAACATTATTAAATAAATTTAGTAATGCTAATTTATCATTAGTAGCATTTAGTACAGACGTTAAAGTTTTAACAAATCCAAAAGGTGATGGATTTGTAAATGGCAATTTTGATTCAATTAATTTTGGTAATCCAGATGGAGTTACAAATTTGACTGGCGCTTTAAATAAAGCAAAAGAATTATTGGATGCCAAGACAGGCGATTACACAAAATATGTTGTAGTAATAAGTGATGGCGAACCTACTAATGCTAATGGTTATGTTACAACAGAAGCAATAAATCAGGCAATAGCAGCAGCAAGCGAAATAAAGAATTCAAACATTGAAATTTTCTCTATTGGATATGAAACAGATCGAGCAGCATCAAATGTTTTGAAGAACATTTCATCAGGAGAAGGATACTATGTAAATGCAGATCCTGATACAGTAGCAGCAAAATTTTCTGAAATAACAAGTAATATTACATCATCTACATTTGCTGGAACAGAAGCTAAATTAACTGACAAAATTGGTAGTGACTTTACTGTTATACCAAATGATAATATAACTATTGATGAAGATGGAAATGTTAGTGCAGAAATTGGAAATATTACTGAAGGTGGTACAGAAGTATCTTTCTATGTTCAAATAGATGGGGATAATGCTGATGGATGGGCTAACGTTAATGAAGGATTTAATCTTTCTTATAAAAATGCTCAAAATGAATATGATAGTTTGAATTATTCACAAAATAATGAACAACCTCAAGTATATTGGGAAAAGAATGAATATAAATATTCAGTAAATTATTTCTTCAATGATCAATATGGATTTACTACAGAAAAAACAGCTAATTATGGAGATAAGATTTCTGCAAGTAGTAAATATTTATCAGAAAAACAATTAGAAGATAATAATAAAAAAGGTTATTTCTTAAATTCAGAGAATCCTAGTAACCCAAGTGAATTAATTATTGGAACTAACGAATCAAGTAATGTTATTAACATTTATTATGTTTCTAATGGTAAAGTAACTGCTAAATATGTTGACGAAAATAATAAAGAAATAGCTCCTAGCGAGATTACTACTGATGTAGTTGGAAAAAATTATAATACTACTGCTAAAGAAGTATTTGGATATACATTAAAAGAAGAACCAGAAAATAAAACTGGTAAATACACTGAAGAAGATATAATTGTTACTTATATTTATACCAAAAATATTGGTACTTCTGAAGAAGAACTAGATAAAGAAGGACTAGAAGTAGTAGGATCTATAAATGATGCCTTTGACTACACAATTACTTATAATACTACTATTAAGGATTATGTAGGAAAAGCTACTCTAGTTATTACTGATATTCTTCCATATGAAATAGATGAAGAAAAATCTACAATTAGTAATAATTGTAAATATGAAGATGGAGTAATTACTTGTACTTATACTAAAGATAATAGTTCAGTATTTGCAGTAAGAAGTATTATTCTAGATGAAGAAGAAAGTAGAGATATTGTATTCAATATTGAAGAAAACTTCAAATTATACTATATTAATATTACAGATAAAGAAGTAACAAACAAAGTAACAGCAGAATTAACTTATGGAGAAACTACTAAGACAACTGATGATGAATATACTACCGAAGTAGAAGAATCTAAAGTAATAGTAAATTATGTTACAAAAGATGGAACTAAACTTACTGATAGTATAACACTTACAGGACTTGTAGGAACTACATATGAAACAGTTAAAAAAGAATTTGATAAATATAGTTTTATTGAAGTAATAGGAGAAGTAGAAGGATCATTTACAAAAGAAGATAAAGAAGTTACTTATGTATATGATTTAACTATCTTACCTCCACAAACAGGTATAGAAACTAATATGTTTATGTATATTAATTACATATTTGCTTTACTTGGTATAGCAGTAGCTATTAAAACATATAAAACTATAAAAAATAATTAATTAAAAAAGACTTGAAAATTCAAGTCTTTTTCTATATTTTATATTTATTTTTAATGTTTTTTGGTTTAGATTTAAAATAATTTATAATTAAATTCTTAACCTCATCATATCTATCATTAATAAATAAATCATGGGTTAGATTTTCAAATTCAACTAACATAACTGAACTAGATTTTATATTATCATACACATATGTAGTAGAAGAATTAGGTACTATTTCATCTTTTGTACCATGAATTATTAAAGTAGGACATTTTATATTTTTAATATCATCATGATGTTCTTTAACTAAAGAAGTAAATTCTCTAATCGTTGATACAGGTACTTTAAATATTCTCGATATAACTTCTGACTTATCATAATCCTTAAATAAATTTGGTACTACTTTAATACTTTCTAATATATTAATTTTATTATTTTCAAATTTAAAATATTGAAAAGCAGGAGCAGCAAGTACTAATTTTTTAACTTCTTTATATTTGCTAGCTAGGTATGAAGCAATAACACCACCCATACTATGCCCAATAACATATATATCTTTATAACCATGATTAATAATTTTTTCAATCTGATATTCAGATTTCTTAATCCAATCATCTTTAGTAACATTATTAATAATAGATTTATTATGCCCTGGAAGAGTATAAGTAAAAACCTTATAATTATTAATAAGTTCTAAATCATTAGGTAAATCTCCATAATCATAAGCTCCACCAGCAAAACCATGTATTAAAAGTATAGCCTTTTTCTTTAACATTTCAATACCACCTTCTATCTATATATTATCATAATATTTACCAATTTTAAATAAAATATTTTTCTTTTATATCATTTTTTCTTTCTTTTAGAAAATCAATTATAATGTATTTAATATCATCATATCTGTCATTACAAAAAATACTATGATTAACATTTTCTACTTGAACCATTTTTATTGAGTTAGAGCCAATATTATTATAAACATAGTTAATAGATTCAATAGGAACAGTAATATCATCACTTCCATGCAGTATTAAAGTAGGGCAATATACATTTTTAACCTCATCATAATACTCATTAACCAAATAAGAAAATTCTCTGACAGTATGAAGAGGAACTTTAAAATATTTAGCAAGTATTTCTCTTATGGTATAATTTTTTAAAACATTAGGTATTAACTTAATACCATCTATAAAATTAATTTTATTATTTCTAAACTTAAAGAATTTAAAAGCAGGTGCTCCAAGTACCAACTTCTTTATTTCTTTATATTTACTAGCTAAATGAGTAGCAATAACACCACCCATACTATGACCAATAACAAATATTTCTTTATAATTATTATTAATAAGTTTTTCTATTTGATATTCTGATTCCCTTATCCAATCCTCATCAGTAACATTATTAATTACTAGTTCATTATGTTTGGGTAGAGTATAACTAAAAACATCAAACTCACCAGTTAATTCTAAATCATTAATAAGATATCCATAATCATAAATTCCACCAGCGAAACCATGAATAAATAATATAGCCTTTTTTCTAATCATAAAATTCACCTTGTTTATATTTAAAATAATGATATTTAATATTAAAATTTAAACTATTATCCTTTTCCTTAACATATTTAGTTTTAGTAGTATTAATAGTAAAATAAATAAAAATTAAAATAATAAAAATAATCGAGAATACAAAAAATAAAATATTTTTCTTCATATTAAATTATATGTATCTATAACATAAATATCAAAAAATATATTACTTAAAAGTTACATCTATAATGAAAAAATAAAAAAAAATATAAAATTAGCAATTTTATGTTGACATTGCTAATTTTTAGTAATATAATGTTATTAGCAGTAGAAAAGAAGAACTGCTAAAGGAGTGATATAATGATCACCGATAGACAAAAAGAAATACTGAAGATAATAGCAGAAGAATATATAAAAACTGCTAAACCAGTAAGTTCAAATCATATTTGTAAAAAATTAAAGTGTTCTAGTGCTACTATTAGAAATGAAATGGCTAAACTTGAAGAATTACATTTACTAGAAAAAAATCATTTTGCGTCAGGTAGAATACCTAGTGAAGAAGGATATAAGTACTATGTAGATAATTTAATGAAACCAAAGAATATGACTGGTGAAGATATGCTTAAACTTCAAACAATATTTAGAAATCATTCGTTAGATTTAAATGATACTATTAAGAAAAGCATAGAAATAATTAGTGAAATAACTAATTATACAGCAGTAGTTCTTGGTAATTCATCTAAAGAAAATAGACTAAAGAAAGTAGAAGTAGTACCACTTGAAGAAAACAAAATACTATCAATAGTTATTACTGATAAAGGAGTAGTACAACACAAAATACTTTATTTACCTAAAGATGTATCTACTAATGATGTTAAAAAGACAGTAGAATTAATAAATAAATTAGTTGCAGGAACACCAATTAATGAAGTAAGCGAAAAACTAGAATATGAAGTTAAACCAATTATTAGCGATTATGTTAAACAATATGAAGTATTATATAATACCTTTTATGATGCCTTTCATGAATTTACAACAGAGAAGACTAGTGAAGCATATTTTGGTGGAAAAACAAATATGTTAAAACAGCCTGAGTTTTCTAACATAGATAAAGTAAAAGAAATACTAAGTAAATTTGAAGATATAGATAGTATTTCAAAAATGAAAGAAGAAGAAAATGGTATTAATATATATATTGGTAGTGAGACAGAGTTAACTAATGATGTTTCAGTAATAAAAACAAAATATAATATTAATGGTGAAGAGGGTACAATAGCAATAATTGGCCCTAAGAGAATGGAATATGATCGAGTAGTTACTCTTCTTGATTATATAAAAAATAACCTAGGAGGAGATTATGGAAAATAAAAAGAAAAAAAAGAAAGAACATGTAAATAAAGAATGTCATTGTGAAGATAATTGTCAATGTGAAGATAATTGTCAATGTGGGGAAGAATGTCATTGCAGTGAAGAGACAAATATCGATGATAAAAGAGAACTTCTAAGTAAAAGAATAAAAGAACTAGAGGAAACACTTCTTCGTAATCAAGCAGAATTAATTAATTATAAAAAAAGAAAAGATGAAGAAACATCAAGAATAATTAAATATGCTGAAGAAGATATACTAAAAGGATTTTTGCCAATATTAGATAATTTTGAAAGGGCAATTAATATGGATAATGATAATCTAGAAGATGAAGTATCTAAGTTTCTTGAAGGTTTCAAACTTATGTATAAGCAAATAAAAGAACTATTAAATAAGTTTGAAGTAAAAGAAATAGATTGTCTAGATAAGGAATTCGATCCAACATATCATCAAGCAGTTGTGACTGGTAAAGATGAAACTAAAAAATCTGGTGTAATACTTGAAGTATTACAAAAAGGTTATATGTACAAAGATAGAGTACTTAGAACCGCTATGGTAAAAGTAAATGAATAAAAGTACAATAAGAGATATAATTTATATTATTATAATAACTGTTCTTTTAGTATTTGGAATAAGATTTATTATTTGGATATTTCCAGTGTTAATATTATTAATTATAGGATATTATATTTATAGGAGTATTAAAATGAATAAAATTATTCGAAATGCAAATAACACAAAAAGTAAACAAAAAAATAAAAAAATAAAAGTTATTCATGAATTTGATGATGAGGATTAATTATGAATAATAACCTATTTAATTTCTTTAATTTATCTTTCTTATTAGGAGGATATGGTACATTAGAAGATATAATATATTGTTCTAATAAAAGAGTAGCTGAATTAAAAGATAGTTTAATGATTGAAGTTATTGAACTATATGAAGATTTAGGGTATTCAAAAGAAGAAATCCTTGAGATGATAAATAACATCAAATTTAATGATGAAGATAATTTTACAAAAGAAGAAAAAGAATACTTGAAAAAAAGTGCCATTGAGGTACTAAATATAAGAGTTTCTTTAAAAGAAAAAAATAAAAATAAGATAAAAGAAAAGGAGATTGATATTTATGAGTAAAATTATAGGAATTGACTTAGGTACAACAAATAGTTGTGTATCAGTTTATGAAGGTGGAGAAGCTAAAGTAATAACTAATCCCGAAGGAATGAGAACTACACCATCAGTAGTAGCTTTCAAAAATGGAGAAATAATTGTTGGTCAAAAGGCTAAAAACCAAATGGTAACCAATAAAGATACTATTTCTTCAATAAAAAGAAAAATGGGTACTAGTGAAAAAGTATCTGCTAATGGAAAAGAATATACACCAGAAGAAATATCAGCAATGATACTAGGAGATCTTAAAAAGACAGCAGAATCTTATCTTGGAGAAAAAGTAACTAAAGCAGTTATAACTGTTCCAGCATACTTTAATGATAGTCAAAGACAAGCTACTAAGAATGCTGGTAAAATAGCAGGACTAGAAGTAGAAAGAATAATTAACGAACCAACTGCTGCTGCACTTGCTTATGGACTAGATAAACAAGAAAAAGCACAAACAGTATTAGTATATGACTTAGGTGGTGGTACATTTGATGTATCAATTCTAGAACTTGGCGATGGAGTATTTGAAGTTAAATCTACAAGTGGTAACAATCATCTAGGTGGTGATGATTTTGATGAAAGAATCATGGACTGGATGACAGAAGAATTCAAGAAAGAAAACGGTATTGATTTAACTAAAGATAAAATGGCTATGCAAAGAGTAAGAGACGCTGCTGAAAAAGCTAAGAAAGACTTAAGCGGTATGACATCTACTGAAATATCATTACCATTTATATCTCAAGGAGAAGAAGGACCACTTCATTTAAATATGAGCTTAACTAAAGCAAAATTTGAAGATTTAATTAGTGATTTAGTAGAATCTACTACTGAACCAGTTAGAAAAGCTTTAAAAGATGCAAAATTAACCGCTAAAGATATAGACAAAGTATTACTAGTAGGTGGTTCAACAAGAATACCTTGCGTACAAGAACTAGTTAAGAAAGAATTAGGTAAAGAGCCATCTAAAGAAGTTAACCCAGATGAAGTTGTTGCTATGGGAGCAGCAATTCAAGGTGGAGTTTTAACAGGAGATGTTAATGATATCGTACTTCTAGATGTTACACCATTATCACTTGGTATTGAAACACTAGGAGGAGTAATGACAGTATTAATACCTAGAAATACAACAATACCAACTAGTAAGAGTCAAGTATTTAGTACTGCTGCTGATAATCAACCTGCTGTTGATATTCATGTATTACAAGGTGAAAGACCAATGGCAAATGACAATAAGACACTTGGAAACTTCCAATTAACAAATATTCCACCAGCACCTAGGGGAGTACCTCAAATAGAAGTTACATTTGATATAGATGCTAATGGTATCGTTAATGTTAAGGCAAAAGATTTAGGAACACAAAAAGAACAATCAATTACAATTACTGCTACTAATACATTATCTGATGAAGAAATTGATAAGATGATGAAAGAAGCAGAAAAGAATAAAGAAGCAGATGCTAAGAAGAAAGAAGTAGCAGATGCTAAGAATGATGCTGAACAAGTAGTATTCATGACAGAAAAAGCTCTTAAAGATCTAGATGGTAAAGTATCTGATTCTGACAAAAAAGAAGCTGAAAAGTTAATGGAAGAAACTAAGAAAGCAATTGAAACAGAAGATGTAGAAAAAATAAATAAAGCAAAAGATAAACTACTAGAAAAAGCTAATGCTCTAGCTAGCAAGGTTTATGAAGAAGCTGCTAAAAACAATCAAAGTGCTGAAACTAATCAAACTGCAGAAAAAGAAGAAAAGAAAGAAGACAAAGACGACACAGTAGTAGATGCTGAGTATGAAGAAAAATAATTAAGTAAAAAAGTTCTAGTTTTCTAGAACTTTATACTTATGTTTGGAGGACACTATGAATAAAAAAGATTATTATGAGGTACTAGGAGTACCAAAGACAGCATCACAAGATGAAATAAAGTCTGCTTTTAGAAAACTAGCAAAGAAATACCATCCTGATGTATCAAAAGAAGAAAATGCTGCTGAAAAATTTAAAGAATGTCAAGAAGCATATGCTGTATTATCTGATGAAAATAAGAGAAAACAATATGATCAATATGGTCATGCAGCATTCACTAATGCCCAAGGTGGATTCTCAGGATTTGATGGATTTGACTTTGGAAGTATGGATGATATTTTTGGAGATATATTTAAAAATTTTGGATTTAATACTTCTTCTTCCAGGGGTAGAACATCACGTGGGGAAGATGGTAGCGATTTATTATATCGCATGAGTATTACTTTTGATGAAGCCGTACATGGAGCAAAAAGAGATATAAAAGTAGATACAGAAGATGAATGTGACGAATGTCATGGACAAGGTGGCTTTGGTATGCATACTTGTCCAGACTGTAAAGGATCAGGCACAGTAACAAGACAGCAAAGTACAATATTTGGTTCTTTCTTAACAAAAACCACATGTCCAACATGCCATGGAACAGGATCATCTTTTGATAGAACATGTACTAATTGTCATGGGACAGGAAAAGAAAGAAAAGTAAAAACATTAACAGTTACTATTCCTAAAGGAATAAATACTGGAAATAGAATAAGAATTGCTGGTAAAGGAGAGGCAGGAACTGGTGGTGGACAGCCAGGAGATTTATATATTGAATTTAGTGTTAAAGAAGATGACTTCTATCAAAGAGATGAAAATGATATATACATAACTGTACCACTAACTATTACTGAAGCAGTACTAGGATGCAAAAAAGAAATACCAACAATATATGGTAATGCTATAATAACTATTCCAGATGGCACTAAAAATGGTAGTAAGTTAAGACTTAAAGGAAAAGGAATAGATAGTGATATTAATAATAAAAAAGGCGATATGTATGTAATAATAGATGTTGTTATACCAAGTAAGTTAACTAAAAAACAAAAAGACTTATTTAAAGAATTATCTGAAACAGAACTTGATGATGATAGCAAATTTACTAAATTTAATAGGATGCTAAAGAAGTAGAAATGCTTCTTTTTCTAATATAATAAACAAATTAGTTTACTTTACAAATAAATTATGCTATTATTAAACTATAAGAGGAGGATATATAATGGCAATAATTATTGATAGAAAAGTAAAAGAAGGATTTGCTTATGAAGCAGCTAAAATAGCAGTAACAACAGGACAAGATGTAGAAGCAGTTTATGAAAATTTAATGGCAAATTATAAAAAAGCTTTGAATTATATAGATCATAAAGAACAAACTGAATTAAATATGGAATTTGGAAATGAAGAACTTAATGCACAACCAAAATTAAGATAGGAGTAGAAATACTTCTTTTTAATTTATTAAAATTACTATGCAAAAACAAAAAAATATGTTATTCTTATATTAGAGGAGGAGTGAAAATGAAAAAAACAATAAAAATAACGCTATTTGTATTAGTTATGTTTACTATTTTTTCAGTAACTAGTGTAAAGGCTGAAACTTTTAAATTTGAATTAGAAGATGGTACCAAAAAGCAAATTGAAAGTAATAAAAATACAGTAGGAGAGTTAAAAAAAGAAATAGAGAATACTATCGGTATTATGAAGGAATACCAAGTATGGAGTATAGGTGAGGACTATATAAGAGAAGATATGCCATTTGATGATGGAGAGTATGAATATCTTCTAAATATCAATAACACAGACACAATAAAAATATATGAAAGAAAAGAACTTAATGATACTATTGAATTAAAATCATATTATCCTAAAGAAATTAGTAGTAGTCTGACTGGTGAGGAATTAGATAAAGCTAAACAAGATAGATATTATGAATTTATTTCGATATTCGAATATGTATTTAAATATCAATATTATGGTTATTCTCTAGATTTTTCATATGGAGAAAATGCTTGTAATGAAGATTATACTAGATGTAAATTATTAATTACAGCAACAGGAGAAGAATATAAAACAGTTGATATTAAATATGTTTATGATGAAAAAATAGAAGAAGAAATAGATAATTTAACTAAAGAATTAGGTTCAAAAGCAATATTTAAATTAAAAGATTTTGAATTAATAAACTTATGGTTAAATGGAGGAAGTTCAATCAACTATTCAGATGAATATAAGAAAATAGTAGCTTATAAAAACTTTTATCTAGATATAAGAGCTGGTTCAGATGATAGTCTTACTACTGAAAGTTTTGGAATAGGTTATTATACTTATGATGGAACATTATATAAAGCTATCAATGAACTTGGAACAAAAGGATACAATATTTTATATGTTGATTCTGATGTATCAAATGACAAATTACTTGAAACCATACAAAATAGAATAGATAATTATATTGGTAAAGGTAAAATGACCATATATGTATCAGATTATGATGTTGATACTTATTATAATGAAAAGAAATCAGGGTTAAATCAATATTATGAACCTGAAAATGAATTTTATAAAGAAGAAATGAAAGAACTTGATGAACTAAAAAATACATCTTCTGATGGAAAAATTTATGTAGCAAAAATTGGTAATAATGAGTATGGATTTGTTATTGGTAAAAATACTGAAAAAATGTATACACCAAAATTAATTACTTCTGACTTTAAAACAAATATTACAATATCTACTGATAAAACTAATACAATACCACTAGATACAATGATTAATATTAAAGAATTAACTAGTGGAGAAGAATATAATAAAATATTAAAAATATTAAATATAACTAATAATGAAATGTTTGATATTAGTTTATTTTCTAATTCAATAAAAGATTATATTACTAAACTAAAAGATGGTTCATTTGAAGTAAGAATTCCAATTACCGAAAAATTTAAAGATAAAGAACTAGTAGTCTACTATGTTGATGATGAAGGTAAGATAACAGAGTATCCTGTAACTATAGAAGATGAATATGCTATCTTTAATACAAATCACTTTAGTATTTATACATTAGCAGAAAAAACTATTACAGAAGAAAAAAATCCAAATACTGGTGATAATATTCTAGTATATATTGTACTAGGAGGAGTAGCATTACTAGGAATAATTACTTGCGCAGTAGTATATTTAAAGAAAAAGAAAACTAATTAAGAGATAAATTATATCTCTTTTTTCTTTTGTATGATATAATTAGTTAAAGACATATATTGTAGTAGGTGGTATTTATGAAAAACTATTTAAAAGAAAATAAAAATAGAATAATTATATTATTTGGAGCTTTTATCTTTCAATCATTAATATATTTTATAACTAAATTGTTTCAAAATAATCCAGTTTATTTAAATAATGCAATTGATGATAGAATACCATTTATTCCTTCTTTTGTAATTTTCTATGTTATGTGGTATTTATTTTTAATATTAATTCCATTATTAATATTAAAATATAACAAAAAAGTATTTGACAAATATATAGTAGTATCCATAGTATATGCTATTCTTGAAGGAATAATATTCATATTATTTCCTACGACAATGAATAGACAGCCACTAGTAGTAACAGATATATCTACCTGGATAGTAGACATTATCTACAAAGTAGACACTCCAGTATGTAATTTATTTCCATCAGCTCACTGTGCATTCTCAATATTATTTATAATATCAATTCTAGATGTAAAAGAAGTAAAAAAAGAATATAAAATTTTAATAATAATTAGCTCACTACTAATAATATTATCAACAGTATTTATAAAACAACATGTTGTCGTAGATGTACTAGGAGCCTTACTTATAGTTCCAATATATTACATATTAAGAAAAAGAAAAATAAATTTAGAAGAGAGTGGTATATATGCAAAGATATTTTGCCAAAAATAAAGAAAATAATACTATATTTTTAGAAGATTCCGATATTCATCATATTAAGAATGTAATGCGAATGAATCCTGGTGATAAAATAGAAGTTATATATAATAAAGAATTATACATATGTAATATAGATAACTTAGAACCATTAAAACTTTCCATAGATTCAGTAAGTAATAAAGAAAATAAATTAAATATAGAACTAACAATTGCTATAGGTCTAGTAAAAGAACAAAAAATAGATTTAATATTACAAAAATTAACTGAGCTAGGAGTATCAAAAATAATACCTTTAAATATGGAACATAGTATTGTAAGACTAGATGAAGATAGATTTAAAAAGAAAAAAGTAAGATGGGAATCAATTTGTAAAGAGGCAAGTGAACAATCAAAAAGAACAGATATTCCTATAATTACAAATATTATGAATATAAAAGACTTAGTAAATTTAGATTATGATGTCAAATTAGTAGCCTCTACTAAAGAAAAAGATAAATTACTAAATTACTATTTACAAAATATTAAAGATTGTGCTAAAATTATAATGGTAATAGGTCCTGAAGGTGGAATAAGTCCAAAAGAAGAAACTTATTTACTAAACAATAATTATAATCCAGTATCATTTGGAAATTTAATATTTAGAGTAGAAACTGCTGCCATATATGCTGGAGCAGTAGTTAATTTTTATAGCAGTATGAGGTGAAAATATGAGTTCATTTAACGATTTTTATAATAACTTATCAAGTAATGGAGTATTTTTCTTTTGGATAGTAGTATTTCTTTTTCTATTTTTAATTTTCCTTTCAATAGTCCTTATAGTTAAAAATAGAAAACTATCAAAATATTTAAAAAAAGAACAAAGTGTTGTAGAAGATAGTATTGAAGAAACACCTTTAGTATCAAACATAAAAGAAGAAATAGTTTTAGATAAAGTAGAAACAAAAGTAAAAGAAGAATTACCAAAAGAAGAAGTAAAAGAAGAACAGCCAAAGATAGAAATAAATCAAGATAAAAAAGAAGTAAATAATACTAATAACACTAATAATAATGGTTTATATAAGAAAAATGTTCTAAGAGAAATGAATGCCAGAAGTCAAACTTCACCAATTCATATTGATAGAGAAGAACCTAAAGAAAAAGAAGATTATACCAAATTAGCAAATAATATAAATACTACTGGTATTGATCTAGGAGAAGACTCTTTATCACCACTTGAGATGATGGAAGATACATATGAAGTAAACGATAATATGAAATTTGCTTCAGATATTGTAGAAAGAATGCAAGAAGAAATAAAACCATCTAATATCGAACTTACTGATTATGAAAAGAAGCAAGAAGAAGAAGCTATCATTAGTTATGATGAATTATTAAAAGTAAAAGATAAAATATATAACATAACAGATGATGAAGAAACTGATGAATTCATTGATGAATTAAAAAGTTTTAGAATAGATTTACAATAAGTAGGATATCCTACTTTTTTTTCGACATAAAATCACTATAAATAGTTATATATTATTACTAGGTGAGTAACTATGCATGGTAAAATGAAATTAAAAAAACCTATAAAAAAAAGAATAAAAAAAACTTTTATTTATATAGTAATAATATATTTAATATTTTCTATAACATTTTATTATTCTCTAAAAAATAGTAGTGCAATAAATAACACAGAATTTATAAATTTTCTTCTTAAAGGAGGAAATAGCCACTTAATAGGAGATTATAAATTAGTAAATATTGTAAATAAAAGTACAAAATTTCTTTTCAATATAGATTTAACAAGTCCAACATCTATTTTAGATACCAGTATAGTATCTTCTAATAAAGAATATGAACATAATGATGATTATAGCAATCTAGAAGATTTAAAAAAAGTTAGTTCATATATGTCTGATCCAAATCCTGTAGACATAAATAACCCTATAATATATATTTATAATTCTCATCAACTTGAAAATTATAATAGTTCTAATCTTGATATTTATGGAATAACTCCAAATGTCTTAATGACTTCATACTTATTAAAAGAAAAATTAAATAGTAAAGGTATTTCTACAATAGTAGAAGATACTAATTTAACAGAATTCTTAAGTTTAAATAATTGGGATCATTCTGGTTCATATAAAGCATCAAGAATATTCATATTAGATAAAAAAAATAAATATAGTACATTAAAATATTTTATAGATATACATAGAGATTCTGTAAGTAAAAATATGACAACGATTAATATAAATGGTAAAGATTATGCTAGAATACTCTTTGTGGTAGGATTAGAACATGATAATTATAAAGATAATATTAAAATAAGTGAAGATTTAAATAACTTATTTAATAAATATTATAAAGGATTATCTAGAGGAATATATAAAAAAGAAGGACCTGGAGTAGATGGAATATATAATCAAGATATTAGCCCCAATAGTATTTTAATAGAAGTAGGAGGAGTAGATAATAATATAGATGAAGTTTTAAATACTACTGAAGCAATATCTAACATATTATATTACTATATTAAGGGTGAGAATAATGGATAAAAAAAAGATATTAAAATTAATATTTATATGTTTATTTCTTTCTTTTATTATAGCTTATGTTATAGAAAAAAGTGGTTATTATGAGTATAATCTTCGTAATAAAACAGTACTAACAAAAGAATCTATGCAGCAGTTTGAAAAAGATGTAAGTGAAGGTAAAGATGTAAGTATTGAAGACTATATCGTAAATACATCTACTGATTATACTACTAAACTTACTCGTAGTACTAATAAAGTTTCCACTAAAATAAATAAAGTATTAAAAAAAGGAATAGAAGAAATATTTAAAGTATTAGGTAAGTTTGTAGAAGAATAACCTATGAAGCCTAAGGTCTTCATAGGAATCATAGAGCCTAGGTCTCTATGATTAAAAATTATTTGCGGGTAGTGATATTATACCTAAATCTATTAAAAAAAGTAAGTTTTATTTTCTTACTTCTTTTAATATTCTATCAGTATTACTAAAATTAAGTTTAGCTACTTCTTTTAAAACATCCAATCCATATTTTTCTACTAACTTAATACCAACATCCTCAACATAATAGTTAGCACCTTTTGGTAAGAATATACCATATTTATCCCCAAGTTTATCAATCTCTTTAATAAAAATATATCTACTTATTAAAGAAGAACAAGCAACAGATAGACATTTATCTTCAGCTTTAGTAATAAAAGTAATACCTTTTAAAGGATTAGGTACCTCAGATAAATGATTATAATAAGATGATTCTGGTTCAAACTGATCTACCACTATATAATCATAATCATTATCTTTAACCATTTCTGTTAAGACCTTATTATGAAGCACAGCCTTAATCTTATTCATATTCATATCTTTACCATACTTTTCATTATATTCTTTATTAGAAAGCATAATAGTTTTATATTTAATTTTTTTAATAATTTTAGGAACTATTTTTAATATTTGTTCATCAGATAATTTTTTAGAATCTTTAACACCAAGTTCAGTTAAAAAAGAAATATCCTCTTTATTTACATAAGAAGCAGTAACAACAATAGGACCATAGTAGTCTCCAGTACCAACTTCATCAGAACCTACTGAAGATATATCTATAGGAAGAACTATTTCTTCTTTCTTTTCTTCCTTTTTAGGAGTATCTATAAAATAATCAATATTATCTTTATCACTTTGAATATTAGTCCAAAGACTAGCCTCGATATCTGCAGATACTCCTTGAAACATAGCTTTACCAGATTCATATAAAGTAACTATAGTATCTCCAGTATCAGCTTGAAACACTGCATATGGAGGAGTCTTATCCCTTTTCATATCCTTGTAAAAATCATCCATTAATTTTTTAGTTTCATTATCCACACGAATAACTTTAGTAATTGTTTTGTTTTTCATGTCACACCTCTAAATACATTTTATCACAATACATATTTTTTACAAACATAATATCCATTATTGTCACTAATTTTACATAGTTTATTAGAATTAAATAAAAAATATAGTTACAAAGTTAAAGAGACTCCTTCATTTTTATAAGTTTCAATGTTACCTTATTATATAATACCAAAGAGATAGTATTTTTTCATACAATCTTGATATTTATTGATTTATGATTTTATTCTGATGTTATGTCTTTTTCCTTGTTTTTTAAGTATATTTAATATATAATATATATCGAGGGTGTTAGGTATGAAAAGACAAATCATCAAAGTAAATAATATGTCTTTTAAATATAATGACAAATATTTATTTAAAGACTTTAATTTAGAAATAGAAGAATCCTCATTTGTATCAATTATAGGTATGAATGGTTCTGGTAAAAGTACTTTAGCAAAAATATTAATAGGATTACATAAAGTAGAAGGATATATAACTATTGATGGATATCTATTAAATGAACAATTTATTAAAAAAATAAGAAGAGTATTTTCTGTATGCTTTGATGATAGTGATACCCATTTTATAGGAGAAACAGTAAAGGATGATTTAGCTTTTTCATTAGAAAATTTAGAATATTCAGTTTCAGAAATAAATAGCATGGTAGCATATATAGCTAAAAAATTCAAAATAGAAAATATTCTTGAAAAAGAACCAAGTATTTTAAATGAGAGTGAAAAAGTAAAAGTAGCTATTGCTTCTAGTTTAATACATAAACCTAAAATATTGTTACTTGATGAAACAATAAACAAATTAAGTAGTACAGATAAAAAACTAATTTTTAAATTACTTAAAGAATATCAAAAAGAAGAAAAATTAACTATAATATTAATTACTCACAACCTAGAGGATACTTTAATTAGTGATAGAATAGTAGTTTTAAATAATGGTAAGATAATTAAAGATGGAACTAAAGAAGAAATCTATAAAGATGATTATTTAGAAAAAAAAGGATTTGAACTACCATTTATTGTAAAATTATCTCAAAACTTAATGTTATATGATTTATTAGATAAAGTTTATTTTAAAGAAACTGAGGTTATGAATAAATTATGGGATTAAGTTTTAATAATGTGACATATAAAAGTAATTTAAAAAAGTTTAATTACGATTTTGAAGAAGGAAAAATAACCACTATACTATCAGAAGATAGTCTATCATACTTTATTTATTTAATAAGTTCACTTGAAGAAAATTATGAAGGAAAAATAACTAATACCTATAAAGGAAGAAATATTGGAATAGTATTTAATAAACCAGAAGAAGCTTTTATCTTTAATACTGTACGAGAAGAACTAGAATTTGGATTAAAAAAATATAACTATAAAGTTAATACTATAAATAAAAGAATTGAAGATTCTCTTAAAATGGTAAATTTACCAATTGAATATCTAGATAAAAGTCCTTTTGAACTTTCTAGTGGTGAAAAAGAGAGTTTAGCATTATCTATAACTTTATCATTAAATCCAAAATTAATTATTATTGATAATCCTACTAGTAATTTAGATAATAGAAACAAAGAATATCTAATTAAGTTATTAAAAAAAATTAAAATTAGATATAATAAAACTATAATACTATTAACTGATGATATTGAATTTGCTATAAAAGTAAGTGATAATTATATTCTACTTAAAAATGGTAAAATAGTAAATAAAGGTATTAAGAAAGAATTATTAAATAATATAGATAAGATAAAGACTGCCAAAATAGAAATACCTAAAATAATAGAATTTATAAATAATGTAAATAAAAAGAAAAATATTAACTTAGAACTAACTTTTGATATAAAAGAATTAATGAAGGATATATATCGTAATGTTAAATAATATTAGTATAGGAAGATATATAAATAAATCATCAGTAGTTCATAAGTTAAATCCAATATTTAAAATATTATCACTAATTATTATGGTAATAAGTATTTTCTTTATTGATAGTTATATTGACATAATAATGTTAAGTATGTACTTATTATTGACAATATTATATAGTGATATAGATATAAAAATATATTTAAAAAATATTTATGGTATAAAAATATTTTTAATATTTATTTTTATTATAGATTTAATATTCTTTACCAATATTAATAGAATAATATTTGATATATTTAAATTAATATTTATAGTATTATATTCATCAGTACTTACATATACAACATGTATTACAGAATTAACCTATGGTATAGAAAAAATACTTAAACCATTTAATAAAATAATACCAGTAAGTGATATAGCTATGATTATAACTTTATCAATAAGATATATTCCTACATTAACTAGCGAAGCATCAAGAATAATAAATGCTCAAAAGTTAAGAGGAATAAACTTTAAAAGTAAAAATATAAAAGAAAGAATATTAAGTATTAGCGGCATATTTATACCAATGTTTACACTATCAATAAAAAGAGCAGAATTATCCGCAGATATTATGGATCTAAGACTATATAATTATGGAAAATCAAGAACCAATTATCGTACTAATAAATGGAATGTAGTAGATACTTTATTACTAGTTTTAAATATATTAATATTAATAATAGTAATTTGTTATTAAATTATTTAATGAGATTGGAGGATGAGTTAAAATTAATAGGTTAGAAATTAGTTATAATATATTTGAAGACATTAAACACATTGATGAAAATGGAAATGAATATTGGAATGCAAGAGAGTTAATGCCTTTACTTGAATATAGTAAATGGGAAAACTTTCATAAAGTTATAAAGATGGGAATGACTGCTTGTAAAGGTAGTAATAATAGTATTTCAGACCATTTTCCTGAAGTCAGGAAAATCGTAGAAGCTGGTGCTACATTTAAACCAGTTTTAGACTATAAACTATCTCGTTATGCCTGTTACTTAATAGCACAAAATGGAGATAGTAGAAAAAAATCCATCGCTCTTGCACAAACATATTTCGCAGTGCAAACTAGAAAAATGGAAATTGCTGAGAAAGAATATTCTAGTTTAACAGAAGTTGAAAAAAGATTTTACCAAAGAAATTTAACAAAAAAAGGTAATTATTCATTAAACCAAATTGCTAAAAAGGTTGGTGTTAAAAACTTTGATAAATTTCATAATGCAGGTTATAAAGGACTTTATAATGGCGAAACTGCAAATGATATTGCTAAGAGAAAAAATTTAAGGTATAGAGAAGATATTTTAGATAATATGGGTAGTGAAGAGCTAGCAGCAAATTTATTCAGAATTACTCAAACAGAGTCTAAATTAAAAAAAGATAATATACAAGGAGAAGATGAAGCAAATAAAACTCATTATAATATTGGAAAAAATATTAGAGAAGTTATAGAAAAAAATGGTGGAACAATGCCTGAAAATTTGCCAACTCCTGATAAAAGTTTAAAACAGTTAGAAAAAGAAGATAAGAATACACTTATAAGTAATAAATAAAAAGTATAATAATTTGTTATTAAGGAAAGGAAAAAATTATGAGGTATTTAATTACAATAAGTTATGATGGTACATTATTTTCTGGGTATCAAAAACAGCCTAAGGAAAGAACAGTACAATTAGAATTAGAAAAAGCATTAAAAGAAATAAATGGAGGGAAAAAAGTAGATGTTCATGCATCAGGAAGAACTGATGCAGGAGTCCATGCTTTAAATCAAAAAGTACACTTTGATTTAGAAACAAAGATTACTACTGATAAATTAGTTAAAGGATTAAATAGTCTACTACCTAAAGATATTTATGTAAAAAATGCTATCGAAGTAAAAGAAGATTTTCATGCTAGATTTTCTGCGATAGGAAAAGAATATATTTATATTCTTAATATGGGAGAGTATAATCCTATAGAAAGAAATTATGTATATCAATATAATAAAAAATTAGATGTTGTAGAAATTGAAAGAGCAATGAAGTATCTAGAAGGAGAACATAATTTTAAATCTTTTACCAAAACAGATGAAGAAAAAGATGATTATGTAAGAACAATATCACAAACTAATTTAATTAGAGATAGTAAAGACTTGAATAAAATAACCCTAGTATTTGTAGGTACAGGTTTCTTAAGATATATGGTAAGAAATATAGTAGGAACTCTAATAAATGTTGGTGAAGGAAAAATAAAAAGTGAAGAAGTAATAGAAATATTAAAAAAAGAAGATCGAAAAGCTGCTGGTAAAACAGCAAATCCTGAAGGATTATACCTAAAGAATGTCTTTTATTAATTTACAAAGTAAAAAATATATATTATAATTAAAAAGAAGGATGTGTATATTATGGGAAGAGAATTAAGAAGAAAAGAAGCAAAAAGAAATGGAAAGAATGTA
Organism: Bacilli bacterium; assembly: GCA_051872655.1. GTDB lineage: Bacteria > Bacillota_I > Bacilli_A > RF39 > UBA660 > CAG-302. The sequence goes on along the minus strand of JBJEEB010000033.1, from coordinate 17,567 downwards.
AGAGAAGTACAAAAACTAAATAAAGAAAAACCAATGACTATGAAGACATTTATTACAATAATTGTAACTTTAATAGTATTTTTTATCATACTTTATATACTTACAGGAATATTTATTACTAAAGATATAAAGTGGTTTGAGAAAAAAGATACTACTGATACAACTGAAAACACAATATCAAATAAAATACTAGGAGTAGATTCATTAAGACAAGCAGAAGAAGAATACTATGTATACTATTATGATACTACCAATGAAAATAGTGATATAAGTATTATAGTAAATAATTTAGATACAAAAGTATATCGTGTAGATTTACATGACAGTTTTAATGACAATTTAGTTGGAGAGCCATCAGGAGTAGTTAGTGATATATCACAGTTAAAAGTATCAGACCCAACAATTATTAAAGTAGTAAGTAGTACTATAACTGAGTTCTATAATGGAGTAGAGCAAATAGAAGCCACTTTAAAATAATAAATTAAGGGGGAATTATGCAAAAAATAAAATTATATTTAGATTGTGATGGAGTTATTCTAGATACAATTAAACTTATGTATAAAATGATTGAAGAAAGAGGAATATCAAAAGATAAAATAGATGATTTCTTTAAACATTTATCTTGGAAAAATTTAATTGAAGAAGCTGGAGAAATAAATAATTCAATAGAAAAAATAAAAGAGCTAAGTAAACATTTTGATGTTGAAATATTAACTCATGTTAATTCAGAAGAAGAAATAAGAGAAAAATTTAAATATTTTTCCAAAGTACTTCCAGATATTAAATTAAACGTTGTTCCAAAGATAATAAAAAAAGGAGATATTGTTAATCCAAAAGGAGCAATTCTAGTAGATGACTTTATGCCTAATTTAGAGTATTGGTATGAAATGGGTGGAATACCAATTAAATTTTCTGATACAGATAAAGAATGTAAGTTTACTAAAATAACAGATCTATTAGAATTATTAGAATTAGATTTTTCAAATAAAGTAAAAATTAAAGAATAAAGGTGATTAAATGAAACTTATGAATGTAAAAGGAACTAGTGATAGTTTACCTAAAGAAGAATTAATAAAAAGAAGAGTAATAAATACTTTAACTAGTACTTTTGACAATTTTGGATATATGCCACTAGATACTACAATACTATGTTATTATGATTTATTGGCATCAAAATATGCTGGTGGCAGTGAAATATTAAAAGAAGTATATACGTTAAATGATCAGGCAAATAGACAATTAGGATTAAGATATGACCTAACTGTCCCATTCTCTAAAGTAATTAGTATGAATATAAACAAAAATATAACATTACCATTTAAAAGATATGAAGTAGGAAAAGTATTCCGTGATGGTCCAGTAAAAACAGGAAGAGCAAGAGAGTTCTATCAATGTGATGTCGATGTATGTGGAATAGAAGGAACATATATTGAGGCAGAAATGCTATCAATGACTAGTATATGTTATAAAAAATTAGGAATAGAAGTATACATTGAAGTAAATAATCGTAAATTACTTGAAGGATTTATCATTGCCTCAGGTATTAATGAAGATATAAAAAATAAAGTAATATTATCCGTAGACAAATTAGCTAAAATAGGAGAGCAAGGAGTAAAAGAAGAATTATCTTCATATAATATAGAGGAAGAAAAACTAAATAAATTATTTAATTATTTTAAATGTACAATTGACGAGTTAGATGACTTAAATATAACTAACGATAGTTTTATTAAAGGAAAAGAAGAAATAAAAGAATTATTTAATTATTTGACAAATTTAGGTATAACAGAATGCAAATTTACTCCATATTTGGCTAGAGGATTAGAAATATATACAGGTACAGTATTTGAAGTATTTGATAAAAAACAAAGAATAACCTCTGCAATTGGTGGTGGTGGCAGATATGATAAAATAATCACTAACTTTATAAATGATGGTAATATATATCCTGCTGTGGGAATATCTTTTGGTATTGTACCAATATGTGAAATACTAAAAGAAGAAACAGAAGAAGCACTATATGATATACTTATCGTACCAATGAATACAAATTTAGAAACATTAAAACTAGCTAATAAATTGCGTGAAGAAAATATCAAAGTATTAATTGAAATGAATAATAGAAAACTAAAGAAGGTTCTTGAGTCTGCAGATAAAAACAATATACCATATGTCATTGTAGTAGGAGAAAATGAAGTAAATAATGAATATATTGAAATAAAAGATATGAAAAATAAAACTACAAATAGATTTAATATAAACGATATTAAAGAAATGATCAAATTCATAAGAGGATAAAAATATCTTCTTTTTATTTATAATTACTTGAAAAAATAATAATTCTTTGATATTATATTTATAGTAAGGAATGGTCAATATGAAACAAAATAAAATTAACGTGTTTTTGCTTATTACCTCAATATTAAGTACCTTTATTCTTTTAATAGGAGCAACATTTTCATATTTTAGTACACGAAATATGAGTAAAATGAATGCTCTAGCAGTAGAAGCAGGTAAAGTAAGACTAGGGCTTGGAGTATCACCATTATATACTGGTTATAAATTAATTCCTACCAATGATAGTGATATCATGACAGCATATAACCAACAATGTTTAGACGATTATGGATATGGGGCATGTCTTGCCTATGAATTTGAGGTTTATAATTTTAATCTTAAACAAGATGTTATAGGCAAAATAGATTTTAATGTTGAAGGAATTGAAAATTTAAGTTATATGGTATTAGATGAAAATAATAATATATATTTAGATAAAACATCAGTAGGTAATGGAATAACAAAAGATTTACCTTTAGGAGAACATTTTATATTGGAAGATGCTACTGAATTAAATAGTAAATCTAAGAAATTTAAATTAATAATATGGCTAACAAATTTAGAACAAGATCAAAATGAGACTGATGCTGGTGGACAATTTTTTGCAACAATAACTTTTAATTCGGTATATGGTGGAAAATTAACTGCTACTATAGATGGATATGAAAGTAGTGATAATAATACCTCACATCTAGGAGGCGTTTAGTATGGATAAAAAAATATTTGGTTCAATATGTCTAGTCTTGGGTATAGCAATTATAGTAAGTACTGGAGCCTCATTTGCCTATTTTAATGCTTCCACAAGTAACGAAGGAAATATTTCAGGTACGACCGTTAATTTTGATGTAAATTTAAATTTAACCACTATACATCAATCTACAAACATGATACCACTTCAAGATACACTCGTAGCTACTGCTATTAGTGGTACTAATAAATGTGTAGATACAAAAGGATATGAAGTATGTTCATTATATAAAATAACTTTAACCAATGATGGAGATCCATTTGTATTAAATGGCTATCTTAAAACTAGTAGCACTACATATACGACAGGCAATCTAAAATATCAAATATATGATACAAATTATAATGCTATTAGTGATGTTATGACGCCATCACTAACTACTAATGAGAAAGTATATTTTACAAAAGATTCTAATATGGTAACTACTAGTATGAATCATAATGATACTGAGTATTATTTAGTAATGTGGATAACTGAAACAAACACTCTACAAAATGCAGATTACTCAAAAAATTATACTGGTTTAGTGGGATTTGAAACTTTATCAGGCGAGAGAATAGAAGCAACATTTACTACATAAAATATACTGTAACAAAAAATGGTTGACAGTATATTTTTTTTATGATAAAATACTAAATGAAAGCGAGGGATAAAGATGGCAGTTAAAATAAGATTAACAAGAATGGGAGCAAAGAAAGCACCATTTTATCGTGTAGTAGTAGCAGATTCTAGAAGTCCAAGAGATGGAAGAATCGTTGAAAAAATAGGAACATATAATCCTTTGACTACACCAGCTGAAATTAATATAGATAAGGAAGCTGCAAAAGAATGGCTTAATAAAGGAGCTATACCTACTGATACAGTAAAGAATTTATTTAGTAAAGCAGGAATCATGAAAGAATTCCATGAAGAAAAGCAAGGTAAATAATGAACGATTTAGTTAGTTTAACAGAACTAATCATTAAAGGATTAGTAGTAGATAGTGAATCAGTATCAGTAAAAGAGTTTGAATCAGATGAAGATAACACAATATTAATTGAAGTTATGGTATCTAGTGAAGATATGCCAAAAGTAATAGGTCATGGTGGTAAAACAATAAATTCCATTAGAACTATAGTTCAAGCGGCTTCATTTAATAAAGATAATAAATTAGTTAAAATCAATATTGACTCTTATTAAGAACTTAGTGTTCTTTTTTCTTTGCCTTGATTTTTTTTGACATATATTTTATAATATTCATGGAGGATAAAAAATGAGCAAGATAAAAAAAGTATATGCAAGAGAAATATTAGATTCTAGAGGTAATCCTACTATAGAGGTAGAAGTAACATTAGAGTCTGGAATAATAGGAGTGGCTTCAGTACCAAGTGGAGCTTCAACTGGTAAAAATGAAGCATTAGAATTAAGAGATAATGATAAAAATAGATACCATGGAAAAGGAGTACTAAAAGCAGTAAATAATGTTAATAATATAATAGGTCCTACTCTTATAGGAAAAAATTCATTAAATCAAGAAGAAATAGACAATACCATGATAAAATTAGATGGAACTGATAATAAAAGTCTATTAGGAGCTAATGCCATTTTAGGAGTATCATTAGCTAATTTAAAAGCAGCTTCTAAATATTTAGGAAAAGAATTATACGAATTTCTAGGAGATAACTATAGTATGCCAAGGTGTATGATGAATATCTTAAATGGAGGAGCACATGCTAGTAACAATCTAGATTTTCAAGAGTTTATGATAGTACCAAGTAAAGAAGAATATAAAGAAAATTTAAGAATAGGTTCAGAAGTATTTAATACATTAAAAAATATTCTAAAAGAAAAAAATTTACTTTGCGGAGTTGGTGACGAAGGAGGATTTGCTCCACCTATCAATAATGCCAATGAAGCATTAGAATTAATAAGTGAAGCTATTAATAAATCAGGATATATACTAGGAGAAGATGTATATATTGCCATTGACGTTGCTGCATCAGAGTTTTATAATGAAGAAGAAGATATATACCTATTAGAAGATAAAAAATATACTAAAGAAGAATTAGTAGACTACTATGAAAAATTAGTAAATAAATATAATATAATTTCAATAGAAGATGGTATGGCCGAGGAAGATTATGATGGCTGGAAATTATTAACAGACAGATTATCTAATATTCAATTAGTTGGAGATGATCTATTTGTAACAAATAAAAAATTACTACAAAAAGGAATATCTATGGGTATAGCAAATGCTATATTATTAAAATTAAATCAAATTGGAACAGTAACTGAAACATTAGATACAATTAAATTAGCTAGAGAAAATAACTATAAAACAATAATATCTCATCGTAGCGGAGAAACAGAAGATAACTATATATCTGATTTTGCTGTAGGATTAAATTTAGGCCAAATAAAAACAGGATCATTATCAAGAGGAGAACGTTTATCTAAATATAATAGACTACTTAGAATAGAGGAAAAAATAAAATGAAAAAAATAATTTTAATAATACCAATATTAATTCTACTAGTAGGATGTACTACTAAAGAAGAAGAAAATAAAATAGCCTATTTAGAATATAAAAATAATCTTGAGAAAAGAGAAATATTTAATGGTGAAGAAAGTCTAGATTTCAATGTCTATTTCAATATTGAAAGAATAAATGAAGAAATAATAGATTATAATCTAGTAATAAATAATCCAAAAATAAATATGAATAATGTTAAAGCATTACTTATTCATAACTTTATAAATGAAGAGGCATTTCCATCAGTAGGAATATTTGATGAACCAACAAAATTACAAAAAGATACAGAAGATAAAGTAGTATTAAATGGAAATATTCAAACCACTAATGATATTTCTAATACTAAGTTTAAATTATATTTAGAATATACTGATGATGATAATAATTTAAATAAAATATATTATGAAGTTAATAGAGGATAAAAAATGACAAAAAGTATATAAATAATATTATATACTTTTTTTGGTGATACTATGAAAATAAAAGTAATAGATGAAGAACATGAAAAAGATCTTGAAGACTCTATAAATAATTTTATCAAAGAAAATAATATAGATATTATAGATATTAAGTTTTCTAGTTCATGTAGCATTTATGGAGAAGAACAAATATACTGCTTTTCAGCGCTAATAATGTATGAAAACAATGAATAAAAAAATTAATAAGTATTAAAATAATAATAAAATATAAATACAAAATAATGTTATATTTTAATAAATTATATATCAACTTTAGAGTAAAGTACTAACGTCAAATAGTACTTTTTTCTTTATATAAATTTTAATTTGTGTTATCATATATATAGGAAGTGAAACATGAGAACTAAGAAAATATTTTTAAATATGATTTGTGATATATTGCCATACCTAATAATAGGAGTAATTGGTATAGTAAAAATGGATGTATTAATAAATTATATAGGAGATGTAGGTAATGGCTACTATCAGACAATTAATCAAATAATATCTTATGTCTTTTTAGCACAGGCGGGCTTTTCTGATGCTGTAATATATAGTTTATATAAGCCATTTGCGGATAAAAATAAAGATGATATAAATGCTATTTATGGAGGAGCAAGAAAAGTATTTAGAATAATAGGATTTATTATTTTAGGGATAATAATTATCGTAACACTAGGATTATATTTCTTCTATCATTTTGAAGAAGGATACAAAGTATCTGCTTTAATATGCTTCTTTATAATATCGACATCATATTTAATATCATATTTTGGAAAAGGTCAAACATATTCAGCAGTATTAAGTGCAGCTCAAGAAAAATATGTATATTCATTAGTATTTAATGGAGTTAAAATACTATGTGATATATTAATAGTAATTGTAACAGTAAAATTTAGAACATTAGAGTCAATAGCTATAGTAATTTTAATTATGAAAATACTTGAAGAAATAATAAATAGAATTGTCGTAAAAAAGAAATATCCATTTCTTCATGAAATAGCTAGAAAAGATACTAGTATGGTAAAAATGACCAAAGACTTAGCTTGGACACAAGTAGGATATTTAGTTTTAAATAATATCGATGCACTATTACTTATGGCTTTCAATGGACCAATAATGGTAAGTATCTATACAACATATAACTATATTCTAAGATTTTTAAATGAGGTGGCTTCAAGAGTAGAACTATCAAGTGTATACTCCTTTGGTAATGTCTTTGCTAAAAAAGAAGATGATAGAGTATACCCACTATTTAAAGAATTTTTAATGTTATTTATATTAATAGCATTTAGTATGTCAATAACATTTATGATTGGAATAAGAGGATTCGTATCAGTGTGGGTAGGAAAAGAAAACTACATACTAAGTTATTTAACAATAGTATTATTTACTTCAACACTATTTTTAAATATCTTATATTATCCACTAGTGGCACTTATTAATGCTGATGGATTATTTAAAGATAATAAAAAACATATATTTATATGTGCTGTTACTAATCTAATATTATCAATAATATTAATAAAATTCTTTGGAATAAATGGAATACTTCTTGGTACTATAATAGCATTCTTAGTAAATATTTTATTAAAAACAAATTTAGTTACCAAGAAAATATTAAAAAATATAAAATTAATTAATATACTAAAATATTTTATTATTACTATATTGTTATTTATTATATTATCATTTGTTCTATCACCAGTAGAAACATATTTTATAAGTATTAGCACAGGATTCCTTAGTACAATAATTAAAATAGGTATAGTATTTATACTTGTAACTATGATAACATCTTTAGTATTATACCTAATTAGTAATGATGCTAGAAATCTTTTTAGAAGAATAATAAATATGCTAAAAAGAAAATTAAAAAAACAATAGAGAATTATTTTTTCTCTATTTTTTTATATTATTTCTAAAATCAATTACTTTAAAGGGTATACCAAAATAAACAAAATATGTAAAGTTATTGAAAAAAAATACAGAATATTATATAATTAGAAAGAAGAAGGTGCAATATGAAAAGAATATTAACAGGATTACAGCCAAGTGGAGAATTAACTTTAGGTAATTACATAGGTGGAATAAAAGGTACTATCGAAAGACAAGATAAATATGAATCATTTATTTTTGTACCAGATATGCATGCTATTACTATTAAACAAGATAGAGAATTACTAAAAGAGAGAATAAAAAAGAATGTATCATTATATTTAGCCTGTGGTGTAGATCCAGAAAAAAATGTAATATATTTACAATCAGAAAATTTATACCATGCCAATCTATCTTGGGTATTAGAATGTAATACTTATATAGGAGAAGCTTCTCGTATGACCCAGTATAAAGATAAATCTAGTAAGAGAGAAAATGTAACAGTAGGATTATTTACATATCCAGTTCTAATGGCAGCAGATATTCTATTATATGATTCAGATTACGTACCAGTAGGTATTGATCAAAAACAACACGTTGAATTAGCCAGAAATATCGCAGAGCGTTTCAATAAAAACTATGGTGAAACATTTGTTGTCCCAGAGCCTTTAATACCAAAGGTAGGAGCAAAAATAATGGACCTCCAAAATCCTACTAAAAAGATGAGTAAAAGTGATGATACATATAAAGGAGTAATTCTTCTATTAGATGAAGAAAAAGTAATAAGAAAAAAAATAATGAGTGCTGTAACAGATAGTGAATCAAAAGTGTATTATGATCCAGAAAATAAACCAGGTATTTCTAATTTACTTACTATCTATTCATCACTTAAAGAAATAAATATTAAAGAAGCAGAAGAACATTTTAAAGACTATAATTATGGCAATTTAAAAAAAGAAGTGGCGGATTTAGTAGTAGAAAAATTACTTATTATTCAAGATAAATATAATAAATTAATAAATAGCCCAGAAATAGATAAAATACTTGATAGAGGAAAAGAAATAACAAATAATATAGCTAAGAAAAAATTAGAAGAAGTATTTAATAAAGTAGGATTAGGAAGATATTAAAAAGAATGATTTATTTCATTCTTTTTCTATATATATTTCTTTATTTACAGTTACATTATATTTAGATAATTTATTCAGAGTGTCATTATTTACATAGACATTATAAGTAATATCATTATCAAAGGATTTATTTATAATTTTACAGTTACCAAGTATATAATCAATATCTTTAATATCATTATAATTAAAATTAATACTTATATCATATCCCTTTTCCAGCATAACAATATTATTGCTATTAATAACATTTCTAGCTACTTTAGCATAAGCCCTAGTAAGAGGACCAGCACCAAGTTTAATACCACCAAAATATCTAACAACCACTATTAAAGTATAATTTAAATTATTACTAGTAATCTGATTAAGAATAGGATATCCAGCAGTACCGGAAGGTTCATTATCATCATTAGCTCTGATATCACTATCAATAACATATCCGTAGCAGTAATGTGTGGCACCTTGATATTCATTTTTTACACTATTTAAAATATTATTAACATCATCTTTACTATAAACTCTAAATATTAAAGAAATAAATTTAGAGTTTTTAATTACCATTTCAAATTTATCATTATCTCTAATACTAAACATCGTCTCACCACCAACATTATACTATAGAAGTATAAATTTATCAAATTTAGTTATTGACTAAGTATAAAAATATCATTATAATAAAGAAATATATAAGATAGAAAAGAGAAGGAGGTTATTTGAAAAAAACAATAATAATTTTATGTACAATAATAGTTGTACTAGGAGGTATTATATTTATTTTATACAAAAATAACTCTAGTAGTAAAGAAGAAGTTGTAGATATATTTAAAGAGCCAGAAGAAATAGAGCAAGAAGAAAGTAATAGTAAAAAGGTGATTGTAGATATCAAAGGGATGATAAATAATCCTGGAGTATATGAAGTAGATAGTAACTTAAGAGTAAATGATGTAATTGAATTAGCGGGTGGTCTTAAAGAAGGTGCAGATACCAGTAATATAAATTTAGCTAAATTAGTAAGTGATGAAATGACTATAATAATTTATAGTACTGAAGAAGTACTAGAAAAATTTAAGCAAGAAGTATGTATATGTAATTGTCCTTATATTCAAAATGATGCCTGTATTAATAGCAATAATGATAGTAATCTAATTAATATAAATACTGCTGGTATAGAAGAATTAACAACATTAACAGGAATAGGAGATGTAAAGGCAGAAGCTATTATTAAATATCGTAGTGAAGTAGGAAAATTCAAAACTAAAGAAGAGTTATTAAATGTTGAAGGAATAGGAGAAGCACTATTTGAAAAGATTAAAGATAATATTACAGTCTAGATATTTATTTAAAATACTTACTATAATATTTTTAATGCTAAGTACAATCTACACCAAATATTATCCATTCAAATCAAAATATAATGAAGATGAAACAGAATTTATTGGTATAGTAAAAGACTATACTATAACAGATAATAAAATAAAAATAACACTTAAAGCTAAAGAAGTATTAATTGTAGAATATAAATATAATAATTTAATATTTAATAAATTATCTTATGGAGATAAATTAAAGGTAAAAGGAAAACTAAAAAAGCCAAGTAGTAATGTTATATTTAATAATTTTAATTATCAAAAATATCTATACAATAATAAAATATATTATATAGTTGAAGCCTCTAAAATAGATAAAATACAAAATAACAATAATTATCTATACACTATTAAAAATATTATATACAATAGAATAGATAATCTAAAATCTTCTAACTATATAAAAACTATCTTACTAGGAGATAATAAACTAGATAGTGAAGTAAATAATAGTTATAGAATAAATGGAATATCACATCTATTTTCTATATCAGGATTTCATATAAATTTTCTAACATCATTACTATATTTATACTTAGATAGAGTAACCTATAATAAAAAAATAAAATACCTAATAGTAGATATTTTTCTAATACTATATCTATTATTATGTAATACACCATCATTATTTAGATGTGTAATAACAAATATACTTTTAAGTATAAACTTTATACTAAAACTAAATATAAGAAAAATAGATATAATGTTACTAACATTAATAATAGCTATAATTATAAATCCATTCATAATTTATAATATTGGATTTATATATTCATATATAATAAGCTTCTTTATAATCTTATTTAAAAATAAATATAAAACAAATAACAAAATACTAAGAATAATTTATATAACTCTTATATCATTTATAACATCTCTTCCTATAACAATTTATATTAATTATGAAATAAATTTCTTAAGTATAATATTAAATATTTTAATAGTACCAATAGTAGGTACAATTTTATTACCATTATCAATAATAACATTAATATTTCCTATATTTGATAGCGTGCTATATTTTATTACCAATATTCTAGAAAAAATATCACTATATACATCAAATATAAATATATTTAAACTAATATTATCCAAACCAAATATAATATTAATAATAATATACTATTTAGTAATAATAATAATTCTAACTAAAAAAAGATATTATTATATATTAATAATACTAATAATATTCCATAAAACATTACCTTTATATAATATCAATCTTGAAGTAGCAATATTTGACGTTGGACAAGCAGATTCTATTTTAATTAGTACTCCAAGTAAAAGAAACAATATTTTAATTGATACAGGAAGAGGTTATGATATAGACAATATAATTACTTATTTTAAAAGTATAGGTATAAGTAAATTAAATTATTTAATAATAACCCATGGTGATGAAGATCATATAGGAGGAGCAATAACTCTAGTAAATAAATTTAAAGTAGAAAAAGTTATCTTTAATATTGGAGAATACAATGATTTAGAAAAGGAATTAATAAAAGTATTAAACAATAAAAATATTAAATATTATAAAGATTTAAAACAGTTAAATATAAATAAATATAAATTATATTTTTTAAATACTAAAATTTATGATAATGAAAATGATAACTCTAATGTAATTTATTTTAATTACAATAACTATAAATTCTTATTTATGGGAGATGCTGGAACTATTAAAGAAAAAGATATCTTAGATAAATATAATTTAAAAGATATAGATTTCTTAAAAGTAGGTCATCATGGTTCTAATACTTCATCAAGTAAAGAATTTATAGATAGCGTTAATCCTAAATATAGTTTGATATCAGTAGGTAAAAATAATAGGTATGGGCATCCAAAAGAATCAGTATTAGATACATTATCTAATTCAAAAATATATAGAACAGATTTAGATGGAAGTATAGAAATAAAACTAAATAAAAAAGGATATAAGATTAGAACTTGTAGTCCATAGAAAGGAGTAGAAAATGGAAGATAAATATTATATTAATATAAAAGAATATTTAATAGGCAATGAAGCATTTAAAAAAGTAAAAGATTATAGTAAAAATAAAAATGATTTAATTACTTATTATAATGTGGGAAAAGAATTATCAGAAGCAGGCAAACATTATGGAGAAGGCATAATAAAAAAATATTCTAAAAAATTAAAAGAAGATTTAAATAAAGTTTATAGCTATAGAAGTTTAAATTATATGATTAGATATTATGAGTTTCAAAAAGTGCAGTCAGTGACTGCAAATTTATCTTGGGGACATTGGATAGAATTATTATCTATTAAAAATATAGATGAAATTAGATATTATATTTTTCAAACTGAGATGAGATGTTTAACTACAAAAAAACTAAGAGAAATAATTAAACTTAATGAGTACGGAAGAATTCCATCGGAAACAAGAAATAAATTAAATCTAAAATCTGAAGTTAATATAAAGGAATTAGTTCCAAATCCAATATTAATTAGAAATAAGAAAAATATAGAAATAATCAATGAAAAAGTATTACATAATTTAATATTAGAAGATATAGAATCATTTATGAATGAATTAGGGAATAATTTTAGTTTTATAGGAAGTGAATATAAAATTAAAATTGGAGATAACTATCATAAGATTGACTTACTATTATTTAATATAAAATACAATGCATATGTTGTGGTTGAGTTAAAAGTAACAGAATTTAAAGCTGAATACATTTCACAAGTTCAAAAGTACATGAATTATATAGATAAGAATATAAAAGAAATAAGTAACAACAATACAATAGGTATATTGATATGCAAGAAAGAAAATAAATTTGTAATCGAATATTGTTCAGATGATAGAATTGCTGTAAGAGAATATGAATTAGTGTGATATTATGAAGAAAATAATTAATAATAATAAAATATTTTTCTACGATAATAATGATAATGAAATAATGTATATGGATCATTCACTCGATGAATGTATTTGGTGTTTTAATAGTAATGATACAATTACTATAACAGAAGATATGGAATTATTTAAATACTTGACATCATTAATGAATCAGAAATATACTTTTAGTACTAAGCAAGTTTTAAGGAGTTATAAAAATGATAATAAATTAGTTTGGTATAGTGATTGTTATTATAATCCCAATGATGAATGGAGTATCAAATCTGTTAGTTACTTAAATATTGATAATAGTTTTAAGTTATGGTGTGTAAAGCCATTAGATGAAATTATAGATAGAAAACAAGCATTTCATTGTATTTGTTTTTCACCTCTAGGAAATGGTGAATACACAAAAAATAATTTAACAGGAACAACATTACAAGATGATTTTGTCACTATGGTTTACCAACAATTGTTAAAACAAGAAAAAATAAAAAGACTATCTAATAAATGACAATTTTATAATTCAAATCATATTGAAATAGCCATCATTTTTTAAATAAATACAAAGTATTTAATAGTGAGATATTATATTTTAAATATCAAAAATATATAAATTATTATTTGCAATAAAAAAATAATATTTCAATATAATAGTAACTTTTTTATATAATATTGCATAATATATAGTATCATGAGCGAGTGCTTATGTTTATATATAGAGTAGCTTCCATTATTGGAAGCTATTTATGTTATATTGTGGGAAAATAAAAAAAATACTTGCAATTTTCTAAAAAAGTAGTATATAATGTTACAGAAAGGAAAGGATTCTATGTCAAAAAAATTAGTAATAGTGGAGTCCCCACATAAAAGTAAAACAATAGAAAAATATCTTGGTAGTGGTTATAAAGTGGTATCATCAGTTGGTCATATCAGAGATTTATCTACTTCAGGAAAATTTGGTTTTGGAGTAGATATAGAAAATAACTTTAAACCAGACTATCAAATAATAAAAGGAAAAAACAAAATAGTAAAAGAATTAAAAAAAGACGTGAAAGATGCAGACTTTGTTTATCTAGCAACCGACCCTGATCGTGAAGGAGAAGCCATAAGTTGGCACCTTTATGATACTTTAGGTTTAACTGATAAAGATTATGATCGTATAGTATTTAATGAAATAACTAAGAAAGCAGTATTAGATTCATTTGATAAAGCTAGAAAAATAGATGATAATTTAGTAAAATCTCAAGAAACAAGAAGAATACTAGATAGAATAATAGGATTTAGACTAAGCAAATTAATGCAATCAAAAACAGGAGGAAAATCAGCAGGCAGAGTACAATCAGTAGCCCTTAAGTTAATAGTAGATAGAGAAAGAGAAATAGAAGCCTTTATTCCCAAAGAATATTTTGAAATAGATGCTTACTTTAACGACTTTAGCGCTAAGTTAGATAGTTATAATCATAAGAAAATAGAAATTAAAAAGGAATCTGAAGCTAAAGAAATATTAAGTAAATTATCTAATGCTTTTAAAATAGAAAGTTTTGATAAAAAGGAAAAATCAAAGAAAAGTAAATTTCCATTTACCACAAGTACCCTTCAGCAGGAAGCTTCTACTAAACTTGGTTTTACCTCAAAAAAGACTATGACTATCGCTCAAAAATTATATGAGGGTATAGATTTAGGTAGTGAAACAGTAGGTTTAATTTCCTACATGAGAACAGACTCTGTAAGATTATCTGATGAATTTATTAAAGAAACATTTGGATATATAAAAGATAATTATGGTAGTGAGTACGTAGGATATGTTAAAAAAAGTAATAAAACAGAGAATGTTCAAGATGCACATGAAGCAATTAGACCAACATCAATAAATAGAAATCCAGATAAAATAAAAGAATATTTAACTAATGATGAATATAAGCTATATAAAATAATATACTATAGAGCATTAGCATCTCTTATGAAAGATGCTAAAGTAGAGGCTACTACAGTTATATTAGATAATAATAATTATCAGTTTAAAGCAAACGGACAAGTACTTATATTTGATGGATATTTAAAAGTATATAATATTTACGAAGATAGTGAAGATAATATTCTTCCTGACTTTAGTACTTATAAAAGTAATATTATAGTATCAAATAATATTGAATATACATCTCATACAACCAAACCACCTGCTAGATATACTGAAAGTAAATTAATTAAAGAAATGGAAGAACTAGGTATTGGTAGGCCATCTACGTATGCTAAAACTATTGATACAATAAAAGAAAGAAATTACGTAAAAGTAGAAGACAAAAAATTTGTACCAACAGAAATAGGTATAGAGACGACAGATAAATTACAAGAATTCTTTAAAGATATAATAAATGTTGAATATACAAAGAACATGGAAGATGATTTAGACAAAATAGCAGAAGGTAATATGGAGTGGTACAAACTATTACAAATGTTCTATAATGACTTTGAGCCTAAAGTAGAAATTGCTTTTAAAGAAATGGAAAAGAAAGCACCAGAAAAAACTGGAGAAAAATGTCCAAAATGTGGAAGTGACTTAGTTATTAAACAAAGTAGATATGGCAAATTTACTGCTTGTTCTAATTATCCAACTTGTAAATACATAAAGAATGAAAAAGAAGAAAAAAAAGTAGTAGAAATTATGGATTGCCCTAAATGTGATGGAAAAATAATTGAAAGAAAAACAAAAAAAGGTAAAATATTTTATGGATGTTCTAATTATCCAAAATGTGATTTTGCATCTTGGGATAAACCATTAGAAGAAAAATGCCCTAATTGTAATGGTATTCTAGTAGAAAAAAAAGATAAAATAAAATGTATAAATTGTGATTATGAAAAAGATGCCTAGTAGTATCTTTTTTTCTTTCAATTCATTGCAATTAATAAATACTTATGGTAAAATAATCTTATAAGTTAGAAGAGGTATATATGAAGAAATTACAAAAAAAAGTTATAATTATTTTAATTATTTCCTTATTTTGCTTTATAGGAAAAGTTTATGCATATGATTATTCAAAATCATGTACTAAGGAAGCCGCCATTGAATTAGCTAAAATAGTGTATCATGAAACAGGAGCAACATATTTAAATAATGAAAATAGTGCATTTTTACTTCAGTCTTCAACTGCAGCAGTAGTAATTAATAATGCTAATAGAACTTCAAAAAGTACAAAAGCAAATTCAGATAACTGGAAAGAAAAAATATACTATTTAATTGATACTTGTTATAATAATCATAGTAGATATCGAGATAAAAGTATTGATGAAGAAATACCTAAAAATCTCCAAGGAAAATTTTTGTATATAGCAGAACTTGTCCTTTCTGGTAAATATACATTTCCTACCAATATGACAATACAAGGAGCACCAGATGCTCCAGACTATGTTAGACAGTATGCAACTACAAATAATGGATGGCATGTTTTTACAAATACTGGTGGATATGATACAATGATAGCATATGAAAAAGGACTTAATAATACAGGTAAAGATCAATTTGGTAACAAATTAAGTGATACATCATTTAGTTATTATAGTAATTTAGCTAAGTCATATCAATTATCAGATTATTCAAAATACACACCTAGTACTGTATGCACGGGAATTTCAGCAAATAATCAAACACCAAATACTACACCAACGCCAAGCACAACGCCAGATAAAGAAGAAAATTCTACAATTGTAGATGCATGCACTAATCCAGATATTCTTAGAGTAATTTATTTTGCTAAATTAATTCTTGATATTGTAAAAATAGTTATACCAGTAGGTTTAATAATTATGGGAATGATAGATTTTTCAAAATCAGTTGTTACTAGTGATGAAGCAGTTCAAAAGAAAAATGTAAAATTATTTGTAAAAAGAATAATTTTTGCCGTTCTTGTTTTTGCAGTACCATGGATAGTAGAAACACTTATAGTAAGCCTTGGTAATTTAACTGATGGAGTAAATTTTACTGATTGTTTAGAAAATGCTGAAAGTGATTGCATAGAACAAATAGAAAATGGAACATTTACAGGACAATGTACAAAAAAATAGTATACATGTTGTCATTGCCAATCATCAAATAGTATTATGACAATCTGAATCTCCAAGTGAAAATTGTTCTAGAAGAATGGCATGAACAAGTAAAATGGAAAAAATATTGAAAATTGTAAATATCTGAAATAT
Source organism: Bacilli bacterium (assembly GCA_051872655.1). Taxonomy (GTDB): domain Bacteria; phylum Bacillota_I; class Bacilli_A; order RF39; family UBA660; genus CAG-302. Next base: position 79 of record JBJEEB010000033.1, on the reverse strand, counting down.
AACCTAGCAACAAAGTTATATTTTTTCGTTGAATCAATCTAAAGTGCACAATTAAGTGCAATTGAATGCTAAAAGTGTA
>JBJEEB010000032.1:0-2345 GCA_051872655.1 Bacilli bacterium | reverse complement strand
TATAAATTGTAAAATAAAAAGTCATAAATATTTTAAAGTTAAAAAGTCATAACTTTAAGATGTTTATGACTCTTTTTGTTATACTTATAATATCTCATAATAAAAAGGAGTTGATATAAGTATGAGAAAAGATATTACAACAGAATCATTAATAAATGGAGGTGAGAAAATTAATAAATCAGAATTAGCTAGACAATATGGTTGTTGTTGGAGAACTATTGATAGAAGATTAAATCCAGATAAATACAAGGTAGAAAAGAAAAAAAGAAGATATAAATCTATGCTTGATGAATTCAAAGGAATAATAGATGAAAAACTGGAAAATAACAATATACCTGCTACTGGAATATATTTCTTATTAAAAACAAAATATAACTATCTAGGAAAATATGGAATAATTAATAATTATGTATCTAAGAAAAAGAAAAATATAATAAACGAATTAACAATTAGATTTGAAACTATAAAAGGATATCAATCTCAAGTTGATTGGAAAGAAAAATTAAAATTACATGATATAAATGGAAATGAGTATATTGTAAGTATATTTTTAATAGTATTGGGCAATTCTAGATATAAATATATTGAATTAACTTTTGATCAAACACAACCCACATTATTTAGATGTTTAATTAATTCATTTAGATATTTTGAGGGAACAACGGAAGAAATATTATTTGATAATATGAAAACAATAGTTGATCATACAAAAAGCACATATACAGATGTAATAATAAATTCAAAAGCTGAGCAATTTGCAAAAGATGCTGGATTTAAAATAATTACCTGTAGACCATATCGCCCTAGAACAAAGGGAAAAGTTGAAACATTAGCTAAAATAATGAATCGATTAAAAGCATTTGATAAGGAATTTAAAGATTGGAATGAATTAAATGAGATAGTAAAGAAACTAAACTACTCATTAAATTTTCAAGAAAAATCTCAAGCAACAAACGAAATACCAAATAATTTATTTCAAAAAGAAAAAGAATATCTAATTCCTGTAAATATTGATATTTTGAAAAATTATTATATTCCAGATAAACAATATAAAGTTTCCAATGAATCAATGATAACCTATAAAGGAATTAAATATTCAGTTCCAATACAATATGTTGGAAAACAAATAACTGTATTAGATGAGAATAACCTCATCCACTTATATTATAATACAAAATTGATATATTCTTACAATAAAAATAAGAAATACAGATTTAATTATAAACAACAAGATTATATAGAAATATTAAAAAATAGTAGTTTTGATAATAAAACAGATAAAGAAATAAATGAATATATAAATAATAATTTAAAATCAATGGATTTAATAAATATAGAAAGGAAATAAATGAACGAGGAATTAAAGAAAAAATTAGATTTATTAGAATTAACCAGAATAAAAGAAGTATTACCAGATTACATTCATAAAACAAGTAAAGATAATTTAACATTAACAGAACAATTAAACTATTTGATGACAGAAGAAATACAATTTAAAGATTCAAGGGCAGCAGAAGGAATAATAAAAGCAGCAAATTTTCCGTTTAGGAAAACTTTAAATGATTATGATTTTTCCTTTCAACCATCAGTATCCGAGAATCAGATGAAAGAATTGGCAAATTTAAGTTTTATAAATCAACATGAAAATATTGTATTTATAGGAAGCCCAGGAGTTGGAAAAACACATCTAGCTGTTGCATTAGGAATTGAAGCAGCTAAACATAGAAATAGTGTTTATTTCATTACCTGTCATAACTTAATGTTAAAACTAAATAAAGCTCAAAAAGAAAATAGATTAGACAAACAATTACAACATTTAGCACAATATAAAGTTTTAATTATAGATGAAATTGGATATTTGCCTGTAGATCATCAAGGATCAAATTTATTATTTCAATTAATAGCAAAAAGATATATGAATAAATCAACAATAGTAACAACAAATATGCCTTTTTCAAGATGGGGAGAAGTATTTAGTGACAATACATTAGCAAGTGCATTACTTGATAGATTATTACATTATTCTCATATAATAAGAATAACAGGTAATTCTTATAGAATAAAAGATAAAATAGTAGAAACTGATTCTAGGACAAATGAATATAATGAGTGATTTTATGCCGAGAAAACTTTTGACAAGTAAAAAAAATATTTTTTACCTTAACTGAGTTTAATGATTATTATTTTCATTTTTTGAAAATAATAATAAATTAAACGAATATAAAATATTAAAAATATTTTTGATTGTCAAAAGGAAATTGGAATAAAAAAACGTCACTTATTATTTCAAAAATTGTGACATTTTTACTTTGAAATTTTTATGACATTTCATATTGACATTTACA
>JBJEEB010000031.1:0-2355 GCA_051872655.1 Bacilli bacterium | reverse complement strand
GGAGTAAATGTAGATACAACTGTTGTTGAACATTACACTGATGTTAATATAACAGATGATATTACTTTAGAAAAAGATAAAGAATTTATTATTGATTTTACAAAAACAGATAATCTTTCTAAAGGATTAAGTTATTTGGCTGATTTTGGAAATACAGTATATTATAAAGTTGTTGATAATAAACTTGAATTTACAGAAAATGAATCTGAAGCAGTTATAAAAATAGTTGGAAATGAATCTGAAAATAAAGCAGTTATGACTTTAATAAATACTGACGACAATAAATCTTATAATTTGGATTTTAGTTGTAGGAGACTTGATAGATCAACATTAACATATAATGGAATAGAATATGGTGATGGTACGATTTTTGTTGGGGATATGCCTGAAGATTACGAGCCTTCTGAAACTGGAAGTGCTACTATTAAGCAAACAAGAGATGACTATTATACAAGATATAATTTTAAATGTAAATTGAATTTAATAGTAAATGCTACTCAAGATATTGAAGTAGAAGGTTCTTATAATGGATTTGGTATGGAAATATCTTTAAATGGAGTAAAAGTTGGAGCAGAATCAGCAAATGTAACAGGAACTGCTAAAGGATATACAACAGGAAGTATAAAAAATAAAATTGTAATACAATTATCTTATGGAGATGGAAATATTGGAAGTGTAACAATAAATGGTACAAATATGACTTTGCCAGATGGAACACAAGACAGAGCAGAATTTGGAGTTGATCCAGCAAGTAAATATACAATAGTTGTTACAAAAAGCCAAAGTACTTCAAATGTTCCAAAAACAATAATATGGGATTCTGATAAAACAAATAATCCGAATATTAAAGATAATGAATTATTAAAAAATGGAACAATAGAAATATTAGATATTAAAGATCAAAATGGCAACTCAGTAGGATTAGACAATGTAAATCAAGATTTGAAAAAGAATAATGGTTGGGCAAGTATAATTCCTGGATCTAAAGTAATATTAAAATTGAAACCAGACTATGGTTATCAATTAACAGAAATTTCTATAAATGATGAAAGATTAGTCGCAGGAAAAGAACAATCTACATTTGAATACATTATGCCGAATACAAATGTTCATATAAGTGGAATATTTGAAAAAGTAGATGATAAAGTTAATGCCGAATCAGATAAAGTAAAAAGCGGAACAATAGAACTCGGTGGAGAAGAAATAGACTCTGGTTCAGTTGTTCTATCAGTGAATGATGTAACATTAACAAAAGAACAGATATCAAATTTTGAAGAAAAAGCTAATGGTTATGAAATTTCTTCATATTTAGATATTAATTTAGACCAAGTTATATATAAAGGTTCAGCAACTGATGTTTGGACAAATGAATTAAAAGAATTAAATAATGAAGCAACAATTACACTTCAATTAGAAGAAGGGGTAAATGGAAACGAAGTTGTTATAGTTCACGAAAAACACGATGGAACTTATGAAATAATACCAACAACTTATGATCCTGAAACAAATACAATTACATTTAAAACATCAAGTTTCTCAAATTACGCAATAGCTAGTAAAACAGTTGCAGTAAATACAGATACAATATCAACTAATCCACAAACAGGAGATAATATAATAATGTTTATCATAATATTTGCACTAGCCTTGACAGGAATTTTAGGAATATTTATAATAAACAAGAAAAAAGTTAAAAACAATAAATAAAAATGATTAAAAGAGGACTAGCTCAAGTTTGTTAGTCCCCTTTTTTAAAGGAGTACACATATATGGCTAAAGCAAAACACTATAATAAGAAAAAAACAAACATTCCAAGTATAATTCTATTATTCATTTTCATTATACTCTTACTTTATTCTGGTAGAAGAATAGTTATATGGTATATGAATAATCAAAACAATAAAAAAATATCAGATGAGATAGCAGAATTTGTTACAGTTGATGAAACAAAAGAAGATGAAAAATATGCAGTAGATTTTGAAAAATTAAAAGAAAAAAATTCAGATATAGTAGCATGGTTAAAAGTAAATGGAACTAATATTGAAACTACAGTTGTAAAGACTACTGACAATGATTATTATTTAACACATAATTTTAATAAAGAATATAATTCTGCTGGTTGGATATTTGCAGACTATAAAAATAAAGTTGATGGAACAGATAAAAATTTAGTTATATATGGACATAATATGAGAGATGATTCAATGTTTGGTAGTCTAAAGTGGGTTATAAATGAAGATTGGTATAATAATGAAGATAATAAGTATATTACTTTAATAACTGAAAATGAAACACAGGTCTATGAAGTTTTTTCGGTTTATCAAATCGAAAAAGAAGATTATTATATACAAACAA
>JBJEEB010000030.1:0-9206 GCA_051872655.1 Bacilli bacterium | reverse complement strand
GTACTTAAAACCATATATCACCTTCTTTACTTCTCATTAGTTATATACAGTTTTTGATACCTAATTTTGCCATTATTTCAAAAATTTTTCCTAAATTATTATTTTATTACCAAGTATGTATAAATATATAGATTATATTAACTATAAGATAATTTGTAAGAAAGACCTTAGGCTTTCTTACACTCCTTAAGACCTAGGCTTAAGGAGAATAAAAAAATAAAAACACATATATAAATTAGTATAAAAAAAATACTCTATCAACCCATACAGTTAACAAAATATTTCTATCATAAATTAATTTTGCATTTTTATTTGTTCATTTTTTATAAGTGGATATCTTATCAGTTTATCACCATCTAAATTTTCCTTATGCATATCAATCGCAGTAATTTGATGATTATCATAAGTATTATAATAGTAAATACCCTTATTAGTATTAGCACAGGATGTATAAATAGTTATTTCATATCTATTATCTCCCAAATCACAGCACCCTCTTTGCTGATCTACACTACCTAAAATATGAAAAAATTGACTGACACTTTCTTCCTCACTATCACCAGAAATAGAATTCATTTTTGTAAAACATACACGAATAAATCTAGATTGACTAGACAAATCACCAGGAAGCCCTATAGCACCCATTCCTCTACTATAACGATTTAGCTCTAATCCCTTAGCAAACTTATTTTCTGGATCTTTAGCTGATAAGCTCATATAATTATTTAATTCCATCATTTGCATATCAAAAGGTGGATTATTAGTTAGTACACCTACTGGATTATCATAAACCTTTATTCCATCTTTCATTGCCTCTACCGTTATTGATTCACTACTATCAGAAATAATCCAATGTAATTCAGCAGTTGGTAATTTGTCATTAAAAGAAACATTCAGTATATTTATTTTAGATATTAATTCTTTTGCTTCACTAACAGTAGCACAATTACTTAAAATCCATGGAATAAATTCAAACTGAGCTATATTATCTTTACCATCAATCTTTTCCTTATAACATGCATTATGTACAAAGTTAAGACCAGCAACACCCAATCCCTTCTCATTAATTGCATCATAATACAAAGGATAATCATCCAAAACATGTGCCATCCCAATTATCGCATAATGATTATTTATATCATCTTTTTCTCTAAAATGAAAACAATAATTTCTAGGTGTTATAGTAACCTCATCACCATAAGAAAACTCATAGTCTAATGTACGTCCAAAATAAAAATCCTTTGTTTTATATGTAGCAGCGGTACACATAATATTCCTCCTTACTTACTTTAAACTATACCAATTATACCACAATATACTTCGTTATACCATACCTTATAAAATAATATTATAAAAAGTAAAAGTAATATAAAAAGTGAGCATTAAACTCACTTAAGTCAAAAGACCCCATATATAAGGAGACAATAGTATTACTATAATTTCTAAAAGTAGTCTGTGAATGGATACTGAGTAATACTATTATTGTATCCATAAATATTATAACAAAATTATGACTTATTATACTTTTCAGTATTAATAACAATACCGAGTACCAAAATAAAACTAAGAGCATAAATCCATATAAGTAATATAGTCAAGCTTGATAATCCACCATATATAATATCATATTTACTAAAATATTTAACATAATATCCAAAAATCAAAGTAAATAAAATCCATCCAATTGTAGTAACAAAAGCTCCTATTGTAGTATCACTTCCCTTTACTTTAACTGAAGGAGCAATCACATATATTAACTTAATACTAAAGAAAATTATTAAAAATGTAAGTGGCCATCTAATAGCCTTATATATAATAACAAGATCACTTATAATATTCTCTATAGAATCATAATTTCCAAGTAACCCAAGTATTTTACCTCCAAGCATTGGAACCACTATCAAAAACAATAACATACAAATAATAATAATTAATATTAAAGTAGACTTAAACATATCTCTAACAGGAGAACTCTTTTCTATTTTGTATAAACTATTTGATACAGTAATAATTGAATAAGTACCTTTGACAGCTAAAAAGAATGTAACCAAATTCAAAAAACCAATATATAAATCATAATTTTTACCAGATATAACATTAGTAATTGTACTACTAATATAACTAGGAAGTATATCATTTAACATACCAATTACAGTATTAATAGAAATAGAAAAACCACCCGCTATAATAACAATTAGTGTAAATAATGGAATACTAGCAAGTACAAAACTATATGCCAAATAAGCAGGCAAAATTCTAAGTTCTTTTAAACTTAGAATTCTAATTATATTTTTAATATATTTTTTAATATTATCCATAGTTAGTCACCTAATGATTTTCTTTTTTATTTCTCATATCAATAGTAGCTTCATTAATAGCATCATCAACAGTCTTAACATCATCCATAATCATACTATAACCAATAGTAGCACCAAATCCATAAGGAAGTTCTTTTAATTCTTTATATATCTTTCTAGTATAAGCCACTACATCCTTTTCACTATAACCAACCATATATATTAAAAACTCTGTACCATCAGTTCTTATAATATCAGTATTAGCCTCTTGATTAACAATAAGTATACTAGCAGCTTTCTTAATAACAGTATCTCCTTCTTCATGTCCCTTATTATCATTAATATACTTAATATTATTTAAATCAACTACAACAAATCCCTGAGGATAAATAACATTTTCATCCCACTCTTTGATCTTACTATTTAAATAAGTTCTATTCTTAAGAGAAGTCATTGCATCAATATATCTCAATTTATCATTATTAGTAATAATTATATCACTTTTATTTTTCTTTCTCTTAATTATAAATAATAAGAAAATAATAGTAAGAATAACAAATAAAGTAATTAAAAAAGTAACTAATAACGTATAATCATATAGTTTAGAATTAGTATTATAATTAAATCTAACTTCATCATAATTAACCGTAGAAACATAATAACTAAACATTTTAGCAAACAAAGTATTTTTATTAACGTCTCTAATTACAAACCTATATTGATAAGGAAGTTCACCTCTATATAATTCATTAAAATCACCAAGTTTTTTTGACTTATAATATTCATAAGTATCTCTATCTATTACAAGAATTGTATCATTATTAATATTTCTAATTAGATCATCAGTATTATTATAAGCTTTATATTTAATTCCATTCGTAGTAATTAAATCATTAATATAACTATCTTTTAAAATAGATACTTCTCTATCCTTTAAACTTTTTACCGAATTAACAACAAACTTATCTTTAGATAAAACAACATATTCCTCCTTAAATATTGAAGGAGAATATAAAGTATCAATATTTAATCCATTAGTATTAAAATTAGCAAAAGCTAAATCAATAACACCACCAGATAAATCCTTTTTTAATTCATCAATACTATTATAAGCCTTAAGTTCAAAATCAACAGCATATATATCTTCAAAACCACTCAAATAATTAGATAAATTACCCACTAGTTGCTTTTCTTCTGTATCAGTAAATGGCATATAAGTAATATATCCAACAGTATAAGAAGTAGCATTATAACCCATTCTATCTGCTTCACTGATACTTTTACCTAAGAAAAATTCATCTAAAAAATGCTCTTTATAAGATTTAGTTTGATTCTCACTACTAAACTCTTTATAAAATTTCTTCATTATATTAAAGAATGTTTTATTACTAGTAGTAAAAACATACTTCTTAGTAATATCATTCAAATGAAATACAATATTAAGATCATTTTCTAATATAAAATTCAAATTCATATTATAAGGAATAACTGCATATTCAACTTCATTATTATTAATAGAAAGTTCAATATCCTCAATACTATCCTTAGATACATAACTAATCTTTTTAGCATCACTTAAATATCCAGAAACTAATCCAATATCAGAAGATAGTACTGCCACCGATATACCATCAATATCACTTATTCTATCAATATTATCTTCATTAGAAGTTACCAAAACATAATTATCCTCATATAACAAAATATCATTATCAGAAAGTTTACTATCACTATTTAATATTCTAAAAGCAGTATCCTTCAAATTAGAACTACTACTACTTAAATAAGAAACTTTATTAAAATTAATACCATATTTATCAGTAAAATTATCTAATAAATCAAAAATAACTCCATTACCCTTATTACCAAAAACAGGAACATCATTATATACACTGACATCAATAATATTACTAGTATTATCATTTATCCATTTTTTTTCCAAAATTGAAAAACTAGCATCATCTTTACTATAATTAAGTATAAAAATACCAAATAATACTACAAAAAATATACCAATAATAATTAAAATAATAGTCTTGTTACTCTTCTTTTTCATACTTTATCTCCTAATTATTTGTCCAAGTAATAGAATCCAAATTATGATGCTTATTACCAGTCACTACAGTATCCGCTTCTTCACCTTTCCATCTCAAAAAGAAAGAAAAATCATAAAACTTAAGTTCATCTTCACTATAGTTATCTAACGTAGCGCTAGCTATTTCTTTAGCTTTATCCTTTGAAGTATCATCTTTTAATACAATAGTAGTATAAACAATCTTACCCTGAATTCTAGTACTAACCTCAAGTACTAATTCTGTATCAGTAAGTTCCTTTTTTACTCCTTCAAAAGTATCATTACTAATTTTAACATCTTCTATACCATCTAGTCTATTACCATATTTATTAGAAGATCCGCCTAATAACATCTGCAAAAAAATTATAAATAATATTAAAAATAATATTATACTCAAACCAATAATTATTGCAAAACCTTTATTTCTATTTACCCATTTTTTTATCTTTTCAAACATATTTTTCATCTAATATCTCCTTCTTATCTAATATAATAATATTATACTATAAGCATAAATATTTATCAAGATTTTTTATACACTAATCTTTACATATAAATTATTTATTGCTATAATAATATTGATAGGAGAATAAAAAATGGATTATTATATTGAGTTTTTATTAAAAATATTAACATGCTTTTTACTAAGTAGCTGTATAGGAGTAGAAAGACAATTCCGCGGAAGAAAAGCAGGACTTAGAACAGTAATATTAGTTAGTTTAGGATCATTTCTATTTGTAAACTTTTCATTTAAGTTTCCAAATTCAGATAGCACTAGAATAGCTGCTCAAGTAGTCGCAGGTATTGGTTTTCTAGGAGCAGGAGTCATCATAAAAGATACTAAAAATGTTAAAGGCTTAACAACTGCTGCTACTTTATGGTGTAGTGCAGCAATTGGAATACTATGTTCTGCCAATTTATTATTTGAAGCAGCAGTAGGAACACTATTCATATTATTTACAAATATTGTTTTAAGAAGTGTCAACCGCAGAATTAACCTAATAAGTGGTAAAGGAACATACAATGTATATCATTTTAGCATAACCTGTAACAAAAAAGAAGAAGATAAACTTCTCACAATAACAAAAAATATTATAACAAAAAATAAAGCTATTATAGATAGTACTGAAATAACTAATGAAGAAAATGATAACATAAAGTTAGATATTTTTATTCTAGATAATGCCCTAAAAGATACACTAACAAAAGAATTAATGAATGAATTATCAAACAAAAAAGAAGTATTATCCATTAGCTTAAATAAAGAAAATAAAAAATCTATATATGATGAAGAAGAATTATAAAAAGAGTCAATGACTCTTTTTATTATAAATTAATTATACTAGATAATTTTTTTATAACTTTCTTTTCTATTCTTGAAATATAAGACTGTGAAATACCAAGCATACTAGCAACTTCCTTCTGAGTCATTTCTTTTTTTCCACTAAGTCCATACCTAAGTTCAATAATTTCCTTATCCCTTTTACCAAGTTTAGATACTTCTCTATACATTAGTTTTTTATCAAGTTCATCCTCAATAGGCTTTGTAACAATATTATCATCAGTACCGAGAACATCTTCTAAATGAAGTTCATTACCTTCAGAATCAAAAGATAAAGAATCTTCAAAAGAAACTTCAGTTCTCTTTTTTTTAGTCTTTCTAAGATACATAAGAATTTCATTATCTATACATCTTGAAGCATAAGTAGCAAGTTTAATATTCTTATCATTTTGATAAGTATTAACCCCTTTAATAAGTCCTATAGTTCCAATAGAAACTAAATCTTCTAAATCAATCTTAGTATTTTCATACTTTTTAGCAAGAAAAACAACTAGTCTCAAATTATGTTCAATTAGTTTATCTCTAGCGGCCATATTACCATTTAAAAATAAATTAACATACTTTTCTTCCTCTTCCTTACTTAAAGGTTCAGGTAATATATCAGTACTACCAACAAAAAATAAATAATTAAGTCTACTAAAAATTCTTCTAAGTAATTTTAACATATTATCATCCTTTCATTACATCTTTATGTAGTATTACATCTATACCATCAATTAAATTAGGACTATCAGAAAATCCCACTAGAACATTACCTTTATATCCTATACCTTCAATAAATATAATATCAGGTTTAATACACTTAAGAAGACCATTACCACTCAAAGTATGATAAGGAACTAAAATAAAATTATCATCCCTATAATATTTATTAGAAATGAGTATTATAGGTCTCTTCTTATAAGGATCATATAAATTATTACCAGTATCAACAAAACCAATTAAAGATAATTTATCATTACCCTTAAAATATATGTCTACTTTATAATAATTATTATAAATATTTTTCATTTTTTTATTTTCTTTAATATATAAAACCATTACCTCAATAGCAATAATAATTATAATTAAATAACTAAAAAAAACATTATTAGATACTTTTATATTAAATAAATATATAATACCACCAAGTAAAGTACTAAGAATATACATATATAAAATATTCTTAATAACATATCTTATTCCTTTATACCCAAAAGAAATAACTACCATAAGAATAATACTAATTATTTCAATTAATATCTTATTTAAAGAAGTAAATAAAAGTAAAGAAGAGAATCCTCCTAGTAATGAAGATAATATCATTCTAATATAACTACTCTTTCTCTTAAGTATAATACTAACAGATAAAGTAATAATAAAATCAATAATAAAATTAAAAATAAAAAATAAATCAATATACATTTTCATATATCAATTATAAAAAAAAAGACATAAATATTATGTCGTTTTATATTATTCAAATAATTTATTTTCGTCTCCAGCACAGTATCCACTTCCTACTTTTTCACCTTCAACATAATCTTTACCGGATATATTACATCCAACCTTAGTTATTGCATCTTGAAGATAACCTCCAAATATTTTAACAGCTCCAATTGCAACAACAGTAATTAAAACTATTATTAATACATACTCAACCAAAGTTTGACCTTTTCTATTTAATTTCATAACTTATATCCTCCGCCTACTATATCTAACATAATTGTACTATATTTTATTTAATAAAGCAATAATTTTTTTCTATTTTACATTTTTTACCTTTCACTAAAAGCCTAGGTCTTTTAGTGTCATTTATAGCCTAATCATAGTCTATAAATGAATATCTACATATCTATCATATTCACAGTCAGCATCCTTAAATAATATAATTCCAAATAAAAAGAAGGATATCTTAGTATCCATCTTATTAATTATGCTACAATAACATTAGTTAAATTACTAAAATTATTATTAATCCATGTCTTACCATCACTACTCGCTATAATTTTACAATTATTATTAAATGAAGAAAACATATAAGTATAACTAGTTACATTACTGAAATTCATATTTCTTAAGTCTAAATTGGTTAAACTATTACAATATTGAAACATCCTATCCATATTAGTTACTTTTGTAATATTAAAATTATTTAAGTCAAGATTATTCAAATTATTACAATTAAAAAACATAGAACTCATATTAGTTACTTTTGTAGTATTAAAACTACTTAAATTAAGATTAATTAAACTTTTACATCCACTAAACATAGAACTCATATTAGTCACTTCTGATGTATCAAATTTACTTAAATCTAAATTACTTAAACCACTACATCCATAGAACATTTGATTCATATTAGTTACACTTGAAGTATTAAAATTACTTAAATCTAAATTACTTAAACCACTACACCTATAAAACATAGAACCCATGCTTGTTACTTTTGAGGTATTAAAACTACTTATATCTAATGTTGTTAAACTACTACAGTATCCAAACATAGAACCCATGCTTGTTACTTTTGAGGTATTAAAACTACTTAAATCTAATGCTGTTAAACTACTGCAGCCACTAAACATACCTTGCATATTTGTTACATTTGAAGTATCAAAAGAGTTTAAATTCAAGCTTGTTAAACTACTGCAATTATAAAACATGAATGCCATATTAGTCACACTTGATGTATCAAATTTACTTAAATCTAATGTTGTTAATTTACTACAATCGCGAAAAATACTTCCCATAGTAGTTACGTTTGAAGTATTAAAACTACTTAAATTAAGTGTTGTTAGACTATTACAACCATAAAACATACTACCCATATTAGTTACACTTGATGTATCAAATTTACTTAAATCTAATGTTGTTAAGCTACTACACTTATAAAACATGGATTCCATATTAGTTACTTTTGAAGTATCAAAATTTGATAAACCAAGTGTTGTTAGACTATTACAACCATAAAACATACTACCCATATTAGTTACTTTTGAAGTATCAAAATTATCTAAGTCTAAATTAGTTAAACTGCCGCAGTTTGCAAACATAACCCTCATATCAGTTACATTTGATGTATTAAAAGTACTTATATTTAATGTAGTTAGATTATTACATTTTTCAAACATACTTGACATATCAGTTACTTTTGAAGTATTAAAACTACTTAAATCTAAACTCATCAAACTATTGCACTCTCTAAACATTTGACCCATACTAGTTACACTTGAAGTATTGAAATTACTTAAATTTAATGTTACTAAATTACCACAGCCATAAAACATTCTGTACATATTTGTAACTTTTGAAGTGTCAAAATTACTTAAATCTAATATAGTTAAATTACTACAGTTATTAAACATGTTTGTCATGTTAGTTACTAGAGAGGTATTAAAGCTACTTAAATTAAGTGTTGTTAAGCTACTGCAACTACTAAACATATAAGACATAGTTGTTACTTTTGAAGTATTAAAATTAGATAAATTTATATTTTTTAGTCCTGAACTATTAT
>JBJEEB010000029.1:0-2461 GCA_051872655.1 Bacilli bacterium | reverse complement strand
AAATAAAGAAAAAAGAAAAGAAAATATATACAATTCTTTCTTTTTTTGTTATAATTAAATTGTATCATTTTAGGGAGAGTCGATATCATGAAAAAAATATATACTTCAATAGATATTGGATCTGATACAATTAAGTTTATTGTGGGAGAATATTTTAAAGAAAAAGTTAATATATTATTTGCACATGAAGAAAAATCAAAAGGAATAAGAAAAGGTTTAATTGTAGATCCTAATTTAGCTATTAATGCTATTAAAGATGGTATTAAAGTAGTTAATAATTATTTAGGCATTAATATAAAAAAAGTAGTAGTAGGAGTTCCTGATTATAATGCAAAGTTTATGTTTGTAACAGGAACAGTAAATATTGAAAGTGAAGAAAATATTATAACTACTGATGATATAAATAAAGTAATCAAAGAATCTGTATATTCAAAAATAGCACAAGAGTATGAATTAATAACAGTAGTACCATTAACATTCTTAATAGATGGAAAACCAGATATAAGACCATTTGGTAAAACAGGTAAAACTCTTGAAGTAAAAGGAATAATGATAACTGCTCCTAAAAAGAATATCTACTCAGTATTATCTGTTATAGAAGGAGCAGGCCTTGAAGTAGCAGACATAACAATATCAGGTATTGGAGATTACTATGAAGTAAGAAATAAAACATTAGATAAAATGGTTGGTGCAATTATAAATATTGGTCATGAAACAACAAATGTATCAGTATATAATAAAGGATGTATTATGAATACTGAAACAATTCAACTAGGTGGTATAAATATAGATAAAGATCTAGCCTATATGTTTAATATAAATATTTTTGATGCAAGAGTAATAAAAGAAAAATTTGCTTCTAGTCATAAAAGATTTATTGCGCTTAATGATGTTTATGAAATAAAAAATACTGCCGGTGAAGAAATAAAATTAAATCAAATAGAAGTTACTGAAATAGTAATGGATAGAATAGCAGAAATTTTAAACCTTGCTCGTAAACAAATATTACTATTGACAAAACAAAACATTTCTTATATAGTAATAACAGGAGGATTAACTGAAATTAGAGCATTTAAAAATTTAGTATATGAAATTTTTGGAAAAGATGTTATAATATATACAGAAGATACTCTTGGAGCAAGAAATAATAAATATACAACAGCAGTAGGTATGATAAAATATTTTGCTGATAAGATGGAAATTAGGGGGAAAGAGTACTCAATGGTAGATAAGGAAGATGAAGAACAACTTATCAATCCAAATAATAAGAATAAGAAGGACAGAACAAAGATTACCAAAATATTTGGAAGTTTTATTGGTACTAAGGAGGATTAAAAATGAATAATATGTTTGGTTTAGAAATGGATCAGTTAGCAAAAATTAAAGTAATTGGAGTTGGAGGAGGAGGCTGTAACGCTGTCAATAGAATGATTGAGTCTGGATTAAAAGGCGTTGAATTTATTGTAGCAAATACTGATCTTCAAGTATTAAATAATTCTTTAGCTCCAATAAAATTACAAATAGGTAGAGAATTAACTGATGGTTTAGGAGCTGGTGCTAATCCTGAAATAGGTAGAGAAGCCGCTCTTGAATCAAAAGCAGAAATAGAAGAAGCCATTAAAGGTGCAGATATGGTATTTATTACTTGCGGTATGGGTGGTGGAACCGGTACTGGTGCTGCTCCTGTTATAGCAGAAATATCACAAGATTTAGGGGCACTAACTGTTGGTATTGTAACTAAACCATTTAGTTTTGAAGGAAAAAAGAGAATGAGTCAAGCAGTAGCTGGACTTGATGAATTAAAAAAACATGTCGATACATTAATTGTTATACCAAATGATAGATTAAGAGAATTAATAGATAAATCAACACCTATGCTTGAAGCCTTTAGAGAAGTAGATAATGTTCTTCATAGAGGTGTTCAATCAATATCAGACTTAATAGCAGTATCTGGATTAGTTAACCTAGATTTTGCAGACGTTAAAGCAGTTATGAAAGATAGAGGTAATGCTCTAATCGGAATAGGTGTAGGTTCTGGTGAAAATAGAGCAGTAGAAGCTGCTAAACAAGCCGTATCATCACCATTATTAGAAACATCAATAAATGGTGCTACAGATGCTATAATCAACGTTACTGGTGGAACTTCACTTACTTTATTTGAAGTAGAAGAAGCTGCTGAAGTAATAAGAACTGCTGCCAATACAGATATCAATACTATCTTTGGAGCAGTTATTAATGAAAACTTAAATGATGAAGTAATAGTTACTGTAATTGCAACAGGATTTGAAAATCAAAGCGAACCATTATATCATAGCTTTGATTCAACTAGAAGAGAAGACCTTTATAGAGAAGCAACTGATGACATGGATAACGATCTAGATATTCCTCCATTTTTAAGAGATAGAGATTTCGGTTCTTTGTCAAATAGTGTGGGTGAATAAAAATTCACTATAATAAAGTA
>JBJEEB010000028.1:0-2521 GCA_051872655.1 Bacilli bacterium | reverse complement strand
TTTCAAAAAATAAAAAGACTATTTTCAAAATCTTACGACTTTGTCAACAGTCTGAAGACTTTTAGTAAACTAAAAGTCCTCAGATTATTTTTTTAATGTCTTTAAAAAGATTTTTTAGGTAAATTTTCTATTTTACACAAAATTTACATATTTTATTTTATTTCTTTTCTTTTAATAAAACTAATTATAAATATTAATATAATTGTAAAATATAATATTATTTTAATATTATTAATAAAATATCCTATTAGACATAATATACTTCTTACTGAACAAAATATTATTTCTACAATTAATATATATCCTTTTATATTAGTATCTTTATTAATACTATATATATTTTCAGCAGATACTATTTCAAATATTTTAATACCTAATCCTTCAAATAATGCAATTATGAGCATTAAGTATTTATTATTTATATTTAATTTTAAAATTAATAATAAACAAAATATTATATTTAAGTATTTGAAATATTTTTTATCATCTACTTTTCTTACAAAAAAATAAATAAATATACATGAACTAATACCCATAATTATATTAAATATACCTATATAACTAATGGTATTATTAATAAATAAATATAAATATAATGGTTGAAGGCTAAGATTTATTACTTTAGCTTGTTCACATATAAAAAATAATAATTTGTTTTTTTCTATTCTTTTTGTTTTAATTTTATCTTTATCTAAAGTATCTTCAAATTTAAATATGGGAATAACAGCTAATATTGAAATAATAATTATTATTATAGCAAGGATAAATTTTGATAGTTTTACTTCTATATATGTACCTATAATCGATGATATAATTATAGCTATATTGGTAGATATTAAAATACTTCCTATTTCTTTTCTTTCATGATTATTAATTGATTTAATAGCATAGTAATGTCTTAAAGCATGATATGTATATGATCCTATACCATAGATAATACTAAATATAATTAAATTAATAAATGTTTTATTCATAATAGACATAAAATAAAAACTACCACTAAAAATAATACTGGACAATATTAATATATATTTAGGTTTTATTATCTTAGTTAAATAAATAGAAATAATGCTAGTTACTCCTCCAGTTAGATATAAAATAGTAAAAAATAGTAGTATTTCTTTTAAGGAATACCCAATTTTATATAATAATACTGAAGAAAATACTTCTACTACATTTCTGGCTAAAGTGGAAAGTAATATAAATATATTGTATCTTTTTATATTAGACATAATATCACCATTATTATTATGTATTTTTTTTATTTTATGATACAATATATCTTGAGGTGATTATTTATGTTTAAATATACTCTAGATAATAAAAGATATCATACTTTAAATTATCATCTTAAGAATAAATTTAATTCTAAAGTATTTAAAGTAAGTTTAAATGCTGGATTTACTTGTCCAAATATAGATGGGACTAAAGGTTATGGTGGTTGTATATACTGCTCGAAGAGTGGTTCTGGAGAACATGGTGGTAATCCTAATAAAGATTTAACTACTCAGTTCTACGAAGTTAAAGAAGTAATAGAAAAGAAATGGCCTAATAGTAAATATATTGCTTATTTTCAAGCTAGAACTAATACTTATGCCCCTTTAGATGTATTAAAATCTAAGTATGAAGAAGTATTAAAAATAGATAATGTAATTGGGTTATCTATTGCTACTAGATGTGATGCTATTACAGATGATACATTAGATTATTTAGAAGAATTAAATAAAAGAACTTATCTTACTATAGAATTAGGACTTCAAACTATACATGATGATACATCTAAATTAATTAATCGTGGACACACTCTAAAAGAATTTGATGATATGGTAAAAAAATTAAGAGATAGAAATATAGAAGTTGTAGTTCATATTATTAATGGACTTCCTTATGAAACTGAAGATATGATGCTTAATACTATTAAGCATCTAAATAAATTAGATATTCAAGGTATTAAAATACATATGTTAAATATAGTTAAAGATACTCCATTAGAAACTCTATATAATAAGGAACATTTTCATATATTAACTAAAGAAGAATATATAGATATAGTAATTAAACAGTTAGAATTATTAAAACCAGAAATAGTTATACATAGAATAACTTCTGATCCAGATATATCTACATTAGTAGAAACTACTTGGTTATTAAAAAAATTCTGTCTACTTAATGATATAGATAAAGAAATGGTAAAAAGAAATACTTATCAAGGTAGATATTATAATAACTAGTACATTTTTTTGTACTAGTTATTATAATTATTTTAATATGTAGTTAATGTTACATTACTTGGTTTACCATTAGTTGTAGTAAGTGCATTTATTTTTGTATATGTAGTACTACCACTTGGTACTTGTACTGTAATACTCTTAGTTGTATTAGTAAATATATATGTAGCATTAGAAACTTTACTTGAATTTATTTTTACTATACCTGTAAGATTAGTACAATTACGAAATGTACCATTCATATTTGTTACTGAATTTGGAATTTCTGGTGCATTTACTAGTGAGGTACAACC
>JBJEEB010000027.1:0-2634 GCA_051872655.1 Bacilli bacterium | reverse complement strand
CAAATTAGGTTAAAGGAGGTCGTTTTTATGTGTAACCTAACATTAAATGAACTACACAATAGAAATTTAGATGGTTGCTATTTTTCTATCATGTGTATTCCAACTACTATTTATTTAAAAGAAGGGGGTGATGTTTTTCCGAAAAAGAAAATAATTTATATTTTCTTCGGCACCAATTTGCAAGGTGTTAGAAAATATATTACTTCTGTAGTTTCTAATGATTTTTCTAAAACTTCTGATTGGTATAATCTTTTTATGAAATTAAAACAAAGAAATCTTGAAACAGTTTTATTTGCTAGTATTCCAGATAATAAACCTTTAAAAGATGCTTTGATGCTTTCTTTTAAAGATATTAAAATATTTATTTCTTGTTTTGAAATTATTAATAAAATTTTTAGATATTATCCTCAAAAATACACTAGTAATGTTTTTAATATCGTTAAAAATATTTATTTATCGAATGATATTAAAGATTATGATGATGCTGTCAATATTTTTTATGATGAATTTAGTGATTCTAAATTTTTAATCGATATAATTGAACCTTGCTTTAAAACTATTAAAAATTATTATGATTATAATTTTACTTTAAGATATCATATTTTTTCTTTCTCATTTTACAGAGATACTTATAAAAAATTATCATCTTTTTCTAAATCAAAACCTTTTTTCTTATCACTTGATGAATATACTAATTTAATTTATAGCTTAATTAAAAAAACTGAAACCAGAATGTACTCTTCTAAAAACGGATGGTTAAAACTCATCAATATCATATATGAGGATAATAAAGACTTGATAAAAAGGTATTTATGATGTATAATATAGCTCGTTTTAAAGGGGTGTTTTGTTTATGAATAATAATAACTTTTTAGAGTCTTTAAATAATATTTTAAATGATACTAATAATGCTATAATTAACGATTTATATGATAATATGAGTACCTATCAAAAAAGTTTATTTGATTCATTTAGAAATGATAATTCTTTATTTCATAATTATTCTTTAAATGATTTAGTTTATGATTTTGATAAAAATTTTATTGAAACTATTTTAAATATTGAACTTGAATTATACCTTAATTATTCTAAAAACAATGGTATAGATAACAAAAGAAATGGATATACAAAAGACATTGATCTTACTATCGGTGATAGAAAAATTTATTTTAACCGCCCAAGACTTAGAAATGAAAGTGATTTTGATTCTTCTTTTATTCCAAAAAGAACAAGGATTTTAAAAGATTTATCTAATAATATCATTCTATTATACTCTAAAAATAATTCTGTTAATGATATCAAAGAAATTTTAAAGCAAATGTTTAATATTGATGTAAGTACTGCTTTTATAAGTAAACTTACTCAAGAATTATCTGAAGATGTTTTATCATGGAGAAACAGACAGCTTAATAAGTGTTATTTTTGCTTGAATATTGATTGCACTTATATATCTATAAGAGATAAAAAATGCTTAAATTCTCATGATATACCTATTTATGTTGTTGTTGGTACAACTCTTGATGGTTTTAAAGAAATTATTGGTCTTTATTTAGGTAATGAAGATGAAAAGAAAAATGTTATTGATAGTTTATATAGTACTGATATAGCTGAAGCCAAATCTTTTTGGGTTACTGTTTTTAACGACTTAAAAGATAGAGGTTTAGAAAAAGTTCTATATGTATCGAGTGATGCTTTAACCGGTATTGAAGATGCTATTTATGATGCTTTTCCTAGCACTTATTATCAAAGATGTGTTGTTCACATTGTAAGAAATTTAAAAGCTTATACTAATAAATCAAATCAAAAAGAAGTAATAAGTGATTTTAAAAGAATTTATTCAGCACCTTGTAAAGAAATAGCTAACCTTAACAAAGATTATTTCTTAGCCAAATATAAAGATAATATTACTTTAATCAAACATGCAAAAAGTTATTTAGAATATATTATGCCTTTATTTGATATTCCTACCTCAATAAGAAATTATATTTATACAAATAATATAGTTGAATCAGTTAATTCAAAAATAAAACGAGGTTTTTATGGAAGAGGTGCACTTCCTAACGTTCAATCTGCTTTAAATATAGCTTATTTAAATTTAATTGATTTAGAAAATAAATGGAAAAAGAAACATGTAAATAACTGGGAAAAGATTAAAGATGAATTAATGAAAGTTCATTATGATGATATAAAAGATTATTTATAATAATATATAACAAACAAAGAAATACTTTGTTTAATGAATAAGAGTATAAATAAAACAATATAAAAAGCAATACTCTAGATGAACAAACTTAAAAGTTTGGTATTGCTTTTTATATTCTTTATCATGTTACAATTTTTATTACTTTTATTATTGACATATATATTACTTTATATTATTATATTCAACAATTAAATCTTTAGTTTCTACAAGATTTATTATAATTAAAATGCTTGTAGACACAGTTAAGTTAATGAGACCTTAAATCTTTAGTTTCTACAAGATTTATTATAGTTAAAAATGCTTGTAGACACAGTTAAGTTAATGAGACCCGTATAGTGGACTTTCACCACCTAGCTATATGCCATGCCTGGCACACAAGGGGGCATAGTCCTAATGGACTATGCTAGGGCGAAACAGCCACAACGCGAGCC
>JBJEEB010000026.1:0-10400 GCA_051872655.1 Bacilli bacterium | reverse complement strand
CGGTTTTTCCGACGGTGTTATTTTCATCAAGTTCACCACTATTTAATATATTATTGATATGCTCTGTTATTGTACTTCTTCCTACACCAAATAATTCTGCAATTAAATTTTGGGTAAGCCATATATCATTATTTATTAACATTACACTAACCTTAACATCATTGTTTGAATCTCTATATATTAAAAAATCATGATTAGTTATTTGTAAACTTTTTTCATTCATATGCTATTCTCCTTTCTGTTATTCTATTTAAAATCAATTTTAACATTTTTATCAATTAAGAATTTATGTTTATTTTTTGGGTCTTTTATATATCTGTAAGGTACCAATAAACTCGACATTATGTTTCTTAACAATTAAAGAACTTTTTACTTTCTTTGATATATTTTTTGCATACATATCATTAAATAAATTCCTTAATGGTACATAATCACTACCATAGTAATCAGATGAATCAATTTCATACTTTTCATCTACTGAAATTACAGATACTACCATAGCTGGAAATACTACTTCTACAAAATTACCAGTTTCAATATAATTCCTACCAATTCTTGATAAATCTTTTATAATTATTACATCTATTTTTTTATTTTTAATGTCTTCTAACATTCTTTGGAATTCTGGTCTATCAAAATTAGTGTCAGAATATCCATCATCTATATAATAATCTGCTAATTTGTATTTTTTATGTTCTTTTAAATAGTTATCTATAATTTGTCTTTGATTAGTTATACTATTAGATTCTTTTTCATTACTATATTCTTCTTTTGATAAACGAAGATATGCACCTACTTTATATTTCATTAATCTACCTCATTGTAAAATCTTATTTATTTTTTTATCCATAAATACATACCTGTAATTACATCTGGTTTATATTTAAAACCGCACTTCTCATAAAAATGTTCATTGCCTGCTGTTGGAGTTAATTCGATTTGCATTTTTTCGCCATCTTTTACATTTTCTTCAATTAATCTCTTTAATTCTAGTACAATAATTTTTCCGATTCCATTATTTTGAAATTTTGGTTTCACACATATATCAGATAACATGCATACAATACTTCCATCTCCAACAACTCTTCCTATTCCAGCTAATTCATCATTAACAATAACTTTAACCATATACATTGTATTTTTTAGCGCTGTTGTTATTTGATATTTTGGATATGTTTTAAAACCAACAGATTCAATTACTTCTAAAAATTCATCCTCATTTATTTTGTGTTCTATTTTCAAATCTTCTAACTTCATTGTTTAAACTTCCTTTCTTTTTTATTTAAAAGTTGATATAAGTCGGTACTACCTATTTTTTTTGAATTCTTTTACTATTTTTATACTCTAAAATGTAATAAAGATTTAAATAAAAAGTCTTATAAAATCAAGGTTTGCTTGGAAGTTAATTAAAGCGGTTTATACCAGTTAATCAAAGTCTTAGAAAGACTTTTGACTTTAAATATTATATAAAAGATTTTTCTTGTAATATATAATTAATTTTTTTGTTATCAATAAATACTAATTTGCTTTGAAATACTTCTAATTCTTTTAACTTATTTTTTTCGTTTTTATAATAGGAATTAACAATGGATATAAAGTATAATAATTGTTTAAATGTTGGAGGACAATTATAATCTTCTATACCCAATCTTTGATTTATCCATCTTTTTACTACTCTAAAATATGATTTTAATCTAGGTAATTTAATATAGTATATAGTATCTGCTAGTTCTCTTCCTTTTTTAAATTTATCTCTTCCTACATCTTCGATTATCCATGTTTTATTTTTTAAAATTTTATTAAATAGTTTTAGTGCTTCTTCATCTGTTCTTTTAATATTCCCATTTTCATCATCCCAACAAACTTTATCAAGTTCATAACTCTTTATGCCAAGTTTTTTGGATAGTTTCTTTGAAAAAGTTGTTTTTCCGCTTCCAATAGGACCAATAATATATATTTTATCCATTATTATCACTACTTTCTATATATAGGTTTAAATGTTATGTTAATAATTAAATGCCTATTTTTTAAAAAACTTTCAGAAAATATTTACTATTTTAATAAATTTTATGTAAAATTTGAGGAAATTAAATTATCGCAATTCTTTATTTATAGGGATTTATCAAACGGTTTCAATTAATCATAATTAACCTGTTTATTAATACTTTGGATGTTTTCTTTATTATTCATTATTACTAGTCTAGTTTTCTAAGTAATTAATTTTCTTACCATGTTTTTTAGCATATTCTATTTCTGATCTAGTACTTTCTCCTATATATCCATTAACATTTATAACAAAAATTTCATCAGCCATATCTATCTTTCTTTTATGCATATCATCAAGCATTTCTTTAGTTTTAGTTAATGTCCCTTCATCCATATTTTCCCAGACTTCTGAATCGCCAGAATGACCAAATAAGCCTACAGAAATAACTATATTGCCTTTTAGTGTTAAATCTTTTTGTACTTTGAGAAATTCGTCTTTAAATCTAGTTGATCCACACAATGTAATAACTTTATAATTTTTAACCACTATTTTTACCTCTTTTATATTTCTAAATGCTACCAAACTTAGATATTGGCCATATTCTATATACTGCTTTACCTAAAATATCTTTTTCATCAATTAAACCAATTATTCTACTATCTTTTGAAACTGGTCTGTTATCTCCAAGTACTAAATATTTGCCTTCTGGAATACTGGAACAGGTACATATTTCCTCTAAATTAAAATCATTAGTATCTCTAAAATCAAAGGTTTCTTTAACGAATTTATCATTTACATATAATTTATTATTTTTATAACTAATGTGTTCTCCTGGTAAGCCTATTATTCTTTTTATTATTTCCTCTTTATCTTCTTTTATTACAACAATATCAAATCTTTTAATTGAAGAACCATTATATCCTATTTTTCTTTCTAATAATAGTTCACCATCATGTAAATTGGGTTTCATTGAATCTCCACTTACTATTACTGGGGTAATAATAAAAGTTCTAATTAATACTACTACTACTATTATAATTATATATGGCAACAATTCTTTAATAATTTTTTTCATTTTATCACCTCTATCTATATTAAAAGATAATAGCAAAGCTATTATCTTCTTTCTTTAATATTATATTTTTTTTGTCTGTCTCTTAAGAAATATAATTTAGCTCTTCTTACTTTACCTGGTTTAGTAACTTTAATATATGCTACTTTATTAGAATGAACATGGAATGTTTTTTCAACGCCAATTCCTGAATATTCTCCTCTAACAGTAAATGTTTCAGAAACACCTTTACCTTTTCTTGCAATTACAGTACCTTTAAAATCTTGAACTCTTTCTTTTGACTTACCACCTTTTGTTTCAGTGATAATGCATCCAACTGTAACAGAGTCTCCTACTCTAAAATCTGGTAAATCTTTTTTCATTTGACTTTCTGTAATTTTGTCAATGATATTCATCGTATATACACTTCCTTTCTTTCAGATAATCATTATCTAAATTTAATTAATAAGCGGATTATCCCATGACGTTATTAATTCTACCATATAATATATTAAAATTCAACCTTTTTATGAAAAAAATCTATTTTTATTTAAAGTAAGTCTATATCTTAATAATGAATTTAAAACTATTTATAATTGAGGTTGTTTATTTGAAAAAGAAGATATTTTTATATCTCCTTTAGTTATATTTTTTTAAAACAAATATTGTTACACCAATTGCAGTTACTAATCCTACAAACATTATGTATAATATTGCACTACCAGTAGGTTTTTGTTCTGCTTCTGGAGTATTTTTAAATACTATTAAATTATCTTCTGCTTCTTGTTTTTCAAATAATATTTTTCCATCTTCAGTAATAGTAAATTCTAATTCTTTATCACTTAATTCATATCCTTTTGGCGCTTCAATTTCTGTTAAAACATATATACCTGGTGCTAAATGAAATCTTTCTTCTTTTGTTGTGGTTGTCCATGTTAAGCTTTTACCATCTAAATCTTTTTCTAATTTTCCTTCTTTATCAGTTATTTTTAATGTTGCTCCTGGTAATTCTGTTTTACCATTAATACTCTTTTTTGAAATATATACATATAAAGGTATATTTTCATATTCTATTTCTTCTACTTCTTTTTTATTAATTGTAATAGTTCCTTTGTCATCTACTGTAAATTCTACTACTTCATCATTTTTAATATATCCATCTGGTGCCTTTTCCTCAGTTAAATAATATGTTCCTTTTCCTAGATGAAATTGTTCCTTTTTATCTGTAGTAGTCCATGTTAAACTTTTGCCATCTAAATCTTTTTCTAATTTTCCTTCTTTATCAGTTATTTTTAATGTTGCTCCTGGTAAAATTTTATTATCTATACCTAGCTTAGAAATATTAACATAATAAGGCTCATTTTTCATTAATACTTTATCTACTTTTTTATCATTTATAGTAATTGTATTATCACTATTTACTGTAAAAGTTATTTTCTCTGTACTTAATTTATATCCATCAGGTGCTGATGTTTCTTCGAGTGCATATGTTCCCGGCGCTAAATAAATAATTTTAGAAGTTGTTGTAGAAACCCATTTTTCTATTTGTGTATTTCCTTGTTTTATAACTAGTGTTGCTCCTGGTATTTCTTTAGTTCCTGTTATATCTGTTTTTGATATTATAACTTTATTTTTATTAGCTGTTACTGTTAGACTTGCTGTTAGTTCTTTATTTTCTTCTTTTAAATCAGGCAAATCTATAATACTTTGTGATCCATCATATCTATAACATTGATATACGGTACCACTATAAATAGTAGCATTAGAACTTGCCTTTAGAGTAATATTATTATTCGATGTAATAATATCAGCAGGTACTTTGATATATATTTTGCTTCCAGCAGTAAATGAGTTTGTTCCACTTGTAGCATTACTATCAGTACTTACAAAAGCATTACTTATCCCTGATAATGTTATTGTAATATTACTATTTAAATCATGTCCATTTAGTGTTATTGCTTTACTAATATAATATTTGCCATCACTAGTAGGTGTCATTTCTTCGCTATCAATACTTAAACTTAAACTTGGATTATAGTCTTTTGCTTTATTTTTTTTATCTATTACTTCTTGTATATTTTTTATTATAACATTATCACTAATGCCACTAATTTCATTTGAACTTGTTGGAAAATTATCTAAGAAATTACCAGCATTTGTATAATACCATATAGCCATTTGTGTAATTAGAAAATCTCTTTCAAAATCGACACCACTAGCAGATCTAAATCCTGTAGCTAAAATATATACTAATTCTTTATTATTTGTTTCAATTGGTTCACAATCATACCAATATATTACATTATTAGTAGTTGTAGCATGTCCTTTTGTTGCATCAGAACAATAAACTACTCTCATGGTTGAAAGGTCTGACACATTTCCATCTACTGATACGCGGTCTATTCTCTTAAAATATGTATATATATTTGTTCCATATGTTCCAAAGTAATCTGTTCCCTCTATTCTATGATTCTGTGGATCATTTGAACTTCCAAAATATGATCCTATACTTGTTGCGGCAGTTATTTTTTCAATACCAATTATGAACATTAATACTATAACAATGAATATTTTTACCGCTTTTTTCATGTTATCACTCCCGTCTATCATAATTTAATCTTATCATAAATATACTATTTTTTCAATATTAAAATTTATATTTCATATAGTTTAATATGAGATATATTATTCATAGAGGATTAACCTCTAGTAAAAATAAAGAAAATAGCTACCCAGCTATTAAAAATGCAATACTCGATAAAAATAGCTCTGGTGTAGAATTTGATATTAGGTTAACTAAAGATAATAAGATTGTATTATCTCACGATAGTGTTGTTGGTATTAATTATATAGAAAATATGAATTACATTGACATTATTAAGTATAAATATTTAACTACTTTAGATAGGATATTATCAATAAATACTGATAAAATACTTCTTATTGATATTAAAATAAATAATAATTATAAATTATTTGGTAATATTTTACTCAAAAAAATAAACAATAGTAATAGAAATATTTACTTGATGTCTTTTAATAAGAAAATAATTAAATATATAAATAATAAAACTAAATATAAAAAAGGTGTTATTTCCTTTTATTATAAAAAAAATAAGTATCCTATTACTATACTTAATTATAAAACTATATGTATAAATAGACTTAAAAATATTAAAAATAAAATTATCTTCTTATGGACTTTCACCAGCATAAAAGAAGCAGTTGATTTTAAAAATAAAATTAATGATATAAGTACACCTTATTTTATAATTAATAAAGAGGAATAATCCAATTATCCCTCTTTTACTTCAATATAATCTCCTGAATCTAAATATATTATTCCTTTTTTTCCTTCTAATTCAGAGTAAATACTATTATATTTATTTATTTTAGTAATTTTATTAAGTGTTATATATACTAGGTTACCATCATCCATTCTAAGTGTAAATCTTTCATTATCTACTTCATTGGGAGAATACTCTATTTCAGATATTTTTAATAAAATATCATCATTTACTTTGGAAAAATTTTTAACATATTCTTCTTTTATGTTTGAAATGTCGGATATTAATATGGGGGCTGTATGTATTTCATAAATATTTTCTACTTCTTTACCACTTTCTAATAATAATTTATCATTATATATTGATATTATTTTATTTTCTGTTATATATATATATATTTTATTAAAAAACTTTTTTTCTACTTCAACTTTTTTTATGTAATTGTTTTTTTCTAATCTTTTAATGATATCTTTTTTTGAAGTTTCAACAAATGATGGATAATTACTTATTTGAGAAATTTCTATTATTTCTTTATCAGATAATATATTATTACCTATAATATAAATATTTTTTATGGGTATATTTTTTACTAGTAAAAATAAAAGTACTATAATTAATAATAAAATTAAACAAATAAATATTCTTTTGAATTTTAATTTTCTTTTTTTTACTTTTACTTTTATTTTTGCCTTTTTACCCATTTTTATCACCTTATTATTTCTTGTTCTAATATCAATTCTATATTATATTTTTCTTTTACTTTTTTCTTAATATAATCAATTAAAGATAAAATATCTTCATAAGTTGCAGTACCATTATTAATTATAAAATTTGCATGTTTAGTACTTACTTCTGCTCCACCAACTCTATATCCTTTTAATCCTAAGTCTTCAATTAATTTACCTGCTGATAAACCTTCTGGATTTCTGAAAACACTACCGGCAGATGGTTTATCTAGAGGCTGTGAATCTATTCGCCTTTGTTTTCTACTATCCATAATTTCTTTTATTTTTTCTTTTTCTAAATATTTCATTTCAAATGTTATTTCAATACATATATAATCTTTATTTTCCTTTAAAAATGAATTACGATATGAATAGTTTAACTCACTATTTGTTAGTGTAATAATATTTAATTCTGGATTTATTACTTTAACTTCTTTTACAATTAATGACATATCTTCTTTATATGCTCCAGCATTCATAGAAGTTGATGCTCCTACACTTCCTGGTATTCCTCCTGCAAAAGCTAGTCCATTCAAATTATTATTCATACAAATATTAGCTAAATATATTAAACTAGTACCCGCTCCTGCTATAACAATGTTTTCATTTATTTCTATTTTATTTAATCTATCTAATTTAATTACAACATCAAAATATGGTTTAGCTAAAATAATATTAGAACCACTTCCTAAAACAAAATAATTTAAGTTATTTTCTTTTAAATATTTTAATAATTTAATTAATTCTTCTACATCTTTAGGATAAATTAAATAGCCACATTTAATATCTAATCTATATGTATTATATTTTTGTAATGATATATTTTTATAGTATTCATAATTATTAATAAAATTTTCGTTCATCTAGTATCAATTCCTTCAATATATTATATATTCTTTCTCCACTATCTTTAATACCTAGTTTTTTTAAATTATTTTTCATTTCTTGTAATTTTTTATCATCATTAATGGTTTTATCAATAAGATTAATTAATGAAGTGCCATCTAAATCTTTTTCTTCAAGAATTATTCCAGCATTATTATTAACTAAATCCATTGCATTTTTATATTGATGATTATTGGTAACAAAAGGACTCGGTATAAATATTGAAGGTACTTCTAAAGCGGTTATTTCACTCATTGTAGAAGCCCCTGCCCTTGTAACCATTAAATCTGTTATTTTCATTACTGATGGCATTTCATAGATAAAAGGTAATACTTTTACATTACTAGGTACTTTTTTATCTTTTACTTTTTCATAATAACTATTACCAGTTACAATTATAACACTATAGTTCTTATTTTTAAATTTATCAACAAAACTAAATATTTTATCATTTATTGTTCTACTACCAAGCGAACCCATAACTATTAAGACTAATTTTTTATCTTTACTAATTCCTAGTTGCTCCTTATTTGCTTTTTTTATACTAAGAGCCTTTTCACTACAAGGATTACCAGTAAGAACTGCTTTACCTTTAGGAAAATCTTTGATAGTACTCTCAAATGATACACCTATTTTATCAGTATATCTAGATAAAAATTTATTAGCAAGTCCCACTACACTGTTTTGCTCATGTATGAATGTTTTTTTACCTAGTTTTTTAGCAGCATATATTACTGGGCCAGTAACATAGCCTCCACATCCTATTACTATATCAGGATTAAAATCTTTTATTATTATTTTGCATTTTTTAATAGCTCCTAGAAAATTACTAATAGTTTTAAAATTATCTAAAGTAATTTTTCTCTTAAAACCAGTAACTTCAATGCCTTCATACTTATAGCCTAAACTAGGTATTAAATCCTTTTCCATTCTATCAGTAGTACCTATATATAAAAACTCACTATTAGGTTCCATTTCTTTTATTTTATTTATAATAGCTAATGCTGGATAAATATGACCTCCAGTTCCACCAGCAGATATTACTACTCTCATGATATCACTCTCCTAGTTAATTTTAACATAAATATTAAAAAAAAGATATATTTATACTAAAATATATACTTTTTTATAAATTTTATATTTAATATTTTTGTTTAATTATAATAAAGTAATTTTTCATTTTATTATATTCTATGAAGATATTATTGTTATATTATTTAAATTAAAATTTGATTCTAACCATTCTTTTTGTACATTATTAGATACATATATAATTGCATTTTGCATATTAGAAGAATTAAACATTCCAGTAAAAATTGTTACGTTACTAAAATCGAATTTTTTTAAATTTAGATTATTTATAAGATTACAATTTTGAAACATACCACCCATATTAGTCACTTTTGAAGTATTAAAACTACTCAAATCTAATTCAACTAAAGTTTCACAAAATCCAAACATTCCTTTCATATTAATTACACTTTCAGTGTTAAAATTTGATACGTTTAATTCTGAAAGTTTTGAACATTTCCAAAACATATTAATCATACTAGTTACGCTTGAAGTATTAAAATTACTTAGATCTAAAGTTTTTATATTACTGCAGTTTTGAAACATATTATCCATATTAGTTACTTTTGAGGTGATAAAATTACTTAAGTGTAATGTAATTAAACCGCTACAATCGCGGAACATACTTCCCATAGTAGTTACGTTTGATGTGTTAAAACTACTTAAATCAAGTGTTGTTAAGCTACTACAATTATAAAACATGGATGCCATATTAGTTACACTTGATGTATCAAATTTACTTAAATCTAATGTTATTAAACTACTACAGCCATAGAACATTTGATTCATATTAGTTACTTTTGAAGTATTAAAACTACTTAAATCTAAACTCATCAAACTATTGCACTCTCTAAACATTTGACCCATACTAGTTACACTTGAAGTATTGAAATTACTTAAATTTAATGTTACTAAATTACCACAGCCATAAAACATTCTGTACATATTTGTAACTTTTGAAGTGTCAAAATTACTTAAATCTAATATAGTTAAATTACTACAGTTATTAAACATGTTTGTCATGTTAGTTACTAGAGAGGTATTAAAGCTACTTAAATTAAGTGTAGTTAGACTATTACAATTATAAAACATATAACTCATATTTGTTACTTTTGATGTATTAAAGTTACTTAAATCTAATGTTGTTAAGCTACTACAGTTATAAAACATATTTTGCATATTAGTTACACTTGATGTATTAAAATTACTTGAATCAAGCACAACTAAACTATTACAGTCATAGAACATAGCACCCATATTGGTCACATTTGATGTATCAAAAAAACTTAAATTAAGAGTAGCTAAATTTATGCAACCATAAAACATAGAATTCATATTTGTTACTTTTGATGTATTAAAGTTACTTAAATCTAATGTTGTTAAGCTACTACAGT
>JBJEEB010000025.1:0-37250 GCA_051872655.1 Bacilli bacterium | reverse complement strand
TGTAAATCTGTTCCTTCGGGTTCCATGGTTCAAATCCATGTCCCTCCACCACTTGATTATTGCCTCGTAGCCAAGCGGTAAGGCACCACACTTTGACTGTGGCATTCGTAAGTTCGAATCTTGCCGAGGCAACCAATCAATTTTGCTCCGTTAGCTCAGTCGGTAGAGCATTTGACTTTTAATCAAAGGGTCTGGAGTTCGAATCTCCAACGGGGCACCATTAAAAAAAAACACTAACTAATTATAGTTAGTTTTTATTTTACCTCTTTTACTAAAATAAGAATAAAACATAAATTCAAAGCTCTCCAAATAAAACTTATATGTTGAAGAATCAACTCTATTAAACAAGGCCAATACAATATGTCTATCTTTATTATACATATATATTGTTTTTAACATTTCTAAAATTTTCTCAATATTTTGAGTATCATCAATATCAATCTTTTCTAACCTAGTAGAAAAGTCATCAAATAAAGAATTAAGTTCTTTTCTAAAATCATACGCATTATAGTAAAAATTACTAATTATTATTTTATTATACTCCATTTTATAATAATCAATATTATCATTATTAAATACATAATATTTACTAAGTAAAATATTATCATTACCATTTAAACAAGATGATAATATATCATATTCAGAATCAATACCAGCGTTAAAACAATTATGAAAATAATCAATAAAATTATCCAATATATATATATAATGATTATAACTATCTATATATTCTTTTTTTAATATAGGCTTATCATCCTTTAATATACACTTATTATTAAGTTTTTCAATACTATAATCAAGAACATTATTATTAATAAGTTTAAATATTAATAAATCATTATTAATATTAATTTTTTTTAATCTCCTAATTAATTTATTTTTATTAATAAATAAAATTACACTACTTTTTTTCTTACTGCCTAATTTAATATTCTTTTGCATTATATCCCTTTCCCACTTTTCAACTAATAAAACTGGCAATATCTAGAATAGCACAAATAAATTTCTTTATTAACTAAAAATACATATCAAGCAATTTAAAGTGATTTTAAATTAAAAATTAATTAATAGTTAACTATATAATTAAAAAAAGTAAGTATCTTACTACTCAACTTTTATTTTCTTTAATACAAAATATTTACAATCAACTGCACAATTATCTAACAAATATTTATCAAAATATTTATAATTATTTATTTCCTTTGCCTTCTTATTAGTTTCATCATAAAAGCCTTTTAATCTAAGTTTACCATATGCAATATCACCAACTATATAATCATAGTCGCTAAAAAAATCCGTATAATGACTAATAAATTCATTCATATCAAATCCATCCTTATAATTCTTTATAAGTTCATATCTATTATTTTCTACCTCAACAATTTTCATAATTTCTCCTATTCATAATTTTTAGCAAAAGCACTCTTAATTTGTTCATATTTTGCCAAACTAGAAGCCGAATTCCAAGTTATAAATCCACCATCTAACCCAGCATCATATAAAGCTGTTACTTGCTCTTCAATTTTACTAGCTCCATATACAACCTTAGGATTCCAATAAGGAGTATCATAAGCAGTTATCCATGTTCTAGCTATAGCAGGTGTAGGTATTTCCTTTTGTCTTTCACTAGCTCCCTTAGCCCAATTATTTACAGTTTGGTAAGCATTTGTCCAAGTATCAATATTTCTTCCAAAGTGATCAGTATAAGGCATAGAACTAATAACATCGACTATATTAGATATAGCAGGCCAATATTGACCATAGGCAGTAACATATTCACTAGAACACTCCCCAAAAACATCAACAGATAAATATACACCTTCCTTATGAATTTGATCCGTTGCATAGAACAAGAAATTTTGAACAGCTTCAGCTTTTTCCTCATCATATTTATTTTTAAAATCAGCACCCGCTACAGATAAATTATAAGCATTCTCTGGAAATCTAACATAATCAAATTGTATTTCATTAAATCCCATTTCTCTTACAGCCTCTTTAGCAAGTTCAACATTATAATACCAAACATTCCTACTATAAGCTGAAGGCCAACCAGAAGAATTAATACAATCTTCAGGATGATCTTTAGCATAATGAGTATCATTAAATACAACAATTCTACCAATAGCATATATACCAGCTTCTTTAATTTTATCAATAGCAGCCTTATACAAATCATTATCATTAATAGCGGTCTTATATGCAGTAGGAGATATTTCTTTAGCTACATTAGAAGTATAAGCAAGAGCCCCATCTTTAATATCTACAACAATAGCATTAACACCATTTTCCTTAGCAATCTTCAAATAACTATCAATAGTTCCTATAGTACCAGCATTTAGATACATAGCCTTTGCACTTTTAAGAAGTTTATTATCATCAAATTCTACTCTTTCATATGGATAATAATCTAAAGTAGAAGCTTTACCTCCATATAACTCTCTACTCTTATATTTACGATCCTTATGAATATCATAAACAGAATTCTCATTATAAGGTTCTTTAGCGCTTTCTTCATCATCAACTAAATATTTACCATAAACCCACCCCTCATTACTATCACTATTAATTTTATACATATTAACAGTACCATCTTCAAGTAATTTATCATAACCAACTATATCAAGTTTATTACCCTTCTTAATAAAAGATTCAATCTTAGAGTCTTCACTATTCTGATATACAGTAACAGAAGTTCTAACATATTTAATTTTTTCTTGTACAACATCATTTTCATTCTTTACTAAATTATCAGTACTTACATAATAAACATTTTTATCATACTCAATTTTAATATATTCCTTATCATTATCATTAATTGTATCTTCATAACTATCAACTTTAGTTCCTCTTACTAAATCCTTATCTTCCTTTAATTTACCATCTTCATCTTGTATATATAACTTTATCATATTATCACTAGAAGCCAAATACATAACATCTTTACTAATTTTGTTTCCCTTTCCAATAGCAAAAAATAAAGCCACCATAACAACTAGTAAAATTACAATTGCAATAACTACTCTAAAAACATTTACTTTCCTTTTTTTCCTTTTTCTGACACTCATTTTATCACTCCATTTATCACTAATATTAGTATAACATATTTATATAATTTTTTTCACTAAAAAATAAAAAACACAAAAATATTTTATGTTTTTTTATATCAAATATCTCTTGATAAATAAATAAACGATTTACCAAGTTCAAAACTAATAGCTTTTTCATATCCACTTATTTTTTCATATAACCAAACAATTTTATCAGCAGTAGCAACAACATAACTCTCTTTATATTTAGGCCTAATCTTTAAACTTATTGGAAACATATGACTCTCTATTATATTAATCTCTTTCTTACTAAGTATAAAATGTTTCCTAGCATTAGCAGAAGCTATTTTAGGGTGATTTCTAATTAATTTATTAGTATTTTTTACAGTATACTTATTAGTAAAGAAATCATGTAATAGTCCTCCTCTAGCGGCGCTTACATAATCCAAATTAAGTTTTTTACATACTCTATAAGACAAATAAGCTACCCTTTTAGAATGTTCTAATCTAGTTGTTTTATGATGAGGTAATTCCTTTAACTTATTAAATTCTCTATTTTTCAATATTTCATCAATAATACTTATATATTGAGTATCATAATCACCATTTTTCATATTAATTACACCTCATTATTATTTTATTAAATACAAAATATAAGAATTAATTATTTAATTTAAAAAGAAGCAATTTCGTGCTTCTACTTGTTATCTAACATGTTAAGTAAATTTATTTTAAACATATCCCTATCAGCATGAGATTTTGATACCATAACACCTTTATAAGTAGAAAGTTCCTTTTGATGTCCTTCAGTCAAAATATCTTCAGGAGTCAAAGTATCAAGCATTACTAACTTCTGATTTTCATATACCGTATAATGAAGTACTACATCACCATGAACCTTAGCAAACATTCTATCAGTAGGCAATTTAAGTTCATACTTAGTAATCATATCTTTAGTATTCTTAGATACAACTACACCCTTAAAATCGCCATCTCTAAATGATGGGTAAAAATCAAATACCAATTTTTTATACGCTAACATATTATATTTCTTTACAGCACGTTCTTTTTTTCTAAATTCATTTTCATTCAAATATTCAATAACAAAACTATTCTTCATTTTAACCATTCCCCCTAGTTCAAACGAATGTATTTCGATTATACCACAAAAATACTAGTATTGTCAAATATTTTTTATATATTTTTTTCACTTCAAGCCTTATTATATAAGTCTTTCTGTGTTGTTTTAAGCCTGCATGTCTTAAAACAATATATCAGCCATATCTATTATATATAAGCCGTGATTATATATTAAAAATATATTTTTCTAAATAAAACTATCACCTTTAAATACTGGAATAAAACTCTCACTTTGACTTTCACTATCCTGTACAAAACACTTTCTTATTCCAATATCATAAGTATAGTCAATTAAATTATTATATTCTTTTTCACTAACTCTATCATTAAGTTCCAAGTACTTACATCTCCTAGCAGGAGTATACTGATTCATAATACTTAAATATATATTTTCTCCATATTTATCATATAAATATTTAACTACCTTTTTAGAATCATCACTATGATGTGGTAATACCAAATGTCTTACTATAATCCCTCTTCTCATTATTCCTTTTTTTATAATAGGACTACCAACCTGTCTATACATTTCTTGAATAGCTTTATCAGCAATTTCAAAATAATTATTAACATTAGAGTATTTACCCAAATTATCATCATAATACTTAAAATCAGGTAAATAAATATCAATAAGACCATCTAATAGTCTTAAACTATCTACCTTTTCATAACCAGAAGTATTATAGACAATAGGTATATTAAGACCTTTATTCTTAGCCATAATAAGTCCATCTCTAATTAAAGGAATATAATGACTAGGAGTAACCAAATTAATATTCTCAGCTCCCATATCCTGAAGTTCAAGACATATATTAGCAAATCTATCTATAGTTATCTCTTCTCCATTATCATAAATACTAATATCATAATTCTGACAATAAATACATCTCAAATTACAATAAGAAAAAAATATTGTCCCAGAACCATTTTTACCACTTATAATAGGTTCCTCCCACATATGAAGATGATAACCACCTATCTTTAATTTATTTGAAGCCCTACAGTATCCAAGTTCTTTATTATTTCTATTCACAGAACATTCTCTAGGACATAAATTACATTTATTAAATAATTCTTCCATATAAATCACAAACACTATTGTATAACAAAAGATAGACTTTTTCAAGGTCTATCTTCCACTTAACACTATACATACAACTATTGCTATCAACAATAATATTGTACCAATATTAATAAAGCCATTACTTTTATGTTTCTTAGGTATATCTAATTTAATCCTTGGCATAGTACTAGTAAACTCAAGATTATCACCAATTAATCTAACCTCTTTAACAATAGGAAGAGGAAGTTTCTTAATCTTTTCATTACTAATACCATTACATTCTTTAACTTTCTCTATATCAACTTTATCTTTTTCTCTATTAGTAAGTAATTTATCAGCCACTACAAACTCTAAAGATACCGTAGTATATTTCTTGTTATCAGAAGTAACATAAGGCATAATATAATCATTTAACTTCGCAGCAATATTCTTAATTCTACCAATCTTCTTTTTACAATCAAAAGTATATTCAGTAATACCCTTATCAGTTTCTTCAAATATAAAAATATTAACTTTAACTTTATCTATAACAATTTGAAAACCATAATCAATATTATTTACAGTATAAGTTAAACTATCTCTTTTAGGATCATATAAATCTTTCTTACGAAATAATTCTCTTAATTGTTCAATATCTTTCTTTTCACAAAGTAAATCCAAACTCTCATGTCTACGACCGGTATTATCATTAAGTAGTACATAAGGAACAATACCACCCATTAAATATAATTTAGCCCTAGTCTTATTCATTTTTACTACTTTATCATATACCCTCATTATTTCATCATAAGTATATCCAACTTTATCTAAATTTTCTTTATAAGCAGTAACACTATTATTAAAAATAGTATCAATTTTAGTCTTAATTATTTCAATATCCTCATTTCTATTCAAAAAATTATTAATAACTTTCTGAACATTATCTTTAGATACAAACATAGACATATTTTCTAATTCTTTAACCTTATTCTCTATATAAGAAATAATTAATTTGTTTTTTTCTTCCACATCTGTCACCTACTATTTTCATAATAATTATAGCATAACAAAAGTGACAATGTAAAGAAAAAGAAAGAATTTTCTCGAAATAACTAGAATTTTATTCTTTCTTCAATATAATTTTCAATATCATCTATCTTAATAATAGTCTGCTCCATAGTATCTCTATCTCTAATAGTAACAGTACCATTATTAATAGTATCATCATCAATAGTTATACAATATGGTGTACCAATTACATCTTGTCTACGATACCTCTTACCTATACTTCCCGTTTCATCATAAGAACACATAAAGGACTTTGATAATTTATTATATATTTCGGTTGCTTTTTCACTATGATATTTCTTAACAAGTGGTAATACACACGCTTTATATGGAGCTAGGAATGGATGAAATTTCATTACTTCTCTAGTAGTACCATCTTCAAGTTCTTCTTCATAATAAGCATTAAATAATAATGCCAATACTGTTCTATCTAAACCATATGTTGATTCAATAATATATGGCACAAATTTTTCATTAGTTTCAGGATCTTGATATTCTTGTTTAATACCAGAATATTCAGAATGCCTTGTTAAATCATAGTTAGTACGATTATGAGTACCATTTATTTCTCCCCAACCAAATGGAAATAAATATTCAATGTCACAAGCAGCTTTGGCGTAAAATACTAATTTTTCATGATCATGAAATCTTAATTTTTCTTCAGGTATACCTAAATCTTCATAAAACTTCTTACCATACTCTTTAAAATAATCATATAGTTCGGTATCTTCACCCTCCTTACAGAATGTTTGATATTCCATCTGCTCAAATTCTATTGTTCTAAAAGTAAAGTTACCAGGAGTTATTTCATTTCGAAATGCTTTACCAATTTGTCCAATACTAAATGGTAATTTAGCACGCATTGTCCTTTGAACATTTAAAAAATTAACATATTCACCTTGAGCATTTTCTGGTCTTAAATAAACAACATTCTTATTATCATTAGTAACACCACGATAAGTTTGAAACATTAGATTAAATTGTCTAATATCAGTAAAATTACTCTTTCCACATTTAGGACAAGGTACTTTATTTTCTCTAATATAATTCATCATTTCTTCTTTTGTCATCGAATCTCCAATGCTACTACCAGAATAATCATTAATAAGATTATCTACCCTATGACGAGTTTTACACTCCTTGCAGTCCGCAAGTGGATCAGAAAATGATGATACATGTCCTGATGCCTCCCATACTCTAGGATGCATTAAAATATCAGCATCTAACTCATAAGCATTTTTTCTCTCTTGAATAAATCTTTTTCTCCAAGCATCTTTTACGTTATTCTTAAGCCTACTACCTAATGGACCATAATCCCAAGTATTAGCAAGTCCTCCATATATTTCACTACCCTGAAATATAAAACCATATTGTTTACAAAAATTAACTAATTTATCCATAGTCATTTTTTCCATTTTATACCTTCTTTCATGTTTTATATCATACTATAATTTACTTCTTTTGTAAATATTATTCTATAACTTCATATATCAATTTAATATCATTATTAATTTCATTACCTATAGTAAATAATTTATCATTATCAATACTAGGTATTTCCTTATTAGTATATAAAGTAAGTATAGTATCGTCAGTACTAACTTTATCATTAATATTCTTATTTATAATAATACCAGCTGAATAATCTATCTTATCTTCCTTATTCTTTCTACCGGAACCCAAATTACTAGATAATTTAGCAAGTTCTAAAGAATTCAAATCAATCAAATATCCTTCTTTATCACTTTTAATTTCATATTCATAATTACTTTTAGGTAATTTATTATAGTCTCCCCCTTGATATTCAATAAATTCAAGTAGTTTATGATAAGCCTTTCTATTATTAATTACTTCTAATACCATACTTCTAGCATCTTTATAAGATATATTTAAACCAAGTTTAACCATATAACTAGATAGTTCAATACATAGTCTCATCAAATTATTATCAGGAGCATAATATAAAGTATTAATAGCCTCAAGTACCTCAAGAGAATTACCAATATTATTACCCAAAGGAATATCCATATTAGTAAGTAAGCATACTACTTTCATATCATTTTCTTTACCTATTTTTATCATTAAATTAGCTAAATCACGAGCAGCATCTATATTCTTAATTAATGCACCTTCTCCAACTTTAATATCTAAAACAAGATTTTTAGATCCAGATGCAATCTTCTTACTCATAATTGAAGAAGCAATAAGAGGAATACTTTCAGTAGTACCAGTAACATCACGCAAAGCATAAATCTTTTTATCCGCTAAAGCTATATCTTCAGTCTGACTAGTAATAACCATACCAATATCATTAATTTCTTTAATAAAATCATTCTTACTTAAATTAACATTAAATCCAGGTATAGATTCTAATTTATCAATAGTACCACCAGTATATCCAAGTCCTCTTCCACTCATCTTAGCAACTTTGCAACCACATGAAGCTACTATTGGAGATATAATCAAAGTAGTCTTATCTCCTACTCCACCAGTAGAATGCTTATCAACAACATTACTTAAACCACTCAAATCAATTTTACCACCAGACTCCACCATATACTTAGTAAGATATATAACCTCTTCATCAGTCATTCCATTAATAACAATAGCCATAAGTAAAGAAGACATCTGATAATCTTTAATATCACCATTATCAAAATTCTCTATAACATATTTAATTTCTTCTTCAGTAAGTATTTTATTATTTTTCTTTTTAATAATTATATCAACTATATTCATACTACCATCCTCTTTATTTTTATTACTTTAATATCAGTATTAATATATCATATTTTTTATAAGTAATCAATAAATAATTTTATATTTATTTATCTAGGTAAGCCTAAGGTCTTACCTAGTATTTTATAGCCTAAAGTCTATAAAATAAACAATATTATTTAACATATATAAGTCACTATTTTAATATTTAGATAACATTTAATATTTATACAAACCTATTTATACTTTTTGTAATCTTATAATTAGATCTTTTATTATTTGTTCATCTTCTATTACACTTATACAAAAACATTTCTTACCTAAATCTTTAAATGATGCTCCACAGTGATACAATATCTTTTTATCTATCATAATAAATCTATCATGAAAAATATCAGTATTTATAATAGTCAAATTATTATACTGTAATTCATATTTTTCTTTAGCAATATTATCTATATTTTGAGTGTATACTTTTATATTAACTTTAATATCTTTAATAATATCAAATAATTTTTTACCAGCATAATTGTCAATAATTATAATTTCTTTCTTAGCTTTACCTAATATATCCATAAGTAAAGAATAAGCATCATATATTTGATTATCAAAAAATATATGATTATTTTCTTCTTTGGAGCCTAGTTTATCTAATGATTTTTGAATTAATCTTACATTGTTATCAAGACTTATATATTTTATTTCTAAATTAGATATTCTTTCATTATAATTATTTACCCCTAAATATTTTCTCATTGCCACAAAAGCATCCATTATTCTAATACTTACTTCCTCCGCAACATCTGTTTTCAATATAGTTGCTAACATAGCAACACCTTGCTCTGTAAAAACATATGGTAAATATTTTGAATATTTTCCTTGTTCTAATTCTAAGGTTTCATTCTGAAACCTTAGAATATTATAATATTGTTCTTGTGTTAATTGAAACATAAATCTTTCAGGAAATCTATTTATATGTCTTTTAACCGCTAAATTAAGAGATTTCGTACCATTTTTACATCCATAAAGTCTTGATAAATCAGAATCTAACATTACTTGTTTACCTCTTACCTCATAAATTAGATTTTCTATTTTAATATCATCTTTTACAATTATCTCATTCATCAACTATGCCTCCTAATCTTATAATTAGATCTTTTATTATTTGTTTATCTTCTATTTTACTTATACAAAAACATTTCTTACCTAAATCTTTAAATGATGCACCACAGTGATACAATATCTTTTTATCTATCATAATAAATCTATCATGAAAAATATCAGTATTTATAATAGTCAAATTATTATACTGTAATTCATATTTTTCTTTAGCAATATTATCTATATTTTGAGTGTATACTTTTATATTAACTTTAATATCTTTAATAATATCAAATAATTTTTTACCAGCATAATTGTCAATAATTATAATTTCTTTTTTAGCTTTACTTAATATATCCATAAGTAAAGAATAAGCATCATATATTTGCCCTTCATAAAAAATATGATTATTTTCTTCTCTAGTATTTAATTTATCTAATATCAAATCAATTTTACTATCATGTTCTAACACTAATTTATTTATATATTTTTGTTCTATAAAATTTGTATTCAAGTAATTTTTCATTGTTATAAATACATTTACTATCTGCAAGCTCATTTTTACTGCTAAATCACTTTTCAAAATACCTGCGAGCATTGTTATACCATATTCAGTAAATACATATGGTAAATATTTTCTATGCTCACCACGACCATTCTTTAAGGTGAAAAAATTACACCTTAAAGAATCATATTCTTCTTCAGTAAGCTTAAAGCAATAATTACTTGGAAATCTATTAATATTATTTTTAACATTTCTATTCAAATCTTTTGTTTGATATCCAAATAGCATTGCCAAATCAGAATCAAGCATAACCTTCTTTCCCCTTATTTCATATATCATATCTTCTATTTTAATATTTTCTTTTACCACTATTTCATTCATTAAACCATCTCCCTCTTATATTGTCTTAGTGTTTATGATAATATAAATATCTATCTATGTCAATATATAATCTTATAAACACATTTAAAAAGAAGAAAACTATTTTTCTTCCTTAGTTTCCTTCTTTTTATCATGATTCCATATTATATTAGTCTTTAATACCACTAACAATATAAGTATAAATAATATTATATATATAACTATACCATATATATTACTACCTAACATAGTATTACCTATAGCATATATAATTGATGCTGTTGCAAATAAAATATCAACTAAATATATAATAAGTACAGTTTTTCTTTGAGACAATTTAAGTCTTAATAATTGATGATGTAAATGATTCTTATCAGGTTCACCTAATGGTTTATGATTAATAAGCCTTCTAAGAATTGCAAATAAAGTATCAAGTATTGGAATAGCAAGTAGAAGTATTGGTATAATAAATGAAGTAAGAGTAACATTCTTAAATCCAAGTAAAGCAATAACTGCTATTATATAACCTAAGAACATACTACCAGAATCACCCATAAATATTTTAGCGGGATTAAAATTATGTACCAAAAAACCTAATGTACTACCTAACATTATAAATGTTAATACTATATCCAAGCCATTAGAATTATTAAGAAGCATTGCAATAATACCTATAGTTAAAAAATATATACTAGCAATACCTGAAGATAATCCATCTAATCCATCTATTAAGTTAATACAATTAATAACAGCCACTATAAATATAATAGTAATAGGATAAGCAAATATACCAAAAGGAATATATATACCAAATGCTGAAATATCTTTAAGTAGTATACCACCATATAAAGGTATAATTGAAGCACCAACAGTTTGAGCAAGTAACTTCCATTTAGCAGGTACAGGTTTAATATCATCAAATATACCAGTAACTAGTATAATAAAACTACCAATAAGTATTGCATTCATTTGTACTGAATGAATACCAAATAACATATAACCTAATAAAAAACCAGCATATATACCAAGTCCACCAAGTCTAGGAATAGGTACTTTATGTACCTTTCTCTCATTTGGCATATCAAGTGCTCCAATAAACTCTGCTATTTTTTTAACTACTGGAACAAATAATGCAGTAAATAAAAATGTAGTTCCAACCATTAATAATACTCTTTTAATATCCATAATTACTACAACTCCTTAAATTTCATCTACATTTTTATTATATAACATATTTAATATTTTATCAACATAAAGAAAAAAGTAACATCATTTGCTACCTTTTACATAATTATATGAATCTATTACCATATCCTTAACTGTCTTTTCTGAAGACCAACCTAATACCTCTTTAGCCTTACTTGCATCAGCATAACAAGAAGCAATATCACCATCTCTTCTTCCTACTATTTTATATGGTACATCTACATTATTATATTTTTTAAAAGCTTCAACTAATTCCAAAACACTATATCCATTACCAGTACCCAAATTAAATGCATCTATCCCATTATCATTAAGTACCCATTCTAAAGCTTTTATATGACCTTTAGCTAAATCAACAACATGTATATAATCTCTTACACCAGTGCCATCAACAGTATCATAATCATTACCAAAAACTGATAATTCTTTTAACTCTCCATTAGCAACTTTAACTATATATGGCATCAAATTATTAGGAATATCATTAGGATTTTCACCAATTA
The DNA here is from genome assembly GCA_051872655.1 of Bacilli bacterium. Lineage (GTDB taxonomy): Bacteria > Bacillota_I > Bacilli_A > RF39 > UBA660 > CAG-302. Next base: position 24,560 of record JBJEEB010000025.1, on the reverse strand, counting down.
AACCACTAGTATGAGCACCAATTGGATTAAAATATCTAAGTAGTGCAATATTCCAACTATTATCAGAAACATATAAATCATTTAATATTCTTTCAATAATAATCTTAGTTTCACCATAAGGATTAGTAGCATGATTGACCTCAAATTCTTCTTTTATAGGTAAACTTTTTGGATTACCATATACTGTAGCACTAGAAGAAAATACAATATTTTTAACATTATATTCATTCATAACTTCACATAAAGATAAAGTACTATCAATATTATTTCTATAATACATAAGAGGTTTCTTAACAGATTCACCTACTGCTTTATAACCAGCAAAATGAATAACTGCCTCTATCTTATTATCATTAAATATTTTACGAAGTAATTCTTTATCACAGACATCCCCTTCATAAAAAGTAACATCTTTACTAGTAATATCCTTAATTCTATCTACTACTTCTTTTTTAGAATTAGATAAATTATCAATAATAACAACCTCATAATCATTATCAAGAAGTTCTATAGCAGTATGACTACCAATATAACCAGTACCACCAGTAACTAATATTTTCATATATCCTCCTACTTATATTTATTAATTATAGCATCAACTATATATTTACTAGCAAATCCATCACCATATGGATTAGAAGCTCTACTCATCTTATTATATTCTTCTTTATCATCTAATAATTTTTTAGTTTCATTATAAATAACTTCTTCTGAAGTACCAACAAGTTTCAAAGTTCCCGCTTCAATTCCCTCAGGTCTTTCAGTGGTATCTCTAAGTACAAGTACAGGTTTACCAAGTGAAGGTGCTTCTTCCTGAATGCCACCAGAATCAGTAAGTATAATATAACTCTTATTAATAAAATTATGAAAATCAAATACTTCTAAAGGTTCAATTAATCTTACTCTATCCATTCCATTAAATACTTCATTAGCCACTTCTCTAACTTTAGGATTTAAATGTACTGGATATACAACCTTAATATCAGGATACTCATTAACTATTCTTCTAACTGCTTTAAAGATATTTCTCATAGGTTCACCTAGATTTTCTCTACGATGAGCAGTAAGAAGTATTAATTTGTCTTCCCCAGCCCAATCAAATATCTCATTATTATAATCATCTTTAACAGTAGTCTTCATAGCATCAATAGCAGTATTACCAGTTACATATATTTTATCCTCACTAATATTTTCACTAAGCAAATTATTCTTACTAACTTCAGTTGGAGCAAAATACATATCACTCATTCTATCAACCATTTGCCTATTCATCTCTTCAGGAAATGGAGAATACTTTTTCCAAGTTCTGAGACCAGCCTCAACATGACCTATATCCACACCATTGTAGAAGGCTGCTAAAGCACCAGCAAAAGTAGTTGTAGTATCACCATGAACTAGAATAATATTAGGTTTTTCTTTCTTGATAACCTCTTCAAGTCCCATTAATACTCTTGAAGTAATTTCACTTAACGTCTGGCCTTGTTTCATAACATTTAAATCATAATTAGGTTTAATATCAAACACTTCAAGTACCTGATCCAACATTTCTCTATGTTGGGCAGTAACACATACTATACTTTCAATTTCCACTCTACTATCTAATTCCTTAACAAGAGGAGCCATCTTAATAGCTTCAGGTCTTGTTCCAAATATTGTCATTACTTTAATCATTATTTACCTCACTTGTATTTTCTAATATTCATTATAAACTTAATATTACTATTATAAAATCTTTTTAGCCTCTTAGGTTCTTTAATAATTCTATATAACCATTCCAAGTTTAGTTTAATAAATATTTTAGGTGCTCTTTTTTTATGCCCACTTATTACATCAAATGATCCACCTACGCCAACAAATATACCTTTGCTAAATTTGTCTAAATGCTTATATATAAGCTTTTCTTGTAATGGAATACCTAAAGCCACCAAAACAATATCAGGTTCCAATTTAACCATTTCGTCAAATACTTTATCTTTATCATTAACATATCCATTTGAAGAACCAACTAGTTTTAAATTAGGATATTTTTCATCAATAACAATTTTCATAGAATCAATTACTTCTTGTTTTGAACCAAACAAATAAATTGTTTTACTTTGTTCATTTCCAAAATCTAATAACTTATTAGCTATATCAATTCCTGTAATTCTTTCTTCGATATTATAACCAAGTTTTTTGCCAGCTTTTAAAACACCAATGCCATCTGGAACCATAATAGTTCTTTCATCTAATAACATATTCTTTACTTCTTCATCTTTTTCACTAATCATAAATGTTTCAGGATTAGCAGTAACGACAAACATTTTCTCATTTTTCTCTAAATTATTGCTTAATATCTCATAAAAAGAATTAGAACTTTCTTTATATAATTTATCAAATAGTTCTTTCATCCATTCACCTCTTATTTCTCTAACAATAGTATACCATTAATAGAAATTTTTTTTAATATTATTTTAAAACTTTTTTCCAAATATTAACTATTTTTTCTTTAGAAAATTCATTAACTTTTTCTTTAGCATTTTTACCTAATTTATCCCTTAACTTTTGATTAGTAATTACTTTTTCAATTTTTTCTACATATTCTACTTCATCTCTATTTTTAATAACATACCCATTTTTATCATTATCTATTATATCATTTACTCCACTAGCAGTCTCGTATGCTATACACGGTATACCATAACTCATAGCCTCTAACAATACCATAGGAAGTCCTTCAGTTTCTGAAGCCATTAAAAACAAACTAGATTTCAACATATATTCTTCTATTTTTTCCTTATTCTTATATCCAGTAAGTATAACTCTATCTTCTAATTTTAATTCTTTAACTAACTTAGTAAGATTATTATACTCTTTTCCATCACCAACAATATATAACTTCCAGTCTTTTTCTTTTAATTTAGAAAATGCTCTAATTATATCATCATTTCTTTTACCATAGTCTAATCTACTAACAGTAATAATATTTTTATTATTAAGTTTACTTACTTTATTAGGAATATCATATAACATATTAGGAACCAACATAACTTTAGTATGATTATTTTTTACTAAGAATTCCTTATAATCTTTTTCCAAAGTTTTAGTAAGAGCAAATAAATAATCAATATTATAATATTTATTTTTTAATATATTAATATATTTCTTATTATTGTTATGATAATGATGTTCTTGTGCTATTTTAATAGAACTACTATTACCATACTTACTAAGTAATACACTAAAATCATATCTAGTAGATACAATATATTTAGCATCACAATTTTTAATATATTTAATAACTTTAATTTTCTTTTTAATTAAAATACCAACTGACTTAACGCCCTCTTTTAATATACTAAATACTCTATGATTATGAAATGCATTCATGAATTCATCTTTATTAGGACCACCATTATATAAGTATGTTACATTAATTCTATCATCAAGTTTATTAGATTGATTTCTATCTAACTTATAAAATGACATAATTTCAATCTCATATTTATCACATAAACTGTTAGCAGTATTAATTATAGAACTCTCAATGCCACCATATCCTAAATGTAGTAATAAAAAAGTAATCTTATTATTTTTAATATTAACTTTTGATTCTTCTAATAATTTCATTTTTATTCTTATCATTGCAATAATCAAAACTAAAAATATTGAAAAATTAGTATATATATATGTACATCCGACTACTAAACTTATTGAAAAAAACACACCAAGTCCCATAAACAACATATATATTTCTAAATCACATATTTTAATATTCTTTAAAATAAATATAATTGTTTTAATAAAATAATATATAGGAATACTTAAAAATAATATGAATCCAATCAAGCCAAAATTAAATATGGCCATAAAAAAGTCCCCTTCAATTGATAATACACCAGATATTTGATTTAAAAAACCAGTACCAAAAATTTTATATTTTAAAGAAGATAACATAAACATTTCTTTATTATATAAAAATTGTTTTTTTCTATTTTCAGAAGGATGAATTTTATTATTTTTCATTGCTTTTATTAAAGTATTACTTGCTTCCTTATTCCAATTTACAAATTTACGTATTTCATTTAAATTACTATTAGGATACTCTTCTTTAATTTGATCAATTTGTGAAATATTATTTATTCCTGATATTTCATTTAAATCATACTCCGAAGAATCAACATTAAAATTAGATTTATTAATTTCATTATTATGATAAACTGGGATATAACTATATATAGTAAACATTAAAATAGCAGTAAATAATACTATTAAAAAATTATCTAAATATCTTTTAACATTTTTATTAAATATTTTAATAATTATATATATAAATACATATAGTACTAAAACAGTAAATACAATATAATAAGGAACTTTAGTACCAAGTAAACAAGCTGTAAAAACAAATAATAAAATAAATATAATTTTTTTCAAACTATTTCTCTCAGGTTTTAAAATAGTATACAATGATATTGGAAATATCATTGATAAAGCATGTCCAAAAATTTGACCTGAAAAATACCATCCTCTATAACCTAATTTAGAAGCATCTGAATACGAATAAGTTAAAAATGAAGTTTTTGTAATTACAGAAACAAAATATAATCCAGTATATAAAATGAACGTATATAAAAGACATTTTTTCATATTACTAAGCAATTTTTTTTTGTCATATGAATAATAATAAATAGTATCAAAAATAAGAAATAAAGCTATCATATAAGCAATATTCAACATAAATCTAAATTCATGTAATATAATATCGTTAAATATAATTAACTTATAAATAAGTAATAAATGAATACCTGTATATATAGCAAAAAATACTATATATAAAAGCCATTTCTTTTTATTAGGATTTTTAAATAGCAAATAAAAACATAAACCAAAAACAAATAATGGTTTAAAATAAGTAGAAATATTAAAGATATAATTCATATTCGCTAAAGTAGATAAAATATCCAATAGCGGTTGCAGTAAAATAAATATAAATAATATTTTTAATACAACATTATATTCTTTTTTCTTCATGTAAATCACTCTCCAAATAATTTTAATATTTTTTTCTTAATTTCTTCATTATCTCCCTCATATTTAAGTAAAATATTGTCTAAATAATTATATTTATCTTTATTTTTTAATACTTCTTCCATAACCTTTATAACGGCACTATCGGTATTAGAAACTATAATTCCTAATTTCCCATTTTGAAGTATTTCTTTAGGTCCAACAGTATTAGTAGTAATAATTTTCTTTCCCAAAGTTAAAGCTTCCTTTATAACTATTCCATATCCTTCACTACTACTAGGAAGTATAAAATAATCACAATTTTTTATATAAGGATAAGGGTTTTTCTTTACACCTAATATTTCAACAACATCATCTACATCATTATCGTACATCATTTTAGTAATAAATTCCAAATTAGGTCCATCACCTATCAATTGTATCTTAAACTTATATCCTTTTCTTTTTAACATAGCAGCAGCCTTAATTAACCTATCTTGCCTTTTTTCTTTTCTCATTTTAGCAACATTTAAAAAAGTAAAAACATTATTATGAACGTTAAATTCTAAAGACTTTTCTTTAACTAAATTTTCATCTATAAAATTGTTAATTACACTAACCTTACCCTTAGATATAGAATATTTATTACAAAAATTATTTTTTGCCTCATTAGAAACACAAATTATATAATCCATATTATTATAAGATTTTTTAGCTTCATAATAAGAAATTCCAATATCAAATTTAGAAACATCACAATGTATCCAAGCAATCTTTTTAATTTTTTTCTTAATATCACTAACCCAAGTAGCACTTCTACCCTCAATATAACCAACAGCAAAGTCATAATCTTTACTATTAGCTATACTATTAATAACAATTTTTCTAAATAAAGAAATATATCTAAAAAATATATAAAATATTAAATTTTTTTTTAATTCAAATATATTGATACTTTTATCTAAATCATTAAGTAAATCTCCCTTTTTCTCTAATAAATATAAATCAATTTCATATTTATTAGTCAAATAATTTAAAGTATCTAAAAGAGACTTTTCAGCTCCACCTATATCCATATTATAACCAAATACTAAAATTTTTTTCATATAAACATACCTACTTTCTAATTTTACTTATCAGCAAAACAAATGGATACATTAAAATTATTTTAATTTTTGCAGTATGAAAATCTAATAACTCGCTAAGCTTCTTTTTAGAATAAATTCCAAAAAGCAAATAGGCATAAATATTATATAAAGATTTGTCAACATTATATAATTCTCTATAATAAAGCATTGTTCCATTAGGATTATTCTTAACTAATTCAAAATAATTATTAGTATAACCACTATCAAGATATTCAACAATAGTTCCAACATAATTCATAGTCATAACAAAATATTTTTTAGATATTTGAAGCATAAGATAAGCATCAGGAATAAATTTTTCATGATCTATTAAAGGATAAGAATATTTTTTTAATATTTCACTCTTCCAAACAATACACTTATCTCCAGTACATTTGTACTTTTTATATATATCATAAAATTTACACACAGTACCATCAGAAGGTAATTCACTACCAACAATATCATTTTTTTTGTTTGAAGTTAAATAGACAATCCCTGCTATATCATCTTTACTATCAATCAAAGAAATATCTTTTTTAACTCTATCAATGAATTGTTTATTCATCATATCATCAGAGTCAATAGTAATCATATATTTCGTATGACATTTTTTATGTGCTAAATTAACTGCAGACATCTTTCCACCATTCTCTTTATATACGTATTCAATAATAATTTTTTTTTCTTTTCTAAATTTATTTATTAAATTTTCTGTACCATCAGTTGATCCATCATCAATAACAAGCCAAACTAAATCAGGACAATTTTGTTCAACTAAAGAATTATATAATTTTGTTAAAGTATTTTTTCTGTTATAGGTTGGTGTAAATACTGTAAACATATAAATCTACCTTCTCTCTTTTAAATTAATATATATTTTAGTTATAAAAAAATAACAAAACACAATAAATACATTATTATAATTCTTAACAATTCTTTTGGTGAACCTATCCAATTTGTCATAATCACTTCCATTAATAATACTAATTATTTCATTATTATTTAAATAATCTTTAATTATTTTTCTATTATTAAAATCAGAACGATATAATTCAAATAAAGAATGAATAATCAAATAAGTACACGTATTATAAATTAATTTTTTTTCTTCTTCATCATCAGCTAAAGAAGTAGCATGATTAAAATAAAATAATATACCATCTAATCTAGTAATAATTTTATTTTTAGATAAAGAAAACGTAATACCATTTTTATTATTAATATAATTATACAATCTTTCATTCAATATACCAATTTTAATATTATTATTAAGCAAATCTAAGTAAAAGTTTAAATCTTCTAGAAAATTAATTTTTTCATTAATAAGCAAATTATTTAAAATTCTTTTTCTTATAAATAACAATTGCATATATCCTGGAATCTCTCCAGACAAAAGTTTTTTCTTAAAATTTTTAATTTTTTCTTTATTATCCAGTAAAATATAGTGAGGATAATTTAATTTAGTGTTACACAATTTGTTATCAATATAATTATTATAATGAAATTTAACAATATCAAGGTTATATTTTTCTTGCAAATTAATTAATTTTTCAATTGCATTTAGTTCAATATAATCATCAGAATCAACAAACATAATAAATTCAGAAATGGATTTTTTTATACCTAAATTTTTAGTTTTACTAACACCCTCATTTTTCTTATTGATAATAACGATTCTTTTATCTAATTTTGCATAATTACGAATAATATCTAAAGATTTATCAGTACTGCCATCATTAATTAATAATATTTCAATATCTTTATAAGTCTGATTAATAATAGAATCTATACATTTGTTAATACTATTTTCACTATTATAAATTGGAACAATTACACTAACTTTACTCATCTATACTTCCTCCACAATTAATTATTTTTAAAAATAATTAAATATAATTTAAAACTAATAAAAGAAATAATCTTCTTTATTATTTTTTTTATGTTATAAGTAGCGATATTATTATATACCTTATCTTTTCTAAGATACATATAATACTGCTTATAATCTTTTTTTTCTAGCCAACTACCCTTAATAATAAGACATTCTGTCAAATATGTTAATATAGCTTCTTTTTTAATGTCCTTGGGTTTATTTATTAAAATATTAACAATATCACAATACTGATAATAAGTATCAAAACTTTTTTTCACAATCTTATCATAATCATTTGATTTTGTAATACTACCAGTACGTTGAATATAATGATAACCAATATAATTTAAATTAGATATAGTATTAGCATAATATAATACCAATGGAATAAGACCATAATCTTCGTGAAGTCTTCCTATATTAAATCTAAAATTATGCTCATTCCAAAATTGAATTTTATAGCAATATAAGCAAGCTGTTTCAACAAAAGTCCTAGTAATTAATTCACAAATCACATCATTCATTTTAGAATTTATAAATTCTTTACTAACTTCATTATACAATACTTTTCCATCAGAATCTTCAGTAACACAATTAAATCTAACTAAATCAACAGAACTTATTGAAAGGACATTATTTAATTTATGTAACAAATCACTGTCTATATAATCATCACCATCAATAAAAAGCAAGTAATCACCATTAATATAATTCAATCCATAATTTCTAGCATCACTAAGTCCTCCATTTTCTTTAAAGAATGATTTAAATCTTTTATCTTTTTTTACATACCTATCAATAATATTTTGACTATTATCCAATGAACCATCATTAACAATAATAACTTCAAAATCAAAGTAACTTTGATTTTCAATACTCTTTAAACATTTATCAATATATTTCTCAACATTATATACAGGAACAATTATACTAAACTTCATTTTTTTTACCTCTAAACATTCTATTAAATGCTTTCTTAGGATTACATAATATTTTAAATGGATAAGACAATATATTTAATACTTTAGATCTTTTTAAATATCTAGAATATCTTAAAGTACCAATCTCTTCTCCATATTTTTCTATATATTTAATTCTTTTATTATTTTGCCTCTTTTCCTTTTTACTATGCCAAGAGCCATTAAAATGATGAATAGTATAAGTATTATCAGTAATTTTAATATTACCAGTTACCCAATCTTTAGGGCAAAAATAATCATGAGGATAGAATACAACATCACCTAAATCCTGGAAGGTATTATTAGGAATCAAATTATATTTTTCTACAGTTTTATTAGTAATTCTAACTACATTTGTAGTTAAATCAAAAGTACCATCAGAATTTACAAACCTTAAATTGTTGTATTCTTCAAGTAATATTTTTATCCATTTATTACCTTTTTGTGAAGCCATAATTCCAGTAGGAACATAATTGTTATTTTCAAATCCTGAAAAAGCTTTATTATCTAAAAAACAATCAATACTTTTAATCACTTCTACATCAGTATCCATATATATACCACCATAATTGTATAGTACATAAAGTCTCACATAATCTGTAACAAAAGCATATTTCTTATTATCATAAGCCTCTTTAACATATTGATTACTTTCTATATCAAAGTTATCCTCGTTCCACTCAATTATTTCATAGCCAGATAATTTTTCTTTCCATGAATTAATACATTTATTCATTAGTTCATTTTTCTTTCCTCTACCAAACCAACAATAATGTATTTTTTTAGGTATCTTAGTCATTTTTTCTTCCTCCAAATCTACTTTTCAATTTTAAAAATATTTTTTTAATATTACTACCAAAAACATTAAATTCAGAAGTTTTAAATGTTAATATAACTATACTAAATAATGTAATAATTCCTAATACTAATGCTTTAACAATCCAATAAAAATAATTTTTAGAAGGAAAGCATTTTGATAAAAGATAAACTATTATACCAATAAAGAAAGTAATTAATGTATATTTAAAATATTTAAAATAATATTTTTTTCTATTTTTTGTTTCAAATATTTCATCATACAAAATTTTCGGATCTGTCCAAAATATAGTAGCTAATCTAGCTATTACAGTACCAAAAAACACTCCAGAAACTCCTATCAATTTAGCAAGAAAAATTGATACCACAATATTAATAATTACTTCATATAAAGGAACTAATTTATTTTTTTCAAATAATCCGCTTGTAGTTCTAAAAGTATAACAAGTAAACTGCATTCCATTTATAAATAAAACTAAAATTATAGAAAATAAAACAAAATCAGAAAAAAGGAATTCATCACCAAGCCAAATTTTTATAAAATCATTAGTTAAAGACATTAGTAAAATGCAAACAATTGAATATATAAAGAAACATAGATAAAAAGAATCATAAAAAACCTCTTCTTTTTTTTCTCTGGTTTCTTTCGCATTAAGATTGCCAACTCCAATTTCTAAAGATGATGTAATTTGACTCATAAACATTGTTAAATAACTAGTTATCAAATAATAATTAGAATAAATCCCAACATACTTAACACCTACAATTGAAGATAAAACAATATTGTCAGAACCATTTAATATTGCTGGATTTAGTCTATAAAATATTAATGATTTAACTTTAGTACTTATTTGTTTTTTTTCAGTTTTTGATATATTTTTGTCAGTTTTTTCCTTAATAAAAGGGAATAATTTATTTGCCTTTAACGATAAACAAGAACAATTTACTATCACACAAATAAGCTGAATTATCAAATATAAAATATAACTTTTTGTTAATAAAAGTACAATTATTTGTAATATCATTTGAATCCATTTAAAAAACTGATTATAAATAGAAACAATATAATTTTTTTGATAAGCATTAATCAAAGCAATTTTATAATAATAAAAATATCCACTAGCAGTACTTAGTAAGTATAAAATATAAATAAAATTCAAATTTTCTTTAACTTGGGGAGGATCCTTAATGATATATTTCATAAATGGAATTACCATAAGTCCAAGCATTATCATAGTAGTACCAATAACAATATAAACTTTTTTATAATACTTTAATATAACCTTGATTTTCTCTTTATCATTATCTGCTACTGGTTTATATAAAAAATAAATTAAAGCCGTACCAAAACCAAGTTCTACTATTGACAAAGTAGATAATATATTAGAAAATAAGCCATTAATACTCAAATAGTCATTAGTTAATAATCTAATAAAAATAGTCCTATTAGCAAAGCTAAGCAACAAAGAAAATATCTGCATTAAAATTCCAACTGAAGTATTTCTAACAAAATTTTCTGTTCTAGAACTATTATTTTCTATATTTTCTTTCTTCATATATACACCTTCTTTCAAAATTAATATTTAGTACCTATATATATAGTAACAAAAAAAAAGGTTTTTTTCAACCTTTGAAATACAATTTGCACTAACCAAATACCTTAACTTTTAACTTTACATTTTACTTTAGAAACATTATCAATAACTTCTCTGCCAACAGAATTATAATACACACTATATTTTTCCATATCAGATAACTTGTAACAATTTCTACCATCATATATTCTAGGTATACTCATTAATTCTTCATATTTAGATATATCATAATTCTTTATCTCAGGCCATTCTGTCATAATAAGTACTGCTTCTGTATCCATTATTGCACTATCAATATCAGTATAATAACTAATACTACCAATAATACCATCGTCTTCAAGTTTATATGATATTCTTCTTTTAAAACTTTCTATGGAAATTGGATCATAAGCCCTAATAGTAACACCAGCATCTAATAGTAGTTCAATATTATATATAGAAGGTGCTTCTCTTAAATCATCAGTTCCAGGTTTAAAAGTAAGACCAAGTACTGCAATATTCTTTCCTTTCAAATTATCTAAATCTTCTACTAATTTTTCATATAATCTAATTTTTTGATTCTCATTAACTTCAATACAAGCTTTAACAGTTTTAAGTTCTGCTCCAACTTGTGAACTCAAACAATGAAGAGCTTTTGTATCTTTTGGAAAACAACTTCCACCATATCCAATGCCAGCATTTAGAAACTTATTTCCTATTCTAGTATCAAATCCCATTCCTTTAGAAACATCTTCAATATTAGCACCTAATTTTTCACATAAATTAGCAATCTCATTAATATAAGAAATCTTTAAAGCTAAAAAATCATTCGAAGCATATTTAATCATTTCGGCACTTCTTCTATTAGTAGATAATAATGGTACATTATATGGTTCTTTTGTTAAAGGTTCATACATCTTTAATAATACTTCTTCAGCTTCTTTACATTCAGTACCTATTACAATTCTCGAAGCATATAATGTATCTCTAACAGCTGTACCCTGTGCTAAAAATTCAGGATTACTAGCTACATTAATATTAATACCTTTTCTAACATTTTCTTTTAAATATTTTTCAATTTCATCATTGGTACCAATAGGTACAGTAGACTTAACTACTACCACTACATTCTTTTCTACCGATTCAGCAATTTGTTCACATACACCATAAACATAATCTAAATTAGCAGATCCATCTTTTCTCTCAGGAGTACCTACTCCGATTATAATAACATCCGCATCCTTATATGCATTTTTATAATCAGTAGTATAAGTAAGCCTATCTCTATTTTTATTCATAAGTTCTTCTAAATCTTGTTCATAAATAGGACTTACACCATCTCTCATTAATTTAATTTTATTTTCATCAATATCAACACATGTAACATTATGACCAATATTAGCAAGTGCTACACCTGTTACCAACCCTACATATCCTGTTCCAGCTACTGCTATTTTCACTTCTATTACCTCCATCATGTATATACATCATAACATGCTATCACATTTAAATCAACCCTAATTAATACTTAATCCACCACTAGTAGGATAAATCTGAATATAAGTATTACCATCATTAACTACAAGTTCTTCTCCACTAGATTTAACTTTATATATCGTTCTATCATTCTTACTACTCTTACTCCAAGTAATAGGTATACTATAACCATTGGATACATAATACCCTTCTCCAGTACCAACATTATCTATCTTAACATAAGCACAATAACCATGATCACAATAATTAGAATAATTAACACCATATATAATAATATTTTTAACCTTATATTGATCTCCAGTAACCAAATCAACATTCTTAGTATCATTCATACTTCTTAAATATACTTTATTTTCACTATCATAAATATAATTAGAAGTTCTATAATCAGAATATTTAATACTAATATTATTAGCTACTCTGCTTCCATCTAGTATAGATAAATCTATTTCTTCAGCACTATATTTAAGTAAACTTTTAATCTCAGTAGTAATTCTATAACCCCTATTACTTGCTCCCTCTCCTAGTAACTTAGTAGAAGTAAATAATTTATGCTCCCAAGCTCTATCTAAAGAAGTATCTCTAAATCCATACTGTCCATCTACATCAACATCATTAATACCCTCACTAGATATTCTTTTTAATGCATCTTCAGCACCACCAGCATGACCATATATAGCATCATTTTCATAAACATAATCTAAATATTGTGTTCTAGCACTTCTAACAGAACCAATTTTATCAACGTCTTTATCTTTAAATAAAGCCATCATTCTAGTAATACCACCTTCAACCATAAGTTCATATACTATATATGCATTATCAAGCCCTGCTTGAGGTAAAGCTCCATTATGACAATTAATCATAACAGCATAAGGTCTAGTATCACTGTCAACATCAATAATACTTACCTTCTTTTCCTCTTTAATTTCTTCTTTAACATCATCTTTTTTACCAGTATCAGCAGTCTCATTATTCTTACCATTCACAATAAAATATATTCCTACACCAATACCGCATAATAAAATAACACCAAGTACAATAAACAGAATTAATTTATTATTTTTTCTCTTTCTCATACTTACCTCCATAACAATTATATTCTATATAAATTAAGTATACCATATAAATAAAAAATACAAAATATATTTTGTACTTTCTTATAACTAATTATTTTTTTTATACCAATTAATAAACTTTTTAATACCCTCTTTAAAACTAATACTAGGATTATATCCAAGTAGTTCCCTAGCTTTAGAAATATCAGCATATGTCCTATCAACATCACCAGGTTGCATAGGAAGTGTTTCAATATTAGGAGTAATACCAAGTACTTCACCTATCGTATTAATCATGTCCTTTAAACTAATAGGGTTATTACTACCTAAATTAATAATTTCATAAACATTATCATTATTCATTACATATTCACAAGATTTACATATACCATCAACAATGTCATCAACATAAGTATAATCTCTTGAAGTACTTCCATCACCATACATAGGAATAGATTTTCCTTTAAGCATTAATCTAGTAAACTTATTAATGGCTAAATCAGGTCTTTGTTTAGGACCATACACAGTAAAGAATCTAAGCATAATAATATTCATATCATTTAATTTATGATAAACATGAGCCATTACCTCATTAGCCTTTTTAGTCGCAGCATAAGGACTAATAGCATAATCCACAACCATATCTTCTCTAAAAGGAACCTCTTTGCAATTACCATAAACACTACTACTTGAAGCCATAACTAAAGATCTAACATTATGAATTTTAGCTTCCTCTAAAATATTTTGTGTACCAATTCCATTAACTTCCTGATATAACAAAGGATTCTCAATTGAAGGTCTAACTCCTGCCATCGCAGCAAGATGCATAACCACATCAATATTATTTTCATCAAATACTCTTTTTATATCTTCCCTATTTCTAATATCTCCCATATATAATTTATAATTTTCATTATTAAGAAAATTCTTAATATTATCTTCTTTAATCATAGGATCATAATAATCACAAAAATTATCAATAGTAACAACCCTATTTCCTTCATTTAATAATCTTTCCGTTAAGGTAGAACCAATAAAACCAGCACCACCTGTAATAAAATATGTTTTCATTCACTTTTTCCTCCTTTTGAATAATTTACCAAAATTGTTCTTAAGTAATTGTTTTAAATTACCAATATCGTCTCTATATACAAGTATATTAATACCAATTGTAATAATACTAGCTACAACAAATACTATAACCGCATATATTATCCAATTAATATAAGAATTAAATGTAATATTAATTGGAATGAATTTTATTACTAAAATAATAAGAAGAACTTCAGTTACAATTACTGCTATTTTCTTTATATTAATAAAAATATTTCTCTCTAGTATATACTTATTAGTATGATAAATAAATTCAATTGTTCTAACAAGCATAGCCACCAAAGTACCAATAGCTACTCCAACTATACCATATTTAATAACAAGTATTATAGAAATAGTAATATTAATTATTACTTCAATCCATGCCCCTTTTCTTGTCTCTTTAAAATGACCAGCAGCCAAAGTAATAGAACTATATGGAACTCTAATTGCCCAAACAAATTCACTTAAAACTAATAAGCATCCAAACAATGGCCTTATATAATTAGTATCATTAATACCCATCATATAAACATTTACAAATGGAACAATAAGTAATATAGTACAAGTATAAAAAATAGTAACTATAGTAAAATAAAATAATTCATAAGTACTAAAATTTTTATTTAATAATTCCTTTTCATTTTTAGCAATCATATCACCAAAAGATGCATCAATACCACCAGAAAATGCCAAAATAATTGACTTAACACCATTAGTAATCATAGCATAAATAGAATATACCGATACTTCTGATAATTTACTAAATATAGTAAGAATAGTAATGTCAGTATTATTATGAACAACTGCTGCTATATGCTGTGCAAGACCATCCCACTTCTTATCTAATTTATAATTTTCATCTGCATCTTTCAAATTAATATTATATTTCTTTTTAATATAAATATTCTGAATTAAAGGTCTTAATATAAATGTAAAGCCACTAAATAACTTAATAATTTGAATACTAGTACCAAATTTAACCAATAATATCACAAAAATAATATTTAATATATAAGTAACTATTTGTATAATTGAAGTAACATATGTTTTCTGCTCTGCTTGTAAATATAACTTGTACGTCATACCAAAATAATATTCAAAAAAAGTACTAATGGAAATAATTAATATCAAAGAAAGAGTATAAAAATAACCAAACTCCTTTTGAACAATTAACGGATAAATAATAGATAATCCAACTAAATAAACAATAAATATTAAAGCAATAACCCTAAAAAATTTTTCAGAAGCTCTAAGTATATTTCTAATAGTTTTATTATCTTTTTCTGCTATTGGTTTATATAAAGAAGCCTTAACAACAGGCCCTATTCCAGATTCTAACAAACTAATATAAGCTAAAAACTGTGATATTGAAGAAACAAGCCCATTAACATCAGAACCAAAAGAACTAATAATTAATTTAGGTACAATAAACCCTGATATTAATACTACAACTTGTAACATTAATGATGAAATTATATTATACATTGCCTTCTTACTTCGCATTTAAATCACCTCTTAATAGTGAAAATAACTATCTTTGCTGATATTTAATAATTTCATTATCAACAATAATTCCATTATTAATTATTAATGCATTATCTAATATAGCATTATCTTTTCCTTCAATCAAATCATCAATATAATTTACCACCTCATTTGAAATTACTACAGATGAATCATTATAAAATATTGATGGCGTATGATCTACAGCATAATGATAAACACCATCTACTTCATACATAGGATTATTAATAGTAGTAGGAATGCTAGATTCTATACCACCATTATGATCACAACTAACATCTATAATTAAACAACCTCTTTTAAGTTTTTTTAAATCATTTTTATATATAATATGATCTTTCCTAGTAACATCCCACAAAATACAATTGATAATAATATCATATTTAAATATTTCTTCTTTAAATTTTTTTTCTTCACTAGAATTATAAACTCTAACTCTATTATCAAATTTATTTAGTATCTTCTGTGCTCCCTTTGAAGTATTTCCATTACCTAAAATAGCAATATCTAAATTTTCAAATAATTTACCAGATAACAACATAGCATGTATAACAGCAGCTTCACCTGCAATTTGATTATTCATCATAAAAATATGTCTTTTTCCATCATACATTTTTTCCCAAGCATAACCAGTTAATTTATTATCAATAAAATGTTGAGTTATATCATAATTTTGAGTAGCATGTATCCACCCAAAAACAATTTTATTTTTAATTTTATCAATATCAACAGAATCTCCTATTTTAGGATCACAAATAATATCACAGTCATAAATTTTTTCAGAATCTAAAATATTACATCCTAATTTAAGTATATCATCATCAGAAAATCCTAATATATTACCATAACCTTCCTCAAAATATACATATTTTTTATTTTTTATTTTTTTTATATCTTCAAATACTATAGCTCTTCTTTTTTCGTTTTCTTTTTTACTTATTACAAATCCTAATGTTCTCATGTACATCTCCTAATATTTTATTTAAATATTTTGATATTTTTTCTGGTCTTGTATCATCAAAACCTGAACTTGGATAAAATGTTAATTCTCCAAAATATAATTTACCATTAACTTCATAAAAGTCTACTCTCACAAATGGTATTCTTTTTGAAAGAATTGATGCAAAATTAAACATTTTATCAAGATTTTTAGGCTTTCTTAAACTTATATTATCGCCATACTTAATCCCATCATTTGAAAAATCTTTCTGAATATTCCATTCTCTATCAAAATAAATAAACTTAGTACCACCATTAAATCTATCAAAACATACCATTACATAGTCTACTCTTCCATTAAAGGCATACAATTTATAATCGATTAATTCTTTATCAATATTGTCTTCCATGTATTTTTCTATTATTATTTTTGGTTTAACATTTTTATATGGCCATTCTCTCCCAGAGTAATAATAATTTCTTTTTAATGAACTATTAATTTTCCTTCTAGCAGATTCAATATCCAATTTACTTTTATCCTTACATATTACTAATCCACCAGAATCATGATTACACTTAATTACAAATTGATTAGGTAATTTATCAAAATCAATATCTTCAAATTTATCATATACACCAAGTAATGGTATTAAATATTCTTCGCCTATTTTTTCTTTTATATATTTTCTAACTTCATATTTGTCTACCATTTGAGTATATTTTGGATCCCTATCATATAATTTTAACCATTGCAACTTTTCATTAAATGTTTGTGGATTATCTAAATCTAGTTTATATCCCATAATCAATTTAAATCTCCATTTTAAATATACACTGTCTGGAAGAAAAAAGAAAACGTTTTTATACATCAAATATGATATTATTTTTTTAGGATGGCAAATATAATTAATTATTTTTTTCACATTCACACACTTCTTTCATAAAGTCAAGCCATTTAGCAGTTATATTATCACAATTATAATTATTCATCCCTTTTTTAGCAGTTTTTGACATAGAAATACACTTTTCTCTATTTTCAATAATATATATAATTGAAGATATTAATTGTTCTTTATTTTCATTTTCTATCAGTAATCCACTTTTATTATTTTTTATTAGTTCTCTAGGACCACCACATGGACAATCAGTAGAAATACAAGGAAGACCAACAGCCATAGCTTCCATAAGTGCATTTGGCATTCCTTCATATTTAGAAGATAAAATGAACCCTTTTTTATCTTTCAAAAAATTTTCTATATTATCTACATTACCACATAATTTAACATTATCGTTTAACTTATTTTTTATAATATAAGAAGAAAGTTCTTCTTTCATATCACCATCGCCATAAATAAGCAATTTATAATCAGGATATTTTTTTATAATTTCCTTAAAACTTTCTATCAAGAAAATTTGATTTTTTTGTTCATTAAGTCTGCCAACATTAATAAATTCCTTACTATTTTCACCGCAGTAATTTACATTAAAGAATTTATCATCAACTGGATTAGCAATAACAGTCGATTTTGATTGTATTTTTTTTGAGAAATAATTTTGTGCTTCACTTGTTTGAAAAACAAATCCATCTGCTCTATGGTATAACCATTTCATTATAATTTTATTTTTAAAAGAAGCATATTCTATTTTTGGATCATTTCTATCAGAAATAATTACTGGAACTTTTATAAAAGGTTTTAATAAAAGTAATCTATAACTAGGTTCTGGTAAAAAACCTAAAACTATATCAGGATTAATTTCTTTAATATATTTCTTAAGTTTTTTTAAATATATCATATTTTTTGATAGAGAATTTTTATTGCCTTTAAAGTCTTTTAAATTAAAAAGATTTATATTTTTATCAAGTTCATATTCAGGCTCTTCATCAGTAGTAGTAATGATAGTTACATCATTACTCTTCACCAAATTATTAGAAAGTGTCACTACTACCCTCTCTGCACCGCCTTTTCTCAAATTACCTATATAAAATAATATTTTCATAATACCTCCTATTAAAATATTGTATATTGAACATAAACAGAATTTGTAAATATTTGATATACATAAAATAAAAATAATAAAATATAAAATAATGGATACAAAATCTTACGATATTTAATTTTCATAATTTCTAGATTATTTGGTATCAAAATAATAAAAGAGTAAGTGAAGTATAAAACTATTCTAGCAACTAATCCTTGCTTAGTAGAAAGTATTTGAAAAGGTAATGCAAGTAATAACATTCCAGTAAAATATTTGTTTTCTTCTTTATTAATATCAAACTTTTTATTAACAAAGCAAATACCAATAATTACTGCAAGAATCAATAAAAGCATCATATATCCTTCACCACTTGTATCACGATAACCAATGTATTGGTCATAGATTAATTCTGTTAAAACATCGATTATAGGATTTTTAATAATAAATAATACTACACATAAACTAATATATCGTACTATCATTTTAGATGTAAAAGTAATATATTTAAATAATGGTAAAAATAAAAACACTAAAGCTGTTTTATGAAACAAACTGGCAATCATTACCGAAGCTACATAGCAAAGAATATTTTTCCTTTTTAAAAGGGAAAGAGAACATAATAATATTGATATGGCTAAGCATTGCCTTAATGTACATATATAATAAATAAAAAAATTAAATGTTATAAATAAGAAAATGCTGGCAAAATAATTTTTTGAATAATCTTTTATTAGATAATATATTCCAATCATTGAAAGTGTAGAAATAATTACAATATAAAATCTAAAATCAAACAGAATAAAACTGATTAGTTTTGTTAGCATTTTAAAACCAATTTCAAAATCATAGTGTAAATATAAATATTCAATTGTACTATTTTTAGCAGCTACAAAAAAATTATAATAATTACCCATATCAAGTCCAACATTTGGACCTCTTAGTCCCAAAAATAAAGTTAAAATTATTACTATTGTTAAAAGATATTTTTTATTATTTTTAATATTAACACCAAATATTTTAAATAATAAGGAAACTAAAATTATAATAAGTAATAATATTATATATTCCATTTTACCACAGCTTTCTTTTTTTTATTTGCATTATTTGTAATATAAGTCTAATTCTTTTTTATATTTTTGAAGATTATTAGTCTTTGTTGATTCTTTATCTGCATTTATTGTCATTCTTGACAATTCTTCTTTATTAACAATTAATTTACATATTTTATCAGATAATTCTTGATCGTCATCGCTTAAAAACCCATTCATATTTTGATTAATCAAATCAACCATACCATCTGTTGGCGTAGATATAATGGGCTTCCCTAAACACAAAGCCTCTAATGCACACATTGGAGTACCTTCATATATAGAAGTTAAAAGCATCATTTTTGATTTTTTAATATATATATATGGATTTGATTGAAAACCCAAAAGAAATACATTATTATCTAATTTATTTTCAGAAATATATTTTTTCATCTCTTCTTCCATATCTCCTGTACCTACTATAGCAAGTGTTGCTGTAGGAATTTTATTAACAACAGAAGAAAAAACATTTAAAAGTCTCATAGGATTTTTTAATTCAACTAGTCTTCCAACAAAAATAGCATCATAATTTTTATCAATATTAATTTCCTCGCTTTTTTCAATTATTTGTTTTTTATCAACTACATTAACAAGAATACTACTTTTTTCATAAACTTTATTATAAAATCTATACTCTGTTAAACTACTATTAGAAACCCAAAAAATATGCTTCATTTTTTTTGAAATTAATAAAAATAGTATAGACTTTAGTGAAACTTTTCTCATACTTAAACTATTACCATGAATATGAGAAATAACTTCAATATTTTTAGAAAATAAACTAGCACAAATACTCGCCTTAATATCATGAGCATGTATAACATCTGGTTTATATTTCAAAATAGCTTTTTTTATACTAGCATAATTTAATTTTTCTAATGGTAGAAATTCTATTTTCTTTTCTAATAACTTCTCTCTTATTTTACCATCAGGAGAGCAATATATCATTGTAACATTTTTTTCGTTACTATACATACTAATAATCTGACAAACAACATTCTCTGCACCAGAAAAAGAATTAGTAGATAATAAATGTAATATTTTCATCATTCTTTACCTCTCATATATCCTTATAATTTCCTTTAATACACTATCAAGCATATATTTATTTACTTCTTTCTTGTTAAACTTTATAAACTCATCAGCCTTATTCTTATTTTTATATATTTTGTATATCTTATCTGCAAACTCTTCAGCACCATAAGTATCTACTAAATATCCATTTTTACCATCTTTTATTAAATCTCTATTGCCCCTACAATTAGTTGCCACTATAGGTAGTCCAACATACATAGACTCAATAATATTAATTGGAAGTCCCTCTCTTTTACTAGATGAAACTGCAATATTAGAAATCCTAAGTAACTGTGGAATATCCTTACGATAACCCAAAAATCTAACATTATCTTCAATATTGTTATTTTTAGCATATTCTTGAAGTTCACCATTTAATAGATCATAACCAGGTAATAACAATACAAGATTAGGTATCCTCTCTTTCAAAATCTTAACAGTGTTTAACAGTAATATTTGATTTTTATTATTATTAATTTCACCAGGAAAAATCATAACAAAATCTTTATTGGTAATATTAACTTCTTTTTTAAGTGCTTTCTTTCCTTCAGTAGTCATTTTTATATCAAACTTTTCCTTACTTATTCCTATTCCATGTACTTTATAAACTTTTGACTTCATTTTTTTCTTTGCGAAACTATAATCTTCATCATTAATTGTAATTATTGAAGTTGTATATTTTGAAAGATATTTTTCCATCGGATAATAAAGCATCCAATTAATAAGAGGAGCTCCTTTATAAAAATGAAATCCATGTGCAGTATAAACTATTTTAGAATGAAAGTTTTTTATTCTACTAACAGCAAGTCTAGGAATAGCAGCGCCAAAAGGAGTGTGACAACTAATTAATTCATAATCATTTTCTAATAAAATGCTTTTAATTTTTTTATAAGACCCTATAATATCCTTCAAATTCAAACTTCTTGTAAAACAAACATCAAGCTTTTTATCACAATATGGAATATCAATACCTTGATTTTTAGAAGCAACATGAACTTCGTAACCATGATCTTTAAAATATTTCAATTGTGGTATTAAAAATTTTATAAAAAACGAATCCAAATTAGCGGTAAACAAAACTTTCTTCATTGCAAATACTCCTATTTTACATACTCCTCTATTTTATTCTTTGCTTCATTAACAGAATTACTATCTTGTTTCATAACATATAATTCAATATTTGGAAAAGTATAAGTATTTTTAGTATATAAATCAGTACCAACAAGATTTTGAGTTTCTATAATCCAACCTCTCATATCATTAAGTTGCATCTTAACAAGTCTATTTATACTTTTAGTTTCCATATTAGTTGAAAAACTAGCACTTACACTATCTAATATTTGTGAAAAATTAGTAATTAACTTAGTTGATGAAGTTATCTTATTTATAATAGCTTCAAGTACTTTTTGCTGATTTTTTACTCTTTGTACGTCACCATCTTTAAATGCATATCTTTCTCTAGCAAACATAAGTGCATGAAAGCCGTCAAGATGCATATCACCTTTTTTATAACACAAATCAGGTCTTCCATTAGCACAAAAACTATAATCCGAATAAACATCTACTCCACCAATAGCATTAATTACACCTTCTATTGTTGAAAAATTAACTTTTACATAATAATTAATATCAATATCAAGTAAATTTTCTACTGCTTTAACAGACTCCTCTATACCATAATATCCAGCATGAGTAAGTTTATCATATGCATCATCACCAAATGATGGTAAATTAACATAATAATCTCTAGGTATTGAAGTTAATAATATTTTTCTATTAACTGGATCAATAGTGGCTACCATATTAACATCAGTATTAGTAACATTATCTATACTACCATAAGCATCTCCTCCAGCAATATAAATATTAAATGGTGTCTTAGTAACATCAACAACCTTAACTATATCAGTCTTCTCTATAGAAACATATACTTTATATATTTCTTTTAATTTAATATTCATATCAGATAAATCAGTATTAAGTAAATTCTTCGTAGATTCATTAACTAAAATACCATCTATCTTTTTATCTTGTAAATCTTCAAATAATTCTACTACATTCTTATATTCTTTTATAGTAGTATTAATCTTTTTATCTAATAATTTAACGGCATCATCACTATTTTTAGAGCTATATATACCAATACTACTACCATCTAAATCTTTTACATCTTCATATTTAGATTCCTCTAAAGACATTAAATAATATACTTCTTTTTGTAATAAATCTTTACTTATAATACCAACAAAATCCATTGTATCATTTAAATACTTAATACCAAATCCAAATATAGTACCAAATAATAATAAAAATATAAATGAACTAATTCTAATTTTATTTTTAATATTTTTGAGTAGAGATGTAAGTAATAAATATATATATAATAATATAAATACAACATAAAATATTATTAAATATTTAAAAGGTATCATATCAAGCATATATAGCATTATTCCAAATATTACAAATATAATAGTGGATATTATAGCTATCACTCTAAAAAATATATTATTTTTAGTTTTTCTTACTCTATTTTTTTTATTATTCCTTTTCACAAAATCACTGTCCTACTAGTAACAAGTATACCATATTTTATACCCATAGTCTAGGTCAAAAATACTTTTTTCGACATTTTAGCATATAAAAAGAACATTTTTCATGCTCTTTAATTATCTTAAATAACTAAGTATTTTACTCTTCGAAGGCATATCCGAAGCATATATACTAGATAATAAACTATTTTTATTAAATGGAACAAATACCTTTTCTATATCAAATCCACCTAATTTTTTTTCTTTTAATATCAAATAATAAGCCGTATCCTTCATATTATTATGAGTTTCTCCCATACCAGCACCTCTTAAAGTATGAATATTTGTATTGCCAAGTTTATCTTCAATTTCAAAGTGAACATGTCCCTCAAATACATCATCATAAAAAGTAATAACTTTACCACCAAATAAA
>JBJEEB010000024.1:0-38025 GCA_051872655.1 Bacilli bacterium | reverse complement strand
GGCAGAGAAGAAGGTATTGAAGATAAAACTAAAGAAGTTATTATTAATATGTTAAAGAAAGAAATGGATTATAATGTTATATCAGAAATAACTGGCAAGACAATAGATGAAATTAAGAAAATAGAAAAAGATATGGAAAGTGTTTAAAATGCTTTCCCTTTTTTTAATTTTATTATATAATTATTAAGAAGGGAAAGATATGTATGTTAATAACTTCAGTAAATAATAATCATATTAAGGAATTATGTAGATTAAAAGAAAAAAAGTATCGTGATATTACAGGATTATTTTTAGTTGAAGGGGAACATTTAGTTAGTGAGGCAATAAAAAATAATTTAATAAGAGAAGTAATTGTTTTGGAAAAGAAGACTTTTGATTATGATGGCGAAATTATTTATGTTAGTGATAGTATTATGAAGAAATTATCTAATATGGATAGTTATCCTAATGTAATTGGTGTTTGTTATAAAAGAAAAGAAGAAAATATTGGTAATAGAGTACTTATACTTGAAGATATTCAAGATCCTGGTAACCTTGGTACAATAATTAGATCAGCAGTGGCTTTTGATATCGATACAATTATACTTAGTCCTAAAACGGTAGATTTATATAATTCTAAAGTAGTTAGATCTACACAGGGTATGATATTTAGGCTTAATATTATTACTAGGGAATTAGCTTCTACTATTGATATGCTAAAGAAAGATAATTATTTAATACTTGGTACTAATGTTAGAGATGGAACAGATATTAGAAATATTAACATTCCTAATAAGTTTGCTTTGATTATTGGTAATGAAGGAAATGGTATGAGTAATGATATTAGTTTGTTATGTGATAAAAATGTTTATATAAAGATTAATGAAAGGGTAGAAAGCTTGAATGCTGCGGTTGCTGCTTCTATACTTCTATATGAGATAAATAATGGAATTAATTAAGATAGGTAAAATTGTTAATACTCATGGTATTAAAGGAGAACTTAGAATATTATCAAAGTTTCCTTATAAAGATAAAGTCTTTGTTAAGAATATGAAAGTTTATATAGATAAGAATAATGTTGAGGTTATTAATACTTATCGTAAGCATAAGAATTTTGATATGGTTACTTTTGCGGGATATAATAACATTAATGAGGTACTTAAATATAAAGGTAAAAATGTTTATATCAATAAAGAGGATATTGAACTAAAACAAAATGAATATTTAGATGAACAATTGATTGGTCTTGATGTTATGTATAAAAATATGTTAATGGGAACTATTGGTGACATAGAAAGATACGATAAAATTAGTTTAATTAAAATAAATGGAAAAGATAGGTATTATCTTATACCATATAATTTTAATTTAATTGATAATATTGATATTAAAAATAATAAAATTTATATTAAAGATATTGATGGTTTATTTGACTAGGGTTTACTTTTAATAATTATTATATTATAATAACTATTAAGTTTAATGGTGGTGATAAATGGTGTTAATAGATGTACTTACTTTATTTCCAAATATGTATACTAATTTTTTGACTGAGTCTATTATTAAAAGGGCGATTGAAAGTAAAAAAGTTGAGGTTAGAATACATAATATTAGAGATTATACTGTCTATAATAATAATCAAGTAGATGATTATCCTTATGGTGGCGGTGGGGGAATGGTACTTATGTGTGATCCTATTTTTAGAGCTATAGATGCTCTTAAAAAAGATGATACGTTAGTTATTATGATGACTCCTTCTGGTAAAATTTTTAAAGAAAAGATAGCATATGATTTATCTAAACAAAAACATATTATAATATTATGTGGTCATTATGAAGGATTTGATGAGAGAATAAAAACAATTGTGGACTTAGAACTTTCAATTGGTGATTATGTTTTAACGGGAGGAGAGCTTCCTTCAATGGTTGTTATGGATTCAATTATCAGATTAGTTGATGGAGTAATTAATGATAATTCTCTTACTACTGAAAGTTTTAATGATAATTTACTTGATTATCCAAATTATACTAAACCAGTAGAATATCGTGGTATGAGGGTTCCTGATGTTTTACTTAGCGGTCACCATAAAAATATAGAAGAATTTAGACATAATGAAAGAGTAAGATTAACTAGAGAAAATAGGCCTGATTTATTGGGGGAAAATTATGAGTAAAAATTATTTTATTAGTAGAGATAATAAAAATGGTGAAGTTGTATATTTAGAATATAATAAAGATGGTTATAATGTTAAACCAAAAGTCAAGAAAGAAGATGCTATAGAAGTTAATAAAATAGTATTTGTATCTCCATCACTTACTGAAAAATTATTAAAAAAGAAAATTAATAATAAAATTTCTAAATTATTACTTGAGTTAAATACTACTTATGATGATGAATCTGATGGTGGTGAGGGTAGATTTAGAAATATGTATAAAGAAGCTGAAAAACTTCGTTCTTATTTAATTAATGTTTATTCTAAATATCTTGGTAAAACTTATGCTAATTTAACTTTGAAGAAATTAGAATTAATTATTAATGAATATAAAGAAAAACTTTATGTTATTAATGAAAGAAAACAAAGAGAAATGTTTATGAAAATGTTTGGTATGAATATGGGCGAACATGAGAAAAAAGGAAAAGGAAGATAATTATCTTCCTTATTGATTGGAGTGTTATTATGAAGATTAAATATACATTATTACATAAAGATAAAAATACTAAAGCTAGATATGGTACTTTGGAGACTAATTATGGTAAGTTTGAAACTCCTATGTTTATGCCAGTAGGGACACAAGCTACAGTTAAAACTCTTGATACTGATGAACTTAAAGAAATTGGATCTGCAGTTATTCTTTCTAATACTTATCATTTATGGCTTAGACCGGGAGCTGATATAGTAGAAAAAGCGGGAGGACTTCATAAATTTATGAACTATGATGGTCCAATTCTCACTGATTGTGGTGGATTTCAAGTATTTAGTTTAGCTAATCCTAAGGATATATGTGAAGAGGGGGTAACTTTTAAAAGTCATATCAATGGAGAAAAATTATTTTTAACTCCTGAAAAGAGTATAGAGGTACAAAATAAATTGGATAGTGATATAGCAATGAGTTTTGATGAGTGTCCACCTTATCCTGTAACTTATGATTATATGAAAAAATCAGTAGAGAGAACTCTTAGATGGGCAAAGAGAGGTAAAAAGGTATTTAATAATCCTAATCAGAGTTTATTTGGTATAGTTCAAGGCGGAGAATTTGAAGATTTAAGAGAATGGTCTTGTAAAGAGACAGTTAAACTTGATTTTGATGGATATTCAATTGGTGGAACTTCAGTAGGTGAAGATAAACCTACTATGTACAAGATGATCGAATATGGTGTCAAATATCTTCCAGAAGATAAACCAAGATATTTAATGGGAGTTGGAGAACCTACTGATTTATTTGAAGGTGTAGAAAGAGGTATTGATATGTTTGACTGTGTTCTTCCTACAAGACTTGCTAGACATGGTCATGCCTTTACAAGAAATGGTAAAATTAATTTGAGAAATGCCAAATATAAAGAAGATTTTACTCCAGTAGATGAAACTTGTGATTGTAAGTGTTGCAAACATTATACTAAGGCTTATATAAGGCATTTACTAGTGGCTAATGAAACTTTAGGACAGAGACTTTTATCTATTCATAATTTAAGATTTTTAATTAAGATAATGGAAGATATAAGGACTTCTATAAAAGAAGATAGATTCTTAGATTTTAAAGAAGAATTTTATAAAAATTATAAATAATTTCTATGTGATATAGGAATTATTTTTGTTTACTTTGAATTTTTATTATGTTATACTTTTATTGTAGGAAGAGTGATATGATGAAAAAAATTATTAAACATAATTTAATAAATATATGTCTTTTATCATTTTTAGAATTAATATTTGGACTTATGATGTTTGATATATTTAATAGAGAAACTATAATAAGTAATTTTATTCATATTTTATTTCTTTCTTTTATTATAACATTATTTACTACAGTTTTTTCTAAAAGAATAAATAGAATATTAAATTATATATTTTACTTTTTTATATGTCTTATTTTTGCTTTTCAGTTTGTTATGAAATCTTCAATGGATTCTTTTATGTCTCTATCAATGTTTTCTTTAACTGATCAAGCTGTAGATTTTTTAGGAGAAGCGTTTAAAATAATATTTAGTAATTTACATGGAATAATAATATGCTTTTTACCTTTTATATTTCTTATTGTATTTAGAAAGAAATTTAATTTTGATATAGAAAAGAAGGGTAAATTATATCTATTATCTTATATAATATTAATACCACTATCATTTTGTAGTTATAGGTTATATTTAAGTACTAAGAAAGATGTTAATTTATCTATATATGATCTATATTATAATGTTAATAATAATAATTTAAATATTCAGAAATTAGGTGTTCTACCATCGTTTGAACTTGATGTGTATAGAACTATATTTGGTTTTGAAGATAAAATAATTAAAGTTAATTTTGAAGAAAATAGTACTAGTGATGATGTGTTTATTTATGATAAGAATGTTCTTGATTTAGAAT
Organism: Bacilli bacterium; assembly: GCA_051872655.1. Taxonomy (GTDB): domain Bacteria; phylum Bacillota_I; class Bacilli_A; order RF39; family UBA660; genus CAG-302. The sequence continues at coordinate 33,464 of JBJEEB010000024.1, read as the reverse complement.
TGGATAATAATTTAGATGATGATATTAAATTATATATTGAAAATAATCCTGGTACTAGTAAGAATAAATATACTGGTATATTTAAAGATAAAAATCTTATTTTTATAGTGGCTGAGAGTTTTAGTACTATTGGTGTAAGAGAGGATTTAACGCCAACATTATATAAACTTACTAATAATGGTTTTGTCTTTAATAATTATTATGTACCATATTACTTGAGTACAATAGGTGGAGAATTTCAAGCAGATACTGCATTGTATCCCGATACTAGTACTTTAAGTATATGGAGAAGTGGTGAAAATAGTTTTCCATATGGTCTTGCAAATAGTTTTAAAAATGCTGACTATAACACTTATGCTTATCATAATCATAGTGGTTATTTTCAAGATAGATATAAGTATTTAAAAGCAATTGGATTTGATAATTTTAAGGCCTGCTACATGGGGCTTGATATTAACTGTGATATTTGGCCTGAGAGTGATATTCAAATGATGGAAAAAACATATACTGATTATATTAATAGTGATAAACCTTTTCTTGCATACTATATGACTGTATCTGGACATATGGAATATAATTATGGTGGTAATTATATTGCTAATAAGAATAAATCTCTAGTAGATAATTTAGATTTAAGTGATACATCATCAGCATATTTAGCTACTCAAATTGAGTTAGATAGAGCATTAGAATTTCTCATTAATAAGTTAGAAGAAAATAATAAATTAGATGATACTATTATTGTTTTAACTGCGGATCATTATCCTTATGCTTTATCTTTAGACGAGATGAATGAATTATCTAATTATAAAAGAGATAATTTATTTGAAATTAATCATAATTCTTTGATTATTTGGAATAGTAAATTAAATAGAAAAGAAATAGATAAGGTTGGTATGTCTATAGATGTTCTTCCTACAGTTTATAATTTATTTGGTATAGATTATGATTCTAGAATTTTTGCTGGTTCTGATTTATTTTCTGATAGTGAAGGACTAGTAATACTTGGTAATAGATCATGGATAACTGATAAAGGTAGATATAATAGTATTACTAATGAATATATAGGTACTGGTGATAAAGATTATATTAATAATGTTAATAATATTGTTCAAAATAAGATTGCATTTAGTAAGAGTATTATGATAAATGATGGTTATAGATATATAAAAGAAAGTTAGAAGTTATACTTTCTTTTTATATTTATTATTACGCTTTTTATTTATTTGGAAATAAATGTATCAAAAAAGTAAAAAAATGTTCTTTTTTTGCTTGATTTTAATAGAATAATAGGGTATAATGGTAGAAGTGTGACTGGCTTAGATGTGCGAAGTTGCTGATACACCAGGTTAAGTTGTCAATTAAAATAAAGGTTTATCAGGTAATTCGTTCGGAGCTATGCCTATACAAGATATAGACGAAGGGAGGACAACTATGGCAAAAGAAGTAGTGAGAATCAAATTAAAATCTTACGACCATAGAGTTCTTGATAATGCTGCTGCTAAAATAGTGGCTACTGTTAAGAGAACTGGTGGTGAAGTATCTGGTCCTGTACCATTACCAACTGAAATTGAAAAAATTACAATTTTAAGAGCGGTACATAAGTACAAGGATTCAAGAGAACAATTTGAGAAAAGAACTCACAAGAGATTAATCGACATCAATAACCCAAGTAAAGAAACTATTGAAGCACTTGCTCATTTAGATTTACCTAGCGGTGTTGATATACAAATTAAAAAATAATATAGGAGGAAAAAATGAAAGGAATCTTAGGAAGAAAAAAAGGGATGACTGAAGTATTTACTACTGATGGAAAACTTATTCCTGTAACTGTTATTGAAGTTGAAGATAATGTTGTATCTCAAATTAAGACTAAAGAGACTGATGGCTATGATGCTATTCAACTTGCTACAGTAGAGAAAAAGGCTTCTAGAAGTAATAAACCTGAAACTGGTCATCTAAAAAAAGCTAATACTACCCCTAAGCGCTTCTTAAAGGAAATTAGAGGTGTAAGTGTTAGCGAGTATGCTTTAGGAGATGTTCTTAAGGCTGATACTTTTGCTGCAGGAGAAATGGTAGATGTTACCGGCACTTCTAAAGGTAAAGGTTTTCAAGGTGTTATTAAAAGACACAATCAAAGTAGAGGACCTATGAGTCATGGATCTCAATACCATAGAGGAGTAGGATCAATGGGTACATTGTTACCTATGAGAGTTTTACCAGGAAAGAAATTACCTGGACATATGGGTCATGAACAAGTAACTATTCAAAATCTTGAAGTTATTAAAGTTGACCTAGAAAATAATGTTATCTTAATTAAAGGAAGTGTTCCTGGACCTAAAAACTCTTTAGTACTTGTTAGAACTTCAGTTAAAACTGGTGATAAAACAAATACTCCAGTAGAATTAATAGTTTATGAAGATGGTAAAACTTCTGAAGAAGTAGTAGAAGAAACTATGGAAACAATTAATGAAGAATTAGAAGCTATTAATGAAGCAGCTGAAGAATCTAAAGAAGAATCACAAAAAGCTGCTGAATAATTTTGACTATAAGTTTAGTTATTTGTGATGATAAAGGAGGAAATTATGTCTAAGAAAATAGATGTTTTAAGTCTAAAAGGCGAAAAGGTAAAGGATATAAAATTAGAAGATAACATATTTAATATTGAACCTAACGATGCTGTTGTTAAGGATGCAATAGTTGCTGCGATGGCAGGAGCAAGACAAGGAACTGCTAGTGTTAAAACAAGAGCAGAAGTATCTGGTGGTGGAAGAAAGCCATACAGACAAAAAGGAACTGGTAATGCTAGACAAGGTAGTATTAGAGCTACTCAATACCGTCATGGTGGTATAGCATTTGGACCAGTACCAAGAGATTATTCAAAGAAAATGAATAAGAAAGAAAAGAGATTAGCTTTAAAATCTGCTTTATCTTATAAAGTATTAGATAAAGAATTAGTAGTAGTTGATAAATTGGTATTTGATACTAATAAAACAAAAGAAATGACTAATTTATTAGAAAGCTTAAATTTAACTAATCATAAAGTATTAGTATGCGTAAATGAACTTACTGATAATGTTTGTTTAGCTGCTAGAAACTTAGCTAATGTTAAAGTTGTTATGCCTAGTGAAGTTAATACTTATGATTTAGTATCATCTGATAATTTATTGATAGAAGAAGAAGCTTTAAAAACTTTAGAGGAGGTGCTTAAATAATGAAGAGTTATTTAGATATAATCTTAGCACCAATTATTACTGAAAAAACTGCTGGTATGGAACCTGAAAGTAAATATGCTTTTAAAGTTGCTAACTCAGCTAATAAAACAGAAATAAAACAAGCTATTGAAAAGAAATTTAATGTTAAAGTAATGGCTGTAAATATAACTAATTCTCATCCTAAAAAGAAGAGAGTTGGTAAATATACTGGTATGACTAGTAAATATAAAAAGGCTATTGTAACTTTAAAGAAAGGCGATACTATTAGTTTCGACTAGTAAGGAGGAAATATAATGGCAATAAGAGTTTATAAACCAATGACTGCTGGTACAAGACAAAGATCTGTACTAACTAGTGAAGAAATTACTAAAAGTACTCCAGAGAAGAGTTTAACAGTTACTAAGAAAAAGACTAATGGTAGAAACAATCAAGGTAAAATTACTGTTAGACACAGAGGTGGCGGAGTAAAAAGAAAATACAGATTAATTGATTTTAAGAGAAGAAAGGATGGAGTTCCTGCTCTTGTATCTGCTATTGAATATGATCCAAATAGAAGTGCTAATATTGCTTTAATTACTTATAAAGATGGTGAAAAAGCTTATATTATAGCTCCTAAGGGATTAACTGTAGGTACTGTTGTTGAATCTGGTGAAAATGTTGATATTAAAGTAGGAAATGCTCTTCCTATAATGAATATTCCAGTAGGTACTGTTATTCATAATATTGAACTTAAACCTGGAAAAGGAGCAGCTTTAGCAAGAAGTGCTGGAACTAGTGCTCAAATTCTTGGTAGAGAAGATAAATATGTATTAGTAAGATTAAGTAGTGGTGAAACAAGAAAAATTTTAGGTACTTGTAGAGCTACTATTGGTACAGTAGGTAATGAAGATTATTCACTTGTTAAAATTGGTAAAGCAGGAAGAACAAGACATAAAGGATTTAGACCTACAGTGCGTGGTTCTGTTATGAACCCTAATGATCACCCACATGGTGGTGGTGAAGGTAGAGCTCCAATAGGTAGAAGTGGACCAATGACTCCTTGGGGTAAACCTGCTCTAGGATATAAGACTAGAAAAAATAAGAAAGCGTCAGATAAGTATATCGTGTCTAGACGTAAGAAATAAAGAAAGGAAGATTTAAATGGCTAGAAGTATTAAAAAAGGACCTTATGTCTTTGAAAGATTATTAAAAAGAGTAAGAGCATTAAATGAATCTGGTAAGAAGGAAGTTATTAAAACTTGGTCTCGTCGTTCAACAATCTATCCTGAATTTATTGGTCATACTTTTGCAGTACATAATGGAAAAGAATTTATTCCTGTTTATGTTACTGAAGATATGGTTGGACACAAATTAGGTGAATTTTCTCTAACAAGAAAATTTGGTGGACACGGATCAGACAAGAAATAATTTTCTAAAGGAGGACAAAAATGGAAAGAACTGAAGCTAAAGCAGTAGCAAAAACAGTTAGAATATCTCCTAGAAAGACTAGACTTATTATTGATTTAATAAGAGGTAAGAGTGTAGATGATGCAAGAGCAATACTAGCTAATCAACCTCAAAGAGCATCTAGAGTTATTTCTAAAGTATTAGAGAGTGCTACAGCAAATGCTGTTAATAACTTTGGCATGAAGGAAGAAAATCTTTATGTTAAAACATGTTTCGTAGATGAAGCATTAGTAATTAAAAGAATTAAATTTGATTCAAGAGGTCGTACAGGAAGAAACGATCATAAGACAAGTCACATTACTATAGTAGTGGCTGAAAAATAAGTAAGGAGGACATTAGAATGGGACAAAAAGTCAGTCCAACAGGACTTAGAATAGGTATCAATAAAGATTGGGAATCTAAATGGTATGCTGAAAAAGACTTTGCTAAATATTTATCTAATGATTATAAAATTCGTGAATATTTAAATAAGAAATTTAAGAATGCTGGTATTTCTAAGATTGTTATTGAAAGAAATTCTAAGAGAAATGAAGTCTTTATCTATGCTGCTAAACCTGGTTTAATAATTGGTCAAAGTGGTACTGAGATTGAAAAGGTAAAGAAAGAAGTTTCTAAACTAGTTAAAGAAGACATTCAAATATCTGTTGTTGAAATTAAATACCCAGATATGGATGCACAAGTAGTTGCAGATACAATTGCTCACAATATTGAAAATAGAGTTTCATTTAGAGTAGCTCAAAAGAAGGCTATTAGAAATACTATGAAAGCTGGAGCAAAAGGAATTAAAACATTAGTATCAGGAAGACTTGGAGGCGCTGATATTGCTCGTGGTGAAGGATATTCTGAAGGAACTATTCCTCTACATACATTAAGAGCGGATATTGATTATGCTACTAGTGAAGCTGATACTACATATGGTAAAATCGGTGTTAAGGTATGGATCTATAAAGGTGAAATACTAGATAAGGGAGGTAATTCTCATGTTGATGCCAAAAAGAACTAAACATAGAAAGACTTTCCGTCTTCCATATGAAGGAAAGTCAAAAGGTAATACTGAACTTCATTTTGGAAGTTATGGTTTAATGGCTAAAGAAGGAGCTTGGATTACTGCTAATCAAATTGAGGCTGCCAGAATTGCTATGACTAGATATATGAAGAGAGGTGGTAAAGTTTGGATTAATATTTTCCCTAACTTATCACTTACTAAGAAACCTTTAGAGACAAGACAAGGTAAAGGTAAAGGTAATCCAGAAGTATGGGTTGCAGTTGTTAAAGAAGGAAAAATTATGTTTGAAATAGATGGCGTAGATGAAGCTACAGCTAGAGAAGCTTTAAGACTTGCTTCACATAAGTTACCTATCAAATGTAAATTTGTAAAAAAAGAAGAAAGTGGTGAAGTAAATGAAGACTAATGAACTTAGAAAATTAACCACAGAAGATTTAACTAAAAAAATTACTGAATGTAAAGAAGAACTTTTTAATTTAAGAATGCAAAAGGCTACAGGTATGTTAGAAAAACCTTCTAGAATACATGAACTTAGAAAAGAAGTAGCTAGAATTAATACAATTCTTAATGAGAGAAGAGAAGGGTAAGTGAGGTGTAAGTTATGAAAGAAAGAAAAGAATTAATCGGTGTAGTTGTTTCAGATAAAGCTGATAAGACTATTACAGTAAAAGTAGAAACTTACAGAAAACATCCATTATATGGAAAAAGAGTAAAATATTCTAAAAAATATGCTGCACATGATGAAAATAACATGGCTCATGTTGGTGATAAAGTTCGCTTAGCCCAAACTAGACCATTATCTAAAACAAAGAGATATGAATTAGTAGAAGTAATAGAGAAAGCTGTTAATGTTTAATCTCTTTAGCTCGGAAGGAGGAAAATAATATGGTACAACAAGAAACCCGCTTAAAAGTTGCGGATAACTGTGGAGCTCGTGAAGTATTAGTTATTAGAGTTCTAGGTGGAAGTAAAGTAAAAACTGGTAATATTGGAGATATAGTTGTTGCTACAGTAAAGAAAGCTACTCCTAATGGTACTATAAAGAAAGGTAAGGTTGTTAAAGCCGTTATAGTAAGAACTAAAAGAGGAGTTAGAAGAGACGACGGAAGTTATATTAGATTTGATGATAATGCTTGTGTTATCATTAAAGATGATAAGAGTCCAGTAGGTACACGTATTTTAGGTCCAGTAGCACGTGAACTTAGAGATAAAGAATTTACTAAGATTGTAAGTTTAGCTAAAGATGTGTTATAGGATGTAAGGAGGATATATTATGAAACTAAAAACTGGTGATAAAGTAGTAGTAGTTTCTGGTTCAAATAAAGGTAAGGAAGGAAAAATTACTAAGATATTAGATTCTAGAGTTATTGTTGAAGGTGTTAATATTGTTAAGAAACATTTAAAACCTAAAAATAATAATGGTAATGGTGAAATAATTGAAACTGAAGCACCTATTCATGTATCTAATGTAATGCTTATTGATCCTAAGACAAAGAAACCTACTAAGGTAAAAATAGAAAAAGATAGCAAAGGTAAAAAAGTTAGATTATCAAAAAAATCTAATGAAAAAATTGATTAATTAATATAGGGTCGGAACGGTCCGAGTTTATGTCCACTGATGTGGAAAGTCTTAGTAGTAATACTAAGAGCATATGAATTATATGCTGTTCAGTAATTTGGAAGGAGGGCGAGCAGAAGATGAACCGCCTAAGAGAAAAATATATTAAAGAAGTTGTTCCAAGTTTAACAGAAAAATATAATTACTCTACACCTATGTTAGTACCAAAAATAGAAAAAATAGTTGTTAATATGGGAGTAGGAGATGCTACTGTTAATTCAAAAAATCTTGAAAATGCTGTAAATGAATTAGAAAAAATTACAGGACTTAAGGCTGTAGAAACTACCGCTAAAAAATCAATAGCTTCATTTAAAGTAAGAGAAGGCCATAAAATTGGTTGTAAAGTAACTCTAAGAGGAGATAGAATGTATAATTTCTTAGATAAGTTAATATCTATTTCTCTACCTAGAGTAAGAGACTTCAGAGGACTTTCTCCAAAGAGTTTTGATGGAAGAGGAAATTATACAATTGGTATTAAAGAACAAATTATTTTCCCTGAAATTAATTTTGATGAAGTTGAAAAAGTTAGAGGTATGGATGTAGTTATTGTTACTACTGCTAAAACTAATGAAGAAGCATTTGATTTATTAAAAGAACTTGGAGTTCCTTTTAGGAAATAAAGAAGAGGAGACTAAGATGGCAAGAAAATCAATGATTGTTAAATCAGAAAGAGAACCTAAATTTAAGGTTAGAAAATACACTAGATGTAAAATTTGTGGAAGACCTCATGCTGTTCTTAAGAAATATGGAATTTGTCGTATTTGTTTTAGAGAACTTGCTTATAAGGGTCAAATACCTGGTGTTAAAAAATCAAGTTGGTAGACTTGAAATAAAAGAAGGAGGGATTAAGAATGACAGATCCAATCGCAGATATGCTTACAAGAATACGTAATGCTAATCAAAATAGAAGTGCCTCTTGTGAAATCCCAGCATCTAATATGAAAGAAGAAATTGCTAAAATTTTGAAGAATGAGGGATTTATTGAGGATTATAAAATTGAAGGCGAAACTGCTAATAAAATAATGACATTAACATTAAAATATAAGAATAAAGAAAGAGTTATTACTGGTCTTAAGAGAATTTCTAAACCTGGTTTAAGGGTATATGCTGGTGCTGATGAACTTCCAACTGTACTTAATGGACTTGGTATAGCAATTATCTCTACATCTAAAGGAATTATGACTGACAAAGAGGCAAGAGCTAATTCATTAGGTGGAGAAGTAATAGCTTATGTATGGTAAGGTGAAATAATGAGTCGTATTGGTAAAAGAGTTTTATCTATACCTGAGAATGTTAATGTTAATGTAGAAAATAATGTTGTTACTGTAAAAGGTCCTAAAGGAGAACTTTCTTTAGAATTAGTAAAAAACATTAGTGTTAAATTAGTAGATAACACTGTAGTAGTAGAACCACTTAAAGATGATAAATTTACTCATGCTATGCATGGTACTACTAATGCTAATATTAAAAATATGATTGAAGGCGTTAGTGAAGGTTATAAGAAAGGATTAGAAATAGTTGGTGTAGGTTATAAGTTTAATGCTCAAGGTAATAAACTTACTATATCAGCAGGATATTCTCATCCAGTAGTTATGGAAGTACCTAATGGTTTATCTGTAACTCAAATTAGTAATACTGAAATCGAAATATTTGGTATCGATAAAGTAAAAGTTGGTGAATTTGCCGCTAATATAAGAAAAGTAAGACAACCAGAACCATATAAAGGTAAAGGTATTAAATACAAAGGTGAACAAATTCGTCGTAAAGAAGGAAAGAAAGCTTCTAAATAATAAATAGGAGGAGACTTAAGTATGATTAAGAAAGTTTCAAGAAATGAAATGAGAAAAGTAAGACACACAAGAATCAGAGAAAATTTATCTGGTACTAGTGAAAGACCTAGACTTTGTGTGTTTAGATCTAATGCAAATATTGAGGCTCAAATCATTGACGATGTTAAGGGTGTTACTTTAGTTAGTGCTTCATCACTTGAAAAAGAGTTAAATCTTAAGAATGGTGGTAATGTAGAAGCTGCTAAAGTAATAGGAGCTGAAATTGCAAAAAGAGCTAAGAAAGCAAAAATAAATGCCGTTGTATTTGATAGAGGAGGATATCTTTATCATGGACGTGTTAAAGCTTTAGCAGAAGCTGCACGTGAAAATGGCTTAGAATTCTAGATCATTAGGAGGAATAATAAATGAACGAAGAAAATAAAAAAGCTGAAGTTACTGAAAATAAAAAAGAAGTAAGTAAGACTGAAGCAAATAAAACTCGTAAGTTTGATAAGAAAAGACCTAGAAACAACAATAATAATAGAACTTCTAAACCTAAATCTGACTTAGAGGATAAGGTTATTGAAATAAGAAGAGTTACTAAGGTTGTTAAAGGTGGTAGACAATTTAGATTTGCTGCTACTGTAGTAGTAGGAAATAGAAAAGGACTAGTAGGTCTTGGTACTGGTAAAGCTCATGAAATGCCAGATGCTGTTAAGAAGGCTACACAAGTTGCTAGTAAAAATTTAATTAAAGTTGACCTTGTTGATAATAGAACTATATCTCATGATATAATCGTTAAAGAAGGAGCATGCAGAGTAATGCTTAAACCTGCTAAAGAAGGTACTGGAGTTAAAGCTGGAGGACCAGTTAGAGATGTACTTGAACTTGCAGGTGTTAAGGATGTTTTATCTAAGAGTCAAGGATCTAGTACTAAAATTAATGCTGCTAGAGCTACTCTTAATGCTTTAAAGGGACAAAAATCTCTTGCCCATGTTGCTTACTTAAGAGATAAGAATGTGGAGGAAATAAGATAATGAAATTACATGAATTAAAAGCTGTAGAAGGATCTACAAAAGCTAGAAAAAGAATTGGTCATGGACCTGGTTCTGGAACTGGTAAGACTTCTGGTAAAGGTGAAAAAGGACAAAATGCTAGAAGTGGCGGTGGAGTTAGACCTGGATTTGAAGGAGGTCAATTACCATTATTTAGAAGATTATCAAAAAGAGGATTCAACAATTATGAGTTTAGAACAGTATATAATACTGTAAATGTATCAGATTTAAATAGATTTGAAGATGGTACTGTAGTTGATCTTGCTTTACTTAAAGAAGTAGGATTAATTAAAAAAGAATTAGATGGAGTTAAAGTTTTAGGAAATGGTGATTTAACTAAGAAATTAACTGTTAAAGCAAGTAGTTTCTCTAAGACTGCTAAAGAGAAGATAGAAAATATTGGTGGAAAAACTGAGGTGATTTAGATGTTTAAGAATCTAAAATTAATCTTTAGTCCTAAAAATAAAGATATTAGGAAAAGAATTGGTTTTACCTTATTTGGATTACTGATATTTGCTGTTGGAACTACTATTCCTGTTCCTGGTACTGAAGGAGCTATATCTAATTTAGGATTATGGGAACTTTATAATGCTATTGGTGGAGGAGCACTTAAGAACTTTTCTATATTTGCTTTAGGTGTTATGCCTTATATTTCCGCTAGTATCATTACTGGAATATTACAAATGGACATTATTCCTTATTTTACTGAACTTAAAGAGAGTGGTGAACAAGGAAGACAGAAAATAAATCAAATTAATAGATATATTGGTATTGTGCTTGCCTTCTTACAAGGATTTGCTATGGCATTTACCTTTGTAAAGGGAGCAGGTACTATAGAATATTTAAAGATTGCTTTAATACTAACTGGTGGTACTGCATTTCTATTATGGCTTGGTGATCAAATTACACAAAAGGGAATGGGTAATGGTATATCATTAATTATTATGGCAGGTATTATATCTACTGTACCTAAAATGTTTATTGATACATTTAGTACTTTGGTATTAAATCATACTGGTTCATTAATAGTTGGTATTATTGGATTTATTATATTTGTTTTAGTATATTTATTAATAGTTGTAGGAGTAGTATTTGAAGAATCTTCTGAAAGAAGAATACCTATTCAATATTCAAATAGAACTACTTCTGCTTATGGACAAAAACAAAGTTATATTCCATTTAAGTTAAATTCTGCTGGTGTAATGCCTGTTATCTTTGCATCAGTAATATTATCAATTCCTACTTTTATTGGTGGTGTACTAGGTAGTGATTCTGGATTTACTAAATTTGTAACTAATTATATAAATTATACAACTCCTACTGGTTTTGTACTTTATATAGTATTGATATTTGTATTTGGATTTTTCTATACAAATATGCAAATTAATCCTAAAGAACTTGCTAAGAACTTAAATAAGAGTGGTGGATATATTCCTGGTGTTAGACCTGGAGTAGAAACTGAAAAATATATTAAGAAAATACTTAATAGAATTACTCTATTGGGCTCAACTTTTATTGCTATAATAGCAGGACTTCCAATAATATTTAGTAGTTTTATATCTACTGGGCTTCCATCTTCTGTAAGTATTGGTGGAACTGGAGTACTAATTGTTGTTGGCGTAGCAATTGAAACTTGTAAGCAAGTAGAAAGTAGTTTAATAAATAGAAATTATAAAGGAGCTAGATAATGAAGAATATTATATTTATTGCCCCACCAGCTGCGGGTAAAGGAACAGTATCTGCTAGAGTCTGTGACAAATATAATATTCCTCATATATCAACTGGTGATCTTTTAAGAGATGAAATAAAAAATTCTACTAAGCTTGGTATTGAAATTAAAGATGCTATGGCTAGGGGTGAATTTGTATCTGATGAAGTTATAACTAAGTTATTAAGAAAAAGATTATTAAATAAAGATTGTAAGAAAGGATATATCTTAGATGGTTATCCTAGAAATGTAAATCAGGCTATTACTTATGATAAACTTCTTCTTGAATTGGGATTTGATTTAGGTAAAGTAATACTTTTGGATATAGATATGGATACTGCAATGAAAAGAGCATTATCTAGAGTAGTATGTTCTAAGTGTGGTTTATCTTATAATTTATCTAATAAGGATTTATCTCCTATTAAAGAGGGAATATGTGATAGTTGCGGTGGAAGTTTGAAATCTAGAAGTGATGATACTGAAGAGACTTTTATAAATAGATTTGATACTTATATGAAAGAGACTTTTCCTTTAATTGAATATTATGATAATAAAAATAATTTAGTTAAAATTGATGTTACTAATAAGAATTCTGATGAAGTTTTTGAAGAAGTAGAGAAGGTAATTAAATGATAACTATTAAAAGTGATTATGAATTATCATTAATGAGAATAGCAGGTAGAATAGTATATGATACTCATCAATATTTAAAGCCTTTCATTAAACCTGGTATTACTACTAAGGAATTAGATACTTTGGCACATGATTATATTATTAGTAGAGGTGCTACTCCATCTTGCTTAGGTTATGATGGCTATCCTGCTAGTATATGTATATCTGTCAATGAAGAAGTAGTACATGGTATACCTGGGAAAAGAAAACTTAAAAATGGTGATATTGTTACTTTAGATATATGTGCTTGTTATAAGGGATATCATGGAGATTCTGCTTGGAGTTATAAAGTAGGAGATGTATCTAAAGATAAAGAGTATTTACTTACTCATACTGAAAAAGCTTTATATGAAGGATTAAGTAAAGTAAGAGATGGGGTTCATTTAGGAGATGTATCTAATGCTATTGAAGAATATGCTAAAAAGCACAAACTAGGGATTGTAAAAGAATTAGTTGGTCATGGTATTGGATCACATTTACATGAAAATCCAGAAGTACCTAATTATGGTAAAAAAGGTACGGGAATTATTTTAAAAAAGGGGATGACTATTGCCGTTGAGCCTATGCTTAATTTAGGGACTGCTAGAGTATATTTACTTGATGATGACTGGACAATAGTTACAGGTGATAATAAACCATCAGCACACTTTGAACACACAATAATAGTAACTAGTGATGGTTATGAAATATTAACAGGAGATGATAATCGTGAGTAAAGAAGAATTAATTGAAGTTCAAGGCAAAGTAATTGATAATTTACCACAAGGAAAATTCAAAGTTGAACTTGATGGAGGCCACATAGTAGTTGCCCATGTTTCTGGTAAAATGCGCATGAATAACATACGTATCTTACCAGGTGATACTGTGATTTTGGCTATGTCACCATATGATTTAACACAAGGGCGTATTGTATATAATAAGAAATAGGAGGGATGAATAATGAAAGTAAGAGCATCCGTAAAGAAAATATGCGACAAATGTAAGATTATTAAAAGAAAAGGTAAAGTAATGGTTATTTGTGAAAATCCAAAACACAAACAAAAACAAGGTTAATAGGGAGGAAAAAATAGTATGGCAAGAATTAAAGGTGTAGATATACCTAACGAAAAAAGAATTGAGATATCTCTTACATACATTTATGGTATTGGAAGAAATTTATCTAAGACAATTCTTAATGATGCTAAAGTTGACTTAAATAAGAAAGCAAAAGATTTAACTGATGATGAACTTTCTAGAATCAGAAAAGAAGTTGATAAATATCTAACTGAAGGTGATTTAAGAAGAGAAGTTAACTTAAACATTAAAACTAAGATGGAAATTAATTCTTATCAAGGAACAAGACATAAAAAGAATTTACCAGTAAGAGGTCAAAGAACTAACAGAAATGCTAGAACTCGTAAAGGTAAAGGAAAGACTATTGCTAATAAGAAAAAATAATTAGGAGGAAAATATGGGAAAATATAATTCAAGAAAGAGAAAAACTAAAAAGAATATTCCTGCTGGTATAGCTCATATTCATTCAACATTTAACAATACAATAGTAACTATTACCGATTTAGAAGGAAATGTTGTAAGTTGGGCTTCTTCTGGTAAACAAGGAGTAAAGGGAAGTAAGAAATCTACTCCATTTGCTGCTGGTACATCTGCTGAAGCTGCTGGAAGAGATGCTGCTTTAGCTGGTATGAAGAAAGTAAAAGTTGAAGTAAAAGGCTTAGGTGCTGGTAGAGAAGCTGCAATTAGATCATTACAAACTGCTGGATTAGAAATTGAATCAATAACTGATGTAACACCAATTCCACATAATGGTTGTCGTCCACCTAAAAGAAGACGTGGATAATAAAGAAAGGAAGCGTGTCTAATGTTAAAATTTGAAAAACCAGATTATAAGGTAAAAGAATATGTAAAAGATTCTTTCTATGGTAAATTTGAACTTGAACCACTAGAAAGAGGATTTGGAACAACTTTAGGTAATGCACTTAGAAGAGTTATGTTATCATCACTTCCTGGTGATGCAATAACTTCTGTTAAGATTGATGGAGTAGCACATGAATTTCAAAAAATTGATGGTGTAATTGAAGATGTTACTGCTATCGTATTAAATTTAAAAGGAGTAGTACTTAAAAATCATTCTAAAGATGAAAATAAAATTTTAAGATTAAGTAAGAATACTCCTGGAGTAGTGACTGCTGGCGATATTGAGGCTGATGCAGATATTGAAATTTTAAATCCTGATCACGTAATAGCTACACTTGTAGAAGGTGGAAACTTGAATATGGAAATGACTATTGGTTCAGGAAGAGGATACATTATAGCAGATGAAAATAAGAAATTACTAGCACAAAATAGTAAGACTAAAGTAGGTGCTATTGCTATAGATAGTTTATATTCTCCTATTGAGAGAATTAACTACGAAGTAGAAAATGCTAGAGTTGGTCAAAATAATAATTATGATAAATTAATTATTGAAGTATGGACTAATGGTTCTATTACTCCTGAAGAGGCTCTTGCCCTTGCTGCTAGAATTTTAATTGAACATTTTGAAGTATTGACTGATCTTAACTCAATTGCAGATGAAACAGGACTTATGATATCTAAGAGTGAAGATCCTGCTGTTAAGATATTAGAAACTTCTATAGATGATTTAGATTTCTCTGTAAGAGCATATAATTGTTTGAAGAGAGCTAATATTTTGACTTTAAGAGATTTAGTTGATAAAACAGAAAATGAAATGATGAAGATTAGAAATCTTGGTAAAAAGTCATTAAAAGAAGTAATGGATAAAGTTAAGGATATGGGTCTTACATTTAAAGATGAAAATTAATAGAGGAGGTAATTATGGCATATAGAAAATTAGGTAGAGATAATAAACATAGAAGAAGTATGTTAGCTACTTTGACTAAACAATTAATTGAAAATGAAAGAATAGTTACTACTGAAACAAGAGCTAAAGAAGTAAGAAAATGCTTTGATAAAATGGTAACTTATGGTAAAAAAGGTACTTTAGTATCTAGAAGACTTGCCCTTGCATTTTTACATAATGATAAAAAAGCTGTTGATAAAGTATTTAATGATTTTGCTGTTAGATACAAAGATAGAAATGGTGGTTATACTAGAATAATTAAAATGACTGAAAGAAAAGGAGATTCTGCTTTAGAGGTTATTTTAGAATTAGTTTAACTTGGAAAACTCCTATTAACGGAGTTTTTTTCTTTACTATTTTACTATTTTATGCTAATATATTAGGTACTTGGAGGAACTTTATGTATCAAGAAATATTAGAAATAATTTTTTATTATTCTGCTAATTATAGGTTACCTGATAAAGCTTTTATAGAAAAAATTATATCTTTAGTAGTTAGTTATGAAAAATTAGATAAATATATAACTAGTATTAATTATAATTATGATGGTAGTGCTTCTTATGGATATATTTCTAAAATATTAAAATTTAATATTAGTACTATAATTGATGAAATAAATAAAGATTATAATTTTTATAGTGGTATATATAATTTAAATGAAAATAGTTGTTTATTTAATAAATATTTATTTATATGTTTTAAAGCTGTTATATTTATTTTACATGAACTTGAACATTGTAAGCAAATAAAAAGATCTGAGACTGCGAGCACTGATGATTTTGAAAAAAATATTATAGATAATAACCTTAATATTTTATCTATTAATCCAGAGTTATATAAAAAAGAACATAATTTATTTTTAATAGAAAGAATGGCTAGTATTAGAAGTTATAGAGAGGTAAACGAAATATTAAAGTTAGATACTAGCTTACCAATATTTATAAGTGATATATTTAATAAAAATTATATTTGTTTATTAATATATAATTATTCTAAACAATCATATCCATTATTAGAGTATGTGAATACTACCCGATCACTTATTTTATATGATGATATTTTTGTTAATCAGAAAAATACTAGTAAAATATTAAAAAAATCTAAAAAAGTACTATCTATTGATGATAGATTATTATATGGTCTTCCACTTTCAAATATAGAACTTAATAGAATACATAGTAAAATATTTGATTAATTATTGTGTAAACAAATTGTTAACAATAGTGACAATAGTTTACATATTTTTTTTATTTTGATATAATATATTAAAGTTTATATTGTAGAAGGGAGTATAAAATAAACTAGCGCCAGACTAGGAATAGTTAACGAGGAAAGTAGTGATCGAATTTTCGGCGGATGCTACTTTGGGTGTATATGCTCATTAGATTATTATAAAAAGCAAAATTAATATTGTAACAAGATAATAATCATATATAAGATGGAGGTATAAAATTATGTGTGGCATCGTAGGTTATGCTGGTAAAGAAAAAGTATTAAATAAAATTTTAACAGGATTAAAATCTTTAGAATATAGAGGATATGATTCAGCAGGTATTGCTTATGTAAAAGATGATAAGGTAAAAATAATAAAAAAGAAAGGTCCTATTAAGAATTTAGAAAATAAAATTAATTATGATGAAGATACTAATCTTGGAATATCTCATACTAGATGGGCTACTCATGGTGAGGCTAATGATATTAATTCACATCCTCATAGACAAGGAAAAATTACTTTAGTTCATAATGGTATAATTGAAAATTATGATGAACTAAAGAAAAAATTAATAAAAAAGGGATATAAGTTTAAAACTAGTACTGATACTGAAGTAGCCGCTGGGGTTATTGATGATTTATACAAAGAAGAAAAGGATATGTTAAAGGCTTTAAATAAAGCTACTTATGTTTTAAATGGAAGTTATGCTTTTAATATTATTAATGATGATATTCCTGATATTATTTTTGGTATTAGAAAGGATAGTCCTTTAATAGTGGGAATTGGTGAGAATGAAAATATTCTTGCTAGTGATATACCTGCTATATTACATATTACTAATAAGTATGTAGTACTTGATAATTATGATATTGTATATTTAACTAAAGATAATATTAAATATTATAATAGAGAGGGTATTGAAATAAATAAAGAAGTAAAAGAATTTACAGATGAAAAAGAGGCTATTAGTAAGAATGGTTATGAACATTTTATGTTAAAAGAAATTAATGAAGAACCAGAAATAGTTAAAAAATTACTTAATTTATATACTGAAAATAGTAAAGTAAAAGATATCTTTGATATTAGTAAGTATAAAAATATTGATATTGTTGCCTGTGGATCAGCTTCTTTTGCAGGACAACTTGGTAAATATTATATTGAGAAATATGTAGGTATTAGAGTTAATGTTTATTTTGCATCAGAATATAGATATCAAACTAATTTCTTTGATAAAGATACTTTGGTTATATTAATATCTCAATCTGGTGAAACTGCTGATACTTTGGCTTCGTTAAAACTTGCTAAGGAAAATAATATTGATACTCTTGCTATTGTGAATAGACATGAGTCTTCTATTGCTAGAGAAGCTAAATATGTTATATATACTGAAGCTGGTATTGAGATAGCAGTAGCTACTACTAAAGCTTATTTAGCTCAAGTATTAATATTACTTTTACTAGCAGTAAAAGGAAATAAACAAGAAGAAGAAATAGTTAGTAGTTTGAAACTTCTTCCTAATATTTTTACTAAATATATTAATGAATATGACTATGAGGAAATTGCAAAAGTACTTAAAAATAAAACTAATATATTTTATTTAGGAAGACTAGTAGACTATTATTTAGCAATGGAAGGTAGTCTTAAATTAAAAGAAATATCTTATATTCATAGTGAAGCTTTTCAAGCTGGAGAACTTAAACATGGTAGTATATCTTTAATTGATGAAGATTTTGGTGTAATAGCAGTTGTTACTGATAAAGAAATTAGTGAAAAGACTATTAGTAATTTAAAGGAAGTAGAGTCAAGAGGAGCACATATAGTAACTATTACTAATATTAAAGATGATGATTTTTCTAAATATAAAATATTACTTGATGATTATAATGAGGTATTAAATCCATTACTAACTATAATACCTATGCAACTTCTTGCTTACAATGTAGCTAAATTAAAAGGTTGTGATATTGATAAGCCAAGAAATTTAGCTAAATCTGTAACTGTGGAATAAAAGACAATAAATGATTTAGAAAATATTTGAAAACTTCTATCTTTGTGATAGGGTTTTCTTTTAATATGTAAACGATAAGTAAACTATTATTGATTTATTATTTATAGTATGATATCATTTAATTAGTGATAATCAGGAGGTAAATGATATGACTTATTTTGATGAAGAGTACATTAAATTATTAAAAAGAATATTAAATGAGGGTATAGAAGTAGAAAATAGGACTGGTATTAATACTATTAAATTACCAGAGCATTATTTTAAGTTTGATTTGAGAAAAGAATTTCCTATATTACAAACTAAACAAATGGCATATAAGAATGCTATATTAGAAATGCTTTGGATATGGCAAGTTTGTTCTAATGATGTTAGGTGGCTTCAGGAAAGAGGCGTTAATATATGGAATGAATGGATGGTTGATGATGATGGTATATATAGAATATATGAACCATTTACTAGTAATTATAATCCAGATAAAGAAGTATTAGTATTAGATCCACTTAGTGCTTCAATTAAAGATCCACTTGCTAAGAAGAAACCATTACAACCTAAGTGTGATGAAAATGGTAAGGTAATGACTGCGAAGAGTTTAATACCTGGAAAGAATATAAAATCTGCTAAATGGTATGGAAAAGAATATGCTCATACTATTGGTACTGCATATGGATTTATTACTAATAGATATGGATATACTGAAGAATTAATTCATACTATAAAGAATATGCCAACTGATAGAAGAATGGTTTATAGTTTATGGCAGAATGAGTTTTTAAGAACTGCTGTACTTCCTTCTTGTGTATGGAGTACTGAGTGGAATGTATGGGGTGATACGTTAAATCTTCAAGTTCATCAAAGAAGTTGTGATGTTCCTTTAGGGCTTCCATTTAATGTTACACAGTATGCTACATTTTTAAAAATGATATCTCAAGTAACTGATTTAGAACCTGGTATAATTTCTTATTCAATAAATGAACCACATATCTATGTTAATCAATTAGATGGTATTAAAGAACAATTAAGAAGAGCAGATACTTATGAGTATTTAAAAGATAAGAGTGAATTGGAACTTTTATGTGAAATGAGAGCTAATCTAATGCAAATGAAACATTTAGATAAGAAAAGTAAAGAATATGAAATATTAGATTCTAATAATAAGATTATTGATATTATATTAGAACCTAAAAAAGCTGATTTAATACTTAATCCAAATGTTAAAGATTTCTTTGATTTTGATAATTCTATAGACTTAAGTGATATTAAAGTTACTAATTATAAACATATGGGAAAGATTAAGATGCCTATAGCACAGTAAGGAAGTATATATATGAAGAATTTGAGTTTAATAGCGGCAATTGGATATAATAATGAATTAGGTCTTGATAATAGATTATTATGGCATATACCTGAAGATTTAGCTTTTTATAAGAAAATGACAATGGGTAAAAATATTATTATGGGTAGAAATACTTTTGAATCAATGCCAGAGGGTGCTTTTAAGGGAAGAAATCCTATAGTACTTAGTACAAAACAAATAGATAGATATGCTGATGTTATTTGTTATAATAATATTAATGATTTGATTAAAAGAATTAAAAATAGTGATGAAGATTTTATAGTGGTAGGTGGATCTAAAGTATATGAAGAATTTCTTCCTTATATTGATGTTATGTACTTAACAGAAATATATAAAGAATATACTGCTGATGCTTATTTTCCTTATTTTGATCGTAGATTATGGGATAATATCAAAATAGCAAATTATATGGAAGAAGAAATACCTTATGAAAGAAATATATATGTAAGAAAGAAGATGAAATAATGGGTAAATTAATAGTTATTGAAGGATCTTGTGATGGTGTAGGTAAAAGTACACAATATAAATTACTTATAGATAGATTGAGTCAAGAAAAAGAATATAATATTACTTGTCATCATTTTCCTAGTTATGGTACTTATCAAGGTAGACCAGTAGAAGAATATCTAAAAGGTAACTTTGGTAATCATTCTGAATTATCACCTTACTTTGTAAATAGTTTATATGCCCAAGATAGAGCTATTACTTGGCTTACTGGTTTAAAAAGTGAATATGATAAGGGTAATTTAATTATTTTGGATAGATATACAACATCTTCTTTAATATATCAGTCTTCAAGTATTGATGATGATAAAGAAAGAGAAAAGTTTATTGATTATGTGTATGACTATGAATATCATAAAATAGGAATACCTGTACCTGATTTAGTTATTTTTCTTCATGCTTCTTTTGATGTAGCAAGAAGCTTAAAAGAAAAAAGAAAAGATAATGATGGTGTTAAAAATGATATTCATGAAAGAGATTTGGAATTTATGAAGAAAGTATCTGATACTTCTGTATATATTGCTAAAAAATATAATTGGGATTTTGTAGAGTGTACTGAAGGTGATCATATGCGTAGTATTGAAGATATTCATAATGATATATATAAGTTAATTAAGAAGAAAATATAATAATGTTATTTTCTTTTTATTATATAAAAATATTGAAAAATACCTATAATTATGATATTATTTAAATGTAGAGTAGAAAAGGAAGCTGTTAACTATGAAAAACAATAAATTATTATATAGTATATTAATTGTTTTATTAATAATATTATTATCAATAGGTATTACTTATGCAGTATATACTTGGAATGGTAATACATTTATAAAAGGAATTTCTGAATGTTTTGAAGTAAATTACGTAAAGGGAAGAGATATAGGTAGTGATGAAATATTAATATTAGGAGAAGGCCCATTAGATGGACTGTCTTCTACTATTGATGTTTCAATTGATAAGGAATGTGCAATAAATATGGGATATGGTACTTTATATTTAGATATTGATGATAGTACTACAGATGTATTATTATCAAGCGGAGCATTAAAGTATCAGGTAGTCATTGGTAATAATTTTACTTGTGAGGGAGTTCTTAGTAATAAGGGCAGAAATATTATATGTGATAATATAAAAATAACTAATAATATAGTATCAATAATATCTATAGTATGGATTGATAATTCGCTTGTAACAGATACAAATAGAGAAGAAATATTATCATCATCTTTTAGCGGTAAAATAAATCTTAAAGTTGAGAGTAGGTAAGAATAATGAAAAAGAATATATCAAAAATATTTATGATATTTGGAATTAGTATATTGGTAATAGCTTTACTTGGGAGTACCCTTGCTTATTATGTATGGAATACTAGTAGTGATGAGGAAACAAAAATAGTAACTAGTGTAGGAGCTGCTACTGTATACTTTGATGGTGGAAGTATAATTGAAAATGCTGGTATTAGACCTGTTGAAAGTAAAGAATATGGTATAGAAAAAAATATAAGTATCAAAGCTAATACTGCAGGACTAATATTTAATATGTATTTGGACTTGATAACATTACCTGATGCTTTAAGAGATGAAAGCTTTAAATATGCCTTTTATAAGGATGAAACATTAATACAAGAAGGTAATTTTAGTAGTGAATATTTAACTAGTAATACTACTTCATGTAGCACTAATAATACTACACATTTAACACTATTAACTAATGAAACTATATTAACTACTACAACTACATATACATTATACATATGGATAGATGGAGTTAATTATACTAATCCTAATACTATGATGAATCAAGAATTTAGTTTTAAACTACATGCAGATGGAGAAAATGCATTATTAAAAGAAGGTCCAATACCAGATATAGGAGAAATACCAGATGCACAAAAAAAGTCATTGGCGTATAAGATATTAAGTGATTATTATTATGCAGATAAATCAGATATACTAAATAATGATGTAACTTATCATTATGATACGGAACATAGTTTAATGGCAGACATTGGTGGTAATGTTAGATATTATGGAGCAAGTCCAAATAACTATATCTATTTCAATTGTTCTGATTATTCTAATCAATCTGATACTACTTGTGAGAAATGGAGAATAATAGGAGTATTTGATGGTAAGGTAAAGATAATAAGAAATGAAAGTATAGGTAATTTGGCATGGGACTATGATAAAAATATAGATTCAACACTAACAACATTTGATAATGATTGGTCTACTGCCTCTCTTCAAGCACTATTGAATCAAAAATATTATAACGGTAATATATCTGATGCAGTAATATATTATTCTGAAACATTAAGTGGTGAAAGTACATCAACTAGTTTAAATATGACTGATATAGGAATAAAAAATGATACAACAAGAAGCATGATATCAGAAGCTTTGTGGAATTTAGGGAGTTTTGTTAATTGTCTTTATTCTGATACAGTATATAATCAAGAAAGAGGAACATCAGTATATACAGGAAGACCAACAACATGGACTGGAAATATTGCTTTAGCATATCCAAGTGATTATGGTTATGCAGCAGATTTTAATAGTTGTTCAAAAAATCTATATAATTATAATGATTCAACTTGCACAAGTGTAAATTGGATGTTTTCAATATATGCAAAAAGTTATGGATGGTTTCTATCTCCACATTTTTCAACTAATAATTTGGTTTATGTTTCTTCAGCTGGAAATGTATATGGTAATGGCTATAATAGTTATTCTAAATTTTCATATGGTGTTGTGCCAGCTCTTTACTTATCATCTAAACTAGAAATAAAATCTGGTGATGGTAGTTTGAGTTTACCATATCAGTTACAGCAATAAAATTATCTATAAATAGAATATAGAAAAAATAATGACTTTTTCTAAGAAATTTGGTACAATTATATTGGTGATATAAAGTGTATAAAGATATTAAGATGATATTTATGGGGACTCCTTCTTTTGCTGTACCTATACTTGAGGCTTTAATTGATAATTATAATGTTATTATGGTTGTATGTCAACCTGATAAAGAAAAGGATAGAAAGGGTAATATTATATATTCTCCTTGTAAAGAGATTGCTCTTAAAAATAACATTGAGGTATATCAGCCTAATAAGATAAGATTAGAATATCAATACATATTAGATAAGAATCCTGATATTATTATTACTGCTGCTTATGGTCAGATTATTCCTTTGGAGATTTTGGAATATCCCAGATATGGTTGTATTAATGTACATGGATCTTTACTTCCTAAGTTAAGAGGAGGCGCTCCAATTCATCATGCTATAATTAATGGCGATAAAATTGCAGGTGTTACTATTATGTATATGGATAAGAAAATGGATGCTGGAGATATAATATCACAGAGAAGTATTGAAATTGGAGAAAATACTATTTTAGATGATTTATATTATAAGTTATCTATTATAGGTAGAGATTTATTACTTGATACTCTTCCTAATATTTTTAATGGTACTAATGATAGAATAAAACAAGATGAGGATAAGGTTACTTTTGGTTTTAATATTACTAAGGAAGAAGAAAAAATAGATTTTAATGATACTTCTAATAATATTCATAATAAAATTAGAGGTTTATCTAGTATACCTGGAGCTTATGCTATTATTAATAATAAGAGAATGAAAATATATTTATCTGAAAAGACTAATAATATTTCTAAGTCTAAACCCGGTACTATTAATGATATAAATGAAAATGGTATAATAGTTAGTACTAAAGACTATGATATTATTCTTAAAGATATTAAATTAGAAGGTAAGAATAGATGTAATGTTAAGGATTTTATTAATGGTATAAGAAGAGAAGATTATATTGGAGGAGTATTTAATGAGTGAAGATAATAATAATGAGAAAGAAAAAAAGAAGAAGAGCAAAATAGATAATTTAGTTGAAATGTGGAAAGATAAGAGAGGCAGAGTTAAGATAAAACTTGCTTTATATTTAATTTTCTTTGTTGGGGTTATTATATTTGCTAGAGTATTAAATTATCAGAATAGTAAATTAGAAAATAATAATTTAGGTGATAATAGTTTTATTACTGAGTTAAAAGATAATTTTGAATATGATATAAATATAGATATTAATGATGATAATTATAATTATCATGGAAGAAAATTGGGTAATAATGAAAGTATTACTAGAATTAGTAATGATAATGAAGATTATTATTATGCTATGAATAATAAATATTATGAGTTAGATAATAATGGTAATTATATTTTGACTACTAAAGATGAAATTTATTCTTATATTAATTATAAATATTTTGATATTAATTATATTAAGGAATTAATTAATATAGCTAGTAAAGAAAATGATATTTATAAAGTTAAGTTGTCCACATTAATTTTAAATAATACTACTGATAATTATATTTCTATTACAGTCAATGAGGAAAATAAAAGCATAGTAATTGATTATACAGAATTATTTAAGATTGATGATAATAATATTAATAAAGTTATTATTACAATGACTTTTAGTAATATAAATCAAATACTGTCTCTTGAAGAATAATTTTAATAAAGTAAGCATATGTTATGTTTACTTTTTTCTATTATCATGAGATAATATATTTGGTGGTATTGTTTTAAAAATTATTGCCTTAGATAAGTAAAAAAAATTTAATTATATAATTATGAGGAGGTTAATTTAATTGAAAAATAATAATATAAGCGAAAATAATTTTTTAATATATGAAACAGATAATAATATTAAAGTTGAAGTTATTTTAGAAAATGAAAATATTTGGCTTACACAGGAACAAATAAGTAAATTATATAACAAGGCTAAATCAACAATTAGTGAGCATATAAAAAATATTTATTTAGAATGTGAATTATCAGAAACAAATACTATGAGAAAATTCGGAAATTCCGAATTTTCTACCAAGCCAACCAATTATTATA
This sequence comes from Bacilli bacterium, assembly GCA_051872655.1. Taxonomy (GTDB): domain Bacteria; phylum Bacillota_I; class Bacilli_A; order RF39; family UBA660; genus CAG-302. The sequence continues at coordinate 8,109 of JBJEEB010000024.1, read as the reverse complement.
ATCTTGAAATGATAATTGCTATTGGTTTTCGTGTAAAATCTAGTCAAGGTACTAAATTTAGAATATGGGCTAATGAAAAATTAAAAGAATATTTAGTAAAAGGTTATAATTTAAATGTTGAAAGATTTAAAAATAATGGTAATGATCCTTACTTTGATGAACTTCTTGATAAAATAAGAGATATAAGGTCAAGTGAAAAAGTTTTTTGGAGAAAAATACTAGACATATATGCTACGTCAATTGATTATAATCCTAAGAAAGAAATTACGATTAATTTTTTTAAAACTATACAAAATAAGGTGCACTATGCTGTTTCAAATAATACAGCAGCCGAAATAGTTTATAATAGAGTTGATAGCAATAAGAATAATATGGGTCTTACAAATTTTAAGGGGGATATGCCTACAAGAAAAGAAACAGAAATAGCTAAAAATTATTTAACATATGAAGAATTACAAGTTTTAAATAGATTAGTATCAGCATATCTTGATGTTGCTGAAATTAATGCTTTAAAACGAAGGGTAATGACAATGCAAGATTGGATTAATGAGTTAGATAGTTTTTTGAAAATGACTCATAATGATATATTGAATTCAAAAGGTAATATTTCACACGAAGAGGCTTTAAAAAAGGCACATGAAGAATATGATAAATATATGCAAAATCATTTAACGCAAGTTGAGAAAGATTATTTAGAAGTTATGAATATTGAACTAAAAGAAATAGATAATAATAATTAATAATACATAAATTCTTATAATTTCACATAAATAAAAAACAAATAAATAATTTTAATAAAGTAAGCATATGTTATGTTTACTTTTTTCTATTATCATGAGATAATATATTTGGTGGTATTGTGAAAGAGTATATATTATTAATACCTAATAATATTAAGAATAAAGTTATAAAAAAGGTAAGAGAAAAATATTTTAACTATAATATAAAATTTATGTCACTGGATGATTTCTCTAGGAAAGTTACTTTTACTTATGATGAAAAAACTATTTATTATTTAATGAAAGAGTATAATTATAATTATAGTACTGCTTTAGTATATTTAGATAATTTATATTATATTAGTGATAAATTAGATAATAATAAGATGAATAAATTAAAAAAAATAAAGAATTATTTAGATGAAAATAATTTACTTATATATGATGATGTATTTAGAGATTATGTTAATAATAAAGAAATATATATATATGGTTATGGTTATATTAATAAGTATTATTTAAGCATATTAAAAGAATTTAATTATAAAATATTGGATTATAAATATGATGATTATGTTATTAATAATATATATGAATTTAATTATATTGAAGATGAAGTAATATTTGTAATAGATAAAATATTTGAATTAATGAGAAATAATATTAGTATAGATAAGATCAAGTTAATTATATCTAATGAGTATAAAGAGGTAATATATAGATTATTTAAAATATATAATATTTCTATTAATGTTAAGAAAAGATGTATATATTCTATTAGAGAAGTTAAAAATGTACTTAATAATTTAAATAATATTGATGATACAATTAATAAAATTAGTAATGATAATATAAAAGAAAAAATAGTAAATATACTTAACAAATATAGTTTTATTGATGATAAGTTAAAAGTAAAAGAATTAATTATTAATGATTTAAAAAATACTTATTTAGAGAATAATAATGTTGGTATTAGGATATGTAATATAGATGATTATTTTGATGATAATGATTATGTATTTTTACTTGGATTTAATAAGGAAAATATACCAATATTGTATAAGAATAATGATTATTTTAGTGATAAAGAGAAGCTATTACTAGGTTATGATACTAGTAATGAACTTAATATAAATAAGAAAGTTGATGTAATTAAGAGATTACATAATATACATAATCTTACTATTAGTTATAAATTATATGATAATAGTAATAATTATACTAAAAGTGATTTATTACCAGATATTAATATTATTAATAATTATAAATCTAGTTATATTAATTCTGATATGATGAATAAGATATTTCTTATAAAAAAATTAGATAATTTAGTAAAATATAATATTAAAGAAGATGATATTGATATATTATCTTCAAACTATGAAATACCTTATATGGAATATAATAATTGTTATAAAAGTATTGATAAAGATAAATTATATAAATTTTTAAATAATAAACTTACTATTTCTTATACAGCACTTGAAAATTATTATAAGTGTAAGTTTAAATATTATTTGAGTAATATTTTGAAAATTAATATTATTAAAGATGATTTTGCTATTTTAATAGGTGATATAAGTCATCATATATTACTTCATATGGATGATAATGATTTTAATTATGATATTTGTTTTAATGAATATTTAAAATCTAAGAGGAATTTTACTAGTAGAGAATTATTTTTCTTAGATAATATTAAGAGTGAGCTTGAATTTGTTATTACTACTATTAGGAAACAATATAGTTATACTACTTTTGATAAGAATATGAAAGAAAAGGCTGTGTATGTTAATAAGGATAGAAATATTAAAGTTACATTTATGGGAGTAATTGATAAGGTATTATATAAAGAAGAGGATGATATTACATATTTGGTTGTTATTGATTATAAGACTGGTAATACTAATATTAATTTAAAAAATATGGAATATGGTCTTGGTATGCAACTTCCAATATATTTGTATTTATCTAGTAAGATGGATTTTAAAAATATGAAGATAGTAGGTTTTTATTTACAAAAATTATTTAATACTAGTTTGAATAATACTAAAGACTATTATGAAGAAAAAGAAAATAATTTAAAACTAGATGGATATTCAATAGATAGGGAAGATATTTTATCTAAATTTGATACTACTTATAATGATTCTAAATTAATTAAATCAATGAAGACTACTAGTAATGGTTTTAGTAGTTATAGTAAAGTACTTACTAGTGATGAGATAGATACTATAATTAATAATACTGATAAATTAATCGATGCTGCTACTGATGGAATATTAGAGGGTGATTTTGAGATTAATCCTAAAATAATTGATGGAGAGAATGTAAGTTGTTCTTTTTGTGAATATAGAGATATTTGTTATTTAAGAGAGAATAATAAGGTATATATTAATAGGGAGAGTGAAGATAATGCCAACTAATTATGTTTATTTTATGTCCAAATATTTTGGTAATGTAATGAAAAGAAATATTAATGGAGAAGATACTATTTATTTAAAAGATACTTTACTTCAGTATGATGAAATTGATGATGTTTATTATCTTTTAGGTGAAAAAGAAGAAATTTTAATAGATTTTGGATATAAGTTTGTTCATAATGAGAACAATGATAGTGAAAATATGGAACTTAATAAATATTGCTTTAAAGCTGATATTCCTAATGTGGACGGACAATTATATATTGATGAGAATTCGCTTGTAGAGGTAAAGAATGGAAAAAAGAGTCGATAATAATTTATTTATTATATATGCTTCTAGATATTTTGATGATGTTATATTAGAATTATCTGATTATTTAGAAAAAAGTATTAAGAGAGAGTTAGAGTTCTTTAATTTAGAATATATTGATAAACTTAGTGTATACTTATATGATAGTAAGGATGAATATCAAAAAGTATTTAAGGCTCTTTATCCTCCTAGTAGTATGGCTGGTTCTTTTGGATATGAAGATGTTAGAATATATGTTGATTTAGATAAAGTAGATAAATATAAATTTTATTCATGTGTACTTCATGAACTTACTCATGTTATATATAAAAATTATATTCAGGAAAAAGGTATTAAAAATAGAATTATATGGTTTGATGAGGGATTAGCTACTTACTTATCGGGACAAAAAAATGAATTATACGATGAGAATAGATTTGGTACTTTTATAAGTACGAGAATTACTGGCGAAGGAAAAGAAATGCCTAACATATCTTTTTTACATAAGCATGGCTCTAAGTATGGAGAGTTTTTAGATACTGAGACAGAAAAATATAATGGTTATGATTGGTCTTACTTAATGATTAGATATTTAATAGAGACACTTAGTAAGAAAGAATTTGATGAACTTATGAGAAGCAAGAATAAGATTATGGATATAGAGAGTAATATAGTTAATGATACTTATAATTATTTTACTAGAAAAATTAAAGCAAGATAGGAGATAAAATATGAGCTTGTATGTTTTTGATAATAATTGTGATAAGGTTAATGAAAAAATAAATATGATATATTTTGGTGATAATGATGTATACTTTGAAGAAATAGGTAATATGTATAATTTATTTGATTATTTTAGAGATAATAGTTTTGATAATGATAAAATATTATTTTGTAATTTTACTTGTAATAAATTGGAAAAACTTATTTTTTATATATCAAAATATAAAAATATTGATGTTGTACTTGATTATAATAGTATTATTGTTAGTGATAAAAAGAAAATTAGAGGTTTAGATTATGCCAAAATGGACAGATGAACAGAAAGAGGCTATATATAAAGAAGGTACTAATATAATAGTATCAGCGGGTGCTGGCTCTGGTAAGACAGCAGTTCTTACTGAAAGAGTACTAGAAAAAGTAAAAAAAGGTGTCTCTATAGATAATCTTCTAATTTTAACTTTTACTAAGATGGCTGCGAAGGAAATGAGGGAAAGAATTGGTGACAAGTTAAGGGAGAATGGTTTAACTAAAGAATTATCAAAACTTGATACAGCGGATATTACTACCTTTGATGCCTATGCCTTATCATTAGTTAAAAAATATCATTATTATCTAAATGTAAGTAAAGATATTAGTATTATAGATTCTTCAGTAATTGAATTATATAAAAGAAAAGTACTTAATGATATTTTTGAAGATTTATATAATAAAAAAGATGATAAATTTTTATCTTTTATTAAAGAATACTCTTTTAAAGATGATAAAGAAATATTTGAATTTATTCTTAATGTTAATAGTAAATTAGATTTGAAAACTAATAAGAGAGAATATTTAGATAATTATATTATTACTAAATATAATGATAAAAATATTGATAAAGATACTCAAGATTATGTTAAAGTAATATTGGATTTAATTAATAATATTAGAGATTATTTGGAGTATATAGATGACTCTGATTATCTAGATAAGATGTATTTAGTACTAAATCCTTTATTTGAATCTAATAGTTATGATGATATTAAACATAATATTGATATTAAATTACCTATAGCTAAAGGGGTATCTGATATTACTAAAGAATATAAAGAGAAGATATCTAATAATATTAAAGAAATTAAGAAACTTGTTATTTATGATAATTATTATAGTATTAAAGAAGGTATACTTAAGACTAAGAATTATGTAGAAGAGATTATTGATATTATTAAAGAATTAGATAGTAAAGTAAGTGAATATAAGAGAGAATATAATTATTTTGAATATGGTGACATTGCTAATTTGGCTATTAAATTAGTAAAAGACAATAAAGAAGTTAGAGAAGAAATTAAGAATAATTTGAATGAAATATTAATTGATGAATATCAAGATACTAATGATATTCAGGAAGAATTTATTTCTTATATATCTAATAATAATGTTTATATGGTAGGTGATATTAAGCAATCTATATATAGATTTAGAAATGCTAATCCATATATATTTAAGAATAAATATGATTCTTATAGTAATAATAATGGTGGTATTAAGATAGATCTTAATAAGAACTTTAGAAGTAGGAAAGAAGTTATTAATAATATAAATTTAATTTTTGATAAGATTATGGATGATAATTTTGGTGGTGCATCATATTCTTTATCTCATAGAATGATATATGGTAATCTTATGTATCAGGGTGATGGTGATAATGGGGAGAATAATAATTTTGAAGTATATAGTTATTTTAATGATACTAATTTTAAAAAAGATGAAATTGAAGTTTTTGTTATAGCTAAAGACATTAATGATAAAGTAAATAATGGTTATAGAGTATTTGGTAAAGATACAAATGGTATTAGGAATATTAAATATAGTGATTTTGCTATATTACTTGATAATAGTAAATCTTTTGAATTATATAAAAAAATATTAGAATATAAAGGAATTCCTACTTCAATAGTTAAAGCAGTTAATTTAACTAATGGAGAAGTTATTTTAGTTATTAAAAATATTATTAGTTTTATTATAAAGATAAAGGATAATGTTATTGATAGTGAATTTAAAAAGTTATTTATGTCTATAGGAAGAAGTTTTTTATTTAATATTGACGATAATATATTATTTGATTATTTTTTAAATAATGACTTTACTTCAAGTGATATTTATAATATTAGTTATAGTATTGCTAAAGATATTGATAATATTACTTTAGATCAATTAATGGATATTATTATAGATAAATATGATTTTATTAATAAGTTATTTTTAATTGGGGATTATTCTTTAAATATACTTAGAATAGAAAAATTAAAAGAGATTACTAGTAATTTGATTAATCTTAATTATGATATTTATGATTATCAGAAGTATTTAAATGATATTATAGAAAATAATATGAAGATAGAATATAATATTAGTGATAATGATAGTAATACTGTTAAAATAATGACTATTCATGCTTCAAAAGGATTAGAATTTAACATTTGTTATTATAGTGGTCTTTATAGTAGGTTTAATATAAGGGAAGCTATTAGTAAATATTCTTATGATAATAAATATGGTATTATTATTCCATATAAGGATAATTTCTTATATAATACTATTTATCATACTCTTAGTTATAAAAATTATGTGAGAGAAAATATTAGTGAAAGAATAAGACTTTTTTATGTGGCATTAACTAGAGCAAAAGAAAAAATGATATTTTTATTACCTTCAAATAATAAAGAAAACGATAGTTATATTAATGATATAGTGGATGATAGTATTAGAGAAAAATATAATAGTTTTGCTAGTATTATGTATTCACTAGAACCTATTATTAAATCTTATTATAAAAATATTGATATTACTAATATTAATTTATCAAAAGATTATAATATGATTAAGAATGATAATTATATGTCTTTACTTAATAAAGTAGATGATAAAATTAATGTAGAAAATATTGATATTAAGTTTGAAATAGAAGAGGAAAAAACATTTTCTAAAAAGAATATTTATCTTATTACAAAAGAAGAAGATAATAAATTAGAATATGGAAGAAGGGTTCATGAGTTATTTGAATTAACTGATTTTAATAATTTAGGTAATTTATCTGATAAGAATAAAGAAATTATATCTAAATTTTTAGAGAAAGTAAATATTGGCACTGCAAAAATATATAAAGAATATGAATTTGTTTATGAAGAGAATAATATTATTTATCATGGTATTATTGATTTAATGTTAGAATATGATGATTATATTAAAATAATTGATTATAAGTTAAAGAATATTAGTGATGAAGCTTATTTAAAACAATTAAATGGTTATAAAAATTATATTGAAAAAGTATTTAATAAAGAGGTATCCATTTATCTATATTCTATTATTAATAATACTTTAGAAAAAATTAATTAAAAAATCTTTCTATATATTATAAATTTTGTTATAATTATATAGAAAGTTATGCCAAATTAGTTTAGTGGTAGAACAAGGCCCTCGTAATGCCTAGAGGTAAGTTCGATTCTTACATTTGGCACCATAGGGAAATCCTCTCGAACCTTTTATAAGTTTCGAGAATAAATAGACAATCAATTCTGAATTAGGATTGATTTTTTTCTTGTCTAGAAAAAATTATTTCAAATAAAGGATTGATTAAAATGGTAAATGTTATCAAATAAGAAATTAGAATGGAAGAATCATTAAGAAAGAGATTAGAGATTATATGTGAGTTTTGTAGAGTTAAGCCAATTATTATTAATGGTAATTTAAGAACAATAGATAAAACTAATCTTACATATTTAGAACCACACAAAATTATAATTATGATATAACTTTTCTAGCTTTTAATTATTCTAATGAGACATTTATAGAAAACTTAAATAATAAAATTAAATTATCTGAATTAGAAAATTATTTAAAGAATATTTACAAAAATTAATAATTAAAAAGTCAAGTGCAACTTTTTAGAATAACTATAATATTGTTCTAT